>NZ_ATHL01000076.1 GCF_000445125.1 Novosphingobium lindaniclasticum LE124
GTCCGGCGGCGCGACCAACGACACCACGCCGAGCTTCAGCGGCACGACCGAGCCGGGATCTGTCGTCGCGGTGTTCGACAACGGCACGCAGATCGGCACGGCCGTCGTGGCGATGGATGGGACATGGACGTTCACGCCCGAGGCGCCGCTGGGTGAAGGCCGGCATAACCTGACCTTCGTCGCCATCGATGCCGCCGGCAACCAGAGCGCGGCATCTGCGGCTATCGAATTCGCCGTCGATACCGGCGTTCCGGCGGCGCCTGTGCTCAACCCCACGGACGGAACCACCATTTCCGGCACGGCGGAGGGCGGAGCGACGATCGGGCTGGACACCGATGGCGACGGCATTGCCGATGCCACCACGACGGCTGCGGGCGACGGGACCTGGAGCATCACGCTGCCCACGCCACTGGCCGATGGCACCGTTATCAGCGCCACTGCCGCAGACGCCGCTGGCAATATCTCCGGTCCCGGCAGCGCGACCGTCGATGGCAGCATCGATACGACGCCTCCGGCAGCGCCGGTCATTTCCGGCGGCAGCGACGACGCCGATCCCGTGGTCGCGCCGATCGCGGCCGGTGGCTCGACCAACGATCCCACGCCGACGTTCGGCGGAACCACCGAGCCCGGCTCCGTGGTGGAAGTCTTCAACAACGGCGATCTCATCGGCAATGCCCTGGTCGCACCGAATGGCAGCTGGACCTTCACGCCGACCACGCCTCTTGGCGATGGGCTCTACAGCTTCACGTTCGTGGCGGTCGATGTCGCCGGCAACCGCGGCGCCGCGTCCGCACCGTTCGCGTTCACCATCGACACCGGCATTCCCGCGGCTCCGACGATCCGCCCCACCAATGGTGCGTTAATTTCCGGCACGGCCGAAATCGGAGCCACTGTCAGCATCGATATCGGCGACGATGGGGTCATCGACGGGGTCGTCCAGGCGGACGGCGCAGGCGCTTGGACGTTCATGCCCGGCAGCCCCGTGGCGGACGGTACGACAATCTCGGTCACCGCTACGGACGCTGCGGGCAATATCTCCCCGCCCGCGACGGTGCCCGTCGATTCCAGCGTGCCGGTCGCGCCCGGCATCACCGAGATCATCGAGGACGTGGAAAGCGGCCCCGGCGTTGTCGTGAGAGGCGGGGTGAGCAACGATGCGACGCTCACCATCAACGGCACGGCGGAACCGGATTCCACCGTGCGGGTCTACGATGGCACGCTGCTGATCGGCACGCTGACGGCCAGTCCCTCCGGCGACTGGACGCTCACCACCGGTGTGCTGAGCGAAGGAACGCACGAATTCTCGGTCACGGCCACCGACGAGACCGGCAACGTCAGCGGTCCTTCGGTGACGTACGGCGTCATCGTCGATCTCTCGCCGCCCGCGCTTGTTGTGGACCCAACCGATGGCGCCACGCTGACCGGCACGGCCGAGGCAGGCGCCACGGTGCTGGTGGATACCAATGGCGATGGCACGGCCGAGCAGAGCACGGTTGCAGGGGACGACGGCCGCTGGAGCGTCATTTTCACGCCGCCCTTGGCGAGCGGTGCGCTCGTCGATGTCGTCGCGGTCGATCCGGCGGGCAATCCCACCGTGCCCACTACCGTCGTGGTGGACAACTCCATTGACTCTACGCCTCCGCCGGTCCCGCTGCTGGACCGGGTGATGGATGACGTCGACCCGTCTCAGGGGGGGCTTGCAAGCGGGGATTCCACGAACGACACGCAGCCGACCTTCAGTGGAACCGCGCAGCCCGACGTCCTGGTCTCGATCTACGACAACGGTACGCTTCTGGGCACGACGAATGCCGACGAAGTGGGCATCTGGACGTTCACGCCGAACGCGCCTCTGGGGGAGGGCTCCCATAGCCTGACGGTTACGACCACCGATACGGCGGGCAATGAAAGCCTTGCGTCGCCGGCCTTCGAACTCACCGTCGATACCGGCGTTCCGGCACCGCCGGTAATCAACCTGTCCGATGGAACCGCCATCAGCGGCACGGCCGAGCCGAACGCTTTCGTCAATCTCGACCTGGACAACGACGGGATCTTCGAAACGCCGGTTCAGGCGGACGCGTCGGGCGTCTGGCGCTATCAGCCGCCGCTTCCGCTCGGCACTGGCCCGATCGGGGCCGTAGCCATCGATGCGGCGGGGAACACGTCAGGTCCGGCGACAGGCACGATCGACACCGATGTGCCGGCCACGCCGACGATCGCGCTGGTCAGCGACGATATCGGGACCGTCCGCGATCCGATTACCAACGGCGGTTCCACCGACGACGGTCAGCCGACCTTCAGCGGCACCGGCGAGGGCAACGCGCTCATCACCCTCTATGAAGGAGGCACGGTGATCGGCACCGCGCGGGCCGACGGCACGGGTGCCTGGAGCGTCACGCCTTCGGCGCCGCTGGGCCAGGGCAGCCACACCCTGACCATCACGGCGACCGATGCCGTGGGCAATGAAAGTCTTCCGGCGACGTTCACCCTCGTGGTGGACAATGCCGGACCAGCGGCTCCGATTATCTTGGCGGTGGCCGACAACGTGGGCCCGGTGCAGGATCCGTTGGCGACCGGCGATGTCACCGACGACGCGCAGCCCACCTTTACCGGCACGGCGGAAGCGGACTCGACGATCGCCGTCTACGGCAACGGCATTCTCCTTGGGACCACGGACGCGGACAGTTTCGGCTTCTGGAGCTTCACGCCGCCTGAACCGCTTGCGCCGGGCGGCAACAGCCTCGTCTTCGTCGCGACGGATCCGGCAGGCAATATCGGCACGCCGTCCGCGCCTTTCGTACTCACGGTGGATAGCGCCGTGCCGGCTACGCCCACGATCACATCGGCTTTCGACGACATCGGCTCCGTGCAGGGATCTCTCGCCACGGGCGCGTCTACCGACGACCCCCTGCCGGTGCTGACGGGCACGGCGGACCCGAACGCGCAAGTCGCCATTCTCCAGAACGGCTTCCTAGTGGACACGGTTACGGCGGATGCCTTCGGTGTCTGGACCTTTACGCCCGCAGATCCTCTGGGCAACACGACCTATACCTATACGGCCAGCGTCACCAGCGCCGCCGGCGTACCCAGCGCGTCATCCGCGCCTTTCGTGCTGACCGTTTCGACCGCGCTCCCCGCCCCGCCGACGATCGGCTCCGCGGCCGATGACGTGGGCAGTGTCACCGATCCCCTGGTGAGCGGCGATGCCACCGACGACGTTCTTCCAGTCCTGAGCGGCACGGCGCCTCTCGGTACGACGGTCACCGTCTACGACAACGATGTCGCCATCGGTCTCGCCACGATGGACGGCTCCGGAGGATGGACCTTCTCACCCACTTCCGCCCTGTCCGAAGGCCCCCACGTGTTCACCGCCAGGGCCACGGACGCGATCGGCAATACGAGTCCGGTTTCCGGTGCCTTCACGATCGTGGTGGACACGAGCGCGCCGCTGGCGCCCGAGATCGACCCCAGTGCGGGCGCGATCCTGACCGGCACGGCCGAGCAGAACGCGACCATCCTGCTCGACCTCGACGGCGACGGCGTGACCGACGACCAGACCACGGCGAACGAAGACGGAGACTGGACTTACGCTCCCGGCACCCCGCTGGCGGGCGGGACCACCGTGATCGTGACGGCCATGGACGCCGCCGGCAACGCCTCCGGTACGGACCGTATCATCATCGACCGCACGCCTCCGCAGGCGCCGAGCATCGATCGCGTGGTCGACAATGTCGGCGCGCAAGTGGGGACCGTAACGAATGGCGGTACGAGCGACGATACTTCGCTCGATCTGTTCGGTACGGCCGAGCCGAATGCGACCGTCCTGGTCTATGATGCCGGTGTCCTTGTGGGCACCACAGCAGCCGGAATCGACGGTACCTGGGCGCTGACGGTGACCGCTGCAGCAAGAGCCGCCCCCCATTCCTTCACGGCCACTGCCACCGACCCGCTCGGCAACCTGGGCCCGGCTTCGGCGCCTTACACCGTTACGGTGGATGTTAGCCCGGCCATCGCTCCCGTCATCACCGGCGTCACGGATGACGTGGGCCTGATACGCGGCAACGTGATCGACACGGGTGTCACCGACGATACCCTGCCGACGATCGTCGGTACGGCCGGCGCCAATGCGACGGTGCAAGTCTACGAAGGCGGGAACCTGCTCGGTACGACCACCGCGAACGGCAGCGGGGAGTGGAGCCTGACACTGACGGCGGCGCTGGGCAGCGGCGCGCATAGGTTCACCGCCGTCGCCACCAATGCGGCGGGGAACTCGGCGCCGTCCGTGGGTGGCTACGAGATCACGGTGGATACCTCGGTTCCCAGCGTGCCGACGATCACCGAGGCCGAGGACAATGCCCCCGGCAACATCGATCCGGTGTCGAACGGCGGCCTCACCAACGATCCGACGCCGACGCTGGTCGGCCGGGGAGATCCGGAAGCGACGGTGACCGTCTATGTCAACGGCACCCCGGTAGGCACGACACAGGTCCTGGCTTCGGGCGACTGGTCGTTCGAATTGCCCAGCCTGCAGGACGGACTGCAGAGCATCACCGTAAGCGCCGCCAATGCGGCAGGCGCCAGCAGCGGGCAGTCGCCGGCCTTCGCCTTTACCCTGGATGCCAGCGTGCCCAACGCGCCTCTTGTCGACCCCACCAACGGCACGGGCACCCTGAGCGGCACGGCCGAGCCAGATGCGGCCGTCAGCATCGTGATCGACGGCGCTGCGCCCGTGACCGTTCCCGTGGACGGCAGCGGCGTCTGGACCTACCCCATTCCGGGAAGCACGCCTGCAGGCGCGATCTCCGTCACGGCTATCGATGCGGCAGGCAACGCCTCGCCGCCTACGGCCGTCCCGATCGATCTGACGCCGCCGCTCGCGCCTCAACTGGTCTCGGCTCTGGACGATCAGGGCGACCGCGTCGGAGCGATCGGCGGCATCAATGCCACGATCGACGATGGCTTCCCGGCTTTCACCGGCACTGCCGAGCCGAATGCAACCGTGCGCATCTACGACAATCTGAACCCGATCGGCACCGTTCAGGCCGACGCGGACGGCGACTGGTCCTTCACCCCTACCACCGCTCTGGGCAATGGGCCGCACAGCATCACTTTCGAGGCGACCGACGCTGCCGGAAACCTCGGACCGGCCAGTACCGCGCTGGAATTCACGGTACTGACGGGTCAGCCCAACGTTCCGACGATCGCGGCCGTTTCCAACAACGAGGGCTCCGCCCCGGTCCTTATCGTTGGCGGCAGTGCCACCAACGATCCGACGCCGCTCATCTCCGGCTCCGCAGATGCGAACGCTCTTATCACGCTCTATGTCGACGGTGCCGCCGTGGACACCGTCCTTGCAGGGCCGGACGGCGATTGGGCGTTCGTCTCCGCCCTCCTGCTGGACGGGCCGCACACGATCGCGGTTTCCGCTACGAACGCGGCCG
Source organism: Novosphingobium lindaniclasticum LE124 (assembly GCF_000445125.1). Lineage (GTDB taxonomy): Bacteria > Pseudomonadota > Alphaproteobacteria > Sphingomonadales > Sphingomonadaceae > Novosphingobium > Novosphingobium lindaniclasticum. The sequence continues at coordinate 5,439 of NZ_ATHL01000076.1, forward strand.
GCAACCAAAGCACGCTCTCCGGCAATTACGCGATCGTCGTCGATACGGTGGACCCGCTCGCTCCCACGATCCAGGCCAGCGACGGCACCACGGTGGTCGGTGAGGCCGAAGCGGGAACCGTGATCACACTGACGGTGCCGGGCGACGGCGACTATACCGCCATCGCCAACAGCCGCGGCGAATGGACCGTGACACTCTCGACGCGGGCTGCCGATGAAGCCGTGCTCACCGCCGTCGCCAGGGACGCGGCCGGCAATGTCTCCGATGCAGGCACGGGTGTCGTGGATTACGACACCAATTCGACACCGCCTCCCATTCCCGCGATCACGGCGATCGAGGACAATGCCGGGCCGGTCACCGGTCTGATCGAGGACGGCACCGTCACCGACGATCCCACGCCTCTGATCTCCGGCACGGCCGCGGCCAATGTCCTGATCACGGTCTACGACGGCGACACGGTGATCGGCACCACTAACAGCGATGGCACAGGCGCATGGAGCCTGACCCTGACACAGGGCTTGGGTGAAGGTCCCCACAGCATCTCCGCCACCGCGACTGCCAGTGGCGTGGAAAGCATCAGCGGCGATGCGACCGGCTTCACCATCGACCTGACCGCTCCCGGCGTGCCGATCATCGAAACCGGCGATGGAACGCTCCTGGCCGGCACGGCGGAAGCGAATGCCACGGTGATCATCACGTATCCCGGCGGCTCCGCCATCGTTCAGGCCGACGGCGCGGGTAACTGGAGCTATACGCCCAACCCGGCTTTCGTCGAGGGCGACACGGTCACCGTCATCGCTCGCGACGCTGCCGGCAATCCGTCTCAACCGGCCACGGCGGTCTTCGACACGACTGCGCCTGCCGTTCCCACCATCTCGGGCGTGGACGACAATGTCGGCGGGGTCATCGGTCCGGTCGTGCCCGGCGGCGGTACGGACGATACCACGCCGACCCTGACCGGTCTGGCGGAAGCGGGCTCGACCGTCTCGATCTACGACGGGACCACGTTGCTAGGTACGACCGTGGCCACAGGCGGAAGCTGGACCTTCACGCCGCCCGTCGGTCTGGGAGAGGGGCCGCACAGCTTCACGGTAACGGCGACCGACGCCTTCGGCAATGTCAGCGCAGGCTCCGTAGCTTATGAACTGACGGTTGTGACGACTACGCCCCTGGCCCCGGCCATCTCCGGCGTGGCCGATGACGTCGGCACCATTCGCGGCCCCCTCGTCAGCGGCGGCAGCACCGACGACCCCCAGCCTACGCTCAGCGGCACCGCCGGGGCCAATCTCACGATCACACTCTATGACGGCGCCGACGTCATCGGCAGCACGACCAGCGATCCTGCCGGTGCCTGGTCGATCACGGCGCCCGCCTTGGGGCAGGGCACGCATGTGCTTACGGTCACGGCGAGCAATGCAGCCGGGACCGAGGGGCCGGCGTCTGCGCCGTTCACCGTCAATGTGGACCTCACATCGCCCGCCTTGCCCCTGGTGACGGCAGTCACGGACGACATCGGTGCAGTCCAGGGCGGCCTTGCGGCAGACGCGCAGACAGACGATACCCGGCCGACGCTGACCGGCACGGCCGATCCCGGCACCACCATCTCCATCTTCGACAATGGTAACCTCATCGGCACAGCGAGCGCCGATGGTGCGGGAGCCTGGAGCTTCACGCCCACCACGCCGCTGACGCCCGGTCTCCATGCGCTGACCGTCACGGCTACGGATGCCGTAGGAAACCAGAGCGCCGCCACGGCGCCCTTCAACCTGACCGTCGACACGGCGCCCCCGGTCGCGCCGGTCATCACCGGGGCGACCGATGACGTCGGTGTGGGCAGTGCGATCCCCAACGGCGGTTCCACCGACGACGCCCTCCCTCTGTTGACCGGTACGGCGGAACCGAATTCCACCGTCTCGATCTATAACAATGGCGTCCTGCTCGGCACGGCCGCGGCGAGTGGGACAGGGGCCTGGACCTTCACGCCATTGTCTCCGCTGGCGGACGGCCCGAACAGCTTTACCGCTGTGGCTCGCGACCCGGCCGGCAATGTCGGTGGGACCTCCGCGGCCTATGTGGTGACGGTCGACACTACGCCGCCTGCCGCTCCGGTCATCACTGGCGCTCTCGACGACGCGACCCCGCAGACCGGCCCGCTCGTCAGTGGCGGTGCCACCAACGACCAGACACCGACGATCTCCGGTACGGCGGAAGCCAATGCCAGCATCGCGGTCTTCGACAACGGCGTACTGATCGGGACCACCAATGCAGATGCCGCCGGCGTCTGGAGCTTCACGCCGACTTTGTCGCTGGGCGACGGCAGCCACAGCTTCACCGTTCGCGCGACCGACGCGACCGGCAACCAGGGCGCCGCCTCCGCCGCTTACACGGTCAGGGTCGACACGAGTGCACCGGCGGCGCCGACCATCGCCGGCGTCACCGACGATCTCGGCACCGTCCAGGGCCCGGTCGCCAACGGGGGGACGACCAATGACCCCGTCCTGCTGCTGCGCGGCACGGCGGAGGCCGGCGCCACGCTGACGATCCTGGCGAACGGCGCGGCGATCGGAACGACGCAGGTCGATGCCACCGGCAACTGGACCTTCAGCCCGGCCGCAGGACTGGCGGAAGGCACTTACGCCTTCACGGCCATCGCTACCGACGCGGCCGGCAATCCCGGCGGTCCTTCGGCAGCCTTCACGATCACCGTGGATCTCACGGCACCGCCGACGCCCGTCATCACCAACATCGTCGACGACGTGGCTCCCAACATCGGAGCGATCGGCAGCGGCGGCCTGTCCAACGATGCCTCACCGCAATTGAACGGAACGGCGGCGGCCAATACAGTCGTCCTCATCTACGACGGCAGTGTTCTGCTCGGCAGCACGACGTCCAACGGCAGCGGTGCCTGGAGCTTCACGCCGGACGCGGCAATCGCGAACGGCACCCACAGCTTCACGGCGGTGGCGGTCGATCCTGCGGGAAATGCCAGCGGCGCTTCGAACACCTATGGTCTGGTCGTAGACACCGCTGCGCCGGTGCAGACGATCGCCATTACCCTCCTGACGACCGACACCGGCACGCAGGGAGACTGGAGCACCCAGGACACCAGCCCGACGATCGGCGGGACGCTCAGTGCGCCCCTCGGAGCCGGTGAGCAGGTGCAGGTACGGATCGACGGCGGAGCCTGGGTGAATGCCAGCGCCTCGGGCTCGACCTGGTTCTACGGCGCCGGAACGCTGGCTAACGGATCGCACAGCATTTCCGCCCGCGTCGTCGATGCGGCAGGAAACATCGGCAACAGCGCGTCGCAGACGCTGAACATCAGCGCCATTCCCGCGCAGGCGCCGATCGTCCAAGCCAGCGGTACATCGCTACTGGGGCTTGTCGGCGTGGAGGCGCTGAACCTGATCGACCTCAGCACCCAATCGCTGACGGCGGTGGATCCGAACAACAATCTCAGGAGCGTCCAGGTCCGCTATGCGCCGCTTCTTGCGCTCAGCCTCGGCGCCTATACGCTGACGGCTTCTTCCGTGCTTGCGACGGAGCTGGGGCTTCAGATCAACATCAGCAATACCTCGGGGATCCTCGGCATCGTCGCGCCGACATCGACGCTGACGATCACCGCGATCGGGGGCGGAACGATTGATAACCTGGCCGTCAACGAGCTGCTCAATACCGTCCACTTCCAGCAGAACGTCTCGACGCTCGGGCTGGACCTGCTGAACTCGATCAGCATAACCGCGACGGACTCCAGCAATCTCTCCTCGACGTCCTCCACCGGAACGCTGCTCGATCTCAGCCTGCTGAATGCGAGCGGGTCTCCCAACGTCATAGAAGGCGGCCTCGGCAACGATCCGCTCAACGGAACGGCGGGCAACGATCGCCTCTACGGCCATGCCGGAAACGATGTCCTGAACGGCGGTGCCGGTAACGACTTCCTGCGCGGAGGTGCGGGCGCCGATACGCTCAACGGCGGTGCCGGCAACGATACCCTGGTCTACGACGCGGCCGACACTTTGATCGACGGTGGAACCGGAACGGATACACTTCTGATCGACAGCGGCACCGGACAAGTGCTGGATTTGGGAACGGCCAACAATATCCGCAATATAGAGGTGATCAACCTGGGCATGGGCGACGCGGGACGACGCATCAATCTCACCGAAGCGGGTGTAATTCGCGCGACGGAAGGCAGCCACCAGCTCACCATCAACGGCGATCAGAACGACAGTGTCACGATGACGGGCGCGGTGTTCCAGGGGCAAACCTTGATCAATGGAGAAGCGTACAACCACTACTCGCTCGGAACGACGGATGTCTTCGTCGATCATCCGGTGATGGTCGTCGTCTGAGCGCAATTCCTGCCATCGATCTGGATAACGAAAGGGGAGCATGGCGCTTACGGAATGGAGGGGTGCCGGGACGGTGGGGATCGCCGTCCTGGCCATCGTGGGAAGTCGATGTCACGCAGAGGAACGGGAATACAAAAGTAAGGTCGCGGCGTCGGGCGAATTGCCGCCGCTGAGCGCACAGTCAGGAGCGGCAGGCGAGCCGGCGCCCGTGGCTTCGCAGATTGAACAGGTATCAGCCGCAGCACCCACCCCCGGCCTGCCCGCGTTGCAGCCTGTCGGCCAGGAAGCGGAGGAAACGGGCGTGCCCGGTGTTCCTCCGCATCTAGATATGTCCGATGCGGTTGTTTTGACTCTTCTGCGCCACCCTGAAGTGTCGCGAGCGAACGCGGCACTCGCACGCGGTCGGGCCGACCTCGGTGCCGCCAAGTCCGCCTGGTATCCCCAGGTTTCCTACCAGGCCAACCTGGGGCCCAACATGCTGTCCGGCCGAAATACGTCCGGCCTGAACGAGAACATGGCCGGGCCGAGCGTCTACCTTCAGCAACAGGTCTGGGATTTCGGCCGTTCCAAAGGAGAGATCGGCGCCGCGCGCTCGACCATGCGGCAGCGCCGTTACGAGCTGGAATCGGTGGCGGATCAACTGGCGGAGCAGGGCGCATTGGCGTTCCTCCAGGTGAAACGCTATGAGCTGCTTTCGATCGAAGCGCGAAAACAGGTCGCGGAACTCGAACGTCTCCGTCACCTGATCGGCCTGCGCGTGAACGCGGGCGTGTCGGACAAGTCGGATCTCATGCTGGCCGACGTGCGCGTGGAAAGTTCCCGCGGCGAGGCGATCCAGGCGGAAACGGCACTCGCGGTGGCCCAGTCTGGTCTGCTCAACCTGATCGGAGACCTTCCGCAAAGCTACGAGGATCCTGCCGCGCAGATATCGCGTTTCGAGACCGGTGAGGACGAGCCCGACTACGACAGGCTGCCATCGGTCGTCGCCACGCAAGAAGCCGAACATGCCGCCGCCGCGAAGATCGGCCAGGCCAGGGCTGAGCGCTATCCGCGCCTGGGGCTGCAAATGGGCTACACCCGCAATAACTACAGCTACAATACGCGCGACAATTCCTTCGCCGGCATGGTGACGGTTACCGGCGATCTCTATCGCCGCAGCAACCATTACCTGATCGAGGCGGCGGAAGAGGATCGCCGCGCTGCCGAAGCGACGCGGGATGCCGTCGTGCTCGAAGCGCGCGGCAAGGCGCTTGCGTCCCGGCAGGAAATCCGGGCGGGCCATGCCAGGATATCCGCCTACACGCACCAGGAGGAACAGGCGGTTACCGCCAGTCGCATCTTCTTCGAAGAATACAAGCTCGGCAAACGGACCCTTACCGAGCTGCTGAACACCCAGCTCGAAGTCTACCGCGCCGCCAGCGCCCGCATTTCCGCGCAATACGACATCATGGAAGCGCGCGTCCGTTTCGAAAACGTCAGCGGCACCCTGCGGCCTTCGCTCGGCCTGCCCGCCCGTCTGCGTGAAGAGGAAGACTTCGATGGCTGACAGTGCCGAGATCGTCCACCCGCCCTGGACCTCCGCCGTCGCTGCGCTCGGCACCCTGAAGGGCGTGCCGGTGGGCGCGCAGGAACTGGCGAACCGGCTCTACTGGTCCGAAGGCATGAGCGCGGAGAAGACGCTGATCCACGCCGCGCGGCTGTCGGGGCTGGACTTTCAGATCGTGAACATGCGGCTCGACGATGTGCCCCAGCTCCTGCTTCCCGCCATCGTGGAACTGGACGATCAGGGCACGGCGATACTTCACGCGCGCGACGGGCAGAACGTGCGCGTCTCCATGTCCGGCATGCGGCACGATGCGCCGGTCGAGATCTCGCTGGAGAGCTTCCGCCCGCGCACCACGGGCCGGGTCGGTTTCGTTGAGCCGCTGTCCACCCGTTCGCGCGATGCACGCCTGGACGAATTTCTGCGAACGCCGTCCCGGTCCTGGCTCTGGGACATCATCATGGCCGACCGGCGCGGCTATGGCGAAGTGGTGCTGGGCTCCGTCTTCGGCAACCTGCTGACGTTCGCCACCTCGCTGTTCGCCATGCAGGTGTGGGACCGGGTCATCCCGGCGCAATCGATCCCGACCCTATGGGTGCTGGCGCTGGGCACGGGCATGGCGCTCTTCCTGGAACTGCTGCTGCGCACGGCGCGGGTGCAGCTGGTCGACCGTATCGGGCGGCGAGCGGACATGGCGATTTCCTCTCGCATATTCGCTCGGGCGCTCGACATCCGCAACGATGCGCGTCCGCGCTCCACCGGTTCGCTGATCGCCCAGCTTCGCGACGTGGAGCAGATCCGCGAGATGCTGACATCGACCACGGTGTCGGCGATGATCGATCTGCCGTTCATCCTGCTGTTCCTGGTGCTTTTCGCCTTCCTGGCCGGGCAGCTGACCTTCGTGCTGATCGGCGCGGCGGCCCTGATCCTGCTGCCTGGGCTGCTGCTCCAGCGACCGCTGGCGCGGCTCGCGACCGAGGGCATGCGCGAAGGGGCCCTGCGCAACGCCATCCTCGTGGAATCGATCGAGCGGATCGACGAGATCAAGTCGGCGCAGGCGGAGGCGCGCTTCCAGTCGCTGTGGGAACGCCTTACCCTGGCCGGCACCCGCGTCGGTGCGGAACAGCGCTTCCTTTCGGCCCTGTTCGTCAATTGGACCCAGACCCTGCAGCAACTGGCCTATACCGCCGTGGTGGTGGCCGGCGCCTTCAAGGTCATGGAAGGGGACATGACGATGGGCGCGCTGATCGCCTGCTCCATCCTGACCAGCAGGGCGCTGGTCCTGTTCGTGCCCTTCGGCCAGATCTTCACGCGCTGGCAGAACGCCAAAGTGGCGATGAAAGGGCTGGAGGATCTCTTCGACAAGCCCGTGGACCACGATCCCGAACGCGGCCTGCTGCGCCGCGCCAGGCTCAACGGCTATTACGAAGTCAAGGACCTGACATACGCCTACGATCCCGACGGGCCGCTCGCCCTGAAAGTCGACCGGTTGTCGATCCGGGCCGGAGAGCGCGTGGCCCTGCTGGGACGCATCGGTGCCGGCAAGTCCACCCTGCTGCGGCTGCTATCCGGCCTGGCCTGGCCGACGAGCGGAGAAGTGCTGCTGGATGGGACAAACATCACCCTGATCAATCCGGTCGATATAAGGCGAGATACGGCGTACCTCGGGCAGGGGGCGCAGTTGTTTCTCGGCACGATCCGCGAAAACCTGATGATCGGTGCCCCGGGCGTGAGCGACGAGCAGATCCTGCACGCCCTGGCGGTGACCGGCGGGCTGGCGCTGGTCCAGAACCAGCCGCAGGGATTGGATCTGCTGCTTCAGGAAGGCGGCGCCGGTCTGTCCGGCGGCCAGCGGCAGACTTTGCTTCTCACGCGCGCATTGCTGCGTAACAGCAATATCCTTCTGCTCGACGAACCTTCCGCGCCGCTGGACGACATCAGCGAGCGGGCGCTGGTGTCCAACCTGGGGCAGTGGCTCCGCGGCCGCACACTGGTCGTCACGACAAACCGCCCCGGCCTGCTCGACCTGGTCGACCGCATCGTGGTGATCGATTCCGGCCGTATCGCGCTGGACGGACCGAAAGAGACGGTTCTTGCCGCCTTGGCCGGTCCGGCCGGGATCAGGGAGAAGCGGGCATGACGCGCGGCAATGCGGCATCGGCGATGGCCGGCGGCGGCCTGCTGGAAGGTCTGCGCGGCGAAGAGGACAGTCGCTGGCTGCGAACGGTCGGGCGCCTGCGGATCATCCCGATCCTCTCGGTCGGCATCCTGGCTTTCCTGATCTGGAGCTACTTCGGCGTCCTCGATGAGGTTGCGGTGGGACCGGGCAAGGTGACGCCCCCGTCGCGTTCGCAAATCATCCAGAGCCTGGAAGGCGGCATCGTCAACGGGATCTTCGTGCACGAAGGGGACATCGTCAAACCGCGCGAAAAGCTGGCCAGCCTGGACCAGGCGCGCTTCAGTTCGATGCTCGGGGAGGCGGAAGCCAAGGCGCGTACCCTGGAAGCCACGGCAGCGCGGCTCGAAGCCGAGATCAACGGCGGCAGCCCGAACTTCCCCAAGGCCGTGCAGGACACGCCCGGCCTGGTCGCACGCGAGATGGAACTGATGCGATCGCGGCGTCAGAACCTGGACGTGGCGACCGCCAGCCTGCGCCAGTCGCTCTCACTGACGCGTCGCCAGCTTTCCATGACGGAGCCGCTGGTCGAACTCGGCGCGGCCAACCAGGTGGAGATCATCCAGCTCCGCCGGCAGGAAAACGAGATCCAGGCCAAGCTGGACTCCTTGCGAAATCAATACGTGATCGACGCCAGCGCCGATTATGCCAAGGCGCGTGCGGAACTTGACCAGGTGACGCAAGTGATCGGCGGCCGCCGCGATCAGCTCGACCGGACGGTGCTCTATTCGCCGGTGCGCGGCATCGTGAAGAACCTGGAGGTGACCACGATCGGCGGGGTGATCCAGCCTGGCGGATCCTTGATGGAAATCGTGCCGCTGGAAAATCAGCTTCTGATCGAATCCCGGATATCCCCTCGGGACATCGCCTTCATCCGCCCCGGCCAGCCTGCGACGGTCAAGATCACCGCTTACGATCCGTCGATCTACGGGACGCTGGCGGGAACGGTCGATCGCATCTCGCCCGATACCTTGCAGGACGAAGTCCATCGCGATCAGGTCTATTACCGCGTCTATGTCCGTACTCAGCGCTCGACCTTGCGGGCGAAAAACGGGCACGAATATGCGATCATGCCCGGCATGGTCTCGACGGTGGAAATCAGAACCGGCCGTAAGACCGTTCTGCAGTACCTGATGAAACCGATCAACAAGGCGAAGGAGGCCATGCGCGAACGCTAAGGCACCTTTGCCTTGAAGCGCCGTCCTAAACCCGCTGACACGACGAATTCGGCAGGCGGTTAGGACTTTTGCCGAGCTTCTCCTGCATCCGCGCCAGGAAGGGGCGTGGGCGAAGGACCGGTTCCGGGTCGCTGCAGCAGGTCGCTTTCCAGGTTCTCGCGCGCGCTTCCCGGTCCTGCGCATCGGCAAGCTGGTTACGATCACCAAGCGTTTCGGTAGAGGCCTCTCCGGTGTTGCAGATGTCTTTGGCCCGCGCGATGGGACCGCCTCCTCCTCCGCCGCCAGCTCCGCCACCGCCGCGCCCGCCGCTGGATCCTCCTCCTCCGCCGCCGCCACTACCACCACCACCACCACTACTACTGCCCCCTCCGGCTTGGCCACCCGATCTGGCGATCGCCGGGGAGGTGAGTGTCGTCGACAGCAGCATGGTCATGCTGGGCGGCACGAGCAGTCCATATTTGCCACAGGCAGCCAGGAAAGCGCGACGATCGCCCTCGCCTTGCGGTCCGGTGAAGATATCGGGCTTTTCCATGACTTGTCTCCGCATTCTGCCCCTCGCCCAAGGGTACAGGAACGCGTCTCACCGGTAAGTCGCTCTTGCGAGTGGCCCGGTTCTTCTCGAATGTTCTAAGCGCTAAGACCTTATGGCCGTGGTAGCTAACACGCTTTTGCGAGACCCCTTCGGACAGGTTACGGAGAATCCACCAGGTGAGCGCTTCCGGATGAGCGTCTTTCGCGAAGAGGCCCCGGAAGCACACAGTACGGCAACAATCGCGGGCGCTTGCCGGCCATGGCAGTGCAGGGCCTCCAAGGGATCAGACCGCTACGTTTCCGATGGGCCGCCGCGACGATTCGAGAAGCTCGAGCAGCCTGCGGGCGATCTCGCGTTCACCCATGACCACATGATCGGCACCGATCCTGCGGAGGTGATCGACTTCCTCGTCCGAGTGCGCGCGGGCCAGGATCTCTATCTCCGGATTGAGCTGGCGAGCGCGCTGGGCGATAACGCCCGCCTCGAAGCCTTCGGGGATCGCGATCATCAGCCGCGTAGCCTCCCGAATACCCGCTTCTTCAAGGACATCGGGGTTGGAGGCATTGCCGGCGACAGCCTCGCGGCCTTGGTCTTGCGCCCGCTGGACGAGGTCGGCGCGTTCCTCGACGATGACCAAGCGCCTGGTCGACGGTGCGAGCCCATCGGCCACCAGGCGCCCGACCCGGCCGTAGCCCACGAGGACGACGCGCTCGCTGACCGGACCGTCATCGGCTGCCCGCCGTTCCCGCTCAGAGCTTGCGATGGAGGGCACCACGCTGTGCCGACCCGCCAGCCAGCGGAACAGCAGCGGATTGGCGAAGATGGAGAATATCGCGCCGGCAAGGATGAGGTCGCGTCCGGCTTCGGGCAGGACGCCCAGTTGCACGCCCAGAGCCGCCAGCATGAAGGAAAACTCGCCGATCTGGGCAAGTCCCGCCGCCACCGTCAGCGCGGTGTGAAGAGGATGGCCGAAGAACCGCACGATGGCGACGGCGGCCAGCGATTTGCCGACGACGACGATCAGCACGGTCGCCAGCACTGCCCAGCCTTGCTCCAACACGACCGCAGGATCGAAAAGCATGCCGACGGAAACAAAGAACAGTACGGCGAAGGCATCGCGTAGCGGCAGCGTCTCTTCCGCGGCGCGGCGGCTGAGCTGCCTTTCACCCATGACCATGCCTGCGAAGAACGCCCCGAGCGCGAAGGACACGTCGAAGAAATAGGCCGCACCGAAGGCGACGCCGAGGGCGATGGCAAGCACGGCCAGGCGGAACAGCTCGCGCGAGCCGGTATGCGCCGCCCAGTGCAGCGCGGCGGGGATAACGCGCTTGCCGACGATCAACATCAGCGCGATGAAACCGCCGACTTTGGCCAGGGTCAGCCCTACCATCCAGGCTAGATCGACGCTCGACTGGGCGCGGCCGTTCGCCAGACCGGCCAGCGCGGGCAGCAGGACGAGCACCAGCACCATCGCCAGATCCTCGACGATCAGCCATCCGATCGCAATGCGGCCGCGCTCCGTCTCCAGCAGTTTGCCGAGCTGCAGCGCTCTTAGCAAAACCACCGTACTCGCCACGGAAAGCGCAAGTCCGAAGACGAGACCGGCGGCCAGGCTCCACCCCAGCCATGCCGAAAGTCCTGCCCCCAGCGCGGTGGCCAAGGCGATCTGGAGCACGGCGCCGGGCAGGGCGATCTTCCTTACGGAGAGCAGGTCGCGCACGGAAAAATGCAGGCCGACGCCGAACATCAGCAGGATAACGCCGAGTTCGGCCAGTTCGTTGGCCAAAGCGCTGTCGGCGACGACGCCGGGCGTGAACGGCCCCACCAGCACGCCGGCGAAGAGGTAGCCCGCTACCGGCGAGATCTTCAGCCGATGCGCAAGGGCGCCCATGGCGAAGGCCGCGACGAGACCGGCGACGACTGTGGCGACAAGAGGCGTACCATGCGGCAAATCAAACTCCTGGTGCGGCTTCGGCGGATGCCTGGGCCGGTTGCCGGCCGCAGCCGGGTTCACGTCATTCCAGGGTGAGGACGAAAGCGACGGCAACGCCCGCCGCGAGCATGGAGCCTGCGAGCAGCAGCGGCAGCATCCACCCTGGAGCTATGTTACGCTTACGGACCATGGCCGGTTCCTCTCCGTTTACGCAGGTTTAGCGCATTGTGCTCAGGATTGCTCTGCCGACGGATTGCTGCATGGTTTCGGAATGTTTCGGCCGTCCAAGCTGTCATTAGATGTCGCGGCGGTAAAGGCCGGCTTCGGCGATCGCTTCAGCCTCTCGTCGCCAAGCGCAGCGCGCCGTCGACGGCGGGGCCATGTTTTGCAGGCTGCCGCCGACCAGGATCCTGGCGCCGTGCTCCACCCAATCCTTCAGGTCGGCGTCGGCTGCGGCGCAGAGGTGCTGCACATAGCGGCCGCATGCGGCATCGCGAGACCAGGCGCAATCGCGCCGGGTCAGGGTGCCGCGCGGAAGTCGCAATAGCCGTTCAGTCGGAAGGCGCAAAGGTCGGACGGCTCCAGAGCGGAGCCGTGACGATTTTTTCCAGCGTACGACCACCTTCAGGCGGCGACCAGCGGCTCGGCATGCGCATGGGCGAGTTCGACCACGTCGGCAGCCAGGCTGTCCACTTGCTCGGGATCGGCGTCCCAGGCGAACATGAACCGGGCGCCGCCGCCGATGAACGTGTAGAACTTCCAGCCGCGCCGGCGCAGCCCTTCCAACACCGGCTCGGGCGCGGAGAGGAACACGGCGTTCGCTTCGACAGGGAAGATCAGCTCAAGGCCGTCCATGCCCGCCACCGCCTTGGCAAGGCGGCGCGCACAGGCATTGGCGTGACGGGCATTTTCCAGCCAGGCGCCGCTCTCCAGGACGCCGATCCACGGCGCCGACAGATAGCGCATCTTCGAGGCCAGTTGGCCGGCCTGTTTGCAGCGATAGGCGAAGTCCTCCGACAGGGCGCGGTCGAAGAAGATGACCGCTTCGCCCGCGGCCATGCCGTTCTTGGTGCCTCCGAAACACAGCACGTCGACCCCGGCCTGCCATGTGATCTGCGCCGGGGAGCAGCCCAGCGCGGCACAGGCATGGGCGAAACGGGCGCCGTCCATGTGCAGTTTCAGGCCGAGTTCGCGGCATGTCGCCGAAATCGCCTCGATCTCCGCGATGGTGTAGACCTGCCCCGTTTCAGTCGGCTGCGTGATGGTGACAACGCGCGGCTTGGGGAAATGAATGTCCGACCGGCCGTTGGCAAGCGCGCGGATCGCCTGCGGCGTGAGCTTGCCGTCGGTGCTTTGGGCGACCAGCAGCTTGGAGCCGTTCGAGAAGAATTCCGGCGCGCCGCATTCGTCGGTCTCGACGTGGGCGGAAGAGGAGCAGATCACCGAGTGATAGGACTGACACAGCGCGGCCAGCGCCAGCGAGTTGGCGGCGGTGCCGTTGAAGGCGAAGTAGACGTCGCAGTCGGCGGAGAACAGCGTGCGAAAGGCGTCCGCGGCGCGCCGGGTCCACTCGTCTTCGCCATAAGCCGGGGCCGAGCCCAGGTTGGCCGCTTCCATGGCCGCCCAGGCCTCGGGACAGATGCCCGCATAGTTGTCGCTGGCGAACTGCTGGGCCGGGATGGGCCGCTCGGTAGCGGTGGAGGGATGACGGGACATGCTATATTCCTTCTGACACGCGATCGAGGTCACGGGCCGGGAAAGAACGACGGCGATGCAGCTGGATAACCCGATTGTTGCCGGTCCGGCCACATCCCTCCACATGTCTGCGGAGGTACCACCTTGCTCGGGAGCAGGTTGGTGCCGGGCACGATCCCGACTCTTGATGCTGCGGCGGTCGTTACGGCCTCCGCTCGAAAGCGTCAACCGCTTCCGCCTATGGCATCCGCGCATATCCCTTTTCGCCGCTCGATCAGCAGGAAGGCTGACTCGACCGGATTGCGGCAGCTTAGTAGCTGTTTGCAACGCTCCGGCCGTGCATGCCGCGCGCGCGAGGAACGAGGAAACATGGGGCGGACTTTCGATGCGACGACTTCCGGCCTGAGCTGGGCCCGCAATGCCCTGCTGGTCACCGACCCCAATCGGCTGATCAGCTATGGACGCCTGTTCACGGCGATCTTCGCGGTCGTCGCCATTTACCTCGATCCCACGCAGCCCACCCGCTACCGGACGGAGGCGCAGGACGTCCTCTCCATCTATCTGGTCATGGCGATCGCGCTCGTGGCGGTGCCGATCCGGCGTCCGGTGGACAGTCCGGTCCATTTCGCCGTTCATGCACTCGATACCGCGATCCTTGGCTGGCTCGCTTTCCTGACCAACGAACTGACCAGTCCGTTCTTCTCGTTCCTGCCCTTCACCTTGCTGGCGATGACGGTACGCTGGGGCTTCATGGGCGCGTTGCTCGGTGCGGTGATGTTGGAACTCGTACTGTTCGCGGTCGGCATTCCCGATATCCTGGACGGCGAGTCCGAACTGAACGTGTTGATCATCCGTTCCGTCTACTTCCTCGTCTGCGCCATCCTCCTGGGCTACTTCGGCGCTTATCGCGAGAGCAGCCGGGAAAGGCTGGCCCGGCTGGCAAGCTGGCCGATGGATGCGGGGGTCGGCGACCAGCGCGGATGGCTTGCCGAGCTTTGCGGCCATTCGGGCGCGATCACCGGCTGCGAAAGCCTGATTCTGATCTGGCGCGAGCAGGACGAACCCACCGGCTTCATCGCGCACTGGCGCCGGGAGGGGCTGCGCCTCCTGCCGCTCGATCCAGCGACCTTCCGCAGCGTCTTTGCGGAAACGCGGCTGGATTTCATGGACCGCGCACGCGCCAGCCTGGTGAGTTCCGTCGAGATGGCCGGATTGACGCATGTGCTCGATGTGCTCGGCCTGCCTCGGCCGCGGCCGCACGACTATGCCGTCCGCTCGGGCTTCTCCGGACTGCGGTTTCGCGGCGCGATGATCGTGATCGATCCCGACGGGCGTCCCGAGGATGCTCTGGCGCTTACCGAGATCATCGCCGCGCGGACCGGTTCCGAACTGGAACACGTCGAACTGGTGGCGCGGCGCGCCGACAGCGCCCGCGCGGAGGAACGCAGCCGTCTCGCTCAGGATCTTCACGACAGTGTGCTCCAGGATCTTACGGCGACCAGCCTGAAGCTGCGCGGGCTTGCCGCGCGCCAGCCGGCGGCGGCTCAGGATCTCAAGGCGATCGAGGAACTGGTGACGGAGCAGCAGCGGCGCATTCGCCGCTTCGTTGAAAAGCAGCGCGACGTCGACGCCGATCTGCCGACCGACATGGTGGAGGACCTGCGGCGTCAGGCGGACCTCCTGGAAAAGAAATGGGGCGTCTCCGTCGCGTTCGACTGGCATGGCCGCGCGACCCAGCTTCCCCGCAATCTCGTCGAGGAGGTCATCGCGCTGTTCTCGGAAGCGACGGCCAATGCGGTGCGGCACGGCGCGGCAACCCGGGTGGCTCTGGAAGCCCGCCGCGTGGGGAGCGCGCTGGAACTCGGCGTGGCGGACAATGGCCGCGGCCTCGGGCGGGCAGGGGGCGTGAGCCCGGCCTCGCTCCGGAGCCGGGCGATGCAGCTTGGCGGATCAATCGCGCTGGACGACAGTTCGGACGGCCTGCGCGTCACCGTGGTAATTCCGCTGGAAGTGGCGGCATGACCACCGTGCAGGCGCAGGCCTGCCGCGTCATCGTCGCCGACGATCATCCCTTGCTGCTGCGAGGGCTTGCCGACCTGCTCCAGGCCATGCCGCAGGTCGATCTGGTGGAAGCGACCGGTAGCGGCACGCGGGCCTTGGCGGTGATCCGCGACCGGAAGCCCGACGTCGCCGTGCTGGACGTGTCGATGCCGGACGTCGGTGGGCTCGCCATCCTGCGCGCCATTCGGGAAGCCGGCTTGCCCGTGCGCGTGATCTTCCTGTCGGCGACGATGACCGGTCGGCAGATTGCCGAGGCGATCGGGTTGGGCGTCTGGGGGCTGCTGCTGAAGGACTATGCTTCGGACTCGCTGCTCGACTGCCTGCGCGAAGTGATCGCCGGCAGGAAGTGGCTCCCGGAGGATCTCGTCACGAAGGCCAGGCGGGGCGGGGGCGTGGACATTCGCAGCGACATCGCCGGTCTCACTCCGCGTGAGAAGGAGATCAGCGCTCTGGTCTGCCGAGGTTTTTCCAACAAGGCGATCGCCGGAATGGTGGGATCGACCGAGGGCACGGTCAGCATCCACCTCCACAACATCTACCGCAAGCTCGACATTTCGAGCCGGACCACGCTGGCGACCCTGTTCGTGCAATATCAATCGCAGATCAGCGACACCGCCTGACCATGGCGGCAAAGTCTTCCACGGCAGACACCGCGCGTGATGGCTTGCGTTTCATTTCGGGGGCACTGGCCGGCATCGCCTTTCTCGCGCTGCTTTGGACTTCCGTGGACATGGCGGCGGTGGGCGCTCTCCTGGCGCGGGCGAGCTGGCCGCCGCTGCTCCCGGCGCTGCTGGCCTACGCTTTCGACTTCCTGCTTCGCGCCTGGCGTTTTCGCATGCTGCTCGACCCGAAAGGGCAGCGCGTGCCGCTCCGGCCCAGCGTCGCGCCTTTCGTCGCGAGTTTCGGGATCAGCGACATCCTGCCGTTTCGCCTGGGCGACGTATTCCGCGTCTACTGGTTCCATCGCCGCTTCGCCTTGCCGATGGGACATGTCCTGGGCGCCATGGTGGTCGAGCGAGTGCTCGATCTGGTATCGATCCTGATGGTCGCGGGGCTGGCGCTGAGCCTGGTCGATAGCGCCGTGCCGGACGAAATCCTGACCCAGATTCGCCTGGTCACCGTTCTCGCGATCGCCGCGAGCCTGTTCGTCCTGCTGTCCCCCCGCGCCATCGAGGCTGCCGCGGGCTGGAGCGAACGACGGTTTGCGCTGCCGCTGGTCGTGCGCCTGGCCGATGCGGCCCGGTCCCTGGCTCAGGCCGTGCGCGGCACCGGTGATCCCTTGCGCGTTCTCGGTATGGTCCTGCTGTCCTTCGCGCTCTGGCTGCTGGAAAGCCTGGTCATGCTGGGCGCCTGGGTAAGCCTTGGCGGCGCGCTGCCGGACTGGTCGAAACCGCTGGTGGCCTTTGCCTTCTCCACCCTTGGTACGCTGGTTCCCGCCTTGCCGGGACACTTCGGTTCCTATGAATTCTTCGGTATGCTGTCGTACCGCGCGGTGGGCGTGGCTGCGGAGCCGGCGACGGCGATCATCCTGCTTGCGCATGTCATGCTCTGGCTGCCGACTGCTCTTTTCGCCGTGGGCTGGCTGATGACGACCCGGCGCGAGGCGCCGCTGCTCGCACTGCGCGCGCAGTGAGCCGCTCGCCGCCGCGTTGCTCAGCGGAAGCGGCGGGCGAGAGCCTCGGCGGCGTTGCGATGGGCCACGGCCATCACCGTGCCTTGCGGGTTGACCGATGTCGGCCCGCAGAGAAGCGAGGCGTCGTTGATGTAGAGCCCGTCCGTGCCGTGGACTTTCCCGAAGGAGTTGGCGGCGCTGCGCCGGGTGTCCTCGCCCATCGGGCAGGAGGAGAAGACGTGGACCGAGGTGACGCTGCCGTCGCTGGCTTGCAGCACCGCCGGCAGGTTCACGAGGTCGCCCGGCGAATGGAGGTCCGGATAGCCTGCAAGACAGGGATAGATCCGCTGCGCGCCGGCAGCGAAGAGGGCCTCGCACAGCCTGCGCAGACCTTCGCCCAGTACTGAAAGGTCGCCTTGGGAAAAGCGGACTCGCACGATCGGATCCTCGAAGCCGGGCAGGTTGCGCACGCTGGCCTCGCCGCCGCCGGACTGGACGTAATAGATGCCCATGCGCCGCCAGCGCTCCGCCACCAGGTCCCAGTGGCCGGGGCGACTGGAGAGCGCGACGCCGAGCATGGCCGGCGTACTGATCGAGCAGCCCATTCCGAAGCGCGGCTCGAACTCCTTGACCTGATGGACCGGATCGAAATCTCCCGGTTGGTTCACGTCGCGGTCGAACTCGGCGACCACTTTGACCATCGGGTGGAAACGCAGGCTATTGCCGATATTGTGGGACAGGCCCGAACGCCGCAGCAGCGCGGGCGTCTGCACCGCTCCGCAGGCAGCAACCACCGTTCTGGCCCGGAATGTCACCGGCCGCCGCTTGCCGTCTTCTCCGCGCCGGCTGCCTTCCGCGATCCAGCGGCCATTCATCCGCCGCAGCCGGTCGATCCGGGTGGCCGGGAGCAAGGCGCCGCCGGCCTCGATGAAGCGGCGCACGAACGTGGCCGACATCGATTGCTTTACACCGCCCCCCTGATCGCGGTCGTAGCGATAGAGACGCGGCGCCTCGATCGCCAGCCAGCCTTGCGCCTGGGCGCCCTGTTGGAGCCGGCGGGACATGTCGGACGCGGCACTCCCGGCATATTCGACCCTGGCGACTTCCTCGCAAGCGGCGAAGTGCGGTGCCATCGCCGCCAGGTCGAGATCGTGAACGGCGAAGCGGCGGCGCCAATCGTCGAGAATGTACCCCGGCGTCCGGTGATAGAGGCCGCGATTGACTTCGCTCCCGCCGCCGACGCAGCGCCCCTCCACCCAGGCCAGCTTGTTCCGCCCCAGCGCCACACCGACGCCGGCATTGCGGTACTTGAGCAGCATCTCCTCGCGCGAGAAGTGCGGCGCGGCTTCCAGGGCGAGGTGATCGCCTTCCTCCACCATGGTCGTCTGCCTGCCGGATTGCGCGAAAAGCGTGCCGCTCACCGCCCCGCCGGGGCCGGAACCGATCACTAGGATCTCGGTCTCGATCTCGCCCGAGCCGCTGCGGTCGCGCAGGATCATGCCGCGATCTTGGCGACAGGCGCACGGTCTTGCGCGCGGGGCAGGGAATAGAGGCCGTAGCAGGCGAACGTGGTATAGAAGGCGATCATGGAGCGCCGGAAGCCGAGCCGCGAGCCGCGCCAAGCTTCGAGATGGGCGCGGCGCTCCGCCGGGGCCAGCCGGGAGAAGCGATGACCGTGCGCCGGCAGCGCGGTGATGTCGAAGGCCAGGGCGAGCAGGCGGAAGCCCAGCCTGAAATGGTCCGGCATGGCGGCCAGGGTCGCGCGGACGTAGTCCACGACCGTCCGGCGATCGCACGGAGGCAGGTCGGGCCGGGATTCGTCGATCAGGACATCGACGATGGCGCCGACGCAGCGGGCAAGCGCATCGGTTTCGTCGCGGGCGCCCTCAGACATGGCGGGCTTCGGCCAGGACGGGCGCGAACGCGGGATCGTCGAAGCGTCGGAACATGGCATGGCCTTGCGGTCGCGGACTGCGGATGAGCGCCCGCACGCCGATGGCGGCGGCAGCGGCGGCGTCTCTGTCCTTGCGGTCGCCGATGACGAGGGTTTCCTCCGGCGTGGCACCGGCCGCCTCCAGCAGCGCGAGCAGGCCTGCCGGATCGGGCTTGAGCCGGCCCACGCCGCGATCGCCTGACCACAGGACATGGTCGGCCTGCAGCCCGAGCGCCGCGAGCTTGGCGTGGACCGGATAGTCGGACCATATGGCGATCCGCCGCCCGGTGGCGCGCAAGGCGGCAAACAGCGCATCGATCCCCTGCGCCTTGTAGCGCGGCAGATGCGCGAGTGGGCGGCGCTCGATCCATTCTTCCACCAGAGCGCGGACTTCCCCTTCGGAACAGCCGCAGCGCCGCGAGGTGAGGCGGAACTGTTCGTTGGGAAAATCGTCCCCCTGGACCTCGCCCAGCAGTTCGCGGATCTGACGAAAGGCGCGCAGCGTCTCGGCCGTGCGCAGGCTGCGACGGCGCAGGCTGTGCCGGGCCAGTTCGATTGCCATGGCACGGCGGAGCGGCGGCTGATCGTAGAGCGTGCCGTCCAGGTCGAAGACCACCAGCCGCACTTTGCTCCAGACGACGTCGTTCACGGTATCGCCTCCTTACCGGTCACGTTCGGGCAGCATGTCGACCGGCGTGAAGCTGCGGTTGGACAGCGCGGTCAGGCTCGGCAGATCGATGAACGACAGGGCCAGGAGCACGCCTACGGTGATTGCTAGCGTGGTCATCAGCCGCCGGGAGCGGAACATGCGTTCGGGCCGCTGGGCTATGGAGTCCCGCAGCATGGACAGCCAGAGATAGCACCCGAACAGGCCGGCGATGAAGGGAAAGGCCAGGATATATTCGACCCGGTACTTGATCAGGAACACGCCGAGGAAGAACGAGGACAGCATGGCATAGACCAGGCAACTCACCGCCAGGCTCTCCGCTGTATAGCCGGCGAAGGACTTGCGGTAGCGGGTCAGCGTCTCGATCCCGACCATCGCGGTGATGTCGCGGTATTCGGACAGGCGCTTGGATCCCATCAGGAAAGCGCCGCCGGCCCAGTAGGCCAGCAGCAGGCTGGCCGGGGGCATGCTGGAGGGATCCATCATCAGCCATCCCAGCGTCAGGCGGATCGGATTGTTCACCGACTCCGAGATCACGTCCAGGAACGACCGGTCCTTCGAGCGCAGCGGCTGGACGTTGTAGATCAGGCCCGAAACCAGGAAGACCGCCGAAATCACCAGAAACGCCGTGCCCAGCCACGACGCCAGCGCCAGGCCAAAAGCGGCGAAGGCCGCGTATTGCAGGTAGACGATCCCCGGCGACAGATGCAGCGAGACCGCCGTGCGATGATGCTTGCTCGGGTGATGGGCATCGGATTCGCGGTCCAGCCATTCGTTGATGATGTAGTTGGCCGAGGCGATCGCGATGGCCACCACGAAACCGGCGGCGATGCGGGGCGGCGCATCCAGAAGCGAGGGTTCGCGCAAGGCATAGGCCAGGATGAGGCCGGGGATCACGAAGACGTGTTTGGTGGCGTGATCGAAGCGTGCCAGGCTCAGATAGTCGCGCAGTCTCGCGGTCCTGCCCGCCCTCGCGGCTGCCTGGGTGGTCTGGGACGAGGTCATGTCAGACGTAGGCATTTTCCGGGTTCTCCTGAAACGGAGGGAGGGGGCGGAACTTTCACCGGCTTTCGCCGGGCGCGACGCGATAGATGCGGCCGTCGGCGAACGTACCGGCGGGGACGAGCGTGAGTTCGCGCAGGAGGCGCGCCTCGCTGGCGAGATAGAAGCGCCAGTCGATCCGATCGAGCGTGACGAGGTAGACCGGCACGCCCGCGTCCGCCTGTGCCTGCATTCGCGCGATCTGCGCTTCCGGCGGGTTGTCGGGATCGGGCCGATTGGTGCGAAGCAGGCGTTCCTGCGGGGTGATCTGCGCCGGACGGTCGGTCAGCAGGGCCAGCGCGTCCGCGCCGTTGGAATAGAGCGCGGCCTTCGCCGGAAGGGCTTTCACCGCCGCGATCGTGGGCGAAGCCCGCCAGTCCCGGCTCAGGAACCCGGTGCCTTCGCGGAACATCTGGTGCGTCCGGGCGGCCGTGCGCACGGTGTGTCCCAGCAGGACCAGCGCGGCCAGGGCGGCGAGAGCGAGCCAGACGGTCCTGAGGCCGCTCGGCCGGCCCAGTCCGCTCG
Organism: Novosphingobium lindaniclasticum LE124; assembly: GCF_000445125.1. Taxonomy (GTDB): domain Bacteria; phylum Pseudomonadota; class Alphaproteobacteria; order Sphingomonadales; family Sphingomonadaceae; genus Novosphingobium; species Novosphingobium lindaniclasticum. Next base: position 26,687 of record NZ_ATHL01000076.1, read on the forward strand.
CCTGCGTCGCGACCATCATGACCAGCACGACGTAGGCGGGGAAGCCGTATCGCCCGACGAACTGGAGGTTCGCTTCCAGCGCCGTCGAGAGCCAGACGAAGGCAAGGTAGCCGACGAAGAACAGGCCCAGCATCAGCGAGAAGGCTATGCGCAGTTCACACGAGAGATCGAGGCGTGCCCGGCGCCAGGCGGCCAGCTGTCGCAGGAACTGCCACCCGCCGAAGCCGAGAACGGCAAGCAGCAGGGCCAGGCGGATCGACAGCGGCACGGCGTCTGGCAGGATCCAGGCCGCCGTGGTCTTGAGGTTCGCCCACCACTGCGCCGCGCCCATGTTGCCGTAGAACTGCAACTCGCGTCCGATCGAATGGCCGACAGTGAGAGTGCTCACCGCCACCCAGCCGAAGAACAGCGCCGCTCCGGGAAGGGCCAGCACCGCGCTGTCGGCGATCCGGCGCGAGAGGGAGACGCGCGCGTCGGTCAGGATGACCAGAACGATGGCGGCACCGAGCGGCGGGGCCGTGAACCGCGTAAGCGTCGCCATGCCCAGCATCAGCGAGGCCAGGAGCAGGTCGCGCCGCATGCCGCGCGCAAAGTAGTCGAGAGCGAACCAGAGCGTCAGCAGCACGAAGGTGATGAAAGGCGGCTCTGAAATCACGGCTGCGTGGAGAGACACGAACTGCGGCGCCAGCGCGACGAGCGCGGTGCCCACGACGGCATGGCGCCAGTCTCCCGAGGCCCGCCGCACCAACGCGAAGACCAGGGCGACGTTGGCACAGAGCGTCACAATGCCCCAGGCGAAGGCGGCGGTCAGCAGCGGAACGCCCCAGGCATGCGGCAGGACCAGCATCCAGTGATAGACCGGCGCATCGTAAGGGATCGGGCTGATCCCCATATAGCGGGTGCTGTCCGGCCAAACCGTCATGCCGACATGACTGTTGAGCCGGTACAGGATCAGCGAGACGGCCATGAGCAGGGCACAGGCGATAGTTCCGCCGGCCTCGGCACGGTGGATGCGCCGGGGGGCGGCGAAGGTGGCGGCAGGGATAAACCTCTCGGCGGGGGTGGCCATGCGTTCAGCCCAGCACGCGCTTGATGTTCTTGACCACGAAGCGCACGGTGGCGTCGGCGATGCCGCGTCCCAGCACATCGTCCAGCGCGTCGAGAAGCCGGACGATCTGGTCTTCGTTGACGACATAGGGCGGCATGAAGTGCAGGAGATCGCGCGCGCCGGGCTGGAAATGGACGAGAATGCCGTGCCGCTCGTAAAGCTCACGGGCCATCGCGCCGATCAGCACGGTCTGGTACGTGACGAACAGCGGGTTGGTGCGAATGTCCATCGCCTTTTCAGCGAGTTGCTGCCCGAAGTTCAGCTCGATCGCCTGGAAGCAGCCCTCGCCGCGCACCGAAACGATCTTGCGCGGGTACTTCTCCTGCAGTTTCTCAAGTCCATCCCGCAAGTAGTTGCCCATGACGGCGGCGCGCTCGATCAGGCGCTCGTCCTGAAGCACGTTGAGCGTCTCGATCCCCACCGCGCAAGTTTCGCCCATGCCGCTGAAGCTGGAGCTGTGGAGGTTGCAGTCGTTCTTGTTGCCATAGGCTCTGTCGAACAAGGTCTGCGACGTGACCATCGCTCCCAGTTCCCGCTTGCCGCCGCCCAGCGTCTTGGCAAGTGTCACCACATCGGGGACGACATCCTCGTGCTGGAAGGCGCAGAACTTGCCCGTGCGGCCCATGCCCACCTTCACTTCGTCGAAGATCGTGAGAATGTCGTTTTCCCGGCAGACTCTGGCGAACTCCGTCAGAAAGCCTGCACGGGGGACATGGCAGGAGGTGCCGCGGATGGTCTCGACGATGCCGGCGATGATGTTGTTGCCCTTATCGCCGGTCTCGCGGGCGATGACGTCCCGGACCGAGGCGATATCCCCGTAAGTCGCGAAAACCACGTTCTCCTTGGGGACGCCCATGATGAAGCCGCTCTGCACGTCGGTTGCCGTGGTGAGGGAAAGCGGCCCGTGGGTCTTGCCGTGGAATGCGCCCTTGAAGCAGAGGAACTTGGTCTTGCCCTTGGGCGTCTGCACCCGTTCGCAGATCTTCATCGCCGCTTCGTTGGCTTCGGTTCCGGATACCGCCAGAAACGAGACGTTGAGCGGCTTGGGCAGGAAGCGCGAGATATTGTACGCCAGCGCTCCTTGCAGCTTGTGCGGGGCGATCTTGATGCAGTCCAGCACCTTGCGTTCGTGGCACAGGCGTTCGGCGCCGATGATGCGGGGATGGTTGTGCCCCAGCCCGAGCACCCCGAAGCCGCCCGAGTAGTCGAGGATCCTGCGGCCGTCCCGCAGCACGATCTCCACGCCCTGGGCGCTCTCGATATCCATCTGTGCCAGGCCCAGGATATCGAACACCTGGAGCATGTACCGGTTGAGGTGCGCGGAATAGAGTCCCATCGCGCTTTCGGTATCGAGCGCGAGGCTTTGCTCCAGGGTCAGCAGTTCGCGGTTCTGCCGGTCTTCGCGCCTGGGAGCATCGATTTTCGCAAGTGCCGTCACGCCCGTTTCCTTCTTCCAGCGGAATGAAGGAAATGTATCGCGGGGCCGGGACGCCGCGTATCTACAGGACCATATAATACCGAATGCCCGAGTGAGCGGCCGAGCCTAGCCCCGGAGGAGCGGAACTTATACCGGCGGAGTATGCCGGAAGATCTGCGGGCGGGCCATAAGGCTGACCTTAGCGTGTTTGTCGTCGGCTGCGATCGGTGGTTTGTCGATCCTGCGACAACAATTGCCTCGCAAGCTGCCAAGGAACCCCGTATTGGCGAGATCCGGCCCGGGGTGGGCCTGATGTAAGGGACTGGCAGGCGAAGCCGAAGACATGGCCTTGACGTTGGATAACCTGGACAGCCGGTCGGAAGGCCGGCCCGATCAGGATGCGCTGCCGCACCATTCCCCGAATCAGCCGCCCCCGCCGGAGGAACCCGCCCGGAGGCGGCGTTCGCGGTGGTGGTGGCTTTCGCGTGGGCTGGCGGCCCTGCTCATGCTGCTGTTCCTGACGATCGGCTGGCTGGCGATCACGGCTCCGCTGTCGAAGTCGCTGCAGCCGATCTCGCCGCCGCAGATCACGCTGCTGGCGGCCGACGGCACGCCGATCGCGCGCAACGGCGCCATCGTCGATGCGCCGGTCGAGGTGAAGAAGCTGCCGATCCATGTGATACAGGCGTTCATCGCCATCGAAGACCGGCGCTTCTACAGCCATTGGGGCATCGATCCGCGCGGCATCGTGCGCGCCATGTGGAGCAACGTCAGCGGCGGCAGCACCCAGGGCGGCAGCACGATCACGCAGCAGCTGGCTAAGTTCACTTTCCTGACGGCGGAGCGCAGCCTGACCCGTAAGGCGCGCGAAGTGCTGATTGCCTTCTGGCTGGAGGCCTGGCTGAGCAAGGACGAGATACTCGAACGCTATCTCTCCAACGCGTACTTCGGCGACAATGCCTATGGCCTGCGCGCGGCCGCGATGCACTATTTCCATCGCAAGCCGGAGAGCCTGACTCCGGCCCAGTCGGCGATGCTGGCCGGGCTGATGAAGGCGCCCTCGCGCCTGGCGCCCACCAACAATTACGATCTGGCCGAGCGGCGCATGAAGCTGGTTCTCCAGTCCATGGTGGATGCTGGCTACATGACCCCGGCGCAGGCCCGCGCCATCCGCTCGCCGCGGCTCGACGTGCGTTCCAAGAACGATCTGCCGACCGGCACGTACTTCGCCGACTGGGCGCTGCCGCAGGCCCGCGGACTCGACGAAGCGAGCTATGCCGCGCAGACTTACAAGACCACACTCGATTCCCGCCTCCAGGCCGCCGCCCGCCGCGCGATCGAGAACGCGCCGCTGGGCCAGGCGCAAGTCGCGCTGGTGGCCATGCGCCCGAACGGCGAAGTGGTCGCCATGGTGGGCGGCCGGGACTACGCCAAGTCTCCGTTCAACCGCGTGACCCAGGCCCGGCGTCAGCCGGGATCGACGTTCAAGCTCTTCGTCTACTTGGCCGCTCTCAAGGAAGGGTGGAAGCCGGAAGACACGATCGAGAACACGCCGTTCGAGATCGGCTACTATCGCCCTCAAAATGCGGGCGGCGCCTATTCGCGGACCATCACGCTGGCGGATGCCTTCGCCCGGTCCAGCAATGTGGCGGCCGTGCGCCTCTTTCAGAAGGTGGGCGACAAGGCGGTGATCGACATGGCCCGCAAGCTGGGCGTCACCGCGCCATTGCCGCAAGGTGATCCCAGCCTGGCGCTCGGCACGTCGAGCATGACGCTGATGGAACTGACCGCCGCCTATGCAGGTATTGCCGGCAACCGCTTCCCGGTAGCGCCGAGCGCGTTCAAGGCCAAGGAAGAGGGCTGGTTCGATGGTCTTCTGAGCGGCCGCAGCAGTCTTTCGGACGGCGTTCACGAGAACATGGAAGCCCTGCTGCGCGGTGCCGTCAACCGCGGCACCGGACGCGGCGCGCGAATCCAGGCCGCCAACTACGGCAAGACCGGGACCAGCCAGGAAAATCGCGACGCCCTGTTCGTGGGGTATGCCAAGGATCTGGTGGTCGGCGTCTGGGTCGGCAACGACGACAACACGCCGTTGAAGGGCATTTCGGGCGGCACGATCCCGGCCCGGATATGGCGAGACTTCATGCAGCAGGCGCTTGGCGAGCGTTCCGCGCCGCGGCCGCGCGCGATCGAGAGCCCGGATCCGCAAGGCCCCGTCCAACCGCTCGACGTTCCCGATCTCGGCGACATTCCCTTGGGGAATAGCGACTTGCGGGTGGAGAAGGGCGGGGCGGTTTTCTCCACGCAGGTCGGCGGCGCGCCGGTCGATGTACGACTGGACCAGAACGGCCTCCAGATCGATGGCCGCAAGGTGATCGAGCAGATCATGCCGTCCTCTCCCAGCGAGTCACCGCCGCCAGGGCCCTGATGGGCGCGCTCCGGGCCTGCAACTGGAACGCCTGAGCGTCACCGGCATTCGGGTCGGGACCTCTGCAGGAGCCTTGCCGACCATGAGCGACTTCGACCTCTACTACTGGCCCGTCCCTTTTCGCGGCGAGTTCATCCGCGCTATCCTGGCATTCTCCGGAAAAACCTGGACGGAGCATGACGCGGAAGAGATCGGCGAAATCATGGCCAGGGCTCCCGATCGGCAGGACGTCCCGTTCATGGGGCCGCCGGTGCTGGTGGACAATTCGCAGCATTTCGCCATCGCGCAAATGCCCGCCATAGCCTTCTATCTGGCCGAGACGCTGGATCTTCTCCCGACCTCTCGCGAGAGCCGTGCCGCAACGATCAAGGTCGTCAACGACGCCAACGACGTGATCGACGAACTCACGCTGGATGGCGGCCGTGAAATGTGGACGCAGGAGAAATGGCGGGACTTCACGCCGCGTCTCGGCCGGTGGATGGAGATCTGGGAAGCCACCGGAAGGAAGCATGGACTGGGCGAGGACGGCGGCACTCTGCTGGGCAGCGATAACCCCGGGCTGGCCGATATCGTTACCGCCGTGCTGTGGTCGACGATGAGCGAGCGCTTCGGCCGGATCCGCGAACTGCTGCACCGTTCGGCACCATGCGTGGCTTCCCTGACGAACCGGATGATGCGGATGCCTTCGCTTGCACGTCTCTCCCGGACCTCGCGGGAGCGGTACGCAGATGCCTATTGCGGCGGCGAGATCGAGAAGTCGCTGCGGAAGGTCGCGACCTGAACCGGAGAGCGATTAAGGAACGATCCTAGAGCACGATCAGGGCGATGGCGATGAGCACGACCCACAGCATGGCCGCAAGGCCGGCGATCGTGAAAAGGTCGAGCTTGCGGTGCTCTTGCGGAAACGGTGTCAATCTCGTCATGGCTGGCTGCTCCTTTCGTTGCCGCCCGGCCCGATCCCTTATCTGATCAACTGCAGAGTTTCGGTATTGTTCCGAGACCCTTCACCCTCCGGTGTTCCTCAACCCTCCTGCGCCTTGGACGAGCCGAGGCGCAGAAAGGGCATGCGGCTAGAAGCGATAGTTCGCCATCAGCCCGAGATAGTTGCCGTTGCGGCCACCATTGGCCTGGAACGAGTCGCTGGCGGCGAAGTAGGTTTCCCAGAGGCGGAAGGCCAGACGATCGGTCGCCTGCCATGAGGCTTCGAGGTTGAAGTCCGTGCCGATCGAGCGGCTGGAGCGATAAGGCGCGAAGCTCGATCCCGAGGGGCCGATGTAGACGCCGTCGCCCTTGCGTGCGCGCCACAGGAAGTCCGGCCCGGCCATGATGGTGATCGACGCAATGGGCTTGACCGTGATCGAGGGGTAGATGTCCATGAGGTTGGAGAAGCTGAAGAAGGCCGCCTCGCTGATCAGCGGCAGCCGGGCGGCAGCGGGGACGAACGTGCCCTGCTTGCCGTCCGCCGGGTTCCTGTCGCCGCTGAAGTAGTTCGTGCGCAGGCCCAGGCGGGGCTGCATCGGCGCATCGCCGAACGTATAGCCGCCTTCGAACATGGCGCCGAAGGCGCGGATGTCCTTGTTTATGAAGGAACCGCTCTGATAAGTGCCTTCGATGTCGATATCCCAGCGTGGGCCGCGCTTCCACAAGCGGCCGCCCCAGTTGTTGCGCTCGTCCCGGCCCACGCCTGCGGTCAGCGTGGCGCGGTCGCGCTTGAATTCGTACCAGTAGAGGTCCGTTCCGAACCCGGCGATGCGGTTGGGCGCGCTGAGATAGACGCCGTGGAAGACCTGCGCATCGTTGGGGCCGTCGTCGAAGGTGCCTGGATCGATCTGCACCGGCCTCACCGCGAAGAGATCCACCGAAAGCTTGCCCGGAAGGATATAGGTCGCGCGCAGGCCTTGGTAGGTGAAGCGCATGTTGAGTCCTTCGCGCACACCGGCCAGCTTGCCGTTGCCCAGCGGCATCTCGAAACGGCCGGGACGGAAGGTGATCTTCCCGGCCTTGCCGAGAGGCAGGGCGACGTCGACGAACGCCTGGTAGACGTCCAGCTTGTCGCGATTGGGCGGCGTGGCGAACTGCTCGCCGAATTCGCGGTTGTCGCCGAGTTCGAGATAGGCCCGCAGGTTTTCACCGACGTGAAGATCGGCCAGCAGGCGCAGGCGCGACTGGAGCGGATCGTTGTCGTCGTTGGCGCGCAGGCCCAGCGAGGAACGATGCCACCGGGTGTAGTAGGCGCGGGCTTCTCCGCCGAGCGTGAGGTACACGTCGTCGCCCGCGATCGGGATGTGCTTGATCTTGACCAGCAGGGGATCGTCTGCAGCGGCCGGATTGGACCAGTCCTCGGTCCAGCGGATGTTCTGCGGCAGCCCGGCAGGACCGGGACGGCCGCCGGGAATGGCTTCGGCGGGGCGGGGCTGCGACCTGGCGGGGCGGACGCCCGGAGGCGCCTGGGTGGCGAGCGTACCGGTCTCGTCGGTCTTGACCGATTCCGGCGGAACCGATTGGGCGAAGGCGGGCTGGAAGGCGAAAGCGGCAGTGCCGCAGGCAAGCAGTGTCAAGGCGCGGGGGGAGCGCATGGAAAGTCCTCTCTGGAGCGTCTTGCTATTTTAGGCGGGGACGGCGCGTGGCATGCCGCCGTCCCCGCATCTTTTTATCCCCCGCTCAGGCGACTTCGTTCTCGCGGTAGCGGACCAGCGAAAGGAGAACGCCGCCGATCAGTGTGCCGCAGGCCATCGCGATCGCGACCGGCGCAAGGCTCCAGCCGGCCGAGAACAGCAGACCGGCAAGGATCGGTCCCAGCGCGGCGCCCGCGCGGCCGACGCCGATGACCAGGCCGGTTCCGCCGGCCCGCAAGGCCGCAGGATAGCTCTGCGCCAGCACGGCATAGAGACCGGCGATCGCGCCATTGGCGAAGAGGCAGGCCGCGGCGGCGATCAGCGAGAGCCCGCCCAGAGTGGTCGCGCCCTGGCCGAACACCGAAACGGAGATGGCGGCCAGGAACATCGAGGCGATCACCACCGGCCGGATGCCGATCTTCTGGCTGAGCAGGCTGACGGCGATCGAGCCGATCGCTCCCCCGACATTGCCCCAGACCAGCACGCCGCCGGCCAGCGCCGCCGGAAAGCCCAGATCGACGACGATCTTGGGAATCCACTTCACCAGGAAGTAGAAGGTCATCATGTGAAAGAAGTAAGTGCCGGTCAGCATGATCGTGACGCTGGCCATGCCCGGTGCGAAAAGCGCGCCGACGCCCATCTTGCGCTGCACCGGATCGGCGGGCGGCAGGGCGGCCAGCGGCTGTCGGCCCTGGCGCACCAGCGTATGGTTGATCTTCTCCAGCGCGCCGGCCGGACGCTTCAGCAGCAGGAAGGCCATGGTTTCCGGCACGAGCCAGAGCACCAGCGGAATGAAGGCGACGGTAACCACGGCGCCGAACTCGAACACGGATTCCCAGCGGCCGGTCGCTGCCAGCAGCCACGAGGCGGCCGAACCGCCGACGATCGCGCCCATTGGATAGCCGCCCGCCATGATGGCGACCGTAAGGTTGCGGCGGCGGGCGTTCGAACACTCGGCGACGACGGCATTGGTCGCAGCCAGCATGCCGCCGATGCCCAGGCCGGTGAACAGGCGATAGGCGGAGAGAATGGTGACATTCGACGCGGTGGAGGCCATTGCCATGCCGATGCCCATGATCACCAGACAGGCGAGCAACATCGGCCGGCGTCCCACTTTATCGGCCAGGCTGCCGAGGACGAAGGCGCCGATGCCCATGCCGAACAGCTCCATCGACAGCACCAGGCCCAGCGCGGCACGGTCGATGCCCCAGTCCCTGGCGATGCCGGGCGCGGCGAAGCTGATCGAGAGCACGTCGAACCCGTCGAGAGCGTTGAGCGCGGTTGCGATGGCGACGGCGATTACCTGCCGGTAATGCATCGGCTCGCGCGCAATGATGGCGCGGGGATCTTCCATGCACTTCTCCTCTGATCCGGCCCTTGGTCTTCGTGTGATGGGCTGCGGATATTTATCTGGCGATATCCCCCTCGGCGGTGGCGTCTCTCCGGCAGCTCCAGAATGGAGGCTCTACCGGACGGCGCGCTGCCGAAAGGCTGCCGGCTCCTCGCGGATGTCGCGGCGGCGCTCAAGCCGGCCTGCCGCGCATCGATGGACAAATAGCCAAATTCGATAACCGCCCACAGTCCGTATCCCGCGTGTACCGCCGGCGTGGCGCAGGGGAAGAGGCTGAACGCAAAGGCCCATCGCGCCGGCGGCACCGGCTTGCTGCGTTCATCTGGCCTTGGCGAGCACGATCTGCTAAAGGCGGCCCTCGCGCGCGGCATGCGCATTTCCGTGAGACGAGGAAGGGCGACGATGATCCATCCGTACAACCCCTTCGCGGGCCAGCCCTAGCGTAGCGACTCGCATGGAGCCCGGCCAGGGACCTGTTTCGCTGGCCGATCCCGAACTCGTCGGAGTCGGCCCGAACCGACCGAGACGCGAAACAGCGCGAAGCTGCATGGAATCACCTCATGACCGATCAAGACGAAGACCTGTTCCCGCGCGCCGCGGTTCTGCGCAAAGTGTTGACTTTCACCTTCCGCCACTGGGCACGCGCGCCTTTGCTGGCAGCGGCCTGCGGCGGGGCCATGATGGTGGCGACCGTCACCGAAGTTTTCGTGCCGGTCCAGGCGGGGCGGATGATCGATGCCGTCGGGAGCGGCGCCGCGGCCGATGCCTGGCGCGCTTTCGCTGCCATAACCGTGCTCGGGCTGGGACTGGTCATATTTCGGTTTCTCGGCTGGTGGGCGATCACGCCGCTGACACTCGACATGATGCGCGACGTCACGCAGGAGGCCTTCGCCCGGGTGCAGCGCCTTTCCACCGACTGGCACGCCAACGCGTTCTCCGGATCTACGGTGCGGCGCATCACGCGCGGCATGTGGGCGCTCGATACCTTGAACGATGTGCTCCTGCTCTCGCTGCTGCCTTCGCTCACGGTCCTGGCGGCCACGGTGATCCTGCTGGCCCTGCACTGGCCGATCCTGGGTCTGGTCATGGGCCTGGGCGCGCTCGCCTATATCGCGCTGACGGTCGGACTGGCGATGCGGGTACTGGCGCCGATCGCTCGGCTTTCCAACCAGTGGGACACGCGGATCGGCGGCATTCTGGCTGACGCCGTCGGCACCAATGCCGTCGTCAAAGCCTTCGGCGGCGAATTGCGTGAGGAGGAACTGCTCGGCCGCACCGTGGCCAAGTGGCGGCGGCGAACATGGCGCACCTGGATGGCCTTTACGTGGGCAGGCAGCGCGCAGACCAGCCTGCTATGGATCGTGCGCGCCGTCGTGACCGCCGCTGCGCTATGGCTCTGGATGCAGGGACAGGCCAGCGCCGGAGATGTCGCCTATGTGATCACCAGCTATCTCGTGCTCAACGGATATCTCCGCGACATCGGTCAGCATGTCCACATGCTGCAGCGTTCGGTGAACGAGATGGAGGAACTGGTACAGCTGCACGACGAGCCGCTCGGCGTCGCCGATCGCACCGGTGCCGAGGCAATCCGCATATCCGACGGAGCGGTGCGCTTCGAGGACGTCACCTTCCACTACGCCGGACAGGACAAGCCGCTGTTCGAGCACCTGAACGTGAGTATTCCCGGCGGACAGCGCGTCGGGCTGGTCGGCCCTTCGGGATCCGGCAAGACCAGTTTCGTCAAGCTGATCCAGCGCCTCTACGACGTGGAAGACGGGCGCGTGACCATCGACGGCCACGACGTGACCCAGGCCACGCAAGTCTCGCTGCGGCGGCAGGTCGCCATCGTTCCCCAGGAGCCGGTGCTGTTTCACCGAACCCTGGCCGAGAACATCGGCTATGGCCGGCCCGGCGCCAGCATCGAGGACATCGAACAGGCGGCGCGGCTTGCCAATGCGCACCACTTCGTCATGCGGCTGCCCAAGGGCTACCGTACCCTGGTGGGCGAGCGCGGCGTGAAGCTGTCGGGCGGCGAGCGGCAGCGTATCGCCATCGCGCGAGCCTTTCTGGCAGACGCGCCGATCCTCATCCTCGACGAGGCGACATCGAGCCTGGACTCGGAATCCGAGGCGGCCATTCAGGACGCGATGGAGCGGCTCATGGTGGGACGAACCGCCATCGTCATCGCGCACCGCCTGTCCACCGTGCGCGCGCTCGACCGTATCCTGGTGTTCCAGCGCGGCCAGATCGTGGAGGATGGCACGCACGAGGATCTGCTGAAGTCGGAGCATGGCCAGTACCGGCGGCTGTTCGAACGGCAGGCAGGCACGACGCTGGCGGAGATACATTGACATTCGGTGCCGTAAGCGCGGCGACCGTCGCAAAACTGCAAAGGATTGCCGCTAGAGCGCCGGCGTGGCGCCCGGTCTTGCGCCTTTTCCTTGATGTGACGCGGTGTGCTTTCGACCCAGCAACAATCGGCAGGATCCTCAGCCAGCCATCGGCATATTGCCGGTGAAGCGCGGCTGCTGGGTTATGCCAGCGGAAACTTCGGCAAGAACCTCGTTTTCGCAGGGGCCGATCTTACCGTTCTCTATCTCCTGACGGATCTCTTCGGATTGCCCGGGGCGGTGGCCGGGCTGCTCATGCTGGTGGCGTTGGCGGGGGACCTGGTTTTCGACCTCCTGGCCGCCCTGCTGGTCATCCGCCTGCGCCGGGCGGGCAGGGGCTATCGCTGGCTGATCATGGCGGGCGCGGTGCCGGGCGGGGCCGGCTTCGCGCTGCTTTACGCGCTGCCGGCACTGGGGGCGGAGCGCCTCTGGATGGTGGCGGGCGCGCTTCTGCTGTTTCGCGGAGCCTATGCGGTGATCGACGTGCCGCACAACGCCTTGATGGCGCGCGTCACCGTGGACAGCCGCGCACGGGGCCGGGTTTCGGGTTACCGCCTGTTCTTCAGCACGATGTCCTCGCTGACGGTCGCCTCGCTGCTCACGCCTGTCGTCCAGCAGGCCGTCGCGGCGCGCGCGGTGGAAATGCTGGCACTGACCGGTTGCGCAGCCGGGCTGCTCTTCGCGATGACCATGGCCTTTTCGGCACTGGCATCCGGCAGGGAGGATCGAAACAACACGGACGGCAAGGCGGAACGGGACGGCGAAAGCGACGGCATCGCCGTGCCAGTGCGCGATGGGCTCGTCCTTGGCATGGGCCTGCTGGCTCTGATCACCGGCTTTGCGGTCCCCACTTTCGAGCGCATGTTGCTCTACATGGGCACTTACGTCTTCCACCGGCCGGAGACGGTAAGTTCGCTGCTGGTCGCCGTGACCTTCGGGCAGTTCCTGGGCGTGCTGCTGTGGACCACGCTGACCAACCGCCACGACAAGAGCAGTCTGCTGGCGGCGGGGCACATGCTCTGCGTCGGAAGCCTGACGCTGTTCCTCCTGTGCATGGCCTGGCCGCCCGCCCTGCTGGCTTGCGCGGTCCTGAGCGGCATGGGCTTCACCTGCGTCTTCATGTTGCCCTGGGGCCTGCTGGCCGACGCCGTGGATTTCGTCGCCTGGAAGCACGAGCGCCGTTTCGAGACGGGACTGTTCGCCTTCTATCTCGTGGCCGTGAAAGCAAGCGGCGCGGCTGCCACGGGATTGATCGGATGGTCGCTGGGGCAACTGGGCTATGTGCCCGGCGCGGCGCAATCGGCGGTGGTTCGGGGCGGGATCCTCGCGCTCGGAATCGGCGTGCCGATTGCCGGAAGCCTTGCCGCCATCGCCCTGCTGCGGCGGTTTCGCATCGGCCATGCGCGCCACGCCCGCGTCCTCTCCGCGCTGGCCGAAGGGCGCAAGCGCATCCGGCATGCGGGCTTGGCGACTGCTGCTCCCGTCAGTGCCCGGCCAGCGCCGGAGCGGAGCCCGTCTCGGGATCGTAAGCCGGATTGGCAGGATCGAGCGGCGAGGGCGAGAGGGGCACGGGCCTGATCGCGCTTTCCGCCCAGGCGCGGCAGATCATGTCGCGCAGCATCGCCGCGCCCTTGCTCGCCTGCAGGATGACGAGCTCCCGCACGTCCTTGTCCTTGAAGTTCGCGAAGCGGTCGCGCTTTTCGAGGATGTAGACATATTCCATCCGGCTCGCCGCATCGTCGAGGAAGGCCAGGACGGCATCGAACATGTCTCCCTGCCGATGACCTGGTGCGCCGATGCGCGGGCCGATGTCCTTCGCGGTAAGTGCCATTCCGTCCACGAACTCGCTTTCGAAGCGGCCGTGGATGGTACGGTCGCGGGTGTAACCTTTTGGATTGTCTCCCCGCCAACCATCGCTGTTCACCGAATCGTGGAGCGGCTGCGCACCGTCACCGATGTAGTGTCCCAGGCGGATCACCTGGAAGGCGCAGTGCTGCTCGGCGAAGGCCGTGTCCTTGCCTTCGGCGCGCAAGGTGCGGATCTGGCGCATGCAGGCGATCAGGCGTTCGTAAGCCTCCATGGCGGCGTAGGGCAGGGTGCCGGTCCAACGCACATTGGTACGCGCGGCCGTCGCCGGATCGCTTTCCCTGATCGCTTCATAGTGCTTGTTGAGTGCAAGAATGAAGGCATAGCGGGAGCGTGGGATCGGCTTCAAAAATGCAAACTGCTCCTTGAACCAGCCATGGTTGGGGTCTTCCTCGATCTTCGAGAAAGGCTCGCTGTCGCCGCGCCAGCCGTCCGGGAGCGATGCCGAGCCGGCGATGTAGTCGACATGTCGGCGCAGGAATACCGGACCGTCGTCAGGGATCGCCTCGATCGCGGCACGATCGATCACGGCGTGGGCAGTGCCGCCCCAGGCGACCGCGGGGGCGGGGAGAATGGCGGCGGCAAGGGCTGCCAGAACGAAGGGGCGCATGTCAGGCTCCTGGAAAAGATATCAGGGGTCGAGCGGATCGCGCGGGTCGACCCGGGCGGACTGCACGGACGGGCGGAATTCCAGCTCCGTGGGCGATACCCGGCGGCCGATCTTGCCGGGTTCGTAGCCGAGTTCCGCGAGGTTGCGCTGGACGAAGGCGGGGCTTTCGATCGCCGCGCTCTGGCCGGGATTGCAGACGATCACCGTGTCCTTGTCGAGCGGCGCACCCATCGCCGTCAGCAGGCGTGTGGCATTGCGCAAGTTGGTCGTCGTGTGGCGGGCATAGGGCTCAATGACGACGGCTTCCGCCGGGACGCCATAGCGCTCGATCAGGGCCTTGCGCATCTCTTCAGCCTCCACGAAACGCGTGGCCCGGGGATGGGCGCGGCCGCCGGTGACGATGATGAAGGGTATGTCACCTGCCGCGAAGCGGTTGGCGGCGAGGCGCAGGTGATATTTGCCGAAGGGGCTGAGCGCCATGTCCTCGACTTCCGGCCCCACGCCGGTCACGATCATTGCGCTGTAGCGATAGCGCTTCCAGTCCAGGCCTTTGGCGCGCTTCATGGCTGCAGCGTTGAGCCCGCCTGCGAGCGGTTCGAAGCCGGCGGCGTCGGTGCGATCGCTGACGTCGAGCAGGGCCAGCGCGAACTCGATGCTGGGATCAAGCCCCTGGGCCGAAGCGGCACGCGGCGTCCGAGCGAGCCAGGCGGCAGCCTGAAGGCGGGCGCGCGTCTCCTGCGGGTCAATCGTGCCCGCGCCGTCGATCTGCGGATAGGAGGGAACCTGACCGAGGCCGAAAGTCCGCACGATGGCGTTGACGCCGTCGAGTTCGCGCTTCGTCTGGGCGGCAGGGCCGTCATCGGCCCGGGCAGCGCCGGCCGAGGCGTCGGCGGCACGCGCCAGGGCGGCGCTCTCTGCGGAAGTCCATACCATGGCCTGGGCGAGGCAGCCGAGATCCGAGCCGCAGGCATCGCGGCGATCCTGCCGGGCGCGTAGCAGGGTCGCCACTTCGGGTTTCGCCTTCAAGTGGTCCAGTGCGGCGGCATTCTTCCCGAGCGTATCGAACAGCGGGAACAGGCGACTGGAAAGCGCTTCGGTTTCGAGGTCGCGAACCGCCCCGGCCGAAGCCGGGGCGGAAGCGAGCGAGAGCAGGGCGGCCGCGCCTAAAACGGCCGCCGCACGGTACGCCGTCTTGCGCATTACCAGGACTTGCTCACGACCAGGCGGAAGTTGCGCCCGAAGATCGGACGGCCATAGATCGCCTCCGAGCTGCCTTGCCCTGCCAGCGAGTCCGTGCGGGTATTGCCCTCCGTCAGACCATGGGCATTGAACAGGTTGTCGCCCACGACCTGCATCTGCCACGTTCCGTGCGTGACGGTGAAGCCCGCTCCGATCGTGCCATAGGCGGGCAGCGCCGTATTGTTGTAGAGGTCGACGAAGCGCTTGCCCATGTAGGTGTAGCGTCCATAGAGGGAGATGTCCGTGTCGCCGGTCGAGAAGTCGAAGCTGGGGCGGATGTTGCCGTAGACCTTCGGCTGGCGAACGATCTGGTTGCCTTCCGCCTGCTCCGGGTCGGCGCCGGTGCTGCTCTGGAAGTTCTTGTACTGGGGGTCGCTGACGGTCAGGGCGCCGTTCAGGGTGAACCACGGCGTGACCGACCAGGCGCCGTCGAACTCGATGCCCTTGACCTGCGCCTCGCCGATGAAGGGCACGTTGACGTCGTTGCGACCGGTGGTGGGATCGAATGCAAGGAACGAGGCATTGAGCGGGTCGAAGTTGGTGTAGAAGCCCGTCACGTAGAGATAGGAACGGCCGGAGGCGAACTTGAGGCCGGCTTCGAACTGGTCCGCCACGGTGGTGATGATGGTGGGATTGATGCTCATGACGGTCTGGACGCTGGGCGGCGTTTCGAGGTGCGAGGCGCGGCCGTAGATCCCGACGTGGCTGTTGAAGTCGTAGTTTGCGCCCACGGTCCAGTTGGTGACGTTGGGCTTGAGCTTCTGGTTCAGGATCACGCCGGTGAAGGCGCGGGTCGCGTCGTCGGCAAGCGTGGTCGCATCGCCCAGGTTGGCCTGCGCGGTAAGCGCGGCCCAGCCCTTGTAGCTATAGCGTTCATGGCGGATGCCACCGTCGATGCGCAGGCCGGGAACGATCTCCCAGGTGTCGTTGGCGTAGATAGCGAACATCTTGGCGTCGGAATCGCCCTGGTTCAGGGTCGCGGCGTAGTTGAGCACGCCGTTGTCGGTGACGCGTCCCACCACCGCACCGGCGGCATTGTAGCCTACCAGGTCGAGCGTGCGCGGTTCGCCCGCCACTTCGATCAGGTAGTTCTGGTAGAGCGTGCGGCTGTCTTCGCCGTAGAGGCTGCCATAGAGGCCCACCTTGATGTCGTGGGTACCGATGCCGGTGTCGAACTGCTTCGCCACCGCGAGATTGGCCTGGCCCGAGTAGAACTTGGAATGAATGTCGCGGTACTGGCCCTGCATCACCAGGCCCGAAGCCGAGTAGGGGTCGTATACCGTGTTGGTGCCGGCCAGAACGTATCCGAAGCGGGTGGCGCCGAACGGCGCGCCGCCGGCACGGTTCAGATATGTATTGGCGAAGACGTTGCCGTCCACCGGGTTGGTGGTCGAGTAGAACGCCGTGAAGTCGTTCTTGCCCTGGGTGTAACCGGCAGCGGCCGTGACCAGCCAGCCGTCGAAATCGCCTTCGTACTGGGCGCCGAAATTCACCATCCGCATGTGGCGGCCGTCGGAAAGGTCGCTGCTGCGGCTCTGAATCGCGCCGGTGCCGTCCCGATACTTCAGGTTGACGTGGCGGAAGGCTGGCGAGTTCATCGTGCCGGTGAAATAGTCGATGTACCGGTTCAGCGACTTGCTGGGATCGCGCGGGTCGTTGGTCGGAATCGGCAGGTAGAAGACGTTGTGATCGTTGACGTAGTTGACGTTCAGCTTGATGAAGCCGTTGTCCAGCTCATGCTTGATGTTGGCGCGGATCTGGCCGCCCTTGTCGTTCGGGAAGCCGTTGTCGCGGTAGCCGTCATGGTAGCGCATGAAGCCGCCCACCGCGTAATAGGTCTTCTCGCCTAGCGCGCCGGCCTGGAAGGCGTCCAGGCGGTAGAGGCCGGTATCGCCGAGCGTCACTTGCGCCTTGCCGCGGGCAACTTCGCTGCCGGTAACGGTGATCGCGTTGATGATGGCGCCCGAATAGCTGGCATAGACCGGCGCCGGACCGCCGCGCACCACTTCGACGCGCTCGGTCATGAGGTCGGGCTTCAGGATTGCATCGCCGCGGAAGAACACGCCGTCGTTCTCATGGAACAGCGGCAGGCCGTCCTGCTGGAAGCTCACGAAGCCGCCGTCGTTGGGCAGGCCGCGGATGCGGTAGATGTTCTGCACTTCGCCGCCGGTGATCTCGGTCTGGAAGCCGGGGAGCTGACCGATAAGGTCCGCGAAGTTCACCGGCGCGATCTTCTGCATGTCTTCCTGCGACACGGTGTTGATCGCGTAGGAAACGTCGAAGCGGCGCTGCGCACGCGTGGAGCCGGTGACGATGATGTCGTCGGAGGACGCATCCCGTTCGGCCGCGTCGGCGGGAGCGGCATCGGTTTGGGCCACGGCAGGCGCGGCGTAGACGGAACAGATGGCGGCAAGCGCCGAACCGGAAGCGAGAATGCTCTTGAGCATCGGGGACCCTCATTTCGTTGCTAGTCACCGGAGAGGCGACGCGGGTGCCCTTGACGACGGGTCATGACGCTTTTAATTATTATTCATAAAATAATTAATTATGACAATTCGAAGTCGGCCGCCTTCGGATATCGGAGCCCTTCCATGCACTTGCCCGTTTTCGACAAGGACCAGCGCCGGATCGTGCAGGAACTGCGCAAATCCGGGCCACTGTCGCGCACCGCGCTGGCGAACCGGTTGGAGATCAGCCCCGCAGCGCTGACGAAGCTGTCCCGCACCCTGCTGTCGATGGGTGTGGTCGAAGAACTGGACGATCCTGCCCATGCCGCGCGCGGACGTCCCGCGGTCCCACTGCAACTGGCATCGACCGGAGGCTATGCGATCGGGGCCACTGCGCATAAAGGCGTACTCGAACTGGCCCTTGTGGATTTTGCAGGGGCCACGATCGGCATGCACCATGAGACCATCGCGCCGATCGATCCCAGGCAGTTCGCCCGCAAGCTGCGCGACCTGACGCACGAACTGATCGGCCGCTACAACCTGATCGGACGGCGCATGCTCGGCATGGGCATAGCGGTGCCCGGACCGGCATTGTCGATCGAAGGAGAGCGCTGGAGCGTCGTCGATGCCCTGCCGGGATGGCGGGGCGCACCGCTGCGCGAGATCATGGCCGGGGAGCTGGCATGGCCGCTCTGGCTGGAAAACGATGCCAATGCCGCAGCGCTGGCAGAGTTCTATCTCGGCGGGCTGATGAGGGACTTTTCCACCGTGGTCGTCGTGTTGCTCGGCTACGGGATCGGCGCCGGGGTGATCGTCGACGGGCGGCTGGTTCGCGGACAGTACGGCGTTGCGGGTGAGGTGGGCTGCCTGTTCCCGATGGATCGTCCCCGGCCCAGTCCTCTCGACTTGCTCGCCTGCCTGCGCGCGGAGGGCTGCGCGATCACCTCGGTGGCGCAGATCGATGCTTCAGCCCTGGACCAGCGCGCCACCATCGAAGCCTGGATGGACCGGGCAGCGGGTCAACTCGAGGCGGTTTGCAACAATGCCTTCGCCTGGCTCGATCCCGGCGCGATCGTGCTGGCCGGTCCCTTGCCTGCGGAGATCCTGCGCGGCCTGGAAGAGAGGTTGTCGCAGGCATTGCTGGCCAGCACGGTGGAAGGGCGCCGTCCGCCGGTTCGAGTGTCCGGCCTTGGCGGTTCGCCGATCACTCTCGGGGCGGCGCTTCTGCCGATCCACGCGCTGGGAGCGCGCGAATAGAGCCGCAGCGTGCGGAACAAAGGCGGCGCAGCCGTCTTTTGCGGGAAATGAACAGGCTCTCGATTGACACGCGCGACGCTTTGCCCGCACGGCGTCCGAGCCTGTACCTCAAGGATGCTGCCGGTATGGATCCAAGTTTGGCCATCGATTTCGAAGCGCTTTTTTCCCTTTCGCCCAACCCCTACATCCTGCTCGACGGCAGCCTGACGATCGTCGGGATGAACGAGGCCTATCTCGAAGCGACGATACGGACACGAGAGGAACTGATCGGTCGCGGCATTTTCGAGGCATTTCCCAGTGAGCCGGGGTCGGAAAGCCGTGAACTGCTGGAAGCCTCCTTTGCACGCGTCATCTCGACCCGCGAGCGAGACGAGCTTGCCCTGATCCGCTACGACATCCGCGGCGACGACGGCGCGATGGAACGCCGGTACTGGAGCGCCACCCATACGCCTTTCCTGGGACCGGGCGGCGAGGTCGCCTTCATCCTGCAGCATACGGTGGACGTCACCGAGTTGCACGGCCTTCGCAAGCTGCGCGACGAGCGGCATCTAGTGAGCCGCGCGCGGGCCGTGCAGGCGCGCAACCGCGATCTGGCGGCGGAGAGCCAGCGGATCAAGGCGATGTTCGACCAGGCGCCGGGCTTCATCGCCATCGTAGATGGGCCGGATCACGTCTTCAGGATCGCCAACAAGGCCTATCGCCGCCTCACCGGGCAGCGCGTCATCATCGGCAGGACGGTCGCCGAAGCTCTGCCGGAAATGGTGGACCAAGGGCTGGTGGCCCTGCTCGACGAGGTCTATCGCACCGGTGAGCCCTACATCGGGCGCGGGGTCAGAGTGGCTTTCGCGGGCCTCGAGGAAGGTCTGCTGGAGCACCGCCACCTCGACTTCATCTTCCAGCCGATTTTCGACGACGATGGCCGCGTCAGCCAGATTTTCGTGCAGGGGCAGGATGTCACCGAAGAAGTCGCGGCGCTGGAACGCCAGCAGCTGCTTATCGACGAGTTGAACCACCGGGTGAAGAACACCCTGGCGATCGTGCAGAGCCTTGCCACCCAGTCGTTCCGCGATCTGGATTCTTCCGGTGCGGCGCGCGAAGTCTTCGACGCACGCCTCAGGGCGCTGGCCTTGGCGCACGATGTCCTGACGGAGCGAAGCTGGCAGCCTGCCGAACTTGACGCGACGGTGCGGGGGACGCTCTCGGCAGCGCTGGGCGAGGCGATGGACCGGGTCTCGGCAGCGGGTCCGAAGGTCCTGCTCACGCCGCAAACCTCGGTGTCGATGGCCCTGGCGCTTCACGAACTTGCCACGAATGCGGTGAAATACGGCGCGCTGTCCCGCGGTGAGGGCGGCATCGATCTGACCTGGTATATCGAGGATGACGGCGGCCGGGAAAGACTGGTGCTGAAGTGGACCGAGAGTGGAGGCCCCCGTGTCGCGCCGCCCGAGCGGAGAGGGTTCGGCATGCGGCTGATCGAACGCACTTTCCTGGCTGACCAGGGAGTCTCGCTGCTCGATTTCGATCCCGCCGGGCTCCGCTGCCGGATATCCCTCGTCCTGCCGAAGACCGAGGACCTGCCCTGAGAGCGCCGGCCGGCGCCCTCGGGAGAGTAGTCAGACCATCGTTTCCGGCCGCACCAGGCGGTCGAACGTGGCATCGTCCACCAGGCCGAGTTCCAGCGCCGCCTCACGCAGGGTCTGGCCCTTCGCATGAGCGTGCTTGGCGATCCTGGCGGCGTTGTCGTAGCCGATCTCGGGCGCCAGCGCCGTCACCAGCATCAGCGAGCGCTCCAGAAGTTCGGCGATGCGCCCGCGGTTCGGCTCGATACCGTCCACGCAGCGTTCGGCAAAGCTGGTCATGCCGGTGGCGAGCAGTTCGATGGAGCGGATCACCGCCGCGCCGATCATCGGCTTGAACACGTTGAGTTCGAAGGCGCCCTGGAGTCCGCCCACGGTGACGGCCTGGTGGTTGCCGATCACTTGCGCCGCCACCATCGTCAGCATCTCGCACTGGGTTGGGTTGACTTTGCCGGGCATGATCGAACTGCCGGGCTCATTCGCCGGCAGATCCAGTTCGCCAAGTCCCGAGCGCGGGCCGGAGCCGAGCAGGCGGATGTCGTTGGCGATCTTGGTCAATGCCACCGCGAGCGTCGAGAGCGTGCCGGATAGCTGCACCAGCGCATCGTTGCTGGCTAGCGCCTCGAAAGTGTTCGGCGCCTTGACGAAGGCCTTGCCGGTCTGCTCGGCTAGATCGGCAGCGACCGCTTCGCCGAAGCCTTGCGGCGCATTGAGGCCGGTGCCGACGGCGGTGCCGCCCTGGGCGAGCCGCAGCGCGCCTTTCTCGGCATCGCGGATACGCTGATAGGCATCGCGCAACTGCTGGACATAGCCCGAGAACTCCTGGCCGAGCGTCAGGGGCGTCGCGTCCTGAAGGTGGGTGCGGCCGATCTTGACGATATCCGTCCATGCCTTGGCCTTGGCATCGAGCGAGGCGGTCAGCCGGTCGAGTGCCGGGACCAGCACGTCTTCCACCGTGACGACCGCGGCAACGTGCAGGGCGGTGGGGAAGCTGTCGTTGGAGGACTGGCCGCGATTGACGTGATCGTTGGGATGGACCGGGCTCTTGCCGCCGCGCTGGCCCGCCAGGATCTCGTTAGCTCGGCCGGCGATCACTTCGTTGACGTTCATGTTGCTCTGGGTGCCGCTTCCGGTCTGCCAGATCACGAGCGGGAACTGATCGTCGAGCTTGCCTTCCACCACTTCCGTCGCGGCCATCTCGATGGCGTCCGCCAGTCTCTCGTCGAGGCCATGGGCGCGGTTTGCGCGGGCGGCGGCGAGCTTCACGCGGGCGAGAGCCCGGACGATCGGCAGCGGCATGCGCTCGCTGGAGGAGAAGGGGAAGTTCTCGATGCTGCGCTGCGTCTGAGCGCCCCAGTAGGCCGATGCGGGAACTTCGATTTCACCGATGCTGTCGGACTCGCGACGTGTATCCATGGCCGTGACCGTCTCCTCTAGCGGACCGTCTGCTCGGGCCCGGTGGTTAAACTAGGATTTCCCTCGAAGGGTTCAATGGCGGCGGCATCGTGCGCCGAGGCCTCACATATGGCGGCACGCACAGTGCAATATGCGTCTCATGCCATATCACATGGCCATTTTGCACCCAGTCGGCAACGTGGCTTCCATTCTCGGCATCGTCCAGCCAAACGCCACCATTGCTTCGAGTTCGTAATACGGTATACGATTTTGATCTCTGTTTCTGTCGAGGTCGTTATCATGTCGTTTGCTAGTCGCCGTGCCCGTCTCTGCGGATTGATGATCGCGGGCGGAGCGGCGCTGATCTCCGCCGGCGTGAATGCCGCCCCGAACAAAGCGGACATCCACCGCTCGCTGGCCCTGCGCGAAAGCTGGCAATACCTTACGCGCGATGTGGCTTGGCCTGCGCATTGGACTCCGGATGGAGCGGCCTTCTCCTATCGCAAGACGGTCGAAGGCGGTTTCGCTTTCGAGACCGTTGATGCCTGGTCGCTGTCGCGCAGCCCGGCGTTCGACCAGCAGCGCCTCGCCGCAACGCTGACCCAGGCTCTCGGTCGTCCTGTCGCTCCGCTGCGCTTGCCCTTCGAGGCATTCGACTATGCGGGAGACCGTCAGACGATCCAGTTCTGGCTGGGTGACGATGGCTGGCGCTGCACGCTGACCGACTACGCTTGCGAGAGGCAGCAGGACCCGCGCCGTCCGCGCGGCTTCGGCGTCGTGCGCGACTTGTCGGTTCCCGCCGACAATCACCCGCGGCTCTCGCCGGATGGCAAGTGGGAAGCTCTGGTGGAGGACGATAATCTGATCGTCCGCCCGGCGGGAAGCAAAGAGGCGGTCCGCCTCAGTACCGACGGCTCCTCCGGCAACTTCTACGATCCCGAGACGATCGCCTGGTCCCCCGACAGCCGCCGCCTGATAATTTACCGGGTCCGGCCCGGCTATGCCCGCCAGGTCCTGCGCGTCGAGGCGGCGCCGGAAGGCAAGGGGCAACCGGCACTTCGCACGCAGCTTTATCCCAAGCCGGGCGATGCCATCGATCAGGAACAGCCGGTGCTGTTCGATGTCGCCGCGCGCCGCCAGATCGTGGTGGACCCCGCGCTGTTTCCCAACGCCTATGAACTGTCCGCCCCGCACTGGCGCGCGGACGGCAAGAGCGTGGCGTTCGACTACGTTCGCCGCGGTTTCGGGCAGGCGCGGATCGTTTCCGTCGATGCGGCCAGCGGCGCGGCCCATGCCGCCGTCACCGAGGATGCCAAGACATTCATCTATGCCGACCGCCGCTTCTCGCATGATGTGAAGGGACTGGGGCGGGAGATCGTCTGGGCTTCAGAGCGCGACGGCTGGAACCATCTCTATCTGATCGACGGCCGCACCGGCAAAGTGAAGAACCGCATCACCAGTGGGCAGTGGGTGGTGCGCGACGTGGTGAAAGTAGACGACGAGAAGCGCCAGATCTGGTTCGCCGCCAGCGGCGTCAATGCCGGGGAGGATCCGTACTTTCGCCACTACTACCGCATCGACTTCGATGGCCGCAACCTCACGCCGCTCACCCCCGAGCGCGCGGACCACACGGTCAGCTTTTCGCCCGATATGCAGTTCTACGTCGATACCTACTCGCGCGTGGATATGCCCAATGTCAGCGAACTCCACCGCACCAGCGACGGAGCACTGGTGCAGACGGTCGCGAAGGGCGATATCAGCCGCCTCACCGCTGCCGGCTTCCGCGCACCCGAAGTCTTCACCGCCAAGGCCCGCGACGGCAAGACCGACATCTGGGGCCTCGTCGTGCGCCCGCGCGACTACGATCCGGCAAAAAGGTATCCGGTGATCGAGAACATCTACGCCGGGCCGCATGACAGCTTCGTGCCCAAGAGCTTCTGGCCCTTCGGCTATCATTCCGGCGGCGACAAGGTGATCGGCATGCAGGCCCTGGCCGACCTCGGCTTCATCGTCGTGCAGATCGACGGCATGGGAACGGCCAACCGCTCCAAGGCGTTTCAGGACGTGGCCTGGAAGAACCTCCAGGATTCCGGCTTCCCGGACCGCATCCTCTGGCACAAGGCACTCGCGGCGAGGGACCGCGCCTACGACATCAGCCGTGTCGGAATCTACGGTGCCTCGGCAGGCGGGCAGAGCACGCTCAACGCCCTGCTGTTCCATGGCGATTTCTACAAGGCCGGGGTCGCCATGGCGGGATGCTACGACAACCGCATGGACAAGATCAGCTGGAACGAGCAGTGGCTCGGCTGGCCGGTCGACAGGAGCTATGCCGATGCCTCGGGCGTGGACAATGCCGCGCGACTTCAGGGCAAGCTGTTCATGATCGTGGGCGAGCAGGACAGCAACGTCGATCCGGCTTCGACGATGCAGGTCGCCGATGCGCTGATCAAGGCGGACAAGGACTTCGATCTGCTGGTGGTGCCGGGCGGTGAGCATAGCGTGGGCCGCTCGACGGGGCCGATCGACTATGTGACGCGGCGCATGTCGGAATTCTTCATCCGCAGCTTGCAGTGAGATGATGCAGGTTGGACCTATGGCTTCGTCACGTCGCCAGCCATGACCTGGACGCCGGGGCCAGGCACTGTCGTCATCCTGGAACGCTTTCGGGATGACGATCTGTGCATGGAGGGCGAGGCAATCGGTTGGCAAGACGGGACTGTCGCACCGCCTGCTGCTTCTTACTTCGCGTCCTTCGCCGGTACGTCCTTGGTTGTGACGAAGCCGTCATGGTCGGTGTCGTGGCGTAGGAACATGCCCCAGCCGGTCGCGGCAAACTCCGCGCGCGTGATGCCGCCGCTCTTGTCGCTGTCGAGCACGCCGAAACGCACTTCCGCCTGCCGCATCTGACGCGTGCGCTCCTCGTCCCGTTCGCCTGCGGGGCGCTGCGCCAGTTCGCGTTCGAGACGCTGGCGATAGTCTCCGACATATTCGTCGTGGGAGAGGACGCCGTCGCCGTTGCGGTCCATCCGAGCGAATTCGGCATCGCGGCCGCGCTGGAACTCGTCCTTGCTGACTTTTCCGTCGCCGTCGAGATCCTGCTCCTGGATGAAGGTGGTCAGGTCGTGGGACGCGGCATGGGCAGCCGTGGCCGTGGCGAGCGCGGCAAGCAGGGACATGGCGCAAGCTCGGGATTTCATGGCATCTTTCCTTATTTCGAAACGGAATATGTCAGGGCGTAAGTGTAGCTGCGGGCCGGCTGGGCACCGGCCGGACCGACGCGGTGCCGCGTCATGGCGAAGTAGAGGCCTGGCTCGGGCGCGACGACCGTGAAGCGGCCTTTGGCGTCGCTGGTGATCATCGGCAGGCGGGCGTTCTCCACGTCTCCAGCTCTGGCGACTTCCACTTCGACTTCGGCACCGGGCAACGGCTTGCCGTCGAACAACACTTCGAACGCGGCAGGTTGACCGGCGCGAATCAGCGAGGGATGGGTGATCGCGCGGTACTCTAGGCCCTTGCCCGTAGGTGCCAGCGCCGCCGCGTTCGGCTTGCCGCGTGTCACGAAAGCCTCGGCCCTGGTGACGCTCTGCATGTCGACCGGGACCATGCCCGGCGGCAGGGTGCGCCGCGGATCGACGAACTCCCAGATGCCGTCGATCAGCGCGGCCTTGGCGATGCGCCCCTGCCGCTCGCCGCTGGTGAGCCGGTAGGTGCCGTCCGCCGGAAGCTGCGCCTCCAGGACCGCCAGATGCCGCAGCATCACTGGCTTGAGAGCCACGGCGGCACCGTCCGGCCCCACGAGGTGGAAGTCGTCCGACTGCATGGCGACCGCCGGCACGAAGACGTGCTCGCTGAACGAGGCCTCCACCGTGACGTGGCCGCCCTTGTCCAGCACGAAGCCGTTCGGCAGCAGATAAGGCGAGTGGGCCGAGGCAGGCGCGGCGGTGACGCTCGCGGCAACAAGGATAAGGGGTTTCAAGCGCATCGGGATCTTTCTGGGCAAAACGAAACACCCCATGGTCGCACAATATAATGCGAATCAATAGCGATAAGTGGATGAGGTAACGAAATCTCTCCGGTTCGCGAGGCGCCGGCGGTTTTGGTCGCAAGGATCGGATCGCCACGGCTTCGGCGAGGCGCTAGATATTCGTTCATGACCGAAAGCACGCTCGCCCCCATCACCCTTCCACCGTACGACTGGACCACGATCGCCGCCGATCTGGACCGCGAGGGCTGGGCACGGCTGCCGCGGATCCTGCACCCGGTGGACTGCGCGCTGATCGCCGATCTCTATGACCAGCAGGGGCCGTTTCGCAGCCATGTCCACATGGCGCGCCACGGTTTCGGTCAGGGCGAGTATCGCTACTTCGCCTATCCGCTGCCGGATCCCGTCCAGGCTCTGCGCGCCGCGCTCTATGGCTGGCTGGCGCCGATCGCCAACCGCTGGCACGAACGCATGGATCGGACTTCGCGCTTCCCCGAGGATCATGCCGCGTTCCTCGGCCGGTGCCACGCCGCCGGGCAGCGCCGTCCGACCCCGTTGCTGCTGCAATACGGGCCGAACGACTACAACTGCCTGCATCAGGATCTCTACGGCGAGCAGGTCTTTCCGCTGCAGGTCGCGGTCCTCTTGTCCCGGCCCGCGCGGGATTTCACCGGCGGCGAGTTCGTGCTGACCGAGCAGCGACCTCGCATGCAGTCGCGGCCGATCGTCGTGCCGCTGGAGCAAGGAGATGGTGTGGTCTTCGCCGTGAACCAGCGGCCCCAGCGCGGCACCCGGGGAGACTACCGGGTCGTCATGCGGCATGGCGTCTCGAAGGTTCATTCCGGCAAGCGGCACACCTTGGGGATCATTTTCCACGATGCAGCCTGACCTTTTTGCGGAGAGCCGCGAGGCGCTGCCGCTCGGGCCCGGCGCGGTACTTCTGCGCGGCCAAGCGCTGGACCAGGGGCAGGAACTGCTGCGCGAGATCCCCCGCCTCGCGGCAATTTCGCCCTTCCGCCATATGACGACCCGCAGCGGTGGCCGTCTGTCGGTAGCGATGCTGAATTGCGGAATCACCGGATGGGTGAGCGATCGGCGGGGCTATCGTTATCAGTCTTTAGACCCCGAGACCGGAAGACCTTGGCCGCCCATTCCCGACCTCTTTCTGTCGCTTGCCACGCGTGCGGCGGAGAGCGCGGGTTATCCGGGCTTCTTGCCAGACGCGTGCCTCGTCAATCGATACGACGCGGATACCCGGCTGTCGCTGCACCAGGACATGGACGAGCGCGATCACGATGCGCCGATCGTGTCGGTGTCGCTCGGCCTTTCCGCAGGTTTCCTGTGGGGCGGCCTGTCGCGCGGAGACAAGGCGCGGCGCCACCGCGTGCATCATGGAGACGTGGTGGTTTGGGGCGGGCCGTCCCGCATGGTGTTCCATGGGTTGGACAGCGTAGAGCGCGGCTACCATCCCGATGCCGGGCCCTGGCGCTACAATCTCACGTTTCGGAAAGCACGATGACCTCTACGATCCACCGCTGCCGCTGGGCCGAGAGCGACGCGCGGATGCAGGCTTATCACGACGAGGAATGGGGCGTGCCGGTCCGCGATTCCCGTGCGCTTTGGGAAAAGCTGGTGCTGGACACGTTCCAGGCGGGGCTGTCCTGGCGAACGATCCTCAACAAGAGGGATGCCTTCCGCAGCGCCTTCGAAGGGTTCGATCCCCGGCGCGTCGCAGGTTACGGCCCGGCGGAACTCGAGCGCTTGATGGCGGACGCGGGGATCGTTCGTTCGCGAGCCAAGATCGAGGCGACGATCCGCAACGCCCAGGCCTTCCTGGCGATGGAGGAGCGCGGCGACGATTTCTCGACGTTCGTCTGGTCGCATGTCGGCGGCCAGCCTCTGCCGGGTGACGGTACGGGCAGCGCGGCGCGGTCGCCTGTGGGTGATGCCTTGTCGGCGGCGCTGAAGAAGCGCGGCTTCGGGTTCGTCGGCCCAGTGGTGGTCCATGCCTGGTTGCAGGCCGTGGGCGTGATCGACGATCACGAAACCGAGTGCTTCCGGCGCGCCGCCTTGGTCTCTTAGCGCTTTTCTTGACTTTGCCTGCTTGGGCGCTTATCGGGCGACGTTTACCGATCCACCAGATTTCATACGGAGTGCCCATGGCGCGCGTTACCGTCGAAGATTGTGTCGACAAGATCCCCAACCGCTTCGATCTGGTCCTGCTGGCCGCACAGCGTGCGCGCGAGATCTCGGGCGGCGCCGAGCTGACCCTTGAACGCGACCGTGACAAGAACCCGGTCGTCGCCCTGCGCGAAATCGCCGAGCAGACCGTGACTCCGGCGAACCTCAAGGAAACGCTGGTCACCTCGATGCAGCGCGTTCTGCCCGACGACGACGACGAGATGGACGAAATCGGCTCGCTCAGCCAGTCGGCCGAAGCCCTGCGCATCACCGCCTCGGCTCCGACCCGCAACACTTCGCTGGGCGGCGACTACGACGGCTGATTGAGGGCGGACATTCCGCCTCATCATTTCCGGTTTGCGGCATCGGCCCGCGTTCTCCCTCGACTTGCCTGCAAGGCTTCGGTGGAGACTGCGGGCCGAGCCCGTTTCAGCCTTCTCGCATGATTTGTGGAGTTGCCGGTTGACGGATCGCTGCGGCGCGGCGACGATCTGGACGTGGTAGGAAAGAAGAACAAGTTACCCCGCATCGCGGGCCTGTCCGCAGGTGGAAAAGCGCGGCGCTCTGACGCCGCCGAAGTTTCCGCTGCAAGACCCGCGGAAGGCGCGACGATTGCGATCTACAGCGTCAAGGGCGGCGTCGGCAAGACGACCTTCGCGGCCAATCTTGCCTGGTGTTCGGCACAGGGCGGACACTCGACGCTCTTGTGGGATCTCGACGCAGCGGGCGGGTCGGGCTTTCTCTACGGCCTCGAATCCGAAGGGTCTAGGCTTGCCGAGGAAGTGTTCTCGCGCGATCGTTCGCCCACCCGCTTGATCCAGCGCACGGCTTGGCAGGGGATCGACGTTCTTCCCGCCGACGAAAGCATCCGCGCTCTGGATGCGCAGTTCGTGCGGATCGGCAAGCGCAAACGGCTTGCCCGGCTGACCGAAGAACTGGCCGGGACTTATGCGCGGATCGTGCTCGATTGCCCCCCAGTCATGAACGAGCTTTCCGCGCAAGTCGTCCGCGCCGCCGACCTTATTATCGTGCCGCTGCCGCCGTCCCCACTCTCCGCTCGCGCTTTCGATCTGGTGGTCCGCGAAATCGCCGGCAACACGCGTCGCCATCCGCCGATCCTGCCGGTGCTTTCCATGCTCGACTTGCGCCGCGGCCTGCATAAGCAGGCCCGCCAAGCCAATCCGACCTGGCCTTCGGTGCCTTATGCCAGCGCGGTGGAGCAATGCGCCGTGTTGCAGCAGCCGGTCGGCGCGCACTCCCCCCAAAGCCCGGCCGCACAGCACTTCGCGCGGTTGTGGAGCGCTATAGAAACCAAGCTGGCCGAGCGCCGATCCTGAAAAGCGCCCGGCTCAGGCCGCTCACGTCGGATCTGTTCAGCGCGCGGACAACGCGATAGGTTCGCTCTGCATCAGGGGGAACGGCATGAACGGGATCACGGAAAGTCTCGGCGAAATCGGCCAAGGCGCGCTGGCTGCTCAGGCAACGCACGGCAGTCTGACCCTGGACGGGGACGGCCATACCCATGAGACGGCTTGCCTGAATTGCGGCACGCCGCTTATCGGGTCGCACTGCCATGCCTGCGGGCAGGCGGCACACGTCCATCGCAGTCTCGGCGGGTTCTTCCACGACCTGCTGCATGGGGTCTTCCATTTCGAAGGCAGGATCTGGCGCACCTTGCCGATGCTGGCCTGGCGCCCGGGCAAGCTGACGCGCGAGTATGTCGATGGTCGCCGCGCGCGCTACGTGTCTCCGATCGCGCTGTTTCTCTTCAGCGTCTTCCTCATGTTCGCGGTGTTCCACGCGCTGGAAGGGGCCGAACTTGCCGGAGCCCCCGCCCTTTCGAACGCGGATTTGGACCGGGCAGTAGCCGATACGCGCAGCGAACTTTCGCGGCTGCAAGCCGAGCGCAAGATCTTGCAGGACCGGCGCGCGGATACCGGCGCGATCGACAGCCGCATCGACAGCCGGGAACGCGCGCTGGAGGCGCTCACCGACACCCGCTCGGCCATCGCCGAGAACATGCCGCGTGCGACACGGTACAGCAACTTCGAGAAGATCGACAAGGCGATCAGAAAGTTCAGGAAAAATCCGGAGCTGGCAGCGTACAAACTTCAGACCTATGCGTATAAATACAGCTGGGCCTTGATCCCGATCTCGGTGCCGTTCCTGTGGCTGCTGTTTCCCTTCAGCCGCCGGTTCCACCTTTACGACCATACGGTATTCGTCACTTATTCTCTATGCTTCATGACGATACTGGTCATCCTTGGCATGGTGCTCGACCGGCTCGGCGCGAGCGTCTTGATGACACTGCTGTTCTTCCTGCCGCCAATCCACATGTTCCGGCAGCTACGTGGAGCCTATGGTCTTGGCGTCTTCGGCGCTTTGTGGCGAACCGCGCTTCTGACCGGGTTCGCCACGACCGCGCTGGTCCTCTTCTTCGTAATGATCATGGCGCAGATCAGCCTCTGAGCGCCTTTCGCTCACTGCCGGACCCAGCCCGTCCGCTTTAGCGTGACAGCGATCGAGATCAAACGCGCGTCACTTCCTTGTTCTGCCTGGGGCGCTCCGCAGCAGGTTGGTGATGGCGACCGAACGCCGCCATCACCCTGTTTTCAGCGCCGGAACCCCTGGGCCGGACGCTGCCCTGGTGGCGGAGCCGTGAAGAACAGCTTGCGGAACGTAACCTGGAACGCGCGCCCGACCGGATCGAGATAGTAGGGCGAATAGGCGAAGGGTGTCGCGCCGTTGCCATCCCGAACACGCTGGCGGGAGTCGAGCAAGTTCGCGACGGAAAACGTCAGGCGCGAACCGCGCAGGAATGGGATCTTGTCCACCAGCTTGGGTTGTTGGCCAAGATCGGCAAAGAGCCTGAGATCGAACTTCGCGAAATCGTCGAAGCGCAGCTGTGTCGTGGGGAAACCTGCGATGCCGTTCACGGTGGTGCCGCTTTGCCAGCTGCCGGTGAGGCGAAGGCCAAGTCCGCCTTGGGAATAACCGCTCTGCAGTTCCAGCTTGTGACGCGGCGTGCCGCCGCTGCTCGCGCCGATGGTGCCGCCATCGAGGAGATCGATTTCCGGTTGTCCTTCGCGCAGCACGACACGGTCCGAGAAGACCCAGGTGTGATAGAGCGAGAAGGTGAGGCGCCCGCCGCGCGCGCCTCCACCGCCGAAACCGCCGCGTCCGAAACCGCGCCCGCCGAAGCCGCCGCTTCTGCCGCCTCCTTCGCGAGGTCCCTCGGCGCCCGGAGCAGACGCGGGGGTGCCTTGGGTATTTTCCGGCGACGCCCCATCACGCGCGGGCGCATTGCTTTCGTTATCGCCTGCAGGCGGCGTGCTGCCTTCGCCGTCGCGGCGTCCCGGGAAGCCGCCGGGGAAGCGCCGGCGGAAACTGTCGCGCATGGCGTCGATCTGCGACTGCGGGGTCTTGAGGGTCTTGGTGAACGTGATACCCATGCGCAGCTGCGACTTGTCCTCACTGGCGATGTTGATCGGCCGCAGGTCCACGCCGATCAGCTCGCCATCGGCATCGCGCGAAAACCGTTCCGGGAACGCGGCCAGCACGGCCGGGGTGGCGCCGGGTAGAGCCGTGACCTGATTGCGCTGCCAGGTGCGGTTGTAGTCGAGGTTGAGCGTGATGTTTGGATCGCTCAGCCGGAATGTTCCGCCCAGGCGGAAATTGCGCATGCTGGCGGCCCTGAGATCGGGATTGCCGCCGGTCAAGGCCGTCACCCGAACGGATTGGCCGCGCGAATAATCGAAGATGTCGACGGCGGCCGTGGTGAGGATCGCACCGCCGAGCTGCACTGCGCTCGGCGCATTCTGGTCGTCGCGATAGCTGGCGATGAGGCTGAACCGGCTCGTGGGGTTCCAGGTGAGCCCGCCGCCGAGCGTGCGCAGTGTGCCGAAATCCCTGATCTGGCGCACGGCGGCATTGGCATTGAGCGAGATCCGCCCCGCGCCCGGGAACAGCGGCACGGCGCGGCTGCTGAGCGGAATGTCGATACTGACGGATGCCTCGCCCTGGTCGCGACCGACGCTGGTGGGCTGCGACAGGCCGAGCCGCGTGACCGTACCTTCCGACCTGTCGAGGTTGCCGCTGAGCTTGACGGTCGTGTTCACCGCGCCCGCCGGGAGTTGCAGCGGCGAAGTGGTGGCGACGAAGTTCAGTTCCGCGCTATCGGTGGAATTGCGGGTCTGGTTGACTGCCGGGAAGTCGAGGAACTGGCCAGAGATCGGCAGCGACGGATCGGCGAGCGGGTCGCCCGCGGCGACGGCGGCGGCATAGTCGGCAAGGTTCAGCGGCCGCTGCTGGATCGAACGCGTGTCGGTCCGGTCGTAGTTGCCGCTGAAGCTCCACTGCCACTTCTGCGTGGTTCCGTTCAGGGTCAGGCCGAGATGTCCGGTCTGCGTGCTGTTGCTGTTGCGAAGCGGCGACAGACCATCGACCTCGGGCAGGAAACGTTCGTCCGTAGCGCCCGCGGCAAAGGGGCTGCCGCCGGGGATGGTGACATAGGGCAGGGCCGTACCGCGCAGGGCGCGGGTGTCGGTGGTCGTCGCTTCGCCGTTGATCGTGGCGATCCAGACGTGGGACAGCGGCTTGGCCCAGGTTCCGGTAAGCGTGAACGCTTCGCTTTCGGGCGCAAGCGTTCGGTTGCTGCCGTCGCCGCCGCTTGTCGCAAGGCCGCGCTGCGCTTCGGTGATCGGGCTTCCGTGCGAATAGTTGGCGTCGATGTTGACGCGTTCGCCTCGGCGGATCGCCAGGAAGTCGCCCTTGGTGTTGACGCCCAGGCCGTCGCCTCTGGTGCCCAGTTTTCCGCCGCCCTCGGCGGTAAAAGCGCGGAAGCGCTGGCGCAGGACGATGTTGACGACCTTCTGCGTTGCCGCATAACCATATTTGAGCGCGACTTCTTCGGGAAGGATCTCGACCCGCTGGATCGCCTCGGTGGGAATGGTGCCGACTTCGCGGAAACTGGCGATGCGGCGCCCTTCCAGCAGGACCACCGGCGCTCCTCCGCCTGCACTCTCCGTCTGCGGAGCGAGTTCCGCCAGAAGATCCGTAACGCTGGAGACGCCGAGCGCGCGCACATCGCCGGAATCGAAAGTCACTTCGGGAGCGATGTCACCGACGACCGAGCCGCGCGGCTTCTGGCCGGCGACGACGATTTCGAATTCCTCTCCGCCCTCCTCCATGGCCGCTGGTGCACTACCGGCGTTGGTGGGCGGGGCTGAAACGGACTGGGCCTGGGCAGAGGCCAAAGGCCAGGCCGCCAGAGCAGCCGATGTCAGGACGCCGCAACGTGATCGCACCACTTTGTAATTCCCTCATCTTGTTTTGTTGCTGCCATGACAAATTCCGCACCCTTTTGGGCGTCTCAATTTGTATTAATTGGTGACAGTCTTGCACCGTTCCGCGTGGGGCCCCAACGTGACCACGAACGCGGGATGCCTTTTCAGAGATTTACCCGAGATGAGCGCTGCGCCTTGCCTAGCGCTTACATGCGAGGCAGGTCGATCAGTCGCTCGCGCGTGAGATCGCCCACCGTCGGGCATCCCAGCTGTGCCATGGCGAGTTCGAGTTCGGTGCGCAGCAGATGGATGGCATGGGCGACGCCCGGCATTCCGGCGACGGCGAGCGCATGCATCTGCGGCCGTCCGATCAGCACCGAGTGGGCGCCCAGTGCAAGCGCCTTGACGATATCCGTGCCGCACCGGAAGCCTCCATCCACCAGCAGCGGCAAGCCTTGCGATGCTTCGGCCACGTCCTCGATCACGTTCAGTACGCTCGGCAGCCCATCCAGAACGCGGCCACCGTGGTTCGAAAGGACGATCCCTGCCGCGCCCATGTCGGCGACCCGGCGAGCATCTTCGCCCAGCACCATGCCTTTGACCAGGATCGGCAGCCGCGTTGCTTCGGCAAGCCACGCGAGATCTTCCCAGCGCGGCGCCGCCTCGGCCAGCGGGGTGCCGAGCACGATCCGGCCGCCGGGCTTCGCCGTCTGCCTCGGGATCGGCATTCCGGCGAGATTCACCGCCGATACGCCTTCCGGCAGCGTCATGCCGGCAGGCTTGATGGCCGCATCGATGGTCAGGACGATGGCCTCGTAGCCTGCCGCTTCGGCACGCCGCACGAGTTCGAGGCTGTGCTCTCGCTGGGGCTGGAGATAGAGCTGGAACCACAAGGGCGGCGTGTCCTTGCCGAGTTCCCGCGCGAACGCGCGGGCCGTACCGGCGATCTCCTCAAGCGGCACGCTGGAAAGCGTGCTCACGACCATGCCGGTATCCAGGGCCGTCGCCGCGCGGACGACGGCATGTTCGCCGTCGGGATGGGCCAGGCGCTGATAGGCCACCGGGCCGAGCATCAGCGGCGCCGCATGGCTGCGGCCGAAAAGGTCGATCGCGGTGCCGCCGCCGCGCAGGTCCGCCAGGGCGCGGGGACGAAAGCCGTAGGCCGCGAATGCCGAACGGTTGGCGCGGAGCGTCAGGCCTTCGCCCGAACCCTCCTGGACATGACGCCACGCCTCGGCGGTGAAATGGGCCGGAGCGTGGCGCTCGTAGTCGGCAAGGCTGCGCAAGTCCGGCGGGATTTGCGCCAGCGCCGGCAGCGGCTCGGAAGTCTCATTCACGTCGAGGACCATTGTCGCAGCAGATTGTGGTAGACCTGGGTGAGCGTGTCGATGGAACCATGTTCAGGATGGTCGCTGGCGACCGACTGGATCGCGCCGTCGAGTTCGAGCAGCAGCCGCCGCCGCTCGGGGGCGGCAACGAAGCTCTGGGTCCAGAAGAACGAAGCGAAGCGGGTGCCGCGCGTAACAGGGGCCACGCGGTGCAGGCTGCTACCCGGATAGACGATCAGATGGCCGGCCGGCAGCTTGACGGCGTGGGTGCCGAACATGTCCTCGATCATCAGTTCGCCGCCGTCGTATTCGTCGGGGTCGCTGAGGAACAGGGTGCTGGAAACGTCGCTGCGCAAGTGCTCGCCGGTGCCGGGTATCGGGAAGATCGCGTTGTCGACATGGTTGCCGTAGTGACCGCGCCCGTCGTAGCGGCTGAAACGGGGCTGTAGGACACGGCTGGGGAGGGCGGCGGCGATGAACAGCGGCGTCTGCATGAGGCGGGCGAGCACGCGGTCGGCCAGTTGCCGGGCGAGCGGATGATCGAGCGCAAGCTGCTCGTTCTCCTTGACCTGTGCGGCGCGATGGCCGGCGGTGGCGCGCCCATCGGCCCAATCGGCCTGTTCCAGCGCCTGCCGGAAGGAACGCACTTCGTCTGCGGAGAACAGCTCTGGAATCTCGATGACCATGGGGATCTTCTTGCCGAGGACCGGGCTTGTGGCAATGCGGTTAAACAGCAGAACCGGCGGACGCTCGCGAGAGCGCCCGCCGGCCGTTGGGACCTGGTCTCGGCTTACATCTTCGCCGTGAGGGTGAGGACTGCCGAGCGGGCATCGCCCGGGGTAGCCCAGCCATTGTTGCGGATGCGGGTGTAGTAGGTCTTGTCGCCGATGTTCTTCACGTTGAGCTGCGCCGAGAAGTTGGGCGAGAACTCATAGGCCAGGTAGCCCTGGTGGATGAGGAAGTCGTTCGACTTGACCGCTGCGGCGGCGGGCGTCGCGGCGGCAAGCAGGAAGCCGTCCTGATACGTCAGGCCGTAGCCCACGGTCAGACCGAACGGCAGGCGATAGGTCGTGAACAGGCTGCCCGAGTGCTTAGGGGTCTGCGGCAGGAACTGCCCGGCACCGGGATTGGGGTTGGCCGGAGTGTTGGTGCAAGTGCCGGTGCCGGGATTGGCAAGGCAGTTGTCCGAGACCGACTGGAGCAGCTTGGCCTTGAGGTAGGTGTAGTTCGCCGTGATGCTCCAGGCCGAAGTGATGGCGCCGGATGCCCCGAGGGCGATGCCGTCGACGCGCGACTTGCCGTCGAGCTGCTGGTTGGGAACGGTGGGATCGCCGGAGACGACCGCGTACTTGTCCCGCTCGTTGCGGAACGCGGACGCCGTCAGCAGCAGGCCGCCGTCGAACAGTTCGCCCTTGACGCCGATCTCGTAGTTCTTGGCCGATTCCGGGTTGATGTTACAGGTCGTGTTGACGACGCCCGGAGTATCGGCCGTGCAGGAGCCGTTGACCGAGTTCTTGGACGGCGTGCGCGAGTTGCCGTAAGCCGCATAGATGCTGACGGCTTCCACCGGCTTGTAGTTCAGGCCCACGCGGTACGAGAACAGCGTGTCGGCATTGCGAGCCTTGGCGCCTGCGGCAGAAACGCGGCCGAGCGGAATGGCGGTTCCCGCCACGGTGCAGCCGC
Source organism: Novosphingobium lindaniclasticum LE124 (assembly GCF_000445125.1). GTDB lineage: Bacteria > Pseudomonadota > Alphaproteobacteria > Sphingomonadales > Sphingomonadaceae > Novosphingobium > Novosphingobium lindaniclasticum. The sequence continues at coordinate 62,846 of NZ_ATHL01000076.1, forward strand.
CGACGGTGGTGCAGATCGTGTCGGTGCGGTTCGTGCCGACGTTGCGTTCGAGGCGGGCCCCGGCGCTCAGTTCGAACTTCCCAAGCTTCATGGTGTCGAACAGATAGCCGGCGACGTTGGTCTGCTCGCCGATGGTGTGGCTGCCGGGGATGAAGTTCACGGCGCCGACGTAGACGTTGTTGCCATAGGTGAAGTAGGGGCTGGCCGGGCCGGCAATGACATCGTTCGGGTTCGCGATATTGACCAGCGGATAACGCGAGTAGACCACCGAACCATCGGCATTGCGCAGCGAGTTGCCGGTGTCGAGGTCGTACTTCTCCCAGGTCACGGCGCCGCCGAGGTCGATCGTGTGCTCGATCGCGCCGGTGTTGAACACGGCCTTGAGGTCCAGCTGGTTGAACATCAGCTGGTTGCGGGTGTCGCGGGTGTTGCCGCGCGGTCCGCCGATCAGGTAGTAGCCTGCGGGCAGCAGCACGTTGTTGGGAGCGGCGGTCGTGCCGACGTTGACGGTGCAGGCCGCGCCGGTGGGGGTGCGGCCGTTGTCCAGGCAGTAGGTGCCCTGCGGGGGGCTGACCTGCGTCAACTGGCGCGAGTCCTGCCAGCGCGAGAGGTTGCGGATCGAGACGCTGTCGCTGAACGCATGCTCGAAGATTGCAGTGAGTTGGTCGACATTGATGCGCTGCTTGTCGAAGTTGCGATAGCCGAAGTAATCGCTGCGATCCACGCCTTGTACGCTGTTCCCGCTGTAATACGGTACGCCGTATTGCGGGATGTTGTTGTCTTCCTGATGGTTGTACTGAAGCGTCAGGCTGGTCGGGCTGTCGATGCCGATGGTGACAGACGGCGCGATGCCCCAGCGGCGGTAATCCTCGACATCGCGGCCCGGCACGTCGTTGCGGTGCCACATCGCATTGAGCCGGAACGCGACGAGATCGTTCACACGCTTGTTCAGGTCCACGGTGGCGCGATAATAGTTGTCGGTGCCGATCCCGGCCGTCGCCAGATAGGCGTCGTCAGCCTTTGGACGCTTGGTGACGATGTTGATGTTGCCGCCCGTTGAGCCTGCGCCGGAGATGACCGAGTTCGCCCCGTTGGTGACTTCGATCTGCTCGAGGTTGTAGGAGTCGGTTCGGGTGATCTGGGCGCTGTCGCGCACGCCGTCCACGGTGATATCGTTCGAGGCGCTGTAGCCACGGAACGTGATGTTGTCGCCCGGGCCGGTTCCGCCTTCGCCCGCGCCGAACGTGATGCCGGGAACGGTCGAGAGCACGTCGCGCAAGGTCAGCAGGTTCTGCTGCTCGATGACTTCGCCGGAGAGCACCGTGATCGTCTGCGGCGTATCGCGAACCGGGCGCGTGCGCTTGGGCGATTCCAGCACGCGGCCGGGTTGTTCGTCGATCGCGGTGTCGCTGACAGTGACGCCGCCGAGCACGCGCTGGCCGTCAGCTTGCTGGGCATGTGCGGCCGGAGCGAGCGCGGGCGCGATGCAGGATAGCGCGAGGAAAGTGCGGCGAGCAGCCGCTGACGAAGGCTTGAAAGACATGATTCCCCTCATGATCGGATTGTTCCGTCGCTGATCCGATAATGAGAGTCATTCGCATTCGCAACAGGATTGTTACAATTGTATCGAGATTATCAGGAAATCGCTCTCGCGGTGGTGCCGGTTCAAAAGGCAGCGCGTTCGTCTTGGTCGACTATGAGAGTTTGGAGAGCGGGGCTGATCCATTCTCTTGAACCGCTTCCCGTGCGCATCAGGGCGCGCACGGCCAGGTTCTCTCGCACTGCCAAGCCGCGCATGGCACCGGGCTGTTCGACGCTCAGCGCCGTGGCCCAGGCATCCGCGAGCATGGCCGAGCGATGAACCACGCTGACCGCCATGGCGTGTGCGACGGGCAGGCCGCTACGGGGATCGATAGTGTGCCGACCGCGAACATAATCGCCGGACGTGGCGACGGCGAGTTGATGAAGAGCCAGGCGGAGCGGCGCCACGGCCGTCGTCGGCGTTTCCAGATCGACCCACCAGGGATCGCCGTCCGGTCGCAGGCCGGCGCCGACCAGTTCGCCGCCGATCTCCAGGAGGAAGTGGTTGCAGCCGCGTCCGCGAAGGAGCGCCGCCACGGCGTCGACGGCGAAGCCCTTGGCGATCCCCGACAGGTCCAGGTGCAGGCCGCCGGGTTGTCGCAGGCACTGCCGTTCGAGATCGAACCGAAGCTTGCGAAAGCCCGAGCGCTGCCGGGCGCGCTCCACTTGCGCGGGCGTGGGCGGTTCCTGCACGGCGACAGGGCCATGGCCCCAGGCGTTCACCAGCACGCCCACGGCGGGGTCGAAAGCGCCGTCGCTCACTTCGGCGATGGCGAGAGCGGCGGTCATGACACCGGCGAAATCGGGGGGTAGCGCGGTCCATTCACCGGGAGCGGAAGCATTGAACCGGCCAAGTACCGAATCCGCGCGCCAGTGGCTCATCTGCGCGACGATGTCATAGAGACGTGCCGCGATGGCCTGGGCCGTCGCGGCACGATCGAATTCCTTCGGCGCTGCGAGGCGCAGACGCCAGGTCGTGCCCATCGTCTCGCCGCCGAGTTCGATGACCGGAGCGTCCTGCCGCCAATCGGCAAAACACTCCGCGTCGAGTTGCAAGGGAACGGCCAAGCGCGGCGTCATGGCGAAAGGCGCGGCCATGGGCCGGGAAAAAGCCGGAAGGTCAGGGCGCGACGACTTCCACCGTGGCCGTGTAGCTCATGCGGCGTTCACTGGCGCGCTTCTCGCTCGGCTTGTTGTCGGAGGCGCTGGCGTTGATCCAGTACATGCCTGGCACCGGCCACCTGACGCTGAGAACACCGTCCGCGTCGGTCGTGAGTTCCTGCGCCTGCTCCGCTTCGCGGAACTTCTTGCTGCCCGGCACGACCGTCACCTTGACGCCGCCTGCAGGCTTGCCGTCAATCAGGAAGCGGAACCGGCCTTCTTCGTTGGACACGAGTTCGTCCGGGTGGGTGATCGGGTCGATCTCGAGACCCTTGCCGGTGGGCGTGAAGACCGTCTTGGTGGGAGCGTCGGCCGTGACGTAGATGTAATTGCCGGACTGGATTTCGGTGAGCTTCACGTCAGTCGCATCGGCCGGGATTTCGGCCACCGTCGCGATGCTGCGCGGCGGCGCGCCGGCCGCGCCGGCAGGCACAGGACGGCCGCGACCGCCGACGCGCCATTCCTCGCCGCCGACCTTGAAGCTGCCCATGACGGCCGAGCGCTGCGTGCCGATCTTCCAGGTTCCGGCCTTGTCGATCTTCACGTCGAAGGTGGAGCGATAACGACCGGTGGCGGGGTTTTCCAGCTTGCCCACGGTGCCATCCGGGGTCCAGACGGTCACCTGCTCGGGGTTCATCGGGAAGTGGTCTGGGTAGAAGAGGTCGTTCGAGACGGCCGCGTCTACCGTCACGTACTCACTCGTCCCGGCCAGCGTGGTGGTGGAAGGCAGCAGCCACTGGCGGTGGGCGGAGGCAGGCGAGGCGAAAGCAGCGACGGCGGCTGCGGAAGCGATCAGAATGGGGCTGTAGCGCATGGCATGTCCTTGAAGTTCGATGTCCAGGGGACCGAAAAGCGTCCCGTTCGGCTCAACGGATCGTTATGGCGCCGAGTTCGGTGGTTCCGGCTGCGGAGCCGCCCTTCTTGACTGGAACGGTAAGGGGAAGCGAAACGAGTTCGCGCCCCCCCGTCTCACGCGCGGCTTCCACCTTGAGGACGTACTGCCCCGGTGCGAGGTTGGCGGGCAGGGGGATCTGATAGGTGCCGGGAGCGCGGGTGGCGCCGCTCAATCCGTCTGCCGGAAGCTGCATCGAGCGCCCCCCCTTGCGCCACCAGGTGCGAAGATCCGCCAGCCATTTGGTCCCCGGCTCGCGCCCGGCCTTCTTGACGTCGTACCACACGAAGACGGTGCGTGCGGCGCCGCCCGCGACGGGTTCGAGCCAGCCGACGACATAAGGGCGATGATATTCCGCGACGTTGATACGGGGGATCGTCACGCTGACCGTGGCAGCCGCCGCGGGAGTGGCAAGGGTTCCGGCAACGAGCGCCGGGGCCAGAAGCGGAAGCGCGGGCAGTACCTTCGATGTCGTCATCGGTGCCTTCTTGTCTCAGTGGATGAATATAAGGGCGATCGCCATAGGGATCAGCACACTTAGGCCGACGAGCGGCCAGGTGGAGGGCCGATGCCTGGCGTGAAGCTGGAGCAGGAACAGGCCGGTCAACGTGAAGATCACGCAGGCCGCTGCGAAAAGATCGATGAACCAGAACCACACGGAACCGGTATTGCGGCCTTTGTGCAGGTCGTTCAGGTAGGATACCGCGCCGCGTCTGGTCACTTCGGCGGAAACGTTGCCGTTGGAGCGATCGATGCTGACCCAGGCGTCTCGGCCGGGACCCGGCATGGCGACATAGACCTCATCCTCGGCAGACCAGCCGGCGGGAAAGCCCGCAGGATCGAGCGGCACTGCCTCCGCGACGGCGCTGGCCACTTCACCGGGAAGCGGAGCGCTGCCATCTCCAGCGGAGGGCAGCTTGCGGAGCAGGCCGGGTGCGATCTTTCCCTGGCTCTGCACCACTTGGGGCTCGGCCCCGATCGATGCCGCGTGGTTGAGTGTAATCCCGGTGATAGCGAAAAGGAGCATGCCTGCCAGCGAGATCGCCGCACTGACCCAATGCCAGGTGTGGAGCTGCTTCAGCCAGAAAGCGCGGGCTTTCTTGTTCTTCTTTTTCGCAGGCGCCTTTGCACCCTTCGTCGTTTCTGCAGGGACTTTCAGCGCAGGCGGAGCGGCGCGTGCGATTCCAGGAGCCGGCTCCGCCTTATCCAGCACATCGAGAGTTCCACCGTCGCCCAACTTGCACATTTCCCTTGGCAGGAACGAGGCGCGCAGCGATGCAAGATCGAGTCAAGGCCCCCTGGAAGAGCCCCCTTAGCGCAAGTGAGAATGCCTCGCAATAACAAAGAGGAATATCGTTCCTGCGGCTTCTTGGCGGTTGGAAAGCCGCCGAACTCAGAAAGATCCCGAATTCGGCGGCAGGCTGCCGGTGCTTACGAGGATGGACGCGATGCACCGGCAGGGATTCGATGAATCTGAAGGAAAACGACCGGTTCAGTGCTCCCTTCCGAAGGCGGTTCAGCCCGCCACGGACACCATGACGGCGCCGTGAGCCGGAACGCTGTAGCTCGCGGGCAGTTTGCCGGACGCGGTGCCGGTCCAGAGATCCTCGACCTTGGAGATGGACGAGAGCCCGGCGTCCGCCGCTGTCAGTGCCAGCGACGCGGCGGCGTCTCCGCGATTGAACAGGGCCAGGGCAACGCGGCCATCGGCCAAGGGCTTGGCCCAGACCTCCATGGTCCCAACCTTCCGCACGGCCTTGCCTTGCACGCCCTTGGCGTCCTGGTCGACGGCGATGACGCGCTTGTTGGTGAGCATCGCCAAAGTCTCGGGGCTGGTCTCGCGCAAGTCGTGTCCCATCATCAGCGGCGCCGCGGACATGGCCCAGAGCGTCATGTGAGTTTTGTACTCGTCCGCGCTCATGCCGCCGTTGCCGACTTCCAGCATGTCGGGGTCGTTCCAGCCATGCGGCCCGGCCCAGTCGGGATTGCCGTTCTTGTCGAAGCCGATCTTGGCCATGGTCGGATAATCGTCGGTGATGTCGCCCGTCGTGCGCCAAAGTTGGCCGCCGACGTCACGGCCCCAGCTGCCCACGTCGAAGCGGCCGTATTCGCAAAGCGAGAAGATGAACTCACGTCCGGTCGCCTGGAGCGCGGCGCCCATCTCGTAGTAGCTGCGCTTGACGGTATCGGCGTCGGCATAGAACCATTCGCCCGAGCAGAGATCGTACTTGAGGTAATCGAAACCCCAGGCGGCGTAGGTCTTCGCGTCCTGCGCGACATGGCCGTAGCTGCCCTCGTATCCGGCGCAAGTGCGCGGGCCTTGCGAGGAATAGATACCGATCTTCAGTCCCTTGGAATGGACGTAGTCCGTCAGGGCCTTCATGTCCGGAAACTTCGCGTTGGGCTGGAGCACGCCCTGGGCGTCGCGCTTGCCCTGCCAGCCATCGTCGATGTTGATGTAGAGATAGCCGGCATCGCGCAGGCCAGTTGAGACCATGGCATCGGCCTGGGCCCGGATGGTCTTGTCGTCGATATGCTCGGCAAACTTGTTCCAGCTGCTCCAGCCCATGGGGGGCGTTGCGGCGATCTTCCTCGGGATCGGCGCGCCGAGCGGCGCCAGGGTCGAGAACTGGAAGGCGCGCGCCTTGGCGTCCTTCGCGGAGCCCCTGTAGCCCTTGCTGTCGATCTTGGATTCCCAGATCCGGCCCTTGAGATGGGCTTGGCCGCCTTCCAGCGCAACGCTCCAGGGGCGGGTCAGGTGTTCCTTGTCGTTGAGGTTGCGGGCCTCGAACTTCAGTTCGCCGTTTTCGACGCGTGGGTTGATCATCTCGATCGGGCCGTACCACTGGGTCGTGACCGTGCCGGCGATCTTGCTGCCCTTGGACGTGACTTCGACCATCGTCACGCCGGGATTGGGCGGGGCGTCGTCGAACAGCCAGACGCCGTCGTAGGCGGTCTTGGCAAGGGCGGGAGCAGCGGGCGAAAGGGCGGTGCCGAGCAGGGCGGCCGCCAGAACGAAGGCGCGTTTCATCGCGATCTCCTTGGATCTTGAAAGGGACAGTTGAGATTCAGTCGAGGTCGTTCGGGGTCAGGCCGCCGCCGTCTCGCGTCCCGCCTCGCTGCGCGAGCGGCCGTAGAGGAAGTAGACGAGCAGGCCGATCGCGTTCCACGCGCCGAAGCGGAGAAGCGTGCTTTCGGGCAGGCTCAGCAGCAGGTAGGCGCAGCCCAGGATCGTCAGCGTGCCGACGAGGAAAGGCTTGGGGCACTTGAACAGCCGCGGCATATCCGGCGCGCGGCGGCGCAGGATCATCAGGCAGGCGCCGACCGAGATGAAGGCGATCAGGGTGCCGGCATTGGCCAGCTCGGCGATCTCGTCGAGGCGGAAGATACCGGCGACGATGGCAATCGAGATGCCGGTCATCAGGGTGATGCGGGTGGGGGCGCCGGTGCGCGGGCTGATCTTGGCAAGGCTGCGTGGAAGCAGGCCGTCACGGGCCATGACGAAGAACACGCGGCTCTGGCCGTACATCATGACGAGGATGACCGAGGGCAGGGCGAGCACGGCGGCGAAGGCGATCAGGTGCGCAGCGACTGGTTGGCCGAGCTGACGCAGCACGAGCGCCAGCGGCTCCGGCGAGTTGGCGAGCTGCTGGAAGGGCAGGGCGCCAATCGCGGCGATGGCGACGGCCATGTAGATCACCGTACAGACGACCATCGAGCCGACGATGCCGATCGTGAGATCGCGCCCCGGATTCTTGGCTTCCTCGGCTGAAGTGGCGACGGCGTCGAAGCCGTAGAAGGCGAAGAAGACGATGGCGGCAGCGGCCATGACTCCGCGCTTCTGGCCCTCGATCTCGGTGCTGGCGAAACCATAGGGCATGAAGGGATCGAGATTGCCGCCCTGGAAGGCGGGCAGCGCCATCACGACGAAGATCGAAAGCGCGACGAGCTTGATGATGACGAGCACGATGTTCAGCGTGGCGCTCTCACGCGTGCCGGCGATCAGCATGCCCATGACGGCGAGGGCCACCAGGACGGCGGGCAGATTGACGAGGCCGCCCCCGTGCGGGCCGACCAGCAGCATGTGCGGCAGGTGTATGCCCGCCGATTCTATCCAGCCGACCAGATAGCCCGACCAGCCTACCGCCACCGTCGAGCACGCCAGCGAGTATTCGAGGATAAGGCTCCAGCCGACGATCCAGGCGATCGTCTCGCCCATGGCGGCATAGGAGAAGGTGTAGGCGCTACCGGCGGCCGGGATCATCGTCGCCATTTCGGCATAGGCGAGCGCGGCGCAGGCGCAGACGGCACCGGCGATGGCGAAGGCCAGGATCACGGCCGGGCCGGCACGTTCGGCGCCGACGCCAGTGAGAGTGTAGATGCCCGTGCCGACGATGGCGCCGACGCCCAGAGCAATCAGGTGCGGCCAGCTGAGGGTTTTGGCCAGGGAATGCCCGGAGTCGCGTTGTGACAGTTGTTCTATGGATTTACGCGGTCCGAACATGGATCCCCCTGGTTATGTGTCTCAGCCTGTCTGGCTGGCGGTAAAATGAGCGCGCAAGTCGTCTAGCGTGCTGGCGATGTGCTGGGTGAGCATGCTCTGCACTTTGGCCGCGTCTCCGGTAAGCCAGGTGTCGAGCAGGTCACGGTGTTCGGTATGGGCACGGTCGCCGCGGCCCGCCGGTTGGAGGTGCGCGATGACGTAGCGTTCGGCGAGCACTTCGAGGCGCTCCACCAGCTGGGTCGTCAGCAGGCGCTTGCCGGGACGCACCAGCGAAACGTGGTACTCGCGGTTGCGCACGGCAACGTCGCTGAGGTTTTCCTTGGCGGCGGCATCCAGAACTTCGAAAGCCTGGATGGCGGCCTTGTGATCGGCCTCATTGGCGACACTGCAGGCATAGGCAGCGGCGGCGGGTTCGATCGCCAGGCGCAGGAGGTAGATCTCTTCGGCCTGGTCGCTCGACATCGGGCGGACGAACCAGCCGCGATTGGCCTGGCTGGTCAGCAGGCCCTCGTGCTCGAGCCGGGCAAGGGCCTCTCGCAGAGGAATCTTGCTGACGCCGAGTTCGGCAGCCAGTGCATCCTGCCTCACCGGCTCCATGACAGGGAGCTTTCCTTCGACGATCCTTTCGCGGATCACGTCGAAAATGCGTTCGGCAAGGGTGCGGACGACGATTGTCACCAGTGTATCTCCATAAACGTCTCGGCGGCGCGCAACGCCGCCGATTTAACGTATACGGTAGATGATCCGCAAACGCGCTGCAATCCGACCTTTCTCGAGGAACTATTGCATTTTGTTAATCGCGACCCTTCATCGCCCCGGCGGAGCGAAGCGCTTTCAAAGCGGTGGATCGAAACGGTCATGCGCAGTGCAAAGCCTTGTGCAAACGGGCGGTGATCGATATATGGTATACGATATAGTCTGACTTATGCAACGGAGTTTTCGTGGGGTCCATTGGAATTGTCGGCGGCGGGGTGGTCGGTCTCTGCACGGGCATCGCATTGCTCGAAGCGGGACATCACGTCTCGATCGTCGATGACGATGCCGAAGGTAAGGCGGCCTCCTGGGGAAATGCCGGGCATATCGCGGTGGAGCAGGTCGAGCCGCTGGCTTCGATGAGCATGGTTCGCAGCTTGCCGCAGCGGCTTTTCCTTCGCGGAGGCCCGCTGGGATTTCCGCCTTCGGCAATCGCGGAATGGATGCCGTTCGGCCTCCGCCTGTTGACGGCAGCGCGTCCCGCTCAGTTCCGCAAGGGCTGCCAGGCCTTGGCGCCGCTGCTTGCCGGTTCGATGCCGGCCTGGACCTCACTCGTCGAGCGGATCGGTGCTCCCGAATTGGTCAAGCAGGACGGTCATTTCGTGCTGTGGCACGGCGAACGCGCCGCGCGCGAGGGGCGGGCCTCGTGGATGGCTTCGAACACCGGCAGCGCGCAAGTTCAGGACGCGACCGATGCGGAACGGGCGATGCTCTCGGCACTGGGCAGGGCGCCGGTGGCGGATGCGATCCGTTTTACGGGCAGTGGCCAGATCGCCGATCTCGGTGACTTGCGGCAGGCTCTCGGAAACGCTTTTGCCCAGCGCGGGGGCAAGCGCGTGACGCAGCGTGCGGAACTGCGCGCAGCAGGTGGACGTGTCGAGATCGCGGGGATCGACACCGAGCAGGTGCTGGTCTGCGCGGGCGTTCGCTCGCGGGAACTGATGGAGCATCTCGGCCACAAAGTGCCGATGATCGCCGAGCGCGGCTACCACATCCGCGCGGATGCCAGTCATTGGCCTGCCGACCTGCCGCCGGTCGTGTTCGAGGAGCGATCGATGATCGTCACCCGCTATCGAAACGCAGTGCAGGCCGCCAGCTTCGTGGAACTCGGCAAGGTCGATGCGCCTGCCGATCCGCGCAAGTGGGAGCGGCTCGAGCGGCATGTCGCCGAGTTGGGCCTGCCGCTCCGGAGACCGTTCCGTCGGTGGATGGGGTGCCGTCCGACGCTGCCCGACTATCTCCCGGCGATCGGCCGCTCGACGAAGGCGTCCAATCTCCTCTATGCCTTCGGGCATCAGCACCTCGGGCTAACTCTCGCGCCGATTACGGCGCGGCTGGTCGCGTCGATGGTAGCGGGCGAGCAGCCGGAACTGCCGCTTGCGCCCTTCGACATCCAGCGTTTTGCATAAAGGAATGGAATGATGATTGGCGGATCGACCGCAGAGATCGAACTGGCCCGGCTCGAGCCTTGGGCCGAGCGCGCCCCGGCCATCGCCGTCGCCGAGCGCGAGGCGCGCATGGCCCGCGCGCAGGAACTGACGGAAAAGCTCGGCGCCGACGCACTGCTCGTCAACGCGGGCGCCTCGCTGCGCTATTTCTCGGGCCTGCCCTGGGGGCAGACCGAGCGCCTTGTGGCCATGCTGCTCGTTCCGGGCCGCAAGCCGATCATGATCTGCCCGCACTTCGAGATCGGCACGCTGGAAGCCGACTTGGCCATACCGGTGGAGATCCGCTCGTGGCAGGAAGACGAAGACCCGGTTGCGCTGGTGACGCAGGTCGTGGCCGAGCTGGGCGTGAAGACCCTGGCGATCGATCCTGAACTGCCCTTCCACTTCGCCGAGGGCGTCCGGCAGGGCGGCTCGGCCGCGCTCGTGGATGCGATGGCGGTTATCAAGCAGTGCCGCATGGTCAAGTCGGCCGGCGAGCTGGCGCTGATGCAGCAGGCCAAGAACATGACGCTGCTGGTCCACGAGGCCGCCGCGCGCATCCTGCGTCCCGGCATCCGTCAAAGCGAAGTCGTCCACTTCATCGACGCCGCGCACCGCAAGCTCGGCGCCAGCGGATCGAGTTTCTGCATCGTCCAGTTCGGAGAGGCAACCGCCTACCCCCATGGGCTTCCCGGCGACCGGGCTCTTCAGGAAGGCCAGCTCGTGCTGGTCGATACCGGCTGCACCATCCAGGGCTACCACTCGGATATCACCCGGACTTACGCGTTCGGAGAAGTCTCTCGGGAGATCTGCCGCATCTGGGACATAGAGAAGGAAGCGCAGCAGGCCGCCTTCGATGCCTGCCGTCCCGGCGAACCTTGCGAGGCGGTGGATTATGCCGCCCGCGCCGTTCTCGAAAAGGCCGGGCTGGGCCCGGACTACCACCTTCCGGGCCTACCACACCGCACCGGCCACGGCATCGGCCTCTCGATCCACGAGCCGGCCTATCTCGTGCGCGGCGACAAGACCCCGCTGGAGCCAGGCATGTGCTTCTCGAACGAGCCGATGATCGTCGTTCCCGAGAAATTCGGGGTGCGTCTGGAAGATCACATGTTCGTGACCGAAAGTGGCGCGCAGTGGTTCACCCAGCCGCAGGTCGCTATCGACCGCCCTTTCGCCGAATGACCGCTAGAGCGGCCAGCAGTAGATGATGAGCGGCGTCCCGATCAGCAGCACCAGCACTGACAGGGGCGCCCCCAGCCGGGCGTAGTCGCCGAAGCGATAGCCGCCCGGGCCCATGACCAGCGTATTGCACTGGTGCCCGATCGGGGTGAGGAAATCGCAGCCCGCGCCGATCGCCGTGGCCATCAGGAAGGCATCTGGCCGATAGCCGAGATCGGTCGCAAAGACGGCAGCGATCGGTGCCACGACCAGCACGGTCGCGGCATTGTTGAGGAAAGGCGTCACCGCCATCGAGGCGGCAAGGACCATGGCGACTGCGCCCCATGCCGGCATGTCGCGAGCAAGCCTGGCCAGTTCGGTGGCCAGGATGTCCGAGGCACCCGTCGTCTGGAGCGTCTCGCTGACCGGAATGAGCGCACCGAGCATGATCAGGATCGGCCATTCGACCGCCTCATAGGCATCATTCACAGGCAGCGCGCCGGTGATGATGACGGCACCGGCGGCGGCAAAAAAGGCAACGGCCACGGGGACAAGCCCGGCGGCGGTCGTGATCATCGCCGCCGCGAGGATGGCCAGGGCCAGCCAGCTGCTTCGATTCATGCCCAACCGGATCTGCCGCTGCGCCAGGGGCAGCACGCCGAGCTGCCGCAGCCGTCCGGGCATCTCGGCCAGCACGCCTTGCAGCACGATGACATCGCCGGCGCCGAGCACCACGTTGCCCGGCTTGTTGCGCAGGATCTCGCCGCGTCGCGATATCGCCACCAGTCTCAGGCCAAGCCGCTCCTTGAGCATGAGCCTTCCCGCAGTGCTGCCCACGAAAGCGGAGTCCGCAGTGACGACGCCTTCGATCACGCCGACATCGTCGCGGGTCCGGCGATCGTCTTTCGCATGATCGTCGCGATCGTCGTCGTCCAGGGTGAGTTGGGACCGGGCGATCGCACGTTCGAGCGCGTCGGGATCGCCCGAGAGGATCAGCACGTCGCCCTCGGCGATGTGCATGGCCGGGTGGACCTCGCCGCGCAGCCCGGCACGCAGCACGGCGGTGACTTCGACTTCGTTGTCGTGGCCGGCAACAAACGCCTCGATGGTCTCGCCTATGGCGCTGCTGTCTTCGGGAACCGTAGCTTCGGTCGTATAGTCGGAAATGTTGAGCGCCTCGCCCATGGTCGCGGCGGCGCGGCGGTCGGCGGGGACGAGGCGGTAACCCAGGCGCAGGAAGACGAGGCCGATCACCAGCATGCCGAGGCCGGTAGGCAGATAGTCGAACATGCGGAAGGGCTCGCCGGTCATCTCTTCGCGGACGCGGCTGACGATGATATTGGGAGAGGTGCCGATCATCGTCGTCAGGCCGCCGAGCAGCGAAGCGAAAGCCATCGGCATGAGAAAACGCGAGGGATTGGTGTTGCTGCGGCGGGCCAGCTGGGAAGCGGCGGGCATCATCATCGCCAGCGCGCCGATGTTCTTGATGAGCCCGGAGGCTATGCCAACCGAACTCGTCAGCACCAGCAGCTGCGATCCCGGCCGTCTGACCCATTGACTGACGAGACTGACCGCGCGTTCCACCAGCCCGGTTCTCTGTACCGCGGCCGAAAGGACGAGGGCGGAGGCGATGATGATCACGATATCGTCGGCAAAGCCCGAGAATGCCTTCTCGGGCGGCACGAGACCGAGTGCCAGCGCGGCCAGCAAGGCGATGATCGCGGTGACGTCGTAACGGAAACGACCCCAGATGAAGAGAAGCATCATGCCGCACAGGGTGGCGACGGAAAGCCACTGGTTCAGGGTCATTCGATCTCGCTACGGTCTGGCCGGTCGTCCGGTACGAAAAGCTAAATGCACGAAAGCCGAACCGGTGCCGTCCTGCCGATGCTTCACCGTTCAGGAAACGGCATGATCCCGATCGACCGCGATCGACAGCAGCCGAAACGGTCGCTTCTGTTCTTGTGTCCTTCGATATTCACGCTAGACCGATGGCGGGGATGAATTCGGGGGTTTTTCAAGAATGCGATCGATGATCGTCGCCGTTCTGCTGGCGATATTTCTGCAGTCCGCACCGGCCCGTGCCGATTGGCTGCAGGCGTCGAGCGATCACTTCGTGATCTACGCGCAAGATTCCGAACGGGACTTGCGCAGGTTCTCGGAACAGCTTGAACGTTATCACACGGCGCTGGCGCTGCTGTTCAACGTGACGGGACCGGCGCCCAGTCCGTCGAACCGGGTCTCGGTCTATGTCGTCGCCAGCATGCAGGCGGTCAGGAAGATCCACGGCGGCGACAACAAGTATATCGGCGGCTTCTACCTGCCTCGGGCGGGCGGTTCCCTGGCGATCATTCCCAGGGTGGATGCCGCAAAAAGCGCCGAAGACGTTTCGATGGTGACCTTGCTTCACGAATATGCGCATCACTTCATGATTTCCGCCAATTCCATGCAGCGGCCGCGCTGGTTTTCGGAAGGCGCGGCGGAGTTCTTCTCTTCCAGCAGTTTTGCGGCCGACGGCAGCATGATCCTGGGCCGCCCCGCGCTTCACCGGGCCATGGAGCTGTTCTACTCTCCGGACGTCAAGGTGGCCGATCTCCTCGATCCCACCAACTACGACAAGCGGGCGCGGCGCAACTATGATGCTTTCTACGGAAAGAGCTGGCTGCTCTATCATTACCTGACTTTTGACGCGGCGCGGAAAGGCCAGTTCGCCCGGTATCTCTCACTTCTCGACAAGGGCATGGCCCAGCGTGACGCAGCGGCCGAAGCATTCGGGGACTTCGACGTTCTGGAAAAGGACGTCGAGCATTATCTCATGCGCCGGAAGATCAACGTTCTACCGATCGGTAGCGAAAGGTTGAAGATCGGTGATATCGTCATTCGCCCGCTCTCCGCGGGGGAAGCGGCCATGATGCCGGTGGTCATTCGCTCGAAGCGCGGGGTCGACGCGGAAGCCGCGACAAGCCTAGTCGCCGAAGCGCGGAACGTGGCCGCGCTCTATCCGCGTGATGCCGCCGTGTTCAGCGCCCTTGCCGAAGCGGAATACGACGCAGGCAACGACAGCGAGGCGATCGCCGCCGCCGACGCGGCTCTAGCGCTCGATCCTGGGCAAACGAACGCTTACGTTCAGAAGGGCTACGCACTTTTCCGGAGGGCTGCTGACACCGAGGGAGACAGGGTCGCGGCCTACAACAAGGCTCGGGCGCCCTTCGTCGCTCTCAACAAGCGGGAAAACGATCATCCGCTGCCACTGGTCTATTACTACCGCAGTTTCGCGGAGCAGGGCGGCGAGCCGCCGAAGCTCGCCATCGACGGGCTGGTCCGGGCCGTCGAACTCGCGCCGTTCGACTTCGGATTGCGGATGAACCTGGGCGAGGCGCTGGTCCGGCTGGACCGCAAGGAGGAAGCCCGAACGATCCTCAGACCGGTCGCTTTCGACCCTCACGGCGGCGGCCTGGCCGAGCGGGCGGCCGACATGATCGCGCGGCTCGACAAGGCGCCGTCCGGGCAGGACGCTGAAGCAGAAGCCCGCCTTGACAAGGCAGGGACGGAACTGGCCGGATCCTGAGCAACACCGGCGCGGTCTGAACCAAGTCCTATCAGGCGATCCTCAAAAGTCGAAGGGGACAGGCCATGAGATTCTCAAGGCCCGCCCGATAGATGGGCTTCATGACGCCGAAACCCGTTTCACCTCGCAGAGGTGCGGCCTCGCCGCCGTGCCAGCCGGTGCTGCCTTGGCCTGCGCTATCGTCGGCCCGGCCTCGGCAGCCACGGCGACGGCGCCGATGGCCGTCACCGCTACGGTGCAGTCCGCCTGCATCGTGGCCGCGACGCCCCTGGCTTTCGGCAGCTACGATCCCACGTCCGGTGCTCCCAAGGACGGCACCAGCGTCATCACGGTGACCTGCACCAGCGGCACTTCGTTCACCGTCGGCCTCAATGCGGGCGGAACAAGCGGCGCCGGACTGCTGAGCTTTGCCGCTGCGGTCAAGGCCTATGGCCGGATCCCGGCGCACCGATACGTCCGGGCCGGAGCCTATACCGATACGGCGACAGTCACGGTCACTTACTGATCGACGCGCGAAAAGACCAAGCATTGCCGGATGAGTCGCATTATCCTTCGACGATTGGCCCGACAGATGGCCGGACACATGGAGAGTCAGATGCAGCCCGTTTCCGACAACGATGCTTCCGGAGAGGCTACCTCTCCCAGCGAAGCGGCTCCGCCGCCCGTCAATGCGAACAAGGCTCTGTGGGAGAAGGGGGATTTCACCCGCCTTGCCGCCACGATGCGGGAAAGCGGCGAGGAATTGGTCGCCTGGATCGACCCCCGGCCGGGTACGGAGGTTCTCGATCTCGGCTGCGGGGACGGAACGACGGCCGTTCCCGCAGCCCGGCGCGGTGCGCGGGTGCTTGGAGTCGATATCGCCGCGAACCTCGTGACGGCGGGAAACCGGCGCGCCCAGGACGAAGGCTTGACCCACTTGCGCTTCGTCGAGGGTGATGCCTCGGCACTGACGGGGATCGAGGATGGCCGCTTCGATCTGGTGGTCAGCATCTTCGGCGCGATGTTCGCGCCGCGCCCCCTGGATGTCGCAGCCGAAATGGTCCGGGTTTGCCGACCGGGCGGGCGGATCGTCATGGGTAACTGGATCGCGGGCGATCCGACGCTCGTCGCCAGAGTGCTGAAGATCTGCGGGGGCTACATGCCGCCCCCGCCGGAAGGCTTCGTCAGTCCAGTGACCTGGGGACAGGTGGAGGTCGTTCGCGATCGCTTCGGGGCCACGGGAATCCCGCCAGAGCGGGTGCATTGCGAACAAGCAAGTTACACGTTCCGCTTCCCCGGACCGCCGCGGGGTTTCCTCGATATTTTCCGGGACTATTACGGCCCGACGATGAACGCCTTCGAAGCAGCGGATCGCAGTGGCCGTCGTCAGGAACTGGAGAGCGAGTTGGAGGCGCTGTTCGAGGCTGAGAACCGGGGCGGGCCGGACCGGACGATCATTCCGGCGACCTACTTGCGCGTTTCGGTCGATCGATAAGGAACGCGCCGCCTGCGCATCCGCACGGCGGCCTTGGATCCGAACGATCCGGAGCGGCGCCATGCCGCTCCGGAACCTTGCGCGTCATCCCTGCACGAAGGCGAGCAGGTCGGGGTTGATGGTCTCGGCATTGACGGTCAGCATGCCGTGCGAGAGGCCCTGGTAGATCTTGAGCGTGGCGTTCGGGAGGATCTCGGCCTGGAGCACACCAGCGTTCTTGTACGGCACGACCTGATCGTCATCGCCGTGGAGTACCAGCGTGGGGACCGTGATCGCCTTGAGATCATCGGTCTGGTCCGTCTCCGAGAACGCCTTGATGCCTTCGTAATGCGCCTTGGCGCTGCCCATCATGCCCTGGCGCCACCAGTTGTCGATCACCGCCTGCTTCACGTCGGCGCCTTCGCGGTTGAAGCCGTAGAAGGGCCCTGCGGCGACGTCACGGAAGAACTGCGCCCGGTTGGCGGCGAGACCGGCGCGCAGACCGTTGAAAACCTCGATCGGCAGACCGCCGGGATAGCGTTCGGTCTTGAGCATGATCGGCGGCACCGCGCTGACCAGCACGGCTTTGGCTACGCGGTCCTGCGGAATGCCGTAGCGGGCGACATAAGCCGCGACTTCGCCGCCGCCGGTCGAGTGGCCGATGTGGACCGCGTTCCTGAGGTCGAGGTGTTCCATCACCGCAGCAGCATCGGCGGCGTAGTGCGCCATGTCGTGGCCGTCGCTGACCTGCTCGGAACGGCCGTGACCGCGGCGGTCATGGGCGACGACGCGGTAGCCCTTGTCAAGGAAGAACAGCATCTGCGCATCCCAGTCGTCCGACGAAAGCGGCCAGCCGTGGTGGAAGACGATCGGCTGGGCGTCCTTCGGGCCCCAGTCCTTGAAAAAGATTTCGGCGCCGTCCTTGGTGGTTACGTAACCCATGATGCTGATCCTTGCGTGAGAGTTGGGAGAGAAAAAGAAGGAACGTTCAGGATCGAAAGCCGGACGGTGAGGTACTCTGGAAAACAGCGCCCCCAGCGGCATCGATCTGGTGAAGCAAGGATTAGCGGCGATTACGATTATCATAAATGCATATAAAAGCGGTGGATTGGTTCTATAAAACTGAAAAGTTAGCCGTCGTACGCTGCGCGATCGACCGGGCCGCGCGGAATGTCGTGAAGGAGACCTCGGCTGTCGATCTCGGCAGCATTGCCGAGCAGGTGCGCTTCAGTCCTGCGCGTAGAGATAGGCGGACATGTCTTGCGCTTCCCTGCGACCAATGCCCTGTTCGGGCATGCCGCTGCCGGGGCGAAGACGTTGCGGGTGCATGAGCCAGACCACCATCGCCTCGGGATCGTTGGTCAGCGAGCCTGCAAGCGCGGCGCGCTGACCGACATGGGTGAGGTCGGGACCGACTTTGCCCATCGCTCCATCGATGCCGGGAATGATGTGGCAGCTGCCGCATCCCTGGCGCTCGATCGCCGATTTTCCACGCTGCCAATCGCCGCCGGTGATCATCTGCGCCTGCACCCGGTGCTGTTGCTGGGTCTCGACATGGAGCACGGCGCCAGCCCCGACCGCGACAGCGACGCAGAGGGTGACCAGAACGGCAAGCCACCCGAGGCTTGAAGGAAGGGGACGCCTAGACACGGGCGGGCCGCAGGACTTTCCGCATGATGAGCAGCGCGGCACCGGCATGGACGAGGCCGCCCGGCACCCACATGAGGAGGCCCGCCAGTTGCTGGTCTTCGGCAGGCGTCAGGCCGAATGGCGCAAGGCCAAGGCGGGCGTAGCCTTCGTACCACGGGCTCGTCGCGAAAGCCATGAGGGCTCCGAGCGCGCCCGACACGATGGAGGTGGCCACGAGGCACAGCGCCGCCACCGCGGGCGAAGTCCGTCTGCCGAGCATCGCCGTCCAGAAAAGCAGCGCGCTCACAAGGAAGGACAGGTGCTGCGCAGCGTGCCATCCCTCTTGCGCCAGGGCCAGATCGAACAGCGCAGGCGCGTGCCAGATCCAGAGGACTGCGGCCTGGAGCAGGGTTGCGGTGACCGGCTGCACCAGAAAGCGCCAGCTGTGCCGGATGGGTGCGGCCCGGCTCCAGGCGCCGAAAGCCTGGCGGTAGCGCACCGGCAGTCCCCAGAGCATGATCGCCAGGGGCTCGGAAAGGACGAGAAGCGGAGCGGCGGCGAGCATGATGAGTTCATGCTCGAACATATGCGCAGCGAAGGATCGTTCTCCGGCCTGATGCAGAGGCGAAACGAGGGCGGCGGTCAGGAGCAGCCAGCCGCCCGCGAATAGGCGAGCGCGGCGGCCGAGTGCCGCTGCCCCCCGGCCAGATCTTCGCAAGAGCCGTCTCGTGCCGATGACGAACAGGACGAGCGTCAGCAGGAGCGGGATCGTGATCCAGGGATCGAGCGTCCATCCCGGCGGTTCCACATGGGCGATACCCGTATCGTGGGCAACGCTGGGGACAGCCCATAGAACGAGGCACGGCGTTAGGCATACCGGGAGGCAGGCGGTCAGGCGATGCATGGCGGAACGATCGACAGAGCCAGCGTCTGGAACAGGATCGCAAGAGCGAAGATCGCCGCGACCGCTACAGCCAGCCGGGCGAGCCAGGGATTGGCAAGCGCACCCTGATGACGGCGCAAGGGCCAGGCGATCCGCAGTGCAAGCGCGCAGATCAGGATGCTGGTCAAGCCCCAGGCGATACCGATGAAGGTGGCGTCGCAGCGGACATGGAGAAGCGCCGAGAGCCCCTGCTGGAACGCGAACCAGGCCCCCGGTGGCAGCACCAGCGCCAGCCAGGCGCGTGCGCGAATGGTAGGGCGCCAGCTCATAAGGCCCTCGGCGCCCAGTAGATGAGGAGGTAGACGGGTAGCCAACAGAGCACCACGAACGTCCAGTAATTCGAGTTGTCCTCCACGTCGGCGAACTGGTCGTCCCCCACCTCGTGCGTGAACAGCCACGCGCCCAGAACGACCGTATCGCCCCAATCGGTAACGACATGGACGGTGTGGAGGACGAGCAGCAGCCAGACTACCGAGCCGTAGGCGTCCTGATGCCAGGGCAGGCCCAGATGCGCGAACTCGAAGCCGCGCGGCACGAACAGCGCCAGCGCGATGACGGCCATCGCCGCAGTTCCCCAGCGCACGCCCGCCAGATTCTTCGCCCGCGCGCAGCGCAGCACCCAGAGATTGGGTATCTCGCTGAGCAGAAGACCGGCGGTGAAGATGCCGCTCCACAAGAGGCCGGGCAGCGGATCGCCTTTCGGCGGCCAGGCCGATGCCTGGGTCATGAGGTAGAGATAAGCTGCAGCGGCAAGCACGAAGCCGGTGCCCTCGATGACCATGAAGCCGATATTGCCCCACCAGACCAGATGACGGGGCCCGCTGGCGCTGGAGGGCAGATCGGAGAGCGTGCCCACGATAGCGAACTCTCGGGTTCCCGTCATGGCGCGGCCTCCAGCGCGCCGATCTTCGCTCGCGGTCGGTTCGGCCAGAACCAGCCGGTAAGCGCGGCGCCGATGGGAAGGGCGCCGATCGGGATCGCCCAGGGCGTGAAGATGCTGGCAATGAACATGGCCGAGACGGCAAGCGCCGCGACGAGCGGCCAGATGGACGGCCCGGCACTCTTCTGCCGATAGAGCGGCTGCGCGTCGGTAACCGAGGAGACGAGCACTTCGCGCGTGTCGATCGCGATGCCGTCGAGTGCCGGAAGCGGCGCGCCGCCGTTCCACATGGGCGTGAGGCTGTCGACCCTGGGTGTGAAAGGGATGTTGTACGCCGGAGGCGGCGACGCGGTCGCCCACTCCAGGGTCGAGCCGCCCCAGGGATCTGCGCCCGAGGGCTTGCCGCGCCAGTAGCTGCACAGCGCATTGGCGGCGAAGACGAGCCCGCCGGTCACGGCGATCGCGCTGCCGGCGGTCGCGATCTGGTTCAGCATGTCCCAGCCCATGTGGGCCGGATAAGTATAGACCCGCCGCGGCATGCCCTCCAGCCCGAGCAGGTGCATCGGGAAGAACCCGAGGTTGAACCCGCCGACGATGAGGACGAAAGCGACTTTGCCCCAGCGTTCCGACATCAGCCGTCCGGTCGCCTTGGGATACCAGTAGCAGAAGGCGCCGAAGAGAGGGAAGATGGCGCCGCCGATCAGGACATAATGCAGGTGCGCGACGATGAAATAGGTGTCGGTGAGTTGCAGGTCGAGCGCAGCCGAGGCCGTCATCACGCCCGAAAGCCCGCCGATCACGAAAGTCGCCACGAAACCCAGGATCCAAAGCATTGGCGTTGGAAACCAAGTGCGTCCGGTGCCGATCGTAGCGAGCCAGCAGAATATCTGCAGACCGGCCGGCACGGCGATGGCCATGCTTGCGGCCGTGTAGAAATCGTTGCCCAGCCGAGGCAGGCCGACCGCGAACATGTGATGGACCCAAAGGCCGAAGGCGAGCGCGCCGATGGAGAGGATCGCCAGCACGAGCACGCTGTGGCCATAGAGCACCCGGCGCGAGAAAGTCTCGACGATCGACGAGACGAAGCCGGTGGCCGGCACGAAGATGATGTAGACCTCGGGATGGCCGAAGAACCAGAAGAGATGCTGGAACAGCACGGCGTCGCCGCCCGCGGCGACCGAGAAGAACTGCGTCGAGACGAGCCGGTCGGCGATCAGCATCGACGTCACCAGCATCACCGCCGGCATCGAGAACATCGTCATGATCGAGGCGATCAGCATGGCCCAGAGGAATACCGGCATCCGGGCCAGGGTCATGCCGGGCGGGCGCATCTTCAGGATCGTCGCCGCGACATTGACCGAGGCGGCAAGCGCGGCCACTTCGGTGAAGGTGATCATCTGCGCCCAGATGTCGGCGCGGTGTCCGGGCGAATAGGCGGGGCCGGAAAGCGGCGGATATTCGAACCAGCCGAGATCCGGCGTGATGTCGATCGCATGGGCGACCCACAAGGTGAGCACCCCGCCGAAGTAGAGCCAGAAGCTGAAGGCGCCGAGCCGCGGAAAAGCCATGTTGCGGGCACCGAGCATCAATGGAACCAGCCAGAAAGCCATGGCTTCCATCAGCGGCACCGAAACGAGAAACAGCATGGTCGAGCCGTGCAGCGAGAAGCTCTCGTTGAAGAGTTGCGGCGTCATCCGGGTGTTTTCAGGAACCGAAAGCTGCCAGCGCATGTCGAGCGCCAGCATGCCCGCCAGGAACATCAGCAGAAGTGCCGTCACGATGTAGCGCGCCGCGATCCGCTTGTGATCGACGGTGGTGAGGAAGCCCCAAAGGCCGGGGGGATCGCGCCAGGTGCGGTCGAGCTGTTCCAGCAGCGATGGATCCGGCTTCACCGCAGCGTCTCCAGGTAGGTGGCGACCGCGTCGGCATCGGCGGGTTCGAGCGGAACCGTGGGCATCGACGTGCCGGGCTTGAGCGCCTGGGGCTGAGCAAGCCAGCCCTGGATCCCGCCCCGGCTCATGGGCAAGGTGCCTGCCGCGATCGAGCGGCGGCTGGCGAAATGCGTGAGGTCGGGGCCTGCCCGTCCCCGTGCCTCGGTGCCGCGAACGCGGTGGCAGGACCCGCAGACCTGAACGAAGACGGATGCGCCGCGTCCGCTTTGCCGACGGGGCGCCCTTGCGCTCCCCTGGCGGGCAAGCCAGCTGTCGAACGCCGCCTGGCCGTCGACTTTCACATCGAAAGCCATATGCGCGTGCTGCGCGCCGCAGAATTCCGTGCATTGGCCGCGAAACCAGCCCAATCGTCTGGGTGTCAGGTGCACGACATTGCGGCGGCCGGGGATCATGTCGATCTTGCCGGCGACATTGGGAACCCAGAAGCTGTGGATCACATCGGCCGAGGCAAGCTGCACCCGCGTCGTGCGGGCAAGCGGCAGGTGCAGTTCGTTGGCGGTCTCGATCCAGCGTCCGCTTGCCGGATCGCGATATTCGATCCGCCACCACCATTGATGCCCGGTGATCCGGACGATCACGGCGTCATCCTCCCGCGCCGCGACAAGCGCCCGGTCGGCGATGAAGCTGCCGACGATCAGCACGGTGAGCCCGATCACGATCGCGCTCGCGGCTACGTATAGCCCGCGGTCCAGCCGCCTTTCGCCGCCGCTCGCGCTATCGAAGCGGCGCTGCGTTCCTGAACGCAGCACGCTCCAGACGATGCCGAGCAGCACGATCAGATAGACTGCACCGCAGACGATCATCATGAGCGTAAACAGCGAATGGAGGGCGGCCGCCTGATCGCCTGCGGGAGAAAGCGGCGACTGGATTCCCGCGCACCCGGCGAGCGTCGCCACGGCCAGGAATACGATCGCTGTTCTCATTGCGGCCCGGACCACTGCGAACCCTGCGGCTCGCCTTCCTGATCCAGCGTCACGCGCCGCCGTTTTTCCGGGTGATGCGCCGGAAGATCACGAACATAGGCGGTCAACTGCCAGAGTTGCTCGACCGGGACCGTCGCCTCGTAAGCAGGCGCCGGGCGGTGTCGTGCTATCGCCCGGTAGACATCCGCGAAGCCGCCGCCCCGGCGCCACCGGCCATCGGAAAGGTTCGCTGCGCCCCGCGCGCTGTCGTCATGACACCCGGAGCAGCCGTACCACATGAAATAACGGCCGCCCTGGGCCACCTGATAGAGGTTGGCCTGATAGGCCGGGACGCGCGGGTCCGCATTTCCTGCCGGCGCCGTTTGCGGCAGGCTCGGCCCGAGAGTGCGCGCCTCGTTGGTGCACGCGGCGAGGGCGAGAAGGGCGACCGGCGCCAGTATCGTTGCGCCCCTGACGCGCATGGTCAGGCCTTGATGCGAACCGGCACGCCCTTGGCCGCCGGTGTCTTGGACTCCTCGTCGTGATACCACAGCGGAATGAGGGGGTTCATCTCGGGATAATAGGCACCGATACAGCCGCGCGGCAGCAGGAAGGGCGTGATGGTGAGCCCATCGACCTGACGATGCACGCCGTCCCCGGCATCGCTGACCAATGCTACCACCTGCCCGTTTTCGAGACCCGCCGCTGCTATGTCTTCGGGGTTCATGAGCACGACATCGCGGGTGCCCTCGATCCCGCGCAGCCGGTCCGAATAGCCGTAGATGGTGGTGTTGAACTGGTCGTTCGAACGCAGCGTCACGAGCCGATAGCGCCAATCCGCCGGCTCGAAGCCGATCGACGTCATCGTCTTCGGCACCGTGAACTCGGCCTTCCCGCTCTCGGTCTTCCAGACCCGCTCGCGCGCCGAGTTGCCGCGATAGAACCCGCCGGGGGTGAAGACGCGCGCATTGAAGTCGTGGAACTGCTCGGGGTAAGTCTCCTCGATCAGGTCGCGGATCTTCGCATAGTCGCCCGTCCACTCGTCCCAGCGGACCTTCGGGTTAGGCGGGAGCGTGGCCTTGGCCATCCCGGCGACGATCGCCACCTCGCTTTTCAGGTGCTCGGACGCCGGGGTGTTCTTGCCGAGCGAGCCGTGGATGCAGGAGAGCGAATCCTCCATCGTCACCGCCTGCGCGCCGGTTTCCTGCAGGTCCTCTTCGGAGCGGCCAAGGCAGGGCAGGAGAAAGGCCACTTCGCCGTTGATGAGGTGGCTGCGGTTCAACTTGGTCGCGATCTGGACCGTCAAGCGCAGGTTCTGCCAGGCCGCCTCCATCTTCTCCCGCTCCGGGATGGCGCGGACGAAGTTGCCGCCGAGGCCGATGAAAGCCTTCACGTCGCCGGAGACGATCTTCTCGCAAGCCTTGACCGTGTTCATGCCCTCTTCGCGCGGAGGCTCGAAACCGTATTGCTCGGCGATCCTGTCGAGCGGCACGAGTTCAGGCTTCTCCGAGATGCCGACGGTGCGTTGGCCCTGGACGTTGGAATGGCCGCGCACGGGCGAGATGCCGGTCCCGTCACGGCCCATATTGCCTTTCATCAGCCACAGGTTGGTCAGCGCCGCCAGGTTCTCGAAGCCATGGACATGCTGGGTAAGGCCCATGCCGTACATCGCTATGGAGCGCTTGGCCTCGACGTAGATCTGGCCCGCCTCCTCGATATCCGCGCGGGCAAGGCCGCTTTCCTCCTCGATTTCTTCCCAGCCGGTGCCCTCGACATGCGCTTTCATCGCCGCGAAGCCCTGGGTATGCTGCTCGATGAAATCGACGTCCAGAACGTGGAGCTTCTCCTCGGCCCATTTCCTCTCCTCGGCAGCGAGGACATGTTTGGTGAGACCGGTGATCGCGGCAATGTCGCCGCCGGCTTTCACCTGGAGGTAGAGCGTGGAGATCGGCGTCTTCTTGGGCGTCAGCATCTCGACCGGGCCCTGGGGGTTCTTGAAGACCTCCAGCCCCTTTTCGCGGATCGGGTTGAACGTGACGATCTTGACCCCGCGCTTCACCGCCTCCTGCAGTGGATGGAGCAGACGCGGACTGTTGGAGCCGGTGTTCTGGCCGAAGAAGAAAATCGCATCGCACAAGTGGAAGTCTGAGAGAACGCAGGTCCCCACCGGCGATCCGATCAGCTTCTTCAGCGCCACGGAGGTAGTCTCGTGGCACATGTTCGAGCTGTCGGGCAGATTGTTGTGCCCGTAGAGCCGGGCGAACAGCGCGTAGAGGTAGCTCGTCTCCAGGCTGGCGCGGCCCGAGGAATAGAAGACCGCCGCCCCCGGATCGATCGCCTTCAACTCGCGGCCGATGGCGGCGAAGGCTTCTTCCCACTCACAGGGCACGTAGGTGTCGGTCGCGCGATCGTAGCGCATCGGATGGGTGATGCGCCCGAGTTGCTCGAGATCATAATCTTTCCAGGTCTTGAGCTCGCTGACCGTATGCGCGGCGAGCACCTCCGGCGTGCAGCGGCGGGAGGTCAGTTCCCACAAGGTCGCCTTCGCGCCGTTCTCGCAGAACTCCAGTGGATGGGCGTTCGCCGGCTTGGTCCAGGCGCAGGATACGCACATGAAACCCTTGACCTTGTTCTGGCGGCGAAGCGTGTTGAGCACCGCAGGCGTGGGCTTTTCGCGCCAGGCGATTTCGGTAATTCCGCGGAGCGAGCCCCAGCCACCTTCGGCGCCTTCGTAGTGGACGGTATCTTGTTCTTCAGCCATGCCGATCTCCCTCCGACGCAGGCTACGGCCGCTGCTGGAGCCTGCGTCGGACCCGTGTCTGCCGGTGCGTGTTCCGCAGGCGCGCGCCGACGTGGAACCTCGTCCGGATCGGGGTAAAGCGCCTGAGCGGGGTTGGTTCCGAGACCGATCGCGAGCGTCGACGCCCACACTCCCTGGCAGGCAAAATGTCGATCTCGCCCAAACATTTCCACAGGTGTAAAAATCTCGCGTGTTGCCCTCTTGCCGAGACAACTGCCCCCCGTTATACGGCGCCTCCTAGGCCGCATGCGGAGACGTGGGTGAGTGGCTGAAACCAGCGGTTTGCTAAACCGTCGTACTCTTAAGGGGGTACCGAGGGTTCGAATCCCTCCGTCTCCGCCACGGCGGCGCAAATATTTGCGCCGTCGGGGCTTAGGTTTCAGCCCATTGCCATACCCGGCCCCATAAGCATCTCGCTTTCCTGGCCGGGTATGGATCGGGCCGATCACCATCTCTCAATAACTAGGTCTTCGGGCGCTACGGCTGGATCCATCCGCCGCAAAAGCGAGTCGTGCCGTCGCCCGTTCATTGCCGGGTCATGCGTTCTGGATTCTTTAGTGACATGCGTCAATGTGCGCTTAGGAGCGTGCATGTCACGGAATTCGGGATCGCCATTGGAGGGCAACCACATGTCATTCACCACGCAAATCGCCGCCAGGGGGGCGTCGGTTAGCCTGTCGCGAAAGATCGGCAGCACGATCGCGGCCATGTTCGTTGCATTCGCCCCCGTCGCGCCTGCTCTGGCTCAAGTGACCACTGTGGATCCCGATGCCGCGATCGACAGCGATCTCAACGGCGGCACTTACGCGCCTCCGGCCGAATCGCAGCCGCCGGTCGATGCGCAGCCTTCGTATCCCGGCAACGGAACGCCGGTCGATTCCGCCCCGGAGTCTTCTTATAGGTCCACCCCGGCGCCAGCGGCACCGACAAGCCCGCCGGACGATGGCTCGACCACCTATCGTCAGGACGATCTGATCGGCGCGGCCGAGGGCGTGTTCGGAAAAGGCGCCAAGGGTCTCGCCGGCGTGATCGAAGACTTGCTGAAGAAGCAGGGCGAGCCCAACGGCTATATCGTCGGACGCGAAGGCGGCGGCGCCATCGCCATCGGCCTGCGCTATGGCTCGGGCACGCTCTATCACAAAGTGGAAGGCGAGCGGCCGGTCTACTGGACCGGTCCGTCGATCGGCTTCGACGCAGGCGCGAATGCGGGCAATGCTTTCGTGCTGGTCTATAACCTCTACGACACCGAGGATCTGTACCATCGATTCGGCGCGGGCGAGGGGCAGGCCTACCTCGTGGGCGGCTTCAACATCAGCTACCTGCGCCGCGGCAATGTTGTGCTCATTCCCGTCCGCGCCGGTGCGGGCCTGCGGTTGGGAGCGAACATCGGCTACATGAAGTTCACGCACAAGCAGAGCTGGATGCCTTTCTAACGACCGGTAGAACCGTTATCGAGAGAGGCGGCGCTTCACATGGCACTGCCTCCTTCCCGGATTCCCGCGGCTGTCCCAGGCTTCGAAAATTTCGCCAGGTTCGTGGACCGGCGGCGCCGCGCGCGATAATTTCGGCCATCTCCGCAATTCCCGATCGATTGGCATTGCACGCTTTCATCGCTCGGTCTAAGGCCCGCGCGCCATGCTTACGAACCTTCAGCAACAGCCCGCCGATGCGCTTCTCGCGCTCATCAAGCTCCACAACGCGGACCCCCGCGCAGACAAGATCGACCTCGGCGTCGGCGTCTACCGCACGGGCGAGGGAGACACTCCGGTGTTCCGCTCGATCAAGGCCGCGGAAGCGAAACTGGTCGCGGGGCAGGATTCGAAAGCCTACCTCGGACCTGAAGGCGACATGGGCTTCGTCGAAGCGCTGATGCCCTACATATTCGGCAAGGACAGCCCCGACATGGGCGGCCGTATCGAAGGCATGCAGACCCCTGGCGGCACCGGCTCGCTGCGTCTGGCTCTGGCGATGGTGAAGCGCGCCGGCTACAAGCGGATCATCGTCGGAACGCCGAGCTGGCCGAACCACGCGCAAATCTGCGCAGATCTCGGCCTCGGCGTCGTCGAATTCAATCACGCGCTGCCATCGGGCCATACGGACATGGACGCCGTCCGCGCTGCGATCACCGAAGCGCAGGAAGGCGATGCCATCCTGCTCCACGGCTGCTGCCACAACCCGACGGGTATCGACTATACCAACGAGCAGTGGGACGACATCGCCCAGCGCATTGCCGATGCCGGGATCCTGCCGGTCCTCGACCTCGCCTACCAAGGCCTCGGCATGGGCATGGAAGAAGACGCCTACGGCCTGCGCCGGGTGCTCGTGGCCGTGCCGGAAGCGCTGATCTGCTACTCGTGCGACAAGAACTTCGGCCTCTATCGTGACCGCGTCGGCGCGCTCTACGCCATGGTCTCCGATCCGGCGGACCGCGCCAAGGTCATGTCGAACGGTCATAACCTGGCGCGCGCCAACTGGTCGCAGCCGCCAGATCATGGCGCGGCTGCGGTTCGCCTGATCCTGGAAGATGAAGCCTTGACGGCGGACTGGTTGGCCGAACTCGACGAGATGCGCGATCGCATGCGCCAAGTTCGTGCAAGGCTCGCCGCGGCAGGCCTCGCCGGTGCGGTGGACCTGACGCCGCTCGGCGGGCAGAACGGCCTGTTTTCGATCGTGCCGCTGAGCAAAGACCAGGTCCTGGAAATGCGCGAGAAGCACGGAATCTACATGGCCGGTTCCGGCCGTATCAACGTGGCGGGCCTGACGATGGGCAACATCGACAAGTTCATCGGCGCCGTGGCGGATGTGACTGCATAACAACGGGTAAGCAGCCGGCTCTCGAAAGGGGCCGGCTGCTTACCTTTTTTGAAGGAGCGGCCGCGAGATGCGGCCGTCACGCAACGCTCTCCGATACTGCGGCGTCAGTTCCGCAGGGACTGCATCCGCTGAAGATAGCGCGCCAGAACGTCGATCTCCAGGTTCACGCCTTCGCCCGGATTAAGGGCACCGATCGTGGTGACCTCGGACGTATGCGGGATGATGTTGAGCGTGAAATGGCAGCTGCCATCCGCCTGATCGACCACTTCGTTCACCGTCAGCGATACGCCGTCCACCGTGATGGAGCCCTTGGGTGCGAGATAAGGCGCCAATTCCTTGGGAGCGGCGATCACGAAGCGCTTCGAATCGCCCTCGGGCGTCACGCTGACGACCGAACCGACGCCGTCCACATGTCCGGTGACGATGTGGCCGCCCAGTTCATCCCCCAGCTTGAGTGCGCCTTCGAGGTTGAGGCTGGTGCCTTCCGTCCAGCGGCCCGCCACCGTGCGGGAAATCGACTCGGCCGAGATGTCCACGGCGAACCAGGCGTCTCCGGCGACACCGCCTTTGTCCACTACGGTCAGGCATACGCCCGAACACGCGATCGAGGCACCCATGGCGATCCCGGCGGGATCGAAGGGGCAAGTGATTACCGCGCGCAAGTCGCCCGTCTGGCGGGCTTCGCGGATCTGGCCGATAGCGGTGACGATTCCGGTGAACATGACTACCTTTCGAGCGAGGGCTCTGATGCGTTTGCGGTCTCGTAGACTTCGAGCGTGTCGCTGCCAAGCTGTCGCCGCTCGG
The DNA here is from genome assembly GCF_000445125.1 of Novosphingobium lindaniclasticum LE124. GTDB lineage: Bacteria > Pseudomonadota > Alphaproteobacteria > Sphingomonadales > Sphingomonadaceae > Novosphingobium > Novosphingobium lindaniclasticum. The sequence continues at coordinate 92,070 of NZ_ATHL01000076.1, forward strand.
TCATGCGCCAGCGGCCATGGGCTTCGGACAGGCGGGAAAGGCCGAAGTCGGCAAGGGCAGGGCGGCCGCCGATGAGGATAGGCGCGCGGTAGATCAGCAGGCGATCGACGAGGCCGGCCCGGAGGAACGCGGTTGCCGCCGCGGCGCCGCCTTCGACGAAGAGATATTGGATACCCGACATTTCGCTGATCGCTTCCGGCGAGGCCAGCGCGTGCCAGCCTTCCGGCACCTCGCCTCGTGTAAGGACCCATCGGGCCGGGCTGCGATGCTCGATTCCCGGCAGGCGCACATCGAGGCGCGGATTGTCTGCGCGCAGCGTGCCGCCGCCGACGAGAATGGCATCGGCCTTCGCGCGCATGGCATGGGTGTGGGCACGCGCCTGTGGGCCTGTGATCCACTGGCTTTCGCCGCTGTCGAGGGCGATGCAGCCATCGAGGGAAAGTGCCAGTTTGAGCGAGACTTCGGGGCGGCCAAGCCGCTTCGAGATCAGGTAGCCGGAAAGGCTCCGCTCACAGGCGGGCGAGGGCGTGTAGCAGGCTTCTATGCCGGCGCTCCGGATGCGCAGGAGGCCTGCTCCGGAGGTGCGCGGATCGGGGTCCATGCAGCCGATCACGACACGCGCAACGCCGGATGCGCAGACGAGATCGGCGCAGGCGGGGCCGCGTTCCGATTTGTGGGCACAAGGCTCCAGCGTGACGTAGAGCGTGGCTCCACGAGCGGCTGCTCCGGCAGCGGCCAGCGTAACGGCTTCGGCATGGGGCCGCCCGCCCGCTTGGGTCCACCCGCGCGCGACAACGAGCCCGTCCTTGACCAGGATGGCGCCCACGCCCGGATTGGGCCGACTCGAAGGTCTTGCCCGCCCAGCCAACGCGGCGGCGGCGGCGAGCCAGCGCGCGTCCTGCATCACTGTCCGGTCTGGCTCGGCGCCTGATCGATCTGCGGCAAAGTACGGCCTTCGGGCAGGCGCGGCTTGCCGATCCGCTCCATCTCCGCCTTCTTTCGCGCCGCTTCCTCGACCTCGGCATCGTGGGCGATCTTGTCGACATCCATACCGGAGTAGCGGCCGATGGTCTTGTAGATGTCTCGCACTTCCTTGTCGCGCTTGGCCTGTTCGGCGGCCCAGGCTTCCTTGCGCTTCTGGTTCTCGATATTGGAAGCCAGGATCTGCTCGTCGGTGCGATGCGCCGGAAGTACGGAAATGTAGACGATTTTGGGCGGCGGATGCGGCCCTCGGGCTTCCTGAGTCGACATGAGGTAGAAGACCGAAAAGGTGCATGCAGCCGAGACTGCGGCGATACGCCAACGATTGTGTCCAGCCTCCTTCCACACGGCGCGGAAGTCCGCGACCATGCCGGTGGGGCTGACGTCTTTCCAGTATCCTGAACGCTTGAACAGAGCCATGCCGCGCTATGTAGTGGTTTACGAGCGGTTTGAAAATGCGGCACGGGCATTTCGGCGTAACCTTCGCGCAGTGCAGGGATGCAAGGCTCAATCCGGGCTAGCCGAAGGGCGCATAAAGGGTTGGGCCGTTCTCCTTCAGCCAGCGATTGGCGGAAGGCACGCTGCCTTCGAAGATCCCGGCCAGGAACGCGTGAAATGCAGGCGAGTGATCGAAGTGGACCAAATGCGCCACTTCGTGGGCCACCACGGAACGACGGACATGGTCCGGCGCCATCACGAGACGCCAGTTGATCCGTATCGAGCCATCGGCCGCGCAACTGCCCCAACGCCTGCGGGCGCTCGACAGCGCGAGCGGCGGAACGGGCTGCTCGGCACGCCGGCAGTACTCGGCAAGGTCGGCGGCCAGCACGTCGCGGGCCTCGCCCTCCAGCCAGCGCTTGAGGCGCGGGGCCAGCGAGCTTTCAGGCCCGCCGACCAGCAGAAGTCCGTCGTCGGGCACCGGTCGGCGCGGTAAGGCCGGGTCGTGGCGAATGATGAAGCGATGGCCGCGGAAATCCAGTGACGATCCCTCACCCAGATGGGTCGGCTCCGGCAGGGCCTCGATCTGGATCGCCAGCCAGGATTGTTTTGATCTGGCAAACGCCAGCGCGTCTTCGGTGCGAGTCCAGCGCGGGATGGAGATGCGGATTTCACTACCGTCCGGCGCGAGGCGCATGGTCATGCGCCGGGATTGCGCCAACCTTCGAATGACCACGGGCACCTTGCGCCCCGCGATTTCAAGCGTGGGTTCCTCGCGCGGATCTCGGCGCAGCCAGTCGAGCACGAACTACTTCGTCTCCCAAGGCGCAGGCCCATCGGGTTCAAGATCGCCCTCGTCCTCATCCTCGCCGTAGGGCCAGACTATGTGATTTTCGAGCGGTCCTGCCACTGTTTCGCTGACGACCTTACCGGCGACCGAAATTCCCGCCTTGTGGACCGCGTCGCGATCTCCGCAGACAAGGTAGTGCCACTCGGGGAGCGGTTCACCGTCCGCGCGCAGGCGGTAGGCGCAGCTTGGCGGCAGCCAGGCAAGGTTTCCCGCCGATTTGGGCGTGAGCTTCATGCAGTCCGGTACGAACTTGTGGCGGCGAGCATAATCGCTGCATTGCGCGGTCTTGAGATTGAGCAGCTTGCAGGCGACGTTGGTGTGATAGATCTCGCCTGTGTCGGCATCCTCAACCTTGTGCAAACAGCACTGGCCGCACCCATCGCAGAGCGCCTCCCACTCCGCCTGATCGAGAGTATCGATCGGGCGCTCCCAAAAAGGCTTTACACTGGAAGGCTTTGGCTGGTTCACTTAACCCACTTTGTCAATTCTGCGGATACCGCTTCCGGTCCCTTGTCGACGGGCAGCATGGCGATCGGCTTGCCGTCGGGATCGAGCAGGAATGCCGTTCGGCTGTGATCCATGAGATAACCGCCGGGCGTCGATTCGCCCTTCTTGTAATACACCGCGAAGGCGTTTGCCGCCTGCTTGATCTGCTCGGGGCTACCGGTAAGTCCGTAGAGCCGCGGACCGAAGGCGCCCGTCCATTCGCCGACGACCTCGCGCGTGTCGCGTTCGGGATCGATGGTGATGAAGATCGGCTGGACCTTCTGCGCCTCGGCGGCATGGGCTTTCTCGAACGAGGAGAACCCGCGCATCATCGCCTGGACATCCATCGGGCAGGCGTCCGGGCAGAACGTGTAGCCGAAGTAGACGATCCGCCACTTGCCCTTGAAGCTGTCCCAGGTGACGGTCTTGCCGTCCTTGTCGCTCAGCGTGAACGGTCCGCCGATCTGCGCGCCTTCGAGCGGCGGCGCCTCGACAGTGCTCTGCTGACACGCGCCAAGCGCGGCTGTCAACGAAAGGGCGAGAGCTATGGGAGCGATCCGGCGCTTAAGGTATGTCATGGCGCCGGGCTTCATGCTCTGCTAGAGCCTCCCATGCAAGGGTGCGATGCCGGGAGGCAAGGCCGGTGTTTCACGGGCCCCTCCGTTTGTCTGGAGCTATTGAAGGTGTCGAAGATCATGTCCGGGAACGTCTCGCAGCGCTCGCGTGGGATCTTGAATGGGCGGCCGGTCAAGGCCGTCCTGGCTGCGCTCGCGGCAGGCCTGATGTTCGCTTCTCCCGCCTATGCCGACTTTTCCGACGGCTACAAGTTCCTTGAGGCGGTCAAGAAAAAAGAAGGCGAGAAGGTCGAGCAGGCGCTCATGGACAACAGCCAGATCGTCAACGCGAAGGACGTGACGAGCGGCGAGACCGCCCTGTTGATCGTGGCCAATCGCCGCGACCTTACCTGGCTGAGCTATCTCATCGGCAAAGGCGCCAACGTCAACGCGTCGGACGATCGCGGCCGCACGCCGCTCGCCGTCGCGGTGAGCCTGGGCTGGCGGGAAGGGGTGTCTCTCCTGCTCGAACACAAGGCCAATCCCAGCACGTCGAACGACGCCGGTGAAACGCCGCTGATCTTCGCCGTGCATCGCAAGGATACCGACATGATCAAGGCCCTGCTGGAAGCAGGCGCCGATCCCAGCCGGTCCGACAATTCCGGCCGCAGCGCGCGCGACTATGCTGCGCAGGAAGCCCGCGGCAGCGCAATTGCGTCACTGCTTGAAGACTATGCCAAGAAAAACTCGGGCAAGTCCAAAGCGGTCTACGGCCCGACTTTCTGAGACCGATGATGGAACAGGCAGAAACCCTGGAGGCGCTGCGCCGCCAACTCGCACCCGCGATCGCCGATGCCGCGGTGTTCGACGGCTGGACGATGGACGCCGTCCGCCAGGCGGCCGAAATGGGCGGGATCGACCGGGCTCTTGCGGAATTCGCTTTCCGCGACGGGCAGATGGCAATGATTGCAGCATGGATCGATCACGTTGACGAGGAGATGGAGCGCACGACTCCGGCCTCCTCGCTGAAGGGCGTATCGATCCGGGAGCGTATTCGCCGGCTGGTCATGGCACGGCTCGATGCCGTGGCCGGGCGCGAGGAAGCTCTGAACCGCGCGCTTACGATCATGGCCATGCCCCAGAACCTGCGAACCTCGCTGCGCCTGGGCTGGGGCAGTGCGGATGCGATGTGGCGCCTCGCGGGCGATACTGCAACCGATTACAACCACTATACGAAACGCACGATCCTGGGCGGCATCTACGCGGCCACCTTGCGCGTCTTCGTGTCGGACAAGACCGAGGACAAGGCGGAAACGCGCGCTTTCCTGGACCGCCGGATCGAAGGGATCATCCGCTTCGAGAAGACCAAGGCCCAGTTCCTGCGCGCGCCGGAGGAACGGATCAGCCTGGTGCGGCTGCTCGGCCGATTGCGTTACCCAGCTCGGTAGGGGCAGGTAGAACCGGCATAGCGCCTCCTTTGTTTCTTATTGCGAACAAGTTGCAATCGGGTCGCCGATCTGGCAGCGGAGCGGCATGACTCTCGATCTTCTCCCTATCGACCAGCGTGCTCGCATCGTCGCGGTGGACTGGAATGCCCTCGTTCCTGAAGAAGCCCGCCGCCTTCGTGCACTCGGCCTTGAAGAAGGCGCCACCGTTTCGATAGCGCATCGGGGCGTGGCGGGGGGAAGGGATCCCATCGCCATCGCCATCGGCCGCATGACCATCGCGGTGCGCCGGGCGCATGCCCACGCCATGGAAGTCTCGCCGCTATGAGCCGCCAGCGCAAGATCGCCCTCGTCGGCAACCCGAACGCCGGCAAGAGCGCACTGTTCAACGCGCTCACCGGCGCGCGCCAGAAGATCGCCAATTATCCAGGCGTCACCGTGGAGCGCAAGTCGGGCCGCATGGTCCTGCCGACCGGCGAGCCGGTGGAGATGACCGACCTCCCGGGTGCTTACGGCCTCGACGCGACCAGCCCGGACGAGGAAGTGACGTCCAAGGTCATTGCCGGCAAGTTCGCCGGGGAAGCCGAGCCGGACGTTCTCGTCATCGTGCTGGACGCCTCGAACCTGGAGCAGCACCTTGTCTTCGCGCAGGAACTTCTGGCGCTGGGCAAGCCGTCGGTGGTGGCGCTCAACATGGTCGACCTCGCAGAGCGCGATGGGCTGGTGCTCGACGCCGCCGTGCTGGAGGAGGAACTCGGCGTAAAGGTCGTGCCCACCGTCGCCGTGCGCCGCCGCGGCCTTGCAGAACTCGGTGAGGCGATCGCTTCGGCCGAAAGCCGCCATGCCGGACCGGGTCTTACCGACCTTGGGCCTACCGAGCGCCGCGTGGCTGCCCATGCGATGGCCAATGCGGCGATCCTGTCGGAATCGAAGCAGCATCGGCTCCATGCGCGCCTCGATCAGGTCCTGCTCAATCCCTGGCTCGGCCCGCTCATCCTCTTCGCGTTCCTGTTCGTGGTGTTCCAGGCCGTTTTCGCCTGGGCCGCGCCGCTCATGGACGGGCTCGATGCCGGCGCCGGTTGGCTGCACGATACCGTCAAGGCCGCGATGCCGGCCGGACTCGTGCGAGACCTGCTGACGGACGGGGTGATTTCCGGCGTCGGTTCGGTCGTGGTGTTCCTGCCGCAGATCGTCATCCTCTTCGCCTTCATCCTGGCGATGGAAGCCTCGGGCTACATGGCCCGTGCGGCGTTCCTGATGGATCGACTGATGGCCTATGTCGGTCTTTCGGGACGCAGCTTCATCCCGCTGCTCTCCAGCTTCGCCTGCGCCATCCCCGGCATCATGGCGACGCGCTCGATCACCGACCCCAAGGACCGGCTGACGACGATCCTGATCGCGCCGCTGATGACCTGCTCGGCGCGCCTGCCGGTCTATGCCGTCATCATAGGCGCCTTCATTCCGAACACCAACCTCGGCTGGGGCATCGGGCTTCAGGGCGTCGTGCTGTTCGGGCTTTATGTAGCGGGGATCGTCGGCGCCATGATCGTGGCGCTGCTGCTGCGCAGCTCGATCACCAAGGGGGCCGCGTCGGGCTTCATCATGGAGATGCCGAAGTACCAGATGCCCCGGCTGAAGGACATGGCGATCGGCCTGTGGCAGCGCGCCTGGATATTCCTGCGCCGTGCGGGGACGATCATCTTCACCGTCACCGTGGTGCTCTGGGTGCTGCTCAACTTCCCGCAGGCCCGGCCGGGCGAAAGCCAGGTCGATGCCTCGATCGCCGGCAAGCTGGCGAACGGCCTTGCCGTCGTGGTCGAGCCGATCGGCTTCAATCGCGACATGGCGCTGGCGCTGATCCCGGCGATGGCCGCGCGCGAAGTGGCGGTTTCCTCCCTGGCGACGACGTATGCCGTCGATGCGGGAGACGACGAGGACCAGCAGGCCGTGGAACTGGGCGACCGCCTGAAGGGTCGCTGGAGCCTGCCGATGGCCCTGGCGTTCCTGGCGTGGTTCGTCTTCGCGCCGCAGTGCATGTCGACCATCGCGGTCACGCGGCGCGAAACCAATGGCTGGAAGTGGCCGAGCTTCATGCTCGCCTATCTTTTCGGCCTTGCCTATGTGGCCGCAGGGGTGACCTACTGGATCGCTGTGGGGGTTGGGTTGTAGACAACCCGGCTCAGGAGACTCGCACCGGGGCTCCCCATTCGCTACCCCGTTCGCCGAATTTATACAGGAAAGCGATTCCCTCATGGCAGGCAGTGTCAACAAGGTCATTCTGATCGGCAACCTCGGAGCCGATCCCGAAGTCAAGTCGTTCCAGAACGGCGGGCGCATTGCCAACCTGCGCATCGCCACCTCGGAAAACTGGAAGGACCGCGCCACCGGCGAGCGCAAGGAGCGCACCGAGTGGCACTCCGTCGTGATCCAGAGCGAAGGCCTGGTTGGCGTGGTCGAGCGGTTCCTTCGCAAGGGCTCGAAGATCTACATCGAAGGCCAGTTGCGCACCCGCAAGTGGCAGGACCAGAACGGTAACGACCGTTACACCACCGAAGTCTCGGTGGGCGGCATCGGCGGTGTGCTGACGATGCTCGACGGCGCGCAGGGCGGCGCCGGCGGCGGTGCGCGGGGTGGTTCCGGCGGCGGCTTCAACGAAGGCGGCGGCTATGGCGGCGGCCGTTCGGGCGGCTCCTCTGGCGGCGACGATTGGGGCCGCAGCGGCGGATCGTCTTCGGGTGGCCCGTCCGGCGGCAGCGACTGGGGCCGTACCAGCAGCGGCGGCGGCGGTTTCGGCGACGATCTCGACGACGACATTCCGTTCTGATGAATCCACGACCAGAATCGGTCTCTTCGAAGGGCGCTCCGCTAGGAGCGCCTTTTTCATTGGCTGATCGATTTTCTTCGCCTTCGGTCGCTCCTGCCGAACGAGAAGGCGTCGCATAGCAAGGCTGGGGCGAAACAAAGGTCATCGATCTCAATGATGTCGAGGCTTTCCGGCGGACGCTCGGTGACACGATGCTCGTTCTGCGTTTGTGGCTCTCAGGCCACAGAAGCGGCTGATCTTATTTTCGCAACGGCGATACCGAAATATTGCGTTTGCCGATGCAGCTGCAACTCCCTAGGCGCGCGCCCAACAGGTCTCCAGCGTAATCAGGGTTTCACAATAGTATGAATCAGCGTCGATACAGCTATCGCGCCGCCGCCTCGCTTATCGCACTTGCCTGCGTCACCCCCTCGGCGGCGGAGGCTCAGGTCGTCGGCACGGCGGCGGAAGACGCAAACGTCAGCACGGACATCGTCGTCACGGCGACGCGCCGTGAAGAGCGCGCGGTGGACGTACCGATCGCCGTTTCGGCCCTGAGCGGAGACAAGCTGGCCGCCATCAACTCGAGCGGGCAGGACATCCGCTTCCTTTCAGGCCGAGTGCCCAGCCTTCTGGCGGAATCGTCGTTCGGACGGACCTTTCCGCGCTTCTATATCCGCGGTCTCGGCAATACCGACTTCTCTTCCGACGCCGCTCAGCCGGTTTCGGTGGTCTATGACAACATCGCTCTCGAAAGCCCGTTCCTGAAGGCGTTTCCGGCTTTCGACCTCGAGAACATCGAAGTGCTGAAGGGGCCTCAGGGCACCCTGTTCGGTCGCAACACGCCGGCGGGGGTCATCAAACTGACTTCGGCGCGGCCTACCGACCATTATACCGGACATGCCCAGGCTTCATGGGCCACTTACAACACGGTCAACAGCGAAGTCGCCCTGAGCGGTCCGATCACCGACACGCTGCGTTTTCGCGTAGCCGGCAACCTGCAGCACCGCGACGACTGGGTGAAGAACGACTACGCCCAGACCATCAACGAACGCAGCTTCGACGGTTACGACGACCTCGCCGGGCGCGTGCTGCTGGAGTACGATAACGGGCCGCTCAATGTGCTGGTCAACCTGCATGCTCGGCATCTGCGTGGGTCTGCACGCGTCTTCCGCGGCAACTCGATCGAGCCGGGGACCAACGACTTCGTGGACGGCTTCGACGTGGAGCACACCGCGCAGAACGGCTCGAACCCGCAGCGTCTCGACGGGTGGGGCACCAACGTCCAGGCGAGCTACGACTTTGACGGGCTCGGCACCCTCTTCTCGGTGACCGGCTGGGAGAAGGTCAACGTCTTTTCGCGCGGCGACACGGACGGCAGCTATCCCGCTGCCGTGCCGTTCTCGGTCGAGACGGGCAGCAAGGCTCGTCCGCGCGAGTTCACGCAGGAACTGCGCTTCGCTTCGGCGAAGTTCGGCGATGTCAGCTTCCAGGCGGGCGCCTATTACTTCAACCAGAACCTCAACACCGAAGCGGTGAGTTGGACCCCTGAAAACGTTCGGACCAATGGCAATACCGCGCACCTGGACAACGAGACTTACGCGGTCTTCGGCTCGGCCGAGTACACGCCGATCGACCAGCTGATCCTACGAGGCGGCCTGCGCTGGACGCATGATCGCAAGTACAGCACGCTCGACGCTGCCGACGGCACGCAGCTTTCCGAGGGCCGCGTCAAGGGATCGAAGGTCTCCTGGGATGCCAGCGCGACCTACAAGCTCGACCCGGATCATGCGCTCTATGCCCGTGCGGCCTCGGGTTACCTCGGTGCCTCGCTGAAGAACGACGCCATCGCCGGGGTCGCATCGCAGGCCAAGCCGCAGACGACGACATCGTTCGAGATGGGCTTCAAGGGCCAGGAACGGGGTCTCGTCAGCTACTCCGCCGACGTGTTCTACATGAACACCCGCAATATCCAGCTGACTGCAGTGGGCGGTGCATCGAACACCACCACGCTGATCAACGCCCGCAAGGCGATAGGTTGGGGCGTCGAGGGCGAAATGACGCTAACCCCGGTCGAAGGCCTCGTCCTGACCGCAGGCGGCAGCTACAACTTCACCAAGCTCAAGGACCGCGATCTCAGGGTGGAACCCTGCTCGGGCGGCTGCACCGTACTCGACCCGGTGGTGGCCGGCACCTCGTTCGTTTCGATCGACGGCAATCGCCTGCCTCAGGCGCCGCGCTGGATCGCGAACTGGACGGCCGGCTACACCTATCCGGTGGCCGAGAACCAGGAAGTGTTCGCCTATACCGACTGGGCCTATCGCAGCTCGGTAAACCTGTTCCTCTACGATTCGATCGAGTTTACCGGCAAGGCTTCGTTGGAAGGAGGCCTGCGTGCCGGCTGGCGCGACAACCGCGTGGGCGTGGAAGTCGCCGCCTTTGCCCGCAACATCACCAACCAGATCCGCATAGTCGGCGCGATCGACTTCAACAATCTGACCAGCATGGTCAACGAGCCGCGCATCATCGGCGGCGAAGTGAAGTTCCACTTCTGATTGGAAACCTCACCGATCCGCTTTTCGAAAGCCGGATCGGTGAGGCCCACTTGCAGCGCAGATCACCGCGTTACCGCTTCGGCGTGAACGACATAGCGCCACGGGCCGCGCTGGATCGCGTCGAACGGGAAGCAGGTCACCAGATCGAGCCGCTCTCCGACCGGAGCATCGGCCAGCGCATAGCGATCCCAGCGCACGATTTCCGCTCCGGTCACCCGGTAGCGCCTGTCCAAGCCATCGCGGGTCTGGACGAAGAGAAGGTCGCCCTTCTTCACATCGCGCAGGAAAGCGAAATGCGTGTCGCGGTGGGCCGCGATCACGGCAGTACCCGGCTGGCCCAAGGCGGCGGCGCCGGGCAGCATCGTGGGCCCGAATGCCAGCGCCTGGCCCGATCCGCTATCCAGCACCACGCGCGAGATACCAAGCCCCGGCACGACCAGGCGGGCGAGCGGCGTCATGTCCGCCCAGGGCCACGGCTTGCGCGCCGCATGATCGATGCGGCTGCGGTCGAAGGCTCGGTCGAGCAGGACTTGCGCCACCGCCGATTTCGCAGGGATATAGAGCCCACGGCCGATTTCCACCACGCCGGAAAAGCAAAGCGCTATTAACAGGAGAGTGAGGAGACCGCGCCCATGCGCGACCTCCCGGATGCGGCGCGGCATGCGCAGGACCGCCGTGTTCATGCTCGCCTCCGGCGCAGAAGCAGGGCGAGGCCGGTCAGGCCTGCCAGCAGCAAGGCGAAGCCCTTGCCGACCAGACCAAGGAAGCCGGTGGCGGTCTGCGGCAATTCCAGCGCCTGGGTCTGCATGGCGGCCAAGTCGCCCGAGCCTTGTCCTGGGGCGGCCTGAACGGCATCCTGGCCGAACAACGTATCGAAATCCCAGCCCGCCGGCAGTTCGATCGGCAGTTCCTCTTTCGTCAGCCGGGCGCCGGCGGGGCGGGACGGCGTCTCGTCCACGGCGACGAGACTGGTGCGGCTGGTGACGAGACCGCTTTCCATGCCGATCCGCTCGACTTCGGCATCGGCGCGGCCATCCTCCAGCTTGCCGAGCGCGCGGTCCGCTTCGACATCGGTGATGCGGCGGCGTGCCCAGAGCTTTTCGATGGCGGGGCTGGGCAGGGCGGAGGCAAGGTCCACCCGCCGCTCCCACGACTTGTCGCCGATCTTGCCGCTGACGGTCAGGATGCCTGCCAGCTTGTCCGTACGGCCGACCAGCACCAGCGGCCGTCCGGCGTAGACATCGGGCAGACGCGAGGGCGTCAGGTCAAGCGAACCGCCCTCGACCCGCACCGAGAGATCGCGCACTGCCGGGTGGCTGAGCACGTCGAGCAGCGGCATCATCTTGGCCGCCACCTCGCCGGGGGCGCCGACATGGGTGTAGACCCCGCCGCCGATCGTCGACATGCGCTCCATCAGATAGTCGTTCGGCGCGGAGCCGATACCGACCATGAAGACATGGCTGCGCCCGCCGTCGCTGCCGATCGCTTCCATCATCTCGCGCTCGTTGGAGATCTCGCCGTCGGTGAGGAACACGATCTGGCGCAGGATGTCGGGATCGTTGCCGCCCGGGCGCTCGGCGGCGGTTCCGGCATCTTCCAGCGCCGCCTTGAGCGCGGGGAGCATCTCGGTGCCGCCCTGCGCCTCCAGCGATTCCGCGAAACGGGTGGCCAGGGCCACCTGGTCCGGCGTAGCGGCGACGCTATGTTCGAACAGGCGCGTCATTGTGTCGTCGAAGCGGATCACATTGAAGTGGTCCTGCGGGCGCAAGGTGCCGAGCGCGTGTATGAGGCTCGCCTTGGCCTCGTCCATGGAGTCCCCGCCCATCGATCCGCTGTTGTCGATCACGAAGACCATCTCGCGGGGAGGTCGGGGCAGGCCGTCGAGGTTGGCGGGCGGCGTGATGGCCGCCATCACATAGGCGCCCTTGTCCGTCTTCTGGGCGAAAAGGCCGAGTGTCGGGTCGGCGGAGGCGGAGCGCCATTCGAGCACGAAGTCGCGGTTGGCGGGCACGGCGGCGTCGGCCAGACGGACGGTGCGGCTGTCGCTCGGCCCGGCGACATCGATCCTGTGGTAGCGGCTGACGAGATTGGCGACGCCGAAGCCGGGCGCGAGGTGGACCGAGATCGACGTGGGATTGAGGCCGCCCTTGAGTTTGCGTGTCAACTTGGGATCGAGCACTGGCGTGCTGGTGACGGCATTGGCATCCTCGACGGCGGGGTCCGAGGTAAGGGTGTGCGGGGGCGTATAGCGCGGTCCGACGACCAGCGGCAGGCGCAGCGAGAACGTGCCGTTCGCCTGGCTGACGGGTGCCTGGTACTCGATCGAGATCAGCACCGTCTCACCCGGCCCGACATTGGCGACCATGGTGCTGAACATGTTGGGCCGCTGCTGCTCCACGAGGCCGGCTTTGCGGCCGCTGGCCTTGGCGGCCTCGTAAGTCTCGCGGGCTTTCTCGCGCGGTTCGATGTGGCCCACGATCACGCGCTGGCCGACCACCATCTTCAGCGAATCGACGGCGCCGTCCTGCGGGAGAGGGTAGAGGTAGCTGGCTTCCATCCACGTCTTGGACGTGTTGCGGAAAGCCTGCGTGACTTTGACCCGGGCGATCTGTCCCGTCACGGAGACATTCATGTCGGTGCCGAGCCGAACCGCCGGCAGGCTTCGGGCGACGCCTTGCCCGCGCAGCAGCAGAGTGCCGGCGGCGGGGCCGTCCTCGGCCTCGGCGTCGTTCGAGGCGGTCTCGTCGGCCACGGCACTGGCGGCATGGACGACGATCGCGGCCGGAGCCGCCAGCGCCAGGACCATGGCCGGGATCAAGGTGCGGCGGGAAGGGGGAGTATGCGGCATGGGGGGCTCCAGTCGGTTGGGGAGCCTTGTTCTTATGCGCCTGCCTGGCCGCACAGCCACCAGCAGTATCAGCCGCTTCCGACACCCCATGTGCGGAAAAGCGCAAGACGACGGAATGATTGACGGACTGTGCGTATTTGTGCGGAAATAGGCGCAAGATGACAGTGACACAAACCGAACCGAGCGATTCCGCCCCTCCGTCCAGCGAGGGCGCCGAACTCGCCCGTCTAGTGCGGGAGGAAATCGCGCGTCGCCGCATTTCGCGCCAGGCGCTCGCCGACATGGCGCGCATCAGCCTGTCGACTCTTGAAAAGGCATTGGCAGGCAAGCGCGCCTTCACGCTGGCAACGCTGCTGCGCATCGAAGAGGCACTGGGCGTCAACTTGCGCGCGGGAACCCACGCCCCGGCAGCGGCGCCCCACGCCCGCGACGTGGCACCCGACACCATGGGCGCCTATGCCCGTTCGGCGGTCACCTGGCTCGAAGGCCGCTACCTGACGATCCGCCCCAGCTTCGGCACGCCCGGCGGTCTGTTCGCCTATCTGACGACGGTGCGCTGGGTGCCGGAAAAAGCCTGCCTCGGCTTCGCGGAATCAGGACGATCGGACTCTCGTTTCGAACAGGCCGGCCACGTCTCGTTGCCCAATCTTTCCGGTCATATCTATCTCGTCACCAACGAGCAGGGGCAATACCGCCTGGCGATCCTCTCCCGTCCGACGATCGAAGGCCAGCTTTTCGGGATCCTCACGACGCTGGAAGTGGGCAGCGGATCGCAGCTCGTACCCGCCGCCGCCCCGATCGCCTTGCGCAAGCTGGCGGACGGCGAGGACGCCGCGCTTGGGCCGGTCACGGCGGAGATGCCGCACTTCGCGGCGTACCGCGACCTGCTTGGCCGCTCGACGGAAGGCGATTTCGCCCGCCTGCACCTGCCGTGTTGAACCCGGTTCAGCGCCAGAAGCGATTGGCATCCGCGAAAGCGCCGTAGGCCTCGGCAGCGGCTTCGAGCAGCTCGCCTTTTCGTTTACGATCGGCGATACCCACTGCTTCCGGTGCCTCGGCCAAACCAAGATCGTGCAGCAGTTGGGGCGCTCCCACGAGATCGTTGAGCGCGCCCATTCGGTCCTGCAGGTCCTCCAGGGCGTCGACGAAGTGCTTCCGGCGCCGACGCTCCCGCTTCTCCGGAAACAGCGTGCCGAAGAAGTCCGTTGCATAGCGCAGCTTCTTGGCGGTCTTGCGGACTTCATGGCGCGCGTGATCGTCCAGCTTCTCCATGCGCCGGCCACCTTTCTTCACCTTGCGCCGGAAGCGATCGAGCGCTTTCGCCGCAAAGTCCCGTGCAGGGGTTTCGCGCGTTTCGCGGTTGTCCTCACGCGCAAGCCAGGCACCGATCGCGGTCCACTCCGCCAGATCCAGCGTGAGCGTTCGGGCCCGCTGTGAATTGAGGGCCGCAACGGCTTCGACATAAGCGTCATCTCGCGCGGCAAGAATGCGATCGAGAAACGCGCCGCCTTCCGCCTGCCCGGAAAGAACGTCGAGATCGCGCGCCTTGCCGAGTTCCGCCGCCAGCCAGCGCAGTTCATCGTTGAACCGGCGGCGTTCGTCATCGGGGAACATCGCCTTGTACAGGGTGAGAGCGGATCGCAAGCGCCTGATCGCTACACGGGCCTGGTGCAATGCCGCTTCGTCGCGGTGATCGAGCACCAGAGGTTCGTTGAGGCGAAAATGGCGCAGACAGGACGCGGCGATCTGCTGAAATGCCTCCGCTGCAGTCAATCCGCGCTCCAGTTTCAGCCGGGAGGCTTTCACGGCGGATGGAGCGGGGCCGATCAGGCGGTAGCCGCGTTCCGCCTTGCTCGATACACCGATACGCACGGGAACGAGGGCATCGATGCGGCGGGCGAGGGCGAAAAGGCCTGCGGCCTCGCCTTGCTTCAGTTCGAGTTCGATCTCGCAAAAGGAGGCATTCCGCTCGCCTGCGACGACCTTGCCGCGATCGAGCGTGATCTCGATGCCTTCGTTCAGCCAGAGGCGTCTTTCGTTCTCGACGGTGAACACGGGGGATACCGCAGGAGCCTCGTCTCCCAGCAAGGCGGGGATGGGCGTTTCATGGTCGATGACGGGCTCGTCACCGGAAACCGGACGCTCCCATTCCGGCCGGATGAACATGCCGGCAGCCGGGCCGTCGGCCTTGATCGTCTGCACCCGATCCTGGCCGTTTCGGCGGATGCGAAGGGACAACCCTGCCTCGAGCAAGTCGTGCCCCGAAGTGTCGAAATAGATCGCATGCTGAGACACGGCTTCAGGCTCGCCGGTGAACAGGTCGGAACCTTGCAGCCGGTCCGCGCCTTCCGGCGTGAGTTCCAGCTTCAGTTCGGCTTCATCACTGGGAACCGCAGTCATTCTAAGATCTCCGTTCGGGCCGCTTGGCAACACGGCGCCGAACCGGCGCACTTGTAGCGCAAGGATACCGTCATGAGCACGAACAACGCACGAGGACCTGGATCGTTCGGCGGCGCGTTGAAACTTGCTCCGCCATAGCCCCTTGACCCATCGCCGATTACGGACAATAAATATCCGTATTAGCTCCGGCAAAGGATCTTGCGAAATGTCTCAGCGTATCGATTATGCGAAACAGTCTTCCGAACTCGTCCGCAAGATGACGGATCTGTCGATGGCGGTGAAACAGGGCGCCGTCGAAAAGAGCATTCTCACGCTCGTCGATATCCGTGCCTCGCAACTCAACGGCTGCGCATTCTGCCTCGACATGCATGTCAAGGAAGCCAAGATCCAGGGCGAGCGCGAGCTGCGGGTCCATCATGTCGCGATCTGGCGCGAGTCCACGTTGTTCGATGAGCGGGAACGCGCGGCACTGCTCTGGACGGAGACGCTGAGCCGGCTGCCGGAGGGCGGTGTGCCGGATGCGATCTACGCGCAGGTTCGGGAGCATTTCTCGGAGAAGGAGATCGTCGATCTGACGTTTGCCGTGATGACGATCAACGCCTGGAACCGCCTGTCGATCGCCTTTCAGGCGGTTCCGGGATCGGCGGACAAGCTCTATGGTCTCGAAAAAGCCAACCTTGCCTGACGAAGACGATCGTGCAGGCGCGGCCGGTTTGCTTCAGCCTGCGCGGTCCAGCAACCATTCCGTACTGCGCCGCAGGATCTCCGCCGGCAGGTCCTGCTGAAGCGTCTGCTGCAAGTCGGCCAGACTGACGGCCGCCAGCGTCTGGCGCCAGGCCTCGTCCGCCTTCCACATGACGCGGGCGATGGCGCAGGGCTTATCGTCGCAGAAGTCTCCCGGGCGACAGGGATTGTTGGCCCGGATTTCGCTGCACTGGAAAGTCGACTTGCGCCCTTCCACCGCTTCCACGACGTTCAGGAACGTTATCTCGCCGGCCGGCAAAGCGAGGCGATAGCCGCCGCTTGGCCCGAGGGTCGTATGGACGATCCCAGCCTTGGACAGACCTTGCAGCGCCTTGCCGAGGTATTCCTTGGGCACGCCGTGGAACTCGGACAGGCTGCGCGCCGACAGGTAGCGCCCTTCCGGCAGATTGCTCAGCACGGCACAGCAGTGAAGAGCCCATTCGACCTGGTTCTTCAGGTTCATTGCGACCAGCGACCAATCATGGACATGCCATATCCGGATCGGGATCGATCTGCAATCGAGATCCCGGAAACACCGCGATTGCGCATAATCCGCATTAATTTGCGGCAAGCAGATTGCATTATTCCAGCGACAACGGGCATTTACTGTTCCTGCGAATCATTAGCAACAGAACGGTATGCCGATGCATCTGCTCAAGGGGCACAAGATTTCTCATCGGCTTAGGCGAACTTCCGCCTTAGGCGTGGTGGTTTGCTTCTCCATCAGCGCGGCTGCTCATGCTTCGGAGGATAGCACTGCGAGCGCGGATCCGGTGAAGCTCGGATCGGTTCGGGTGGAGGACACCGCGATCCCGGATCGTCGACAGGGCGTTGACCGTAATGCTGCCGGGAAGCCCGCTGTCCTGACCACGACCACCTCGGCCGATACGCTACGTGAGCGGATGGTCGACACGATCTCGGACTATGCTCGCCGGGTCGACGCGGGGGTGAACTTCAGCAGCAGCAACCAGAGCATCAATATTCGCGGTCTCGACGCCAATCGCGTCCTGACCACAGTGGACGGCATTCGCCTGCCGTGGATGAACGACGGCGCACGCGGCGTGCAGGGCGGGGTGGCAGCGTTCGACTTCAATTCGCTCAGCGCCATCGACGTGGTGAAGAGCGGGGATTCGAGCTACTTCGGCCAGGGCGCCCTTGGCGGCGTCTTCGCGGTGCGCACGCTGGACCCGGAGGATCTGCTGACGGAAGGCAGGAAACAGGGCGCGCTGGGCAAGGCCACTTACGACAGCGCCAGCGACAGCATCTACCTGAACCAGGCGGGAGCGTTCAGGACCGGCGACACCTTGGTGCTGATCCAGGGCGGCTACCAGAACGGGCATGAGATCGAAAACCAGGGAACCCTGGGAGGCCTGGGGACCGCTCGCACCGAGAAGAACCCCGCCTCCTACGATCAGGATAACCTTCTGGTGAAAATTCATCGATATCTCGGCGGCGGTCATCGTCTGGGTCTGACCGGCGAAACCTTCACGCGGAGCTACGACGAAGCCACGCTGACCAGCATCGGCGCGACCTACTCCTCCTACGATACGCTGGAGCAGAACAAGCGAAAGCGGGTGGCTGCGACCTACGATTATCAGGCCCAAGGCGATGGCTTCGTCCAGGAAGCGCACATCGTCGGCTATTGGCAGCGCCTGAACATTCGGACTTATACGCAGGCCATGCGCATCGCTCTGCCGGTTGGGCGATACGATCGCGACAGCGACCTGCAGGACGAGTCCTGGGGTGCGAATGGATCGATCGTCGGGCGCTTGGAAACGGGCACGGTGCAGCATGCCGTCAGTCTGGGCGGCGAAGTCTATGCCACCAGGACCACCCAATATGCCGGCGGGCTGGACAACTGCACCCCGGCGATCCGCTCCTGCGCGTTCCTCCATGTCAACCAGTCGGACATGCCCGACGTGGACGGCATCGATCTCGGGCTGTTCATCCAGGATCGCCTGACTTTGGGCGCTTTTCATCTCACGCCAGGCCTGCGTTTCGATTGGTATCGCCGCACACCGAGAGATACGCCGAGCTATACGGTGAACGCCGCCTATGAGGGGTTGCCTGCGCGCTCCAGCGCGTCCCGGTTCTCGCCCAAGTTCATGGCCGAATACGACGTCGCGCCGAACTTTACCGCTTATGCGCAATATGCCCAGGCGTTCCGAGCCCCTTCGGCCACCGAGCTTTACCTGACTTATGGCGGAACCGGCAGCTACGTCAGCATCGGCAATCCGGACCTCAAGGCCGAAACCAGCAAGGGCTACGAACTGGGCGTTAAGTTCGGCGATGACCGGTGCGGAGCCAAAGTCGGCTTCTACGACAACTATTACCGCAACTTCATCGACACGATCACCACGACCGCGGTGGCAGCCGGCCTCAGCGGCAGCTATCCATTCGGCGTGTTCAAGTACGTCAACCGCGCCCGCGTGCGGATCTACGGCGTGGAGGCGAGCGCGCAGTGGGCGCTGACGGACGATTGGCGGGTCTGGGGGGCGATCGCCTACTCCCAGGGCAAGGATACCGATCAGGATATCCATCTGAATTCGATCCCGCCGCTGCGCGGCATCGCCGGGCTGGGCTACAGCCAGGAACGCTTCGGTGCCGACCTCTCCGCGACCGTCGCGGCGAAGCGCAACAAGGTCGAGGATCCCGCCTCCACGATCAACAGGACGCCGGGATACGGGATCGTCGATTTCACCGCCTGGGTGAAACCCGGCCTGTTCGAGGGCTTGCGGGTTCAGGGCGGCGTGTACAACATCCTCGACAAGACCTATTTCAACGCGCTCGATATTTCGGATAGCGCCACCGTTTCCCAGAGTTATTACAGCCAGCCCGGACGGACCTACAAGGCCTCGATGATACTCGCGTTCTGATGCGGCGGGCCGGAGGCAAAGGATCCCGCGCCGCGGCCCGCCCATCGCCCATTGAAGAAGGACTACTCATGGACACGACACTTCAGGCCGCCGCCGAGATAGGTCGCGCCAAGCGCCTCAAGGCGGCCACCTCGGAAACGCACGATCGGCTGGACAAGCGGATCATGGCGGGGGATCCCTTCGCGGCCCTGGAGAACTATGGCCGGTTCCTGGCGGTCCAGTACCAGTTTCACCGCGACCTCGAGGCGCTCTACGCCGACGCCGGCCTCGCCGCCCTCGTTCCCGACCTTGCCGATCGCCGGCGGCTCGACCAGATCGGCCAGGATCTCGCGGATCTGAACCAGAGCCCTCCCGCGACCGAGGAGCCGCCCCATTTCTTGCCGGCGTCGATCGATTTGCCCACTGCACTCGGCTGGCTCTATGTCGCTGAAGGGTCCAACCTGGGCGCGGCGTTCCTGTTCAAGATGGCGCGCGCCCTGGGGCTCGATGAAAATCACGGAGCGCGTCATCTCGCCGGTCATCCGGACGGACGCGCCCAGCACTGGCGCTCCTTCACCGCAGCGCTGGACGGGATCGCGCTGGACGAGGCCGAAGAGAAGCGCGTGATCGACGGCGCGAATGCGGCCTTCCGGCGCGTTCATGCCCTCGTCGAACGGGAATACGCCTGAGGCGATGCTGGTGATCGCGCTCCGGCGGGTTACCGTTTCGGCGCCGCTGCGGAAGCGTGGCCGCTGATTTCCGCGCCGGCGTCGGGTGCGAAGCGCAAGTTCCAGATCGTGGCACCCAGGGAGATCGCGGTCACGACCCAGAAGGCGATCGAAAAGTCGATGAGAGAAGGAGCGGCGTGCGCATTGGCCTTCATGGCGGCTTGCAGGGCAAGCGCCGCGACGCAGATGCCCAGTGACAGCATGAGCTGCTGGAACGTGGAATAGAAGGCCGTCGCGCGACTCATCTGCTTCTTGTCTATGCCGTCGTAGGCGATCGTATTGTAGGCGGTGAACTGGAACGACATGAAGAAGCCGGACAGTCCCAGCATGCAGAACATCGCCCACACCGGCCAGCTGGGGTCGAACAGACCGCAGATCGCGTAGCCTGCCGTCGCGATCACCCCGTTCCAGACCAGCGCCCGCCGGAAGCCGAACCGGCGTAGCACGCGGGGAGCGAAACTCTTCATGGCAAGCGAGCCGATCGCGGTCGCTACCGTGATGGTACCGCTGCGCGCGGCGGAGAACCCAAAGCCCACCTGCATCATCAGGGGCAGCAGGAAGGGCTGCGCGCCTTGCGTGATGCGCGTGATCGATCCTGCGATGACCGAAAGCCGGAAAGTCTCGTCCTTGAGCAGCGACAGGTCGAGTATCGCGTTCTCCCGCTCGCGGGCATGGAGCACGTAGAGCACGCCGGCCACCGAACCGACCAGGATCAGCGCGGCGGCCAGGGCGCCTTCTGCCGGACGGCTGACCATCTCGAAGCCAAACAGCAGGCACCCCAGGGACAGTCCGCTGAGGACGAAACCGGCCGTGTCGAAACGGCCCGGCTCATCCTCGCGGATATTGGCGATGAAGCGCCCGACCAGATAGAACCCGAGTACGCCCATGGGCAGGTTGATGTAGAAGATCCACCGCCAGTCCAGGTAGGTCACGATAAAGCCGCCGAGCGGCGGTCCCAGGATGGGGCCGATCAGCGCCGGGACCAGGAGCCACGACATCGCGTTCACCATGTCCTGCTTGGCTACCGAGCGCAGCAGGACGAGGCGGCCGACGGGTATCATCATTGCCCCGCCGACCCCTTGCAAGAAGCGGGAGACGACCATCATCTCTAGGGACACGGACTGCCCGCAAGCCAGGCTGCCAAGAACGAACAGCAGGATCGCGGCGCGAAACACGGTTCGCGATCCGAAACGGTCCGCGATCGTACCCGAGGCCGGGATGAACACCGCAAGGGCCAGCAGGTAAGAGGTCAGCGCGACGCTCATTTCCTGGGGACGCACACCGAAATCGCGGGCCATCGTCGGCAAGGCCGTCGCCAGGACCGTCGAATCCACGAATTCCATGAATAGAGCGGAAGCGATGATCAGCGCCACCAGCCGGTAGTTCGCTCCCGATACCGGAGGACCTTCGTCGCGCGTCTTGGCGAGGGAGCCGGCGGCGGGCACGATGCCGTCGCGTACTTCCGCATTGACCGAAGCCATGCCGCGACGCCGCGGCCTCAACATGAAACCTGCAGGGTTGGGTGGGGGATCGACATAGGCAGCTTTCGAATTCGCGGACTTTGATCCCCTCCCTCGAACCGGCCGTCGTCTGTCACGCGAGCATGCCGGCGCGGATCATATAGGGAGCAAGGTGCAGGATGGAAACCCGTGACGTCCTCGCCGGGCCTGCGTCCTTTAGATCTCAGTCCGCGATCTTGCCGAACGGCATCAGCTTGCGGGACTGGCGGGCGGCGGTCTTGCCGTCGTTGGCGCGAAGAGCAGGCAATATGGCAAGGGCGGCACGCTTCATCTGCGCGTCGAGCGGGGTAGGCGCCGGAGCGGCGGCGGCAGCCTCGGCCAGACGGCGCGCCTGGGCAACGTCGCCCGGATCCTTGCGGATACGCATCATTGCCGCGAGCCCAGGATAGAAGGCCCGGTCGTTCCCCAGCGCGACGGCCCGGTTCAGAGCGGCCTCGCCGGCATCGGCCTTGGCACCGATCATGGTACGTGCCACGAGACCACCCAACTGGTCTATCGCATCGAGATGCCAGCCCGCTATGACCATCTGGGCTTCGGCATCTCGCGGATTTTGTGCGGCCAGGCGCTTGAAGACCTCCAGCGAGGTGCGTGCGTCGGTGCGGCTGCGCGTCAGTTTAGCGCGGTAGCCGATCGCCACTCCGCGCTGAAGCGTGGCTTCGCGATCGCCAGGGCGGGTCGCCAGGATCCGGTCGGACGCGGCGATCGCCTGTGCAATGAGCGACAGGGCCTTTTTCTTGTCCGCCGTCTGAAACGCGGCCGTGGTCAGAAGTTCGCGCGGGGTTTCCGCCAGCGCGGCGGGAGCAGCCAGCGCGGCAGTTGCGGCGCCCATGGCAATCATCGTTCGATGGTACACGCACTCTCCTGGATTTATCTGGAAAAGGAAGGATGGCGAATGAGGGCCGGTAAGGCCAGAGCCTATCGACAGCTTGCGCTCGGAGGCGGGCCTATACCCAGAACCGTTCCCTTCAGAGCAGCCAACCGATCGGAAGCCGACTCGCCAGCGCGACCAGCATATGATCGATGAAGCGCATGCCGGGCTCGCGGCGACGCGGCGCGCCATCCTCGTCGCTGCCGCGCGTCCATTGCAGGTTGCCACAAGCATCCAGAGTAACTGCATAGGCCGCCTCGGGGATGATCGTTTCGAAGGCGTCGGCGACATGACCGGCGATCAGCGGGCTGTGAATGACGAACCCGAGTTCCGTGTTCAGCTTGAGCGACCGGGGATCGAAATTGAACGAGCCCACGAAAACCCGCTCACGATCGGCCGTGAAGGTCTTGGCATGGATGGTCGAGGCGCCGGAACGCAGGGCGGCGAACGATCCGCTGCCCGTCGCTCTCAGGCGGCTGGCGATACCGAGCCGGTTGCCCTTCCGGCGCTGCCTCTTCGAGGGCGCATCGCGCACTTGCGCCGCAGTCTCGAACAGGCGCACGCCGGCCTCCAGCAGCGGCTTGCGCCAGGGCGTATAACCGGCATGGACCAGCGCCACGTCGGTTGCCGAATAGCCGTTGGTCAACACAGTGACCCGCGTCCCGGACCGCGCGAGAGCGCAGAGTTGTCCTGCCCCCTGCTCGCCGGGGACGAAATAGCCGGAGACGATCGCCAGTTCCCGTCGAGGATTACCGATCGCACCGTCAAGCTTGCCGGCCAGCAGGTCCTCACGGTCGAGGTCGTTCAGGGTCTTGGCCGGATCGTCGCCGATCAGATCTACCCGCGCCCATTCGAAGGGCAGCGTTCCCGCCTTGAATTCGCGGACGAGAGGTAGACTGCCAAGACGCTCGACATAGCGGCGGGCCGAAGGATCGCGCTCGACGATCGACGCGCGCGAGCGCAGCTTGGCGAGTTGGCGCGGCCCGACGCGCGGCAGGATCTGCCGGGCGGGATAGGCGGACTGGCAGTTCCAGTAGCGCTCGAAATCGGCCTCGACCTCGCGGGCTACCGGCCCGATCGCCAGCACATCGAGATCGGCGAACAGCGCGCCGTCTCCGGCACCGAAGTACTCGTCGCCGATATTGCGTCCGCCGACGATGGTCACGGCGCCGTCCACCGTGAAGCTCTTGTTGTGCATGCGCCGGTTCAGGCGGCCGAAGTCCATGAGAAAACCGATGGCTTTGGGATAGCGGATGCGAAAAGGATTGAAGAGGCGAACCTCGACATTGGGATGGTCGTTGAGCGCCGAGAGTACGCGGTCCAGTCCGGCGATGCCGTTGTCGTCGAGCAGCAGCCGCACGCGCACACCGCGCCGCGCCGTCTCCAGGGCGGCTTCCAGCAGCAGCGTGCCGGTGCGATCACCGTGCCAGATGTAGTATTGCAGATCGAGCGTCCGCTCGGCAGCCCGGGCCAGCAGCAGGCGTGCGGCGAACGCATCGACGCCGTCGGTCAGGAGGTGGACGCCCGACAGGCCGGGATTGTCCTTTGCCTGCTCGCTGGCTGCACGGGACAGCGTGGGTTCTTCGCCATTGCGCGCTGGCCAGGGGCGAGGGGCATGGCGGCGCGGCAGGCGGTTTGCCCGGATGAGGGCGATACTGGCGCCCACTACGCCCAAGGCAAGGCCCCATTTGATGCCGCCCGCCGTCTTGGACATGACTTTGCCGAGTTCGCCGCCGAACATCCTTGCTCCTAAATTCCCAATGCCTTGGTCATGACATCGAAGGCTCCCTCTAGACCGTGACGCACTTCGCCATGCAGGGAAGCCATCGGCGCTTCCTCGACGATCAGCACGCCTGCGCCGGCTTCCACCTTGTCCTTGAATAGCTGCTCGTAGCCCAGAAAATAGGGCCAGAACGTTTCCGTTCGTGTCACCGAATAGGCCAGGTCTGCCGAGAACCCCACCAGCTGCGCCTGGCCGAACACGCGGCCGCGCTCCGCCTTCTCCACCCGCACGCCGCGTCCGCCCTTGATCACGAGACGGCACGGGCCATGGAACACCAGATAGCGTAGCTGCAGCGTCAACCATGCATTGAGCGAGCCGAGCCGCCAGTGAGACGTGATGCGCAGAGGCTTCGCAAGCGGCTGTGCCACGGCGGCGAGCGCGCGGGGTTGCAGCACGCAGGAGCAGCCCTCCGGCAGCGTCAGGATCGCCACTTCGGCAAAGGGATCGCGTACTGCCGAAACCGTGGTCACTTCGCCCTCTCCGCGCAGGCGGGTGAGAAAGGACAGTCCGCTGACCAGACTGGCAAGAGGATGGCGCCAGTCCAGCAGCCACTGCGTCGCCTTTGCGCCCGAGTGGGAGGTGGTCTGGAGGTAGGACTGGCGCACCAGCAATTCTTCCTCGGCCGTGAGCCGGATCGCGACCGAGGTCTTGCTGGGCTCAGTGGGCGGCACCGGCTCGCCTTGCCCGCCCGGTACCGCGATCCTGATGGCGGCGCGCCGCTCGGCTAGCGGCGCGAGTACCGTCCAGAACAGCAGGCGGATGAGATATGGCATGGCGAGGATCAGGAGAAATGCGCCAAGGGCTTTCATCAGCAGGCGGCGCAAGTGCCATTCCTCGGCCCAGAGCTGGAGTTTCTGGCGGAAGGTTCCGGTCCACCGCGTTTCCGCCTCGGCGCGTTCGCGGGAGAGATCGGCAAGCGCGGTATCGAGCGAACCGGCCAGCCCGCGGCGGGACCGGGTATAGATGGCCTGAGCCTGCTCGACGCTGCCCTGGACATATCGAGCTGCGTTCAAGTTGCGGCGCGCCGCGTCGCGTTCGGCACAGCGGCTGTCGCGGGTGGCCACCAGGGTCTTGTGCTCGGCGCTTTCCAGCCAGCTGCGCCAGCGGTAGGCCCAGCGCCGATCGAGCTGTTGCAGCCGCTCCGTCGCCTCGCGGCACAGGCGATCGCTCTGCTTGAACCGCGTCTGCGCTTCTCGCTGCTTCACCTGGGCATCGCGGCGGCCGACCAGCAGGCGTGCGGCTTCCAGGCTTTCGAGCTCGCGGGTGAGGAGAACGAGTTGCAGGCGGCCCTGTTGATCATCGAGCAAAGCGCGAGGGCCGCGTCGGTAGAGAGCCAGAATGCCACGCGTTTCACCTAGACGCCGGCGTTCCTCCGCGAGATCGCGGCGCGTTTCGGCAATGCGCCGATCAAGCTCTGAAGCGCTTTGCGTTTCGAGCAGGGACGTCGCTTCTTCGAAGGTGCTTGTGAGCTGCGTGAAGTCTTCTCGCAACCTCGTCTCGGTCTCGCGGAGCCCGACATAGACCGCCTCGCGATCGCCTGCCGTCCGCCATTGCTGGGCAAGCAGGGGCGCGACTGCAATGGCGAGGACGAGAGCAAGGTAGAGCATGGCCCGGCGAAGTACCCAGCGCAGCAGGGATCGAAGGCGCGTCATAAGCCGGAATAGGCTGGCACGATCGGCGGATTGTGCTGCTGCATGCTCTCGTCAAGCCGTCTCAGGCCGCGTAACGTTGCTAAATCAATATCTTGAACCGAGATTTTCCCAAATGTTGAGAGGAATGGGGAAGAGGCGGGCGAGACGCTATTCATGCCCGGCACCCGGCCGCTGCGAGCCAAGCGTCGATCGCTTCCGCCACGCCTGGAGAGACATGGAGGCCCAATTTGCTGCGGCGGAACAGAATATCCTCGGCGCTCCTGGCCCACTCGGCTTCGACTAGGTATGCGATCTCGCTGGCATGAAGGCCCCCTCCGAAATCCCGGCCGAGGTCTGCCACCGTTTTTGCGTCGCCGAGAATCCTCGCGGCTCTCGTGCCATAAGCGCGGGCTAGCCGGCGCAGGAGCGGGCCCGGCATCTGCGGATAGGCCTGGGAGAGTTCTCCGAGAAATTCATCGAAGTCGCCGCCGGGTATGTTTCCGCCCGGCAGCCTCGTCCCCGCAGTCCAGGGCACGGCAGCTTCAGGGAAGAGCTGCGCAACGTGGACCATTGCATGCTCGGCAAGTTTGCGGAAGGTCGTGATCTTTCCCCCGAAGATCGACAGGATCGGCGCCCGCTGTTCGTCGCCTTGGTCGAAATCCAGGACATAATCCCGCGTTACGGCCGAGGCGTCGGCGGAGTGGTCGTCGTAAAGAGGACGAATGCCCGCATAGCTCCAGACGAGGTCTTCGGGGCCGACTTGCTGTTCGAAATAGCGGTTGGCGGTGGCACAGAGATAATCGATCTCAGCAGAACTGATGGACGCTTTGCCGGGAGCGTCTGTCCACGGTTCCTCGGTTGTTCCGATCAATGTGAAATGATCTTCGTAAGGTATTGCAAAGACTATCCGTCTATCGGAGTTTTGCAGCAGGAAGGCATGTCTACCTCGGTAGAGCTGCGGGACGACGATATGGCTGCCTTTGACAAGGCGAACGCCTTTATCGTCCCTCCCCCGGCCGAGTTGACGAAGCACGGTATCGACCCAGGGACCAGCCGCGTTGACGATCATCTTGGCGCGAACCTGACGATTGCCTCGTTCGTTGGCGATGGTCGCCACCCAATAGCCGTTCTCGCTGGACGCCTGCACGAGGCGAGCGCGGGTTTCGATCCGCGCGCCGTGTTCGGCCGCGTCCATCGCATTCAGCACCACAAGACGGCTATCCTCTACCCCGCAGTCCGAATAGACGAAGGCTTTTCCTTTCAACGACAGGCCATTACCAAACGAACTTCGGTGAAGATCGAAGCTCTCCGTTCCGGGAAGTTGCTGCCGGCCGCCGAGATGATCGTAAAGGAAAAGCCCCAGGCGGACCATCCAGGCGGGTCGGGGAGACAGCGACTGAGGCAGGACGAAACGGAGCGGCCAGATGATGTGCGGCGCCATGGCGAGAAGCCGCTCTCGCTCGATCAAAGCTTCGCGAACCAGGCGGAACTCGCAATACTCCAGATATCGCAACCCGCCGTGGATCAGCTTGGTGGAAGCCGACGAGGTATGGCTGGCAAGATCGTCCTGCTCCACCAGCAGAACCGAAAGCCCCCGCCCGGCGGCATCGCGAGCGATGCCCGCGCCGTTCACTCCGCCGCCGATGATCAGCAGATCGTAGGTTTCCTCCTGGGAAGGGGGCATGCGGCTCTCGTGCAATTCTCTCTTCACGAACAAGGGGTAGCCGACCGCGCCCAAAGTGCAAACGCTCCATCCCGCTGTTCGTTGAGGCAGCGCTTGACTAAGCGGGCCCAATAGCCTGGGAATGCGCCGGACATGACCCAGCCTCGACACGTACTCGCCATCGATCAAGGAACCACGTCCACCCGCGCGATCGTCTTCGA
Source organism: Novosphingobium lindaniclasticum LE124 (assembly GCF_000445125.1). Lineage (GTDB taxonomy): Bacteria > Pseudomonadota > Alphaproteobacteria > Sphingomonadales > Sphingomonadaceae > Novosphingobium > Novosphingobium lindaniclasticum. Next base: position 119,443 of record NZ_ATHL01000076.1, read on the forward strand.
CGATGCGGCGGGCCCGGTCGCCACGGCGCAGTGCGAGTTCGAGCAGCATTATCCCGACCTTGGCTGGGTGGAACACGACGCCGAGGACATCTGGCGCGATACCGTAAAGGTTGCCAGCGAGGCGATCGCGCGCAGCGGCGTGGCTCCGGAAGCCATTGCAGGGATCGGCATCACCAACCAGCGCGAGACGGTGGTGGTCTGGGAGCGAGACGGCGGACGGCCGATACACCAGGCAGTCGTCTGGCAGGACCGGCGGACGGCTCGGCTTTGTGCCGACCTCAAGGGCGAGGGGGCAGAGGACGAGGTCCGCGCCCGGACCGGGCTGCTGATCGATCCCTACTTTTCCGCCACGAAGCTCGCCTGGATCCTGGACACCGTAAGTGGTGCGCGCGAGCGTGCGGAGCGCGGGGAACTCGCCTTCGGCACGATCGACAGCTTCCTGCTCTGGCGGCTCACCGGTGGACAGGTCCATGCCACGGACGTAACCAATGCCGGCCGGACATTGCTGTACAACATTCGCGAGCAGCGCTGGGACGAGGAACTCTGCCGCCTGTTCCGGGTGCCGATGCAGATGCTGCCGCAGGTGCACGACAACGCCCATGTCTTCGGCCGGACGAGCAAGGCGCTGTTCGGCGCGGAGATCCCGCTTGCCGGGGTAGCCGGAGATCAGCAGGCGGCGCTGTTCGGCCAGGCATGTTTCGAGGCGGGCATGGCCAAGTCGACCTACGGGACGGGTTGTTTCATGTTGCTCAACACGGGCACCGAAGCGCTTGCTTCGGAAAGCCGTCTGCTCACCACGCCGGCCTACCGTCTGAACGGCAAGATGACCTACGCGCTGGAGGGCTCGATCTTCGTGGCCGGGGCCGCCGTGAAATGGCTGCGCGACGGTATCGGCGTGATCGCCCATGCAAGCGAGACCGATGGCATGGCGACGCAAGTGCCGGACAATCACGGCGTCTATATGGTTCCCGCATTCGTCGGCCTTGGCGCACCGCACTGGGACCCGGACGCGCGCGGCGCGATCTTCGGATTGACCCTCGGAGCAACGCAGGCGCATCTCGCTCGCGCCGCGCTGGAGGCCGTCGCCTATCAGACCACCGACCTGGCACGGGCCATGGCATGCGACGGCGGCGAGGGGCTGGCGAAGCTGCGGGTGGACGGGGGCATGGCGGCGAACGACTGGCTCTGCCAGTTTCTGGCCGATATGCTGCAGGTGCCGGTGGAACGGCCGGTTCACCTCGAAACGACGGCATTGGGCGCGGCTTTCCATGCGGGGCTGGCGACAGGCGTATGGCCCGACCTTGCCGCACTTTCGGCAACCTGGACGCAAGGCCGGCTCTTCACGCCGCACATGGGTGAAGCGGCGCGCGGCAGGCTCATCGCCGGTTGGCAGGATGCCGTGCAGCGAACGCTGAGCCGCTAGGGCGCAAACCGGTTGCGCGACGGGGCCGGCGCTGCGATAGGCGCCCGCCGCTTCCACTCTTCAAGGACTTCCGACATGTCGGCCAGTACGGTCACGCCTCGCTCCGTTGGAATCGACTTCGGCACCACCAACTCCGTCGTCGCTCTCTCCAACGACACCGGAGATGCAGATCTGGTGGATTTCGCGGCACCAAGCGGTACTAGCGCGGTATTCCGATCCGCCCTGTGCTTCTGGCAGGAGGAAAGAAAGCGCGGCGGGCTGGCGCACGAAGCGGGGCCATGGGCCATCTCGGAGTTTCTCGAATTCCCCCAAGGCTCACGCTTCCTTCAGTCGTTCAAATCGGTCGCGGCCAACCCGGCTTTCGAACATGCCACTCTGTTCGAAAAGCGTCTGCGATTCGAGGAACTCGGTCGGATCTTCCTGGAGCATCTTGTCGGCCATTCCGGCGAAGCGCTTCGTCATTTGCCGGATCGTATCGTGGTCGGAAGGCCGGTGCGCTATGTCGGCGCGCGCCCGGACGAGGCTTTGGCGCGGACGCGCTACGATGCGATGTTCGCCTGGTTGGAGCGGCCCGTTCACTACGTCTACGAACCGATCGGCGCCGCCTTCAGCTTCGCCTCACGCCTGGCCGACCCCGCGACCCTGCTTGTGGCCGACTTCGGCGGCGGCACCAGCGACTTCTCGATCGTGCGTGTGAATGCCCCCGGTGCCGCCCGGCGCTGCGAGCCACTCGGCTCGGCAGGCATCGGCATCGCGGGAGATCGCTTCGACTACCGCATCATGGACCATCTCGTTCTGCCGCTGCTGGGCAAGGGCGGAACGTACAAGTCGTTCGACAAGGTGTTGGAGATCCCGCCTGGGCACTTCGCGGACTTCGGTGACTGGTCGCGTCTCGCCATGATGCGCAACCGCCGTACTCTGGAACAACTGGCGCGGTTGAAGCATGGCGCTACCGATCCGGCTGCGATCGACCGGATGATAGCGGTTGTCGAGCATGAACTGGGCTTCGGGCTCTACGAAGCCGTGGGCCGCCTGAAGCGCACGCTCTCCGGCTGCGAAGCGGGCGAATTCCGTTTCGAGAGCGACTTTCTGACCATCGAGGCCCAAGTGAGCCGCGGCGAATTCGAAAGCTGGATCGCGCCCGATCTGCAGCGCATCGGCGAGACCGTGGATGCCGCGCTGGCAGGGGCCGCCCTGCGTCCCGACGAGATCGACCATGTCTTCCTGACCGGCGGTTCCTCGCTGATCCCTGCCGTTCGCGTGCTGTTCGAACGCCGCTTTGGGGAAGGTCGCATCGCAACGGGTGACGAATTGACCTCCATCGCTCATGGACTGGCGCTCATCGGCCAGTCTGCCGATCTAGACGACTGGCTCGCTACCGATCCGGGCTGAAGAGGCGCCGCATAGGGCGTTCAGATCGGCCATCGCTCTCGGCGATAGGCGGAATCCCAGAACATCCACTCATAGCGCGCGGCATTGCGAAAAGCCGTGTTCATGGCGCTGCGGATCGCCGGGGTCGCCTGAGCTGCGGCCGCATCGACGAGATCGCATACCCGCCGGGTCGCTTCCCCGAAGGAAGGCGCGGCGTAAGTCTCGATCCAGGCAGAGTAGGGGTTGGGCGAGGCGGCGCGCGGCCGAATGTCGCAGCCGACTTCCCAGTAAACCCAGAAACAGGGCAGGATGCCTGCGATCAGTTCCTCGTAGCTGCGGGTCGCGGCCAGGCTGGCCAGATAGCTGGTATAGCCCAGACAGGCGGGGGTCGCTTCGCTCTGCTGCGCCATTTCGGGCGTGACGCCGAACTGGGCGAAGAAGGCCTGGTGAAGCGCTTCCTCCACCTGAACCGCAACTTTGGCGCCATCGGAAAACTCCAGGCGTCCGGCTGCGGTGGGCGCCCGGGCGGCGGCCAGGGCAAGGACGCGGGCATATTCGGCGAGGTAGAGACTGTCCTGCACGATGTAGTGGCGGAACGTCTCCGGCGGCAGGGTGCCCGCGGCCAGTTCGTCGAGGAAAGGATGGGAGAGGATCGCCCGGCGCAGCGGGGCGATCTCTTCCCAGATCGTAGTGCAGAAATTCACGGACCTTCGTCCTTTGCTCGATGCGGGCCGGGCGGTTACTTGCCGGCAGGCCTGGGGGCGGAACCTTCCTGATCGAAGATCCAGTTGAGATAGGCCGCGATCCTGATACCGGCCCTCTCCAGCCGATCGTCCAGCTCGGCGCGGTGCTGATAGGCATAGTCCCAGGAGATGCTGGGGTTCGCCGGATAGATCGTCTTGCGCAGCGCGATGCTTTCGGCCGTCCAGACGAGCGGATCGCGCACATTCCAGCTCACCACCTGCTGCGGCGTGATCTTGCGCGAAAGCCAATGCGCATATTCGGAGTAGGAGAGCGAGCGCTGCTCGATCATTCCCGAATCCCACACGGAGTGGAGATTGGTCTCCTTGCCGAACCAGGTGACCTTGACGTCGTTGCCGCCACGATCGTTGCCACCGCCGGCATGGAGAGGCTGGTGAAGGTCGCCGATGATGTGGACGATGAAGCGCAGGGCCAGGCGCTTGTCTTCCACTGATGCCTTGGGGTCGCGCAGGGTCGCGGCGAACCGCGGCAGAGCGGTGAGAGCGTCGCCTTCGGGGGGGGCATCGGAAGGCTTGTAGGCGTGGCCCTCGCGCACGGTGACGTAGTGCCACGGGCTGGCCTGCTTCTGCCAGAACTCCGAGGGGTCGGACTTCATGTCGTCCGGCCAAGTGGCGGCTTCGGCAAGATCCTCCTCGCCAAGCAGTAACCGGACCTGCGCGCGGGCGACACCGCTCAGGTTCTCGTCGGCGATGGCACCCGTGATGCGGTGGCCGATCGCGCCCCAGGCGGCGGCGGGAGCAGGCATGGCAAGGGCGCCGCCAAGAGTGGCGGCAAGCGAACAGGCGAGAGTCGGATAGCGCATGGCGCACTCCATACAGCAACCGGACGCTCTTGCCAGTTGCGGCAGGATCGTTCTTCCGCAGTCTTGCAAGATCTTAGCCAGGCCTATCCTTCGGCGGGAACCTCATAGAGCTCGAGAGGGAGCCCGTCGGGGTCGGAGAAGAAGGTGAAGCGCCTGTCCGTATAGGGATCGACGCGAATAGCTTCGCACGGCGTGCCCGCGACGGCGAGGCGCGCCACTTCCGCGTCGAGATCGACGACGGCGAAGGAGAGGTGGCGCAGCCCGCAAGCCTCCGGCCGGGATGGGCGCGGCGGGGGTGATGGGAAAGAGAAGAGTTCGATCTGCGCATTACCGGCGTCGAGATCGCACTTCCAAGAGCAACGCTCTTCCCGGTAGACTTCCCGAATGATCGGAAGTCCTAGGGTTTCATGGTAGAAAGCTCGCGAACGGCGATAGTCCGAACCGATGATGGCAATATGATGAATGGCGATCATGGAAGATCTATAGCGCAGCGCAGCGCCGGTGTCCTTCTGCGATCCGCCTGTCGAAACGCTGACGATACGAGCGATGGGCAACCCTCAGGGGCGGGATTCGCTTTCCTCATAGGCTTCCAGCGCTTGGCGGTCCTCGTTGGAGACGAATTCGCAGGCGAGCAGGGTCTTGCCGCCCAGGGCGGGGCCCTCCCGCGCGATGATCGAAATCAGGCCGGCGTCCTTCATGCTTTGCAGATCGTCCGGCAAGACCCTTGCGAAGCCTTTGCTCGAAGCGCCGAAAAGCGAGCTTTTCTCGGGTATGAGATCGAAACGCCGGGCCAGTTGCGCGGCACTGGCACCATCGATGAGCACGCCGATCGACATCCCCGCGAAGACCACCTCCTCGGTCTTGAGCCCGTCTCTCGCGACAGGCTCCGGCAAACGATAGATCGCGGCTCCGAGGCTGGAGGTATCGGCTTTGCCGAAGCTCTCCGCTTCCTCGTAGAGGCGGGTGGCCACCGCCGTGGAATAGGGCGGCACGCAAAGCGCGGCCGCGAAGAAATCGGCTGTCGCCGCTGTGGCTAACGATGGTGCGGACAGCGCCGTCGTGAACAGGGCCAGGCTTTTCATGACCACCCTCTGCAAGACAAAAGCCCTCATTTCAACGGGTTGTTTCATTTATCCTTGGGCGCCCTGGGCTTTTGCGCGCGCACTTCGCCCAGGAGTACGCCGAGGTGTTTTTCCGCCTCCGCCGACTGGCTGGCCGGAAATGCGGCTGTCATGCGTCCGCTCCAGTAGCCGTAGTTCACGGTCGTCAGACTGAACAGCCAGGGCTGGTTGTCCCGATAGCCGCTAAAAGTGCCGCGATAGGCGTCGAGCCGGCGATTGTGCGGGATCCTGGCGCGGCCTTCCGAGACGATGGAGGGGGCGGCGAAGTGTGCCATGGCGGCCTGCCGCATGATCATGTAGTGATCGCGTGCCGGCATGCCGTCGATATGGACGACGGCCATCCGCACGACAATCCGGTCCTTGCCGGAACCGAGCGGGCGGTCATAGCCAATGGCGACATATTCGCCGCTGGGGTCGTAAGTCCTCTCGTTCAACCGTTTGAAGCCGTCGAATTCGATCGGGAAGCGGAGGCCGCTGGCGTCGTGGCGCAGCGTGGTCCCGTCCGGCTCGAGGGAAAAGCCCTCGGGAACCTCGCTGGAAGCCGCAGCCGATGGCGCTTGCGCCTCTGCCGAAAGAGCAACGCCCGAACACAGCAGGGTGAGCCCTATGAGCGCAGACAATCTGAATGAAGACATCGCGTCCGATCCCCTGTTCGCGGCGGAGTCGCTGAAGCGGTGCCGCCGGTCGCAAGTCTAGGACGATACGATATTTCCGATCAACACCTTGTCGCTTGATCTGCACGCGGACTCTAAGGAAAACACGAGGACCGCCGAACGGATAAACGGAAGTATCGCGGCGATCGCGACGATCGGCGTTTCGAAGATCATCGAAGCTGGAGAAGAAGAACGCCCCAACGCCGCCATGCGCGCTTCGATAACGGCAGAATCGAGGTAGCCTCGGCGTCGGACGATGCCCTCTACTCGCCGCGCCTGGGCGGCTCTCCGCCCGTGACCTTGCGCCAATGCTCGTCGGCGCGCCGTTCGAACGTACCTGCTTCGCGGGCTTCGCTGCGGTAAAGCGAACCGGGGGGCATCGGCGAATAGACCTGGTCCACCCAGCCGCGCGGATCGTCGTGCGGCCAGACATAGCCGACATGCCCCAGCTTGGCTGCGCCCTTGTAGTGCCCATCGCGCAAGTGAAGCGGCACTGGGACCGGGGGCTGTCCGGCAACGAACTGCAGCGCTGCCGATATTCCGCGCGAGGCGGACGCCGACTTGGGCGCTCTGGCGACATGCAGGGCGGCATGGGCCAGAACGATCTGCGCCTCGGGATATCCGATCTTCTCGACGGCGTGCAGCGCCGCCACAGCCGTCTGCAATGCGGTGTTGTCCGCCAGACCGACATCCTCGGAGGCATGGACCATGATCCGCCGCGCGATATAGCGGGGATCCTCGCCGCCGTGGACGAGGCGGGCGAGCCAGTAGAGAGTCGCATCGGGATCGGACCCGCGCATCGATTTCACGAAAGCCGATACGACATCGTAATGGGCATCGCCGGACCGGTCGTGATTGATGGGCGCCGCTGCGTAGGCTTCCTCCAGCATGGCATCGGTGACCTCGAAGGCCTGTTCGCCATGGCCCACCGCCAGGCTTTCCAGCGTCGTCAACGCCCGCCGGGCATCGCCGCCGGAGCGGCCCGCGATCCTGCGCACCTGTTCGGCCGTCATGGCGATGGCGACCCCGCCCGCGTGGAGGTGCTCGATGCCTCTTCGCACCACTTGCTCCATGTCCTCGATGGAGAGCGGCTCCAGTTTGAGGATGGTCGAGCGCGAAACCAGGGCCGGGGTCAGGACATGATAGGGATTGCCCGTCGTAGCCCCGATGAAGTCGGCGATACCATCCTCGCAGATCGCCAGCAGGTCGTCCGTCTGGGTGGCGGAGAAGCGCTGCACTTCGTCCACGAAGATCAGCAGCGGATGCATGCGTGCCTCGTCGGCGAGCTTGCGGATCTCGGCCACGCCGGCGCGGGTGGCGTTGAGGGGACGGAAGGCCTTGCCCTGCATGGTGCCCACGGCACGCGCGATCGAGGTCTTGCCGACGCCCGGTGGCCCATAGAGAATCACGCTGCCCAGCGTGCCCGCAGCTACCCTGCGCCGCAGGATCGAACCCTCTGCGACGACATGCGACTGTCCGATGACCTCATCCAGCGAAGCCGGGCGAAGCAAGGCGGCAAGAGGCATGTTGGTCGTGGGAGCAGCGCCGAACAAGTCTGGCATTCGCGTGCCCGGCTACTCTTCAGAGCGCGAGAAGCAGGGTGTCGTCGGCTCGGGGCGGTGCGGGTTCGAAGGTGGGCAGGGGATCGAAGACGTCTTCGAGCAGTTCGGTCACTTCCAGCCCTGCCAGCTTGAACTGGCCGAGCCGGCGTTCTTCGGGAGAGCGCCAGGCCTTGCTCAGGTTCAATGCGCTGACGAAGAGGTCGCCGTGACGCTCGAACATCAGGTGCGGGGCAAGCGTGATGATGCCGCCGTTGTAGCGGGCATTGACGGTGCGGCGAAACGAGATCGCTTCCATGAGAGCAAGGCGGGTATCGATCATGCGCGTGAAGAAGCCAATTCGGTAGTCGAGTGATTTTGCATCGCAGCATTGTGCAGGCGACGAGTGTTCGGCGCAAGAGCGAAGCGCCGATAGGGCGGCAGAAGAAGGATCATGCGCTGCGACGCGCGGCCGCGTCGTCGACGATGGGCAGTCCCGTGCGGTTCCGGCCACCCTGCTTGGCGCGGTAGAGCGCTTCGTCTGCCAGTGCCATCACCGCGCGGCTTTCCCGGCCGCGAACCAGCGGCGCGATACCGACGCTGACGGTGGCTTGCACGATGTTTCCCAAGGGGTCGCGCACCGCAGCCTCTTCGAATCGCGTGCGGATGCGTTCGCAGATCAGATGTGCCTGATCGACGCTGAGTCCGCTCAGCAGCAGGGCGAACTCTTCGCCGCCCAGGCGGGCGACAAGGTCGCCGTCGCGCACGGCGCCGCGCAGGATGGAGACGAACCGAACCAGCAGATCGTCGCCGGTCGCATGGCCGTAGCCGTCATTGACCTGCTTGAAGTGGTCCAGATCGAACAGGGCGAGGCAGCCGGCCAGACCTTCTTCCGGCACGCCTCGATCGATGTCGTGCGGCCGCAGAGCGAGCATGGCGGCGAGTGCCTCGTCGAAGGCGCGGCGGTTGTGAGCGCCGGTGAGGTGGTCGGTCATCGCCTGGGTGGTGAGGCTGGCCAGTTCCTCCCGCCGCCGGGTGACCTCGCGAATGATGCTGACTGTGCCCGAGGCGCGGCCATGGTCGTCGACGATGCCGCGGATGTGGCTTTCCACCCAGACGATGTCGCCGTTCTTGCACCGGGTCCGGTACTCGATGATGGCAGGCTCGTCGGGAGCGGCCAGGACGCGTCGGCGCGCTTCCAGAATCAGCGGCATGTCTTCCGGCAGGATGAGATTGAACAGCGATCGCCCGACGAGTTCTGCCGGTTCGTAGCCGGTGACTTGCACTGCCGAGGGCGAGGCGTAGCGGACGATTCCATCGGCGTTCACGCGGACGACGATATCGCTCATCCGGTCGAGCACGGCGCGATGCAGCGCTTCGGCCGCATGCAATCGCTCGACCAGGCTGCGGCGGGAGCGAAGTTCGGCGGCGAGCGGCAGGATGACCAGAACGATGGTGGCGAAGTAGATCTGAAGAACCTGTAGCTTCAACGCCATCGGGCCATTCAGCAGCGTCGTCGGGCCGCGCCCGGCGAGCGAGAACGTCAGGCCGATCGCAACCAGAATGACGATCGAGGAAACCGCGCCGAAGCGGCCAAGGCGCAGCGTGGCGGCGATCATCGGAATGAAAGGCAGGATGACGAGGGGTATGGCGTTCTGCCCGAAAGTCACCAGCGACGCGGCGGCGACCAGACCCAGCAGGAGGGCCGCTTCGCCGACCCGGCGGCTATCGGCTCCGGCGATCCACTGGCCTGTCTCGCCGCGCAGGAACAGCAGCAGGGGCGGGGCGAAACTCGCGAAGCCCAGGGCATGGCCGGCATACCAGTCTCGCCAGGCCGGCCAATAGGGCAGGCCCTGCGTGACATGCGCGCAAAGCGCCGCCGCGAATGCCGTCGTCGCAGGTACCAGCATGGCAGTGACGAGCAGGAACGAGCCCACTTCCGGCAGGGAGCGAAACTTCCCGAATCGCGGATGTACCCGCCGTATCAGCCAGGCCGCTGCAGTGGCTTCGGCTATGCAGAGCAGTGAAAGCGGCACGGCCACGGTTCCGCGAAACCCGAACAGGATCGATGCGCAAAGGCCGAAGGGAGCGCACGTCAGCGCGATCGCGGCCCAGCGGCGACGGGGCGTGCTGCTCAGTCGCGCGAAGAGTACGGGTCCGGCCAGCCACACGACTGCAATGCCGCTGTTGAAGCGCGTCAGCTGCAAGGCGAGGGCGGCGCAGACGAAGTAGGTGGTTGCAGTTAGAACGGCCCCGCGCAACGGCAGGCGAAAACGACTGGAGAACGGGCGGGGCATGGCGCATGGCTAGTGGAATATGGTTATCGTCCTGTAAACGGATAACTGCGGCTTCGTGGATTATCCTGCCTCCGGTTCCGAGGGGAAGCGTGCTTCGGCCACGAATGCGGAGACGGTGGCAGCGTGTTCGTCGCTGCGGATGGCCAGCGCCAGAGCGACTTTGGGGGCATTGCCCTGCAGATCATGATAAGTCACGCCCTTGAACGAGGCATCACGCATCGATTCCGGGACGAGCGCCACCCCGAGTTCGGCCGCGACGAGCGCCAGAACGGACGCGACCTGGGGCGCCGATTGACCCAGCACCGCCTCGAACCCGGCACGGCGGCAGGCCTCCAGAGTAGCATCGAACAGCGTCGGCCCCAAAGCGCGCGGGGTCAGGATGAAGGGATCCTCGGCAAGCTGTTCCAGCCGGATCGGCTCACCATGCGGCATTCGGGCCGAGGCCAGGGCGGCGATCAGGGGCTCATCGGCGAGGTGGAACAGGCGCAGGCCCTGCTTGTCCACCGCGTCGGGCCGGAGAAACGCCGCGTCCAGCGTTCCGTTCTTGAGACCTTCGACGAGCCCGTTCGAATTGTGTTCTGCCAGGCTCAGTTCGACATCGGGGAAGCGGCGCCGATAGATGCGGATCGCCTGCGGTACGCGGGGATTGAACGCGGCCGATCCCGTGAAGCCCACGCGGATCCTTCCCGTTTCACCGGCCGCCGCGCGCTGGGCTGCGCTGACAGCTTCAGCGACCAAGCCCGGGATCTGTCGGACTCGATCCTCGAAGGCGCGGCCGGCTTCGGTCAGTTCCGCCCCTTGCGGAATGCGGTGAAACAGCGGGGTGCCGATCTCGCGCTCGAGATCCTTGATCTGGTGGCTCAGCGGCGGCTGCCCGATTCCCAGCTTTTGCGCTGCTCGCGTGAAGTGCCTTTCTTCCGCGATGGCCAGAAAATATCGAATGTGCCGGAGTTCCACGTCATACCCAAAATGTATCGAGATCGAATTGATCATGAATTGGACAGATGGCGTTCACAAGTCCATTTCGGCGTCAGGAGATACGAAATGGCAAGCTTGGCAATCGAAACGAACGACTATGTAGCGCAGAAGACGTCGGCTTCTGCGCCCTTGGCAGCCGCAGGCATGCGCAGCCGCGTCGAAGCGGAGCGGGCCACGGCACTTGAGCCGGTGGTTTTCCTGCCGGGCCTGCTCTGCGACCAGTCGCTCTGGCGCGGCCAGGTTCACGCGCTGGCGGATGTCGCGGCACCGATGATTGCCGACCTGACCCTGGACGACAGCATCGCTGCCATGGCCGAACGCACGCTGGCTGCCGCGCCTCGGCGGTTCTCGCTCGCCGGGCTGTCGATGGGGGGCTATGTCGCTCTTGAGATCATGCGCCGTGCGCCGGAACGCGTCTCGCGCCTTGCCCTCATCAATTCCAGCGCCCGCAGCGATACGCCGGAACGTACCCGGCAGCGGCAGGCAGGCATCGAGTCGTTGCGGCGCGGCAAGTTCGTCGGGATCACCCACCGGCTGCTCGGCGACCTGGTCCATGCCGCTCATACTGTCGGACCCGTTGCGGATGAGATGCGGGCCATGGCCTCGCGCGTCGGCGGCGAGGCGTTCATCCGCCAGCAGCAGGCCATCATGACGCGTCCGGATTCGCTCGCCGGCCTGGACTCCATCGATGTGCCGACGATGATCGTGGTGGGCGAGGGCGACCGTATCACCCCGCCGGACCACGCCCGCGAGATCCACGAGCGGATCGCGGGTTCCAGCTTCCACCTCATCGGCGCCTGCGGTCACATGGCGGCCCTGGAGCATCCCGAGCAGGTCAACTTCCTGCTGCGCAACTGGCTGCTGCGCGAGGCTGCCTGACCTCCGGGCGGGGGCGGATCACTCGAATTCGTCCCCCACCGGCTGCCCGTCCACGAACACCTGACGCCGCTTGACTTCGCGCACTTCGACCTTGCCGGCCTTCAGCGCAGCTTCGCGGCGTTCTGCATCCTTTCCAGCGACGAGCGGACGGCTCTGTACGGCATCCCAGACCCCATTGCTGAGCACCCAGCGATGGCTCTGCGAGCTTGTGACGATCACGGCCTCTGTACTGCCCGGCTCGCGCAGCACCGTGCAGGCGCCGTCGAGCGAGCAGGCGTTGTATTGGCTCAGCTTGTCTTGGAGTGCTTGAGGAAGCCGGGTACCGCGCGGCAGGACAGCGAGACGGGCGACATCGAATCTCTCGCGCTTTGGTTCCCAAGGCGCGGCGTCGATCTCCCAGCGGTTCTCGGCTTTGAGCGCCCTCTGGGCCGCAGCCCGGATCTGCGGCGTGCGCCCCTTGTCGGCCAGGCGCCGGACGGCGGCCTGACCGGCCTGGCCGAAGTCGAAGCGCAAGGCGCGCCAGTCGAACGTGTCGAGCGTAGTGCGCCCGCTGTTCAGCCGCGCTATCTGGTCCCGCGCGGAAAGTTTGCCAAAGTTCACCAGCGGCGTCGACAGGATCAGGGCCAACCCGCAAAGTCCAACGGCAAGGCGCAGGTTGGCGACGCGCAAATGCAAGGCAGCGTGCAGGCGCCAGCGGCCTAGTGCCACCAGGTACGCCAGCCCGTAGGCACAGGCTATGGCCGTGAAGACAACTGCCCAGAGGCGATCCGGGGTCAGACCATGTTGGTCGATGCGCAAGCCCGTCGAAATCGCGGCGATAACGCCCAGCGGCAGCATGGCGATGCCGAGCGCCGCAACGCTGCCGCGCAGCACCGGGTTGCGGGCTTCGTGCGAGGCTTCGTCGCCGATCACGGCGTTGACCAGACAGAGCGCTCCGATCACACAGCCGAGCAGGATCGGGCTCGTCGAGCGCGTGGCGTCCCACAAGGCCGAAAGACCGGTGAAGGGAATCGCGGCAAGGAACGCCACCAGACCGAAGGCCAGCACCGGAGCCAGGACCGACAGGATCGTGGTCACCACCCGCTGCAAGAGGCGCAGGATATTGTCGCGGTCCCGCAGCAGGCCGATGCCCGCACCCAGCGCCGCGCCGGTGAGCAGGAGGATCATCCAGTCCTTTTCCAGCAGATCGCTGAGCACGCGAATGCCGATGAGGCGGAACAGCTGCCCCAGCAGCAGCGCCATGGCCCAGGTCACGCCCACGAAGACCCAGGCGGCACACCAGAGCACAACATTGGTCCAGGCATGGCCATGGGCCTGCGGATAGGGAATGAAGTGTTTGCCATCGGGCCAGCGGGTCCGGCCATCCCGCCAGGCCTGGAACAGCGGGGCTGCGATCCCGACGGCCAGCACGGCGCAGACGATTCGCCAGGGTTCCTCGGCATGGCGAGCACCGAATGGTCCGTTCCAGTATATCGTCAGCGCCACCACCGCCGCCCCGATCGCGGCGGCGGCCACGCTCCAGGCGATGCGCGCGCGTTCGACGACAAACCCGAACACCAGAGATCCGACTCCCAGGAAGGTTGCCAGGGCCGCCCGCGTCTGCATGATGTTCAAGTCTTGTGGCGACCGGTCGGGACGGACGATCCAGTGGATTGCAATGCCGACCAGCGCGCCCAGCAGTGCCAGGCCCCAGGACCGCAGCGGCCATTCGTCGGCTTCGATGTCGGACGAAGGTTCGCGGGGTGGGGAAGGGGGCATCGCGGGTTCTCTCGAAAGTCGCGCAACAGACAGCGCTCGAAAAAGCGTCATTGCTCAGCAGGATAGCGACAAGCGACCGCGCAGACAACGGCGGGGCAGCGCTGATGGCCGGCGACACGATGGCGCAAGAAAAACCTTCGGATCTTTGCGGTGAATGCGGCTATCGGATGACGGAAAGGGGGAGTCTGCCATGTCCGCACCTGACTTTTCGCTGCTGGCCAAGCGACGGTTCGCGCCGATGTTCGTCGTCCAGTTCCTGGGCGCGTTCAACGATAACCTGCTCAAGTTCGCGATGCTGTTCCTGGCGAACTTCGGCATCTTCGCGGAGCAGCCCGGTCGGGCGGAGATGCTGGCGGCAATCGCCAGCGGCGTGTTCATCGCACCCTATTTCCTGTTCTCGGCGCTGGCCGGGCAATTGGCCGACCGTCTCGACAAGGCGCGGCTGGTCCGATGGATCAAGCTGGCGGAAATCGCGATCATGGCGATCGGGCTCGCCGGGTTCTGGCTCCATTCGATCCCGGCTCTCATGATCGCCCTGTTCCTGATGGGTCTGCACTCCACTCTGTTCGGACCGGTCAAGTTCTCGATCCTGCCGCAGCATCTGGAGAGCCACGAGATCATGGGCGGCACCGGCCTGTTCGAGGCGGGGACTTTTCTCGCGATCCTGGGCGGCCAGCTTCTTGCCGGCGTGATCCCGGCGCGCGCGGCAGGGTTCACCGCCATGGGCATTGCAGTGCTGGGCTATCTTGCGGCGCTCGCCATTCCGCCGGCGCCGCCGCTGCGCGGCAGGCACCCGGTCGACTGGAACCTCTGGCGCGGCACGATGGAGGTTCTCGGCACGGCGCGCCGGGTGCGCAGCGTCTGGCTCTCCGTTCTCGGCATCAGCTGGTTCTTCGCGGCCGGAGCGGTGCTGGTGTCGGAGTTCGCACCGCTGGTCAGCGGCACGCTCAGCGCGCGGCAGGATGTGGCCACGATCTTCCTGGCCATCTTTTCGGTGACGGTGGCGCTGGGTTCGGTGGCGGTCAACAAGTTGCTCGGCGGCAAGGTTTCGGCACGGTATGTGCCGCTGGCCGCGCTGGGACTGGGGCTGGGCCTGATCGACCTGTGGCTCTCGACCAGCAACTTCGCGGTGCAGGCGCAGGCGGCCTCGTTCCAGCAATTTCTGGCCTCGCCGGGCGCGTCCCGCGTTCTTGCCGACCTGGTCCTGGTCGCCTTCTCCGGCGGCATGTTCATCGTGCCGCTTTACGCGATCCTGCAAATGCACAGCCTGCCGGAGGAGCGATCGCGGATCATCGCCGCGAACAATATCGTCAATGCGGGGGTGACGGTGACCGTCGTGCTGGCGGTCACCGGATTGCTTGCCGCAGGCATCAGCGTACCGGGCGTAATCGGCGTGCTGGGTTTCGCCTCCCTGCTGGTAGCCCTTTTCAGCAGGGAACTGGCGCGCGAGACAGGGCGGGGCTGAAGAGGGGCGGAGCGCCGCGAAACGCTCCGCCTGTATGGCGTCAGACGAGTTCGCCCAGCGCTGCCGCGTCGAAGCCCTTGAGCTTCGCGGCCTCACCCTGTCTGACCTTGGCGACCCAATCGGGATCGGCGATCAAGGCGCGGCCCACCGCGATCAGATCGAATTCGTCGCGCTCCATGCGTTCGACAAGGTCGTCCAGAGCCGTCGAGGTCGAGCTTTCTCCACCGAACGCTGCCAGGAATTCGCCGGAGAGGCCCACCGAACCGACGCTGATCGTCGCCGCGCCCGTCAACTTCTTCGCCCAGCCGGCGAAATTCAGGCCCTTTTCTCCGTCGATTTCGGCGAATTCCGGCTCCCAGAACCGGCGCTGCGAGCAGTGGAGGACGTCCACACCGGCATCGACCAGCGGCTGCAACCACTCCGCCATGAGGTCCGGCGTTTCGGCAAGCCGCGCGCGGTAGTCCTGCTGCTTCCACTGGCTGAGTC
Source organism: Novosphingobium lindaniclasticum LE124 (assembly GCF_000445125.1). Classification (GTDB taxonomy): domain Bacteria; phylum Pseudomonadota; class Alphaproteobacteria; order Sphingomonadales; family Sphingomonadaceae; genus Novosphingobium; species Novosphingobium lindaniclasticum. The sequence goes on from NZ_ATHL01000076.1 coordinate 134,976, forward strand.
GCAGGATGATCGGGTAGTCGGGACCTACGGCTTCGCGGACGGCGGTCACCACCTCACCGGCGAAGCGCGAGCGTTCGCGAATCGTGGCGCCGCCATAGCGGTCGCTGCGCTCGTTGGTTCCGGCCCAGAAGAACTGATCAATCAGGTACCCATGGGCGCCGTGGATCTCGACGGTGTCGAAGCCAAGGCGCTTGGCATCGGCGGCGGCGCGCGCGAAGGCGGACACGGCATCGGCGATATCTTCCTCGCTCATTGCCTGGCCGTGCGGCTCCCCCGGTGCGAGCAGACCCGACGGGCTTTCGACCGGCACGCCCGGATCCCAGCCATCGAGGCCCTTCGTCGATCCGGTATGCCAGATCTGCGGACCCATCCTGCCGCCTGCGGCATGGACCGCGCCGATCACGTCCTGCCATCCGGCCAGAGCCTCTTGGCCGTGGAAGAGCGGAATACCCGCCATGTTGCGCGATGCCGGACGGTCGATCACCGTCCCTTCCGAAAGGATCAGGCCCACGCCGCCTTGGGCGCGGCGCTGGTAGTAGGCGGCCTGCGGTCCTCCGGGAATGCCTTCGGGCGCGAAGCCGCGCGTCATCGGCGCCATGACGATACGATTGGGCAGATTCAGCGAGCGGATGCGGAAGGGGCGGAACAGGACTTCGATATCGGGTGCCGACATGCGGGCAGGTCTCCATTGAAAAGCGATGTCCCTAGGTATAAACTGTATATCTAGCGTCAATGAGGCACCTTTGATCGCCTAAGTATACGGAAAGAAACCTCGTGCCCGAATGTCAGCATTTCAACATCGACTGCCCTAGCCGCCAGCTGTTCGATCAGATTGCGGACAAGTGGTCGATGATGGTCCTGACGGTGCTGGTCCCTGGTCCGATGCGCTTCAACGCCATCAAGCGCCATGTCGAAGGCGTGACGCAAAAGGCGCTGACGCAATGCCTGCGCAAGCTGGAGCGCAACGGTCTGCTGCACCGACGCGTGATCCCGACCTCGCCTGTGGGCGTCGAGTACGAGATCACGCCCCTCGGGCATTCGCTCCACGCGCCGTTCAAGGCGCTCTACCGCTGGACGCTGGACAATATCGAGGACGTGGAAGCTTCACGCAAAGCGTTCGATCTGCGCCTTCCCTGAAGCGTATTCAGGATATAGCTTTAATCTATATCAGAGGATTAGGCCTTACAGCTTATACGGATTGCCAGGAAGAAGTCGGGCAGTCAGCGGCTCGTCGAGATCGGCCACGCTCATCTCCACGCGGTCGCCGTCGATTACCACAGTGGCGCACTCGCTGTCCGTATTGCCGGGGCTGCGATTTTCCGAAACGCAGAGCAGGCCGTCCGGGCTGATCGTCCAGCGCTGCTTCATGATCGGCTGCCCTTTGCCATGCTCCCGCATACGGGCGATGCCGCCTTGTTTGAGAAAGATCACGTGCGCGCCGGGAGATGCCGAATCGTCCTCTTCCAGCGTGTTGCCGACGAGCTTTTCCACGGCGGCCCGGCCCGTAGTCGCGCCCGGTGCCTCGGCATCCACGGCGGCCGGGAAGCTTGCGCCTGCAAGGATTGCCAGCCCCAACGCAAATTCCGTCATGATCGTCTTCCCAAATGGTTATCCGAAGTTCCCACCCGCAGGACCTTCCCTAGCGAAAAGCGGGGGCCAGCGAAATGGCCTCCGCCGAGCTCCGGGGCCTCAGGAAACGTGACGAAAAAAGGACGGCTCGCCTGAGCCGCCCTTTCTTCCCTGTCCTGCACCGGCCATCCCGGTGGCTGGCCGCAATGCCGGCCGAAGCGGGTGTCGGATCAGAACTTCATGCCGACGCCGACCAGGCCGACATCCGCGTCGGGGGTGTTGTCGCCGACGATCAGGTGCTTGTACTCAGCCTTGCCATAGAACTTGTTGCCGAGATCCTGCTGGATACCGCCGCCGACGCCGACGGCGCTGTTGCCGTACTTGGTGAACTTCGACTGCCAGGTCGACGCGGCATAGAGCTTCGTCGCCGGCGTGAGCTTGACGCCCGCGCGGCCGCCGACACCCCAGGATACGCGGGTGTCGCTGGCGAGAACCTTGTCGGCAGAACCTTCGACGCCCACGAACAGCTTGTCGCCGATATCGTAGTCGTATCCGATGGCACCGCCGGCCACGGCTTCGCTGTCGCTACCGTTCCAGATCACGCCGGTGCGCGCTTCGATGCGGGTCTCGTTCGCGAGAGCGGGTGAGGCGGCGGCAACGGCGGCAACAGCAGCGAGCGAAACAAGTGCAATACGCATAAATAACTCCAGTACTTTTCATCTTCCCCGGCCCTCTTCCGGGCAGCCACCGATTGGACCGCGCGGTCTTGCGCCGATGTGAACAAGTCATTCTGATGACAGTCAGAAATCGGGCGGCGGGCCGGGCAGACCTTGCTTCCGGCAAGGAATTCTGCGGGTTTTCGACCCATTTCGTCGCGGTCATGACGGCTGTGACTGTTCACAAATAGACTGTGGATAAATCCGGCATTGGGGCGGGATAGCGACCGGACAACTCAGGATAACCCACGAAAAGTACGGTTTTGCGACCCGACGCGCCATTCGCCGCGGCCAACCCGAGGTCACCGCCCGAAATGTAAAAGCATGCTTCTGCACGGAGAGGAAAAGATGCTGGCGCGGAAGGCATAGGCAAGCGCGAAACCTTTGCCTATGAGGGCCGCCATGGACGACAATCTCCGCCGCGCAGCCCTCGATTACCATCTCCATCCGCAGCCGGGTAAGCTCCGCATCGAGCCTACCAAGCGCATGGTCAACCAGCGCGACCTTGCGCTGGCCTATTCGCCAGGGGTCGCGGCCCCTTGCGTGGAGATCGCGGCCGATCCCGACAAGGCGCTGGACTATACCGCGCGCGGCAACCTGGTCGCCGTCATCTCCAACGGCACGGCCGTGCTCGGCCTGGGCGCGATCGGCGCACTGGCTTCCAAGCCGGTCATGGAAGGCAAGGCGGTCCTCTTCAAGAAATTCGCCGATATCGACGTGTTCGACCTTGAGGTGGACACGACCGATCCCGACAAGTTCGTCGAAGCGGTCGCCCTGCTCGAACCCACGTTCGGCGGCATCAACCTGGAAGACATCAAGGCCCCTGAATGCTTCGCCATCGAGGCGCGGCTCAAGGAGCGCATGAACATTCCGGTGTTCCACGACGACCAGCATGGCACCGCCATCGTGGTCGCCGCCGCCGTTCGGAACGCTCTGGTCCTCCAGGGCAAGACGCTGGCGGAAGCCAGGCTGGTCACCTCGGGGGCAGGGGCGGCCGCTCTCGCCTGCGTGGACCTGCTGGTATCGATGGGGCTTCCGGTCGAGAACGTAACCCTTACCGACAAGGACGGAGTGATCCATTCGGGGCGCGAGGGCATGCTGCCGAACATGGCGCGCTATGCCCGCCAGACCGACGCGCGGTCGCTTCCCGAGGTGCTGCCGGGCGCCAACCTGTTCCTCGGCCTCTCGGCCCCCGGCGTGCTCAAGCCCGAGTGGCTGCCGCTGATGGCGCCCAATCCGCTGATCTTCGCCCTGGCCAATCCTGAACCCGAGATCCGGCCGGAGATCGCGCGTGAGGTCCGTCCCGACGCCATCATCGCCACCGGCCGCTCTGACTATCCGAACCAGGTCAATAACGTCCTGTGCTTCCCCTACATCTTCCGGGGCGCACTCGACGTGGGCGCCACGGCGATCAACGAAGAGATGAAGGCCGCCGCCGCCGAGGCCATCGCGGCGCTCGCCCGGTTGCCTGCGCATGATAGCGTCGCCCAGGCCTATGGCGGCCGCAAGCTGGTGTTCGGCCCGGAATACATCATCCCGACGCCTTTCGATCCGCGCCTGATCGGCGAGATCGCCACCGCCGTCGCCAAGGCCGCCATGGCGAGCGGCGTCGCGCGCAAGACGATCGATCTTGACGATTACAAGCGCAAGCTCACGCGCCAGAACACGCGCTCCGGCCAGCTCATGCTTCCGGTGTTCGAAGCTGCACGCGGCTCGGCCTGCCGGATCGTCTACGGCGAAGGTGAGGACGAGCGCGTGCTCCGCGCGATTCAGGACGCGCTCGATGAAGACATCGCCCGTCCCATGATCGTCGCCCGTCGCCGCGTCCTCGAGCAGAAGCTGCCGAACCTTGGCCTGAGCTTCGAGCTGGATCGCGATGTCGAGGTGATCGATCCCGAGACGGACCATGAGATCATGACCGAGCTGGTCGAAGCCTATCGCGCCATCGCTTCGCGCAAGGGCGTGCCTGCGGACGAGATCCCGCGGCACGTCTACCGGCGCCCCACGCTGACGGCGGCGCTGCTGCTGCGGACGGGGCGCGTCGATGCTGCACTGGTGGGCGGGCGCTCCGAATATTGGGGCCAGATCGAGCACGTCCTGCGCGTGATCGACCGCAAGCCCGATATCAGCCGCGTCTATGCGCTTTCAGGGCTGATCCTCGATGCGGGTGCCTTGTTCATCACCGACACCCACATGGTGCCGGATCCCACGCCCGAGCAGATCGCCGAGATGGCGCTGCTCGGCGCCACACAGCTCAAGCACTTCGGCCTGCGCCCGCGCGTGTCGCTGCTGTCGCACTCGAACTTCGGCGCTTCGCATAGCCCGAGTGCCCGCAAGATGCGCGCGGCCCTGAAGATCGCGAAGGCAGCGGCGCCGGACCTGCTGGTGGACGGTGAGATGCACGCCGATGCCGCGCTCAGCCAGGCGCTGCGCGATCGTCTCGTCCCGGATGCCCGGTTCGAGGGGCCGGCCAACCTGCTGGTCATGCCGAACCTCGACGCGGCGAACATCACGCTGACTGCGCTCTCGGCCTCGTCGAGTTCGCCTACGGTGGGCCCGATGCTGATGGGGCTCTCGCAGCCGATCCACGTCCTGACGCCGGGCGTCACCGCACGCGGTATTCTCAACCTCACGGCGATCGCGGCGGCGCAACTGGAAACGGTGTGATCACGATACCCGTGAGCGAGGGGCCGAGTAGGCGGCTTGCTCACGGGTAGCCCGGAAGGGTAAGTCAGACCTCGGCGTTCCGAGCAAGACGCGGTGACCAGTTGGGTTGGTAATATATATTATGTTAATCTGCGCATGACGTCGTAGGCATAGCGCCTTCAGCCCAAGCCATGCTCCCGGTGCGACCGCGCGCCAGGAGCATGGGAAAGCTCAGGCCTGCAGCGTCGCGTTGTCGATCACGAAGCGATACTTCACGTCGCTCTTCTGCATGCGATCGTAGGCTTCGTTGACGTCCTGGATGTCGATCATCTCGATGTCGGCAACGACACCTTTTTCCGCGCAGAAATCCAGCATCTCCTGAGTCTCGGCGATTCCGCCTATCAGCGAGCCGGCGATCGCCCGGCGGCGGAAGATCAGCGCGGCGACGTTCGGCGACGGATGCGGATGCTCGGGAACGCCCACCAGCGTCATCGTGCCATCGCGCTTCAGCAGCGCGGTGAAAGCATCGAGGTCATGGCTGGCGGCCACCGTGTTGAGAATAAGGTCGAAGCTGTTGGCATGAGCGGCCATCTCGTCGGCATTGCGCGACACCACCACGTCGTCGGCTCCGAGTTCCCGCGCTGCCTCGCGCTTGCTTTCGGAAGTCGTAAAGGCCACGACGTGCGCCCCGAGCGCGTGAGCCAGCTTGACGCCCATGTGGCCGAGTCCGCCGATGCCGACGATCCCGACCTTCTTGCCGGGTCCGGCATTCCAATGGCGCAGCGGCGACCAGGTGGTGATGCCGGCGCAAAGCAGCGGCGCCACGGCTGCCAGCTGTTCGTCCGGGTGGCTGATCTTCAACACGAACTTGTCGCTGACGACGATGCTCTGCGAGTAGCCGCCAAGGGTGTGCCCCGGAGCATCCGCGGTCGTGCCGTTGTATGTGCCGACGAAGCCGTTGTCGCAATACTGCTCGAGGCCTTCGTCGCAAGCCGGACAGTGCTGGCAGCTGTCGACCATGCAGCCCACGCCGACGGTGTCGCCGACCTTGAAGGCCGAAACCTCGCTGCCCACGGCCGTCACCCGGCCGACGATCTCATGGCCCGGAACGCAGGGATAGAGCGTTCCCGCCCACTCGCCGCGTGCCTGGTGCAGGTCCGAATGGCAAACCCCGCAATAGGCGATGTCGATAGACACGTCGTGCGCGCCTGGCTCGCGGCGCACGATCTCCAGCGCCTCGAGCGGCGCCTTTTCGGTGACGACACCAAATGCTTTCGTCATGGTTGTTTGTTCCCGGTAAACGATGGACAGACGGCGAAGCCGCATCCTCCAAATCTAGACTGCTCCGTTCCGCCGATAACCCCCGAACTTGTCGAATGCAGTGATGAGCCCAATTCATGAACGGCTAGAAGCCCATTGGTCTGATTTCGCGAATGAGGTCGATCAGCAGGCGCAGGCTGGAAGGCACCTGCCTCCGACTGGAATAGTAGATGTGGAACGCCTCGCCCCTCGAGCCCCACTCCTCCAGAACCACGCGAAGCCGCCCCTCCGCGACAAGCGCGGCGATGGAGGGTTCGGCGGCATAGATCAGCGCCGCACCGCTCAGCGCCATGTGCAGGCCGATGCGGGAATTCCCGATGGTGACCGGGCCGGAAACGTCGATCACCTCGCATTCGTCGCCCCTTCTCGATGGATTCCTTGCCGCTGGAACCCACTTGGCCCGCAATTACGAGCCGCGCTCCGTGGCAAGCGGCGAAACCACCGAAGTGCTGATCTTCCTCATGGACCAACCCTCGCCCTCGCCTGCCGTCCGTTCGACGATCGAGGGCGGTGTCTCGTGGCCGCGGGAAGTCGCCCTGCGCGACCCTGCCGCGGAAGGCACTGAACGCCTATGCGCGGTGGTCGGCAGGCGCTAGCCGACGCGAACAGGTCCGCAGGCGGCGAAGCATAACTCGTTCGCCTGCGGACCTTTCGCCTTCAGTTTTGCGGCGCCGCGGTCTGTCCTGCTCCGGCAGGCTGCTCGCCTCCGAGGCCTCCGCCGAGCGAACGGTAGAGTTCGACCAGATTGCTGGCCTGGATGAGGCGCGTCGCAACCAACTGCTGCTCCGCCGCATAAGCCGTGCGCTGTGCGTCGAGCGAGGTCAGGAACGAGTCCACCCCGGCTTTGAACCGGGCATCCGACAGGCGCGCGGCGACCCGCGCGGACTCCGCCCGGTTGGACTGCGCCTGGATCTGGTCCCCGATCTTGCCGCGCTGTGCCAGCGCATCGGCCACCTCGCGGAACGCGGTCTGGATCGCCTTCTCGTACGTCGCCACCGCCGCCTGCTGCGAGGCCTTGGCGTAGGCCAGATTACCCGCTCGCTGCCCGCCGTCGAAGAGAGGAAGCGAGAGACCGGGCGACGCACTGTACGTGTAGGTTCCGGACTTGAAGAGGCCGGACAGCGCCGTGCTGATCGTGCCGACGGTTCCCGTCAGCGAGATCGTCGGGAAGAAGGCGGCCCGTGCCGCGCCGATGTTGGCGTTTTCCGCAATCAGCAGATGCTCGGCGCGAAGCACATCGGGGCGGCGCAGCAGCACGTCGGACGACACGTCGGACGGCAAGGCGTCACGCGTCACCGGGTCGGACGAAAGGCCGCTGGGCAGCTGCTCCTGCGCCACCGTGGTGCCGACGAGCAGGTTCAGCGCGTTCTGGTCGAGCGCGATGCTGGCTTCCAGAGCGGCGATGTCGTTCACCGCGCTCTGGTAGTTGGTATCGGCCTGGCGCACTTCCAGTTCCGAGCCGACGCCGATGCGGAATTGCTCCCGCGTGAGGCGCAAGGTGTCTTCGAAGGTCTTGAGCGTCTGCCGCGAAAGACGCAGTTGCTCGGTATCGGACGCCATCGTCAGCCAGGCCGTCGCAATTTCCGCGATAAGGCTGATCCGCGCGGAACGCTGGGCTTCCTCGCTGGCGAAGAACTGTTCCTGGGCGGCGCGGGTCAGATTGCGGATGCGGCCGAACAGGTCGAGTTCGAAGGCGGAGATCCCGGCAGTCGCCTGATAGATCTCGATGTCGGAAGAGACGTTGCCCGCTCCGGCACCTCCCCCGGCGCCCATGGCACCCATGATATTGTTGGTATAAGTCGCTGTCCCGCCCGCATTCACGGTCGGGAACAGGGCCGAGCGCTGCACGCGCAACTGCGAACGGGCCTGGAGCACGTTGGCGGCTGCGACGCGGAGATCGCGATTGTTGGCGAGCCCGGTTTCGATCACTTGCCGCAGGCGCGGATCGAGGAAGAATTCCTGCCAACCGATGCGGCTTACATCCAAGGCGTCGGTGGCGGCGGCCGGGTAGACCCCGCCTTGCGGCAGGGCCACCGGAACGGCGCCGACGGGCCGCTCGTAACGCGGCGCCAGGTTGCACCCTGCCAGCATCGTGGTGCCGGCAATCAGGGCGATGAGGGACTTTTTCATGTTCAGATTCCCTGCGGCTCGGTGCCGTCGGATGAGCGGCGACCGGCTTCGGTCTCCACTGCGGGTTCAGCTTCGTGCCTGTCGGTCTGTCCGTGCTTGAACAGGCGGCTCACGACCACGAAGAACATCGGGACCAGGAAGATCGCGAAGATCGTGGCGGAGAGCATGCCGCCTACGACCGCGCGGCCGATGGCGTTCTGACCGCCCGCGCCCGCGCCGCTCGAAACCGCCAGCGGCAAGACGCCGAACACGAAGGCCAGCGAGGTCATGAGGATCGGGCGAAGGCGAAGCCTTGCCGCTTCCACGGCCGCGCTGAAGGCGTTCATGCCGGCCTGCACGCGTTCCTCGGCGAACTCCACGATGAGAATGGCGTTCTTCGCGGCCACGCCGATCGTAGTGATCAGGCCGACCTGCAGGTAGATGTCGTTGTTCAGGCCGGTGAGCTTCGCGGCGAGCACGGCGCCGACGACGCCCAGCGGAACCACCAGGATGACTGCGATTGGAACCGACCAGCTTTCGTAGAGCGCCGCAAGGCACAGGAACACGACGAAGAGCGAGAGGGCATAGAGCGCAGGTGCCTGTCCGCCCGACAGGCGTTCTTCATAGGACAGTCCGGTCCATTCGAGGGCGGTGCCCGGCGGCAGCTTCTGATGCATCTCGGCGATGGCCTCCATCGCTGCACCGGTGCTGACACCAGCCCCGGGCGCACCCTGGAGCTGCACGGCGGGACGGCCGTTGTAGCGGGTCAGGATGACCGGAGCCTTCTTCCACGACAGCGTCGAGAACGAGCCGAAAGGCGCCATCTGGCCGTCGCTGCCACGGGCGTAGAAGTTCTGGATCGACTCCGGCGAAGAGCGATAGGCCTCGTCCGCCTGCAGATAGACGCGCTTGGTCCGGCCGCGATCGAGGAAGTCGTTCACATAGGCGCCGCCCCATGCGGTGGAGATCTCGCTGTTCACCGTGCTGAGGTCGAGCCCGAGCGCGCCGGCCTTGTCCTGGTCGATGTTGATGTCGAGCTGTGGAGCATCGTCGAGGCTGACGGGACGGACTTGCGCCACGCGCTGATCCTGAGCCGCAAGACCAAGCAACTGATTGCGCGCGGCGACCAGCTTGTCGTGACCGATGTTGTTCTGGTCGACGAGCCACAGGTCGAAGCCCGTCGCATTGCCAAGCTCCTGCACGGCGGGAGGAACCAGCGCGAAGATCGTGGCGTCACGGTACTTCGAGAAAGCGCCCATGGCACGGCCGACCATGGCCGGAGCCCTGTTCTCGGCGCCGCTGCGGTCCTTCCAGTCCTTCAGCTTGACGAAGGCCATGCCCGCATTCTGCCCCTGACCGCTGAACGAGAAGCCGCTGATGGTGAACACGGATTCGACGTTCGCCTTCTCGTCCCTGAGGAAGTGCTCGCGAACGACATCCAGGCCCCGTTGCGTCCGGGGAAGCGTCGCGCCTGGCGGCGCCTGGACCAGCGCGATCATCGTGCCCTGGTCTTCCTCGGGAAGGAAGCCGCTCGGCAGGCGCCAGAAAATGAGCGCCATGGCGCCGACAATCAGCAGATAGACCACGCCCGAGCGCTTCCAGTTGCGGGCCGCCCCGCGAACGCTCTTCTCGTACTTGACGGTGCCGGCGTCGAACTTGTCGTTGAACCAGCGGAAGAAGCGGGCAAGCGGCCCGTTGCCTTCGTTCTTGCTGGGGTCATGCGGCTTCAGGATCGTGGCGCAGAGCGCCGGCGTCAGGATCAGCGCGACCATCACCGAGAGCGCCATGGATGAGACGATGGTGATCGAGAACTGGCGATAGATCACGCCGGTGGAACCGCCGAAGAAGGCCATCGGCAGGAACACCGCGGAGAGCACCATGCCGATGCCGATCAGCGCGCCGCTGATCTCGTCCATCGACTTTCGCGCGGCCTCCTTGGGCTTGAGATGTTCCGTCTGGATCAGACGCTCGACGTTTTCGACCACGACGATGGCGTCGTCGACCAGCAGGCCGATCGCCAGCACCATGCCGAACAAGGTGAGTGTGTTGATGGAGTAGCCGAGTGCCTGCATGACCCCGAAAGTGCCGAGCAGCACGACCGGGACCGCAATCGTCGGGATGATCGTCGCGCGCCAGTTCTGAAGGAACAGGAACATGACGAGGAACACGAGGACGACGGCTTCGATCAGGGTGTGGACCACCTGCTCGACCGACAGACGGACGAACGGCGTGGCATCGTAAGGATAGACGACCTTTACATCCTGCGGGAAGTTCTGGGCGATACGTTCGATTTCGGCCTTCACGAGGTCCACTGTATCGAGCGCATTTGCGCCCGATGCCAGCTTTACGCCGAAGCCCGAGGCGGGCTTGCCGTTGTACTGCGTTTCGAAGCCGTAGATTTCGGCGCCAAGTTCGACCCGTGCGACGTCGCGAAGACGCACCACGGCGCCGTTCTGGCCCTGACGCAAGCGGATGTTCCCGAACTCTTCGGGGGTCTGCAGGCGCGATTGAACCGAAACGGTGGCGTTGAGCTCCTGCTCCTTGGACGCGGGAAGCTGGCCGAGCTGACCGGCGGAAACCTGCGCGTTCTGCGCCTGCACGGCGGTTCGGATGTCGCCGATCGTCAGGTTGTAGCTGCGCAGTTTCAGCGGATCGACCCAGATGCGCATGGCATATTGGGTGCCGAAGATCTGAAGCTCGCCGACGCCGTTGATGCGGCTGACCGGGTCCTGGACCTGGCTGACGAGATAGTCCGACAGGTCGTTGGCGCTGTGGCTGCCGTCCTGCGAATAGATCGCCGCGACCAGGAGGAAGCTGGCCGCCGACTTCGCGACAGTGACGCCCTGGCGCTGGACTTCCTGCGGCAGCAGCGCCGTGGCCGCTTGCAGCTTGTTCTGCACCTGGACTTGCGCGATGTCGGGATCGGTGCCCTGCTCGAACGTCAAAGTGATGCTGACGTTACCGGCCGAGGACGACTGCGCGGAGAAGTAGCGCAGGTTGTCGATACCCTTGAGCTGCTGCTCGATGATCTGCGTGGTCGTGCGCTCCAGCGTTTCCGCGTCGGCGCCGGGATAAGTGGCGGAGATCGTCACCGTGGGCGGCGCGATCTCGGGGAACTGGGACACCGGCAGGCTGCGGATCGCCAGCGCGCCGAACATCATCAGCACGATGGCGATGACCCATGCAAAGATGGGCCGGTCGATGAAATAACGTGCCATGATCGATTACTGGCCCTGTCCGGCGTCTTGACCTGCAGCCTTCCGGCCCTGCTGCGCGGGTGCTCCGCCCGCAGGCTTGGCGTCCTGCGGCGCGACCGGCTTCACGGGCATGCCCGGGCGCAGCATCTGCGCGCCGTCCACCACGACCTTGTCGCCGGCCTTCAGACCGGACGTCACCAGCCAGTTCGTACCGACGGTCCGCGGTGCTTCGATCTTGCGCATTTCCAGCTTGTTGCCGGCGCCGACGGTGAGTGCCGTAGGATTGCCCTTCTCGTCTCGGCTCACGGCCGATTGGGGCACGAGGATGCCGTTGCTCTTGGTGCCTTCGACCAGTTCCGCCCGGACGTACATGCCGGGCAGCAGCAGGCCGCGCGGGTTGCCGAACTGGACGCGGACCACCTGGCTGCCGGTCGACGGGTCGACGGTCACGTCGGTGAACTTGAGCGTGCCTTCTTCCGCGTAAGTGCTGCCGTCCTCCAACTTCAGCCGCACGCGGGCGGCCGCGCCGGCCCGCGAGAGATTGCCCGAAAGCAGCTCCTGACGCAGGCGAAGGACATCCGTGCTCGACTGCTGGATGTCCACGAACATGGGATCAAGCCGCTGAATGACCGTAAGAGCGTCGGTCTGCGAAGCCGAAACGAGCGCGCCGGTGGTATAAGTGGAGCGGCCGATGCGGCCCGAGATCGGTGCGCGAATGGTCGTGCGGGCCAGATCGATCTGGGCGCTGCGCACTGCCGCCTCCTGGGCGGCAACGTCGGCGCGGGCCTGGGCGGCGCTGGCGACGGCGTTCTCCGCCTCCTGCCGCGAGATGGCGTTGATCTTCACGAGTTCGCCGTACCGCCGGGCCAGGGCAGCGGTGTTCGCGATGTTGGCGCGGGCGCGGACCAGTGCCGCACGCGCGCTGGCGACTTGCGCTTCGTAGGGCGCGGGGTCGATGCGATAGAGCGGCTGTCCGGCGCGCACCATGTCGCCCTCCTGGAACAGGCGCTGGAGGATCAGGCCGTTCACTTGCGGGCGCACGTCGGCCGTCTCGAAGGCCGTGGTGCGGCCCGGAAGTTCCGAGCTGAGCGTGACCGCGCCTTCCTTGACCGTGACGACGCCGACCTCGGGAGGACCGGCAGGAGCCTGCTGCTCTCCGCCGCCGCCGCACGAGGCAAGGAGCAAGGCAAGAGCCGGGGTGATCTTTTTCATGGAGCAAGCCCGCAATGAGAGTTAAAGCGTGAGTGAGTATTCACTCATTGATTCGCGCGATGTGTATTGGGTCGCCGAAGCGTTTGCAAGGCGAGGAGGAATGCAGTGAAAGATGACATAATTATGGATCGTTCGCGAGCAGCCCGTTCGGTGGCGCGCCGCGAACATCTTCTGGACACCGCCAGAAAGCTGTTTGTCGAGCAAGGGTTCCATAGGACCGGCATGGCACAGATCGCCCTCGCTTCCGGGATCAAGGTCGGCCAGATCTACCGGGACTTCGCGAACAAGGAAGCCATCATCGCTGCCATCTGCGAAGCGAACCTGATCACATGGCTTGAGGAAAACCAGCTGGAAACCGCCGTGGCGAACCGGGACACCGCCGCCATCGAGACCTGGATCGAGCGCATCTGTTCGGACGAACCGTCCATGGAAGACCGCCGCCTGATGGCCGAGCTGTTGGCGGAAGTCGGCAGGAACCCCATCATCGCCGACCTCAACCGGCAGGCCGACGAGCGTGTCAGGCTGCGCCTGGACGAAGCGATAGAATCGCTTGCGCCGATGGCGCCCAGCAACCGCCGATCGCAAGTGGTGGACCTGATCTTTCTGCTGTCGTGGGGCATGATGGCGATGATGGAATTGTCCCCCGAGCGGAACCATGCGCAAGTCCGCAGGAACGTTGTGGCCATTCTGCGCCAGGAGATCGGCGCCCTGGCCCGCTAAGCTGGCGCGCACTTTACTCGGGTTCGCCTCGATAATGCGTTTGTTTCGCAAGAAGCCAAGCCTTGTGACATTTCGTTGCGCAAAATGTGTGTAAAGGCTGGACACGAGCCTGAAGTCGTATCATTCTGGCTGAGACACGACCCTGTAAAAAGTCGTGCGGAGGATGCCCAAGATGATCGAGAAGACCGAAGTGGAATCAGGCGACAAGGCGATGATCCTGTTGCAGAGCCTGATCTGCTATTTGCGTGAAAAGAATGTTCTGACCCGCGCCGATATCGAAGAATTGCGCGAGAAGGTGGAAGCGCGCATCGCCGACGCTGAAACCAACCTGCCTTGTGCCAGCGCGCTCGCCACCGCCGCAGCATCGGAAATGCGCGAACTGGAACAGTTCTGCGGCAAAAAGTTCGGCGGCAAGCACCGACACCGCGTGAACTGAACGGCTTCCTGACGGGTCGGGATCGCTCTCCGGAATTTCGCTCCGGAGAGCGGTTTGATGCTAAGAATGCAATCGTGATTGCGGTCTTTACAGCCGCTGCGAGTGGCTGAGGAAAGCTTTGCGCCCGGCGTTGCAACGAAATTGGGGGCAATCATTCAGACCCGCCGCGAATCGCCACGTCGAGCAGAGTGAAACTGGGCGGTCGGTGCTGGGCACATTGAGAGGCGGGAGGCGCGCTGCCTCACCGCAATCCGGCTTTTGGTGCTCTCTCGAACTGAGACCAATCCACACGAGGAAACGTGTGGCCATGACAGAACACGCATCACGCTTTGCCGCTCAGCCAGGGAACTTTCGGCGCGCCTCAGGGACGGCCTGTCAGCCGGTCCCAGCGGACGAAGGGCAGGATGGAGGCGTGATCGTCGGTCCAGGGGCGGGCGGCCCTATCGTTCAGCGGCGTCCAGGGCGTATCGGCGCTTATCCTCGCCAGATCCTTCACGACCGATCCGTCGCGCGACAAGGCGATCCAGCGCGAAGGCGTGTAAAGAGCGGTGTCGATAGGACGGTCGAGCCGCGATAGCGCCGTCATTCCGCTCGCCGCCGCATTGGTGCCCACGACAGGCGCCAGATCGAGGTAGCGGTTGGAAATATGGAGCAGCAGGAGGCCGCGCGGCGTGAGTGCCCGTGCATAGACCTGCAACGCTTCCTTCGTGAGCAGGTGCACGGGTATAGCATCGCTGGAGAACGCGTCGATCACGAGCACGTCGAAGACCCCCGCCGGCATATCCGTCAGCTTCAATCGGGCATCGCCAAGGATCACGCGGGCGCCGGGCGTGCAGTCCCGCAGGAAAGTGAAGCGCTCGCTGGTCGAGAACTGCAGGATGACCGGATCTATTTCGAAGAACGTCCACCGCTGGCCCGGAACGGCGCGGCAGGCGAGCGATCCCGTGCCCAGCCCGACCACGCCGATGCGGGCAGCCGCTCCTTCGAGATGGGGCACCGCGTTAAGCGCCAGGGCCACGCCGGAAGTCGGTCCGTAGTAGGTCAGCGCCTCGCGCGATCTGACGGGATCCAGTGATTGTTCGCCATGGAGGGTCGTGCCATGGGCAAGGGTCCGCAAGGCACCGTCGGCCGTGTCGCGGACCGTGTAGATGCCGAAATAGCTGCGCGTTCGTTCGCCGCCGAGCGTGGCGCGAATCGTCCAGATCCCGCCTTGCGCAACCATGGCGAGCGCCAGAACGGTGACGAAAGCGGTGCGCCAGGCCATCACCATGATGCCGGTGCCGGTCAGGAAAACCGTCAGCAAAACTGCCGCCAGGCCTTCATCGGGACGCAGCGCCCGCTGGTCGAGTTGCCAGCCCAGGAACGCGGCGAAGGCCAGCAGGAGCAGGAGCGCCACGCGCGCCATTCCCGGTTCGATGCCTTCGCCGCTCCGCCAGCGCAGGATCGGATCGAGCGGCATGATAACCGCCGCGGCCATGACCAGCAGGGGATGCTCCCAGGCCCAGTCGAACACGAGCGGAGCGACCAGCGCGGTGAACAGCCCGCCCAGAGCGCCCCCCGCCGACATCACCAGATAGAACCGCGTCAATTGCGCAGGCGCGGGACGAAGGTCGTAGAGCCGCTTGTGCAGTGTCGTCGCGATGCAGAACAGCATGAGGCACGCACCTCCGGCGATCCACAATGTTCCCGATCCGTTGGACAGCATGGCATAGCTGCCCGCGAACAGCACCACGACAGGCGTCACGAAAGCGATGGCAGCGGCCGGCGCGCGGTTGTCGGCGAAGGCGACGACGAAGCTCAGCAGATAGAGCCCCAGCGGAATGACCCAGAGCAGCGGCATCGCGAAGATGTCCGTCGTCAGGTGGGTCGTGGTCGAGAGCATGAGGCCCGAAGGGATCGCCGCCAGCGCCAGCCACAGCGCCATCGTCCGGCCGGGAATCCGCACGCCCTGTCCCCAAAGCTGCTTTTGCGAAGGCGGCGGCGGCAGCGCGTGGCGGCGGCTCGCAGCGCAGAGGATCACCAGCGAGATCAGCAAGGCGAAGCCGCACGACCAGGCGATACTCTGGCTGCGCAGAGTCAGCAGCGGCTCGGCCAGCAGCGGATAGGCCAGTAGCCCGGCGAAGCTGCCAAGGTTGGACGCGGCATAGAGAGCCCAGGGCTGACCGGCTCCAGGATCGGCGGCGAACCACCGCTGCATCAAGGGCGCTTGCGCCGAGACCGCGAAGAACACAGGACCGACGCTCAATCCCAGCAGCACCGGAACCCACAGCGCCTCCGGCAGTCCTTTCGGCTGCACCAGATCGAACAGGCCCACGGGAAGCGTCGATCCGGCCAGAAGCAGGAGCGCGAGGTGCACGATCGTCTGCCGCCGCAGCGACAAGCGTCCCAGCATGTGCGCATAGGCGTAGCCGGCCAGGAGGAGCGCCTGGTAGACCAGCATGGCACTGTTCCAGACGTTCGGCGCACCTCCCAGCCGAGGAAGCGCCATCCTGGCGACCATCGGCTGCACCAGGAAGAGCAGGAAGCTGCCCGTCGATATAGTGGCGACGAATAGCCCGCGCGCTGCCCGCCCTTCTCCCTCGCCCTTCACGTCAGCGGCCACCCTTGTTTCATCCCAATGCGCGCGGGCGCTCTAACGCAGGCAGGTGCCGGGATAAAGCAGTCCTCTCATCGTTTGCCACGTACCCGGGCGTTGCGCCGCAGGAAGCGAAACCTCCGCGACGATCGCCCGTTTGCTCCTCATGGCCAAAACCGTGCAATTCGTAGGCGATTATCCGGTGACCCCTGACGGTCGCTATTTCGTGGTACGTGGGCGGTTGTGGCGCATGTCCGATCCGTCGCTGCCGCCCTCCTGCCGCGAGGAACGCGTTCGAGATCTGATGCAGGCCCGCCGCGCGGTGGGCCAAGCCAAGCGCGCAGGGGACCGCGATGCAGAAGCCGCCGCGCGCCGGGAATTGGACCGGGCCAAGCGCGCTCTGGGAGAACGCGGCCCGGTCTGGTGGAGCGACGGCGATCCCGATCTCAACCGTCGCCTCATAGGCAATACGCCCTATGCGGATTGGTTCGACGCTCTCATTCCTGCGCCTGGCCGCGCGGAGCGATCGTGAGCTGCTGGACGACGGCACGGCGCGGCTGCGTCAGGAGATAGTGGACGCCCACCGCGATGTCTTCGGCACGCAGCATGGTCTCCTCCGCGATCATCTCGCGCTGCTTTTCCGCAGGGATGTCGGGATACTGGAAGTCGGCCCCGGTCTTGCCCGGCTCGACAAGGCTGACTTTGATACCCTGAGGGCCCAGTTCACGGCGCAGAGCCTCGGCGAAGCCGGCGATTCCGGCTTTCATCCCCGCGTAGACGGTAGATCCCGCTCCCAAGACGTGCGCCGACATGGAGCCGATCAGGACGATGTCGCCCTTGTCGACCAGCGTCTCCTGCGCCGCCTTGGCGCTGAGCAGGTAGGCGGTGAAATCGACGGCGACGGCGTAGCGGATCTCATCCGCCAACATCTCGGACAAAGCCGAGGCCGGGACGGCCGCATTGACGACGACGATGTCGGGATCCCCTAGCGCGTTGCGCGCTTGATCGAAGAATCTTTCGAGCTGTTCCGGGTCTGCCAGGTCGAGGGCCACGCCGTCACCCTTGCCAACCTCGCGTATGCGCTCCAGCGCATCGCCCAGATGCTCGGGCGAGCGGCCGCAGATGAATACCTCCACGCCCTCGCTGGCAAGCAGCACCGCAATGGCCCTGCCGATCCCGGTGGTGCCGCCGGTGATGATCGCCTTGCGACCGTTCAGATCAGGCTTGGCGGTATGTGCGTCGAACAAATCCTTCATTACCTGTCGCGTCCTTGTGCTGGAGGGCGGCGGCGAACCGCACGAGAAGGACAAGTCCTCAACAGACGAGGTCGTTCCGCATCAGGCACGAGTCCGCCCCGATCACGGTTCCGGTTCAGGCATTCTCCTCGCCCGTGGCTGGCTTAATCGCATAAACCTAGATCAACATGGCGGGAACGAGAGCAAGTTTCGGGAACTTTACAGGACGAAATCCGAGAAGGAGGACCCCATGACAGAATCCTTTACCGATGCCATTGCCTTGCTGAAGGCCGATCACCGCAAGGTGGAGGCGCTGTTCGAGAAGTTCGAAGCGACCAAGTCTTCCGCTCAGAAGAAGAAGCTGGCTCATGAGATCTGCACCGAACTCAAGATCCACACCCTGATCGAAGAAGAAATCTTCTATCCCAGCTTCCGCGGCAAGATCGAGGACGACACGCTCGACGAAGCCTATGTCGAGCATGACGGGGCCAAAGTTCTTATCAACGACATCGAGGCGGGATCGCCCGAGGATGATTTCTTCGATGCGAAAGTCACCGTACTTTCCGAAGAGATCAAGCACCACGTTCACGAGGAAGAAATGCAGTCCGAGGGCATGTTCGCCCAGTGCCGCAAGACCGATGTGGATCTCGTCGACCTTCGGGATCGTATGCTGGCCCGCAAGAAGGAACTGCTCGCCCAAGCCAAGGTCGATGGCTTGCCGCCCTCGCAGCCGACCGCAATCAATCTCAAGGCGGCCTGAAAAGGAGCCACGGCCATGACGGAACAGGACGATACCGGAACCCGGCGCGAGCCTCTGGGCGATGCGCGGCCTGATGCGGTCGATCCGCATCGCCAGAAGGAAGGCCCGCAGAAGCCCGAGAAAGTGGAAGATCGTCCTTACGTCAGCACGGTCAAGCCCGAGGATTACCCGGACGATCAGCGCGCAAAGTTCGAGGAAAAAAGGTGAGGCGCACGTACAGGGGCATGGCCCGCTGCCGCCCCATCGGCGCGAGGACGCGGCGATCCTGTCATCCTCGTTCTTGCAGCAGTCCTGCTGATCTTCGCCGGGGGGCACTTGTGGCTGGCCGAAAGACTGCATCAGGAACGACGCTGAAATGCTGGAATGCCTTCGGCTGAAGTGATGCCGTTTCAAAGCGCTATTCGCCATACCGGAGACGCTGCAGCAGCTTCCGGGGACTCTTCAACTCTGGAAAGGAAGCATGTGCTTTCCGAAGATCAACGCTCGCACTGGGAAGAACGGTTCAGGGCCTTCATCGAAGCCAAGTCCTTCCCTTGCGTGGGTGCCAAATCCGCACTGTCGCGCGGAACGTTGGCGACCGTCGTCTGCCATTCCATCGAGAGCAGCTGGGACGACCTCGTCATCTATGAAAAGCTGCTGGACTGGACGGCAAGCTATCAGGAAGATCCGTCGCTGTTCCGCAGTCTTGCCGTGATCTTCGCGGATGACGAACCTCTGACCGAGGGCCAGTTCGAACTTGCCTTGTGGAACAGGGTTCAGTCGCTGACCGACAAGGACGCCTGGCTGGGGCTTCCTTACGATGGCCGGGTCAGCAGCGACCCCGACGATCCCCATTTTTCGCTGAGCTTCGGAGGAGAAGCCTTCTTCGTCGTCGGCATGCACCCCCAAGCCAGTCGCCCGGCGCGGCGGTTCGAGCGCCCGGTGATGGTGTTCAATCTTCACGACCAGTTCGAACAGCTTCGGGCGCAAGGGCGCTACGAAAAGATACGAGAGACCATTTTGGAACGCGACATCAAGATAGCAGGCTCGATCAATCCCATGCTCGCCCGGCACGGCGAGGCGAGCGAAGCCGCGCAGTATAGCGGGCGCGAGGTTGGCCCCGAATGGCAATGTCCTTTCCAGAACCCGAGGGCTGCCCGGTGATGGAAACGACCAGGATCATGCCCCGCAGCGGAGCGGCCTTTCCCCTGGCTCGCGGGCAGCTTCTGACCGTGCTCGATCCGCTCGGTACCCAAGTATCCGACCTGCTGGCCTTTGCGGCCGACGATGTGCGCGAAGTGATCAGCAATGGCCGCACGTTCGATTACGAGGAAACCCTGAGGCTGACGCGCGGCAATCGGATCTGGTCGAACCGATCCCGCGTGCTGCTGACGATCGAGGAGGACAGCGTCGGCTGCCACGATTTCCTCCTTACCCCGTGCAGCGTGGACACCTTCCGGCACTTCTACCCGGACAAGCCCGAACACCGGGGATGTTTCGGTAATCTGGCGGAGGCGCTCGCTCCTTACGGCGTCACCGCCGACGACATACCGGTGGCGTTCAACTGCTTCATGAACGTGCCGATCGACAGCACCGGCGGGATTTCGGTCCTGCCGCCACCCAGTCGCGCCGGCGACAGCGTTTCCTTCCGGGCCGAGCAGGATCTGATCATCGGTCTGACCGCCTGCTCGGCTTATGCCAGCAATGGTGGCACGTTCAAGCCGATCGATTATCGGATCGAGGACTGACCGGCACGGCTACGATCAGAGGGTTCAACTCGCGTCGAGCGCCTGGGCAAGATCGGCAACGATGTCGTCCGGATGCTCCACGCCGATGGAGAGGCGGATCGTCGATTCCAGAACGCCGATACGATTCCGGATGTCGACTGCCACGCCGGAATGCGTGGTCGTCGCCGGATGGCTGGCCAGCGACTCCGTGCCCCCAAGGCTCACCGCCAGCTTGAAGATCTGCAGTGCGTTGAGGAAGCGGAAGGCGGCAGGTTGTCCGCCCGCGATGTCGAAGGAGAACGTCGATCCCGCTCCGGTGCACTGTGCTGCGAAGACTTCGGCCTGCCTCGTACCGGCTTGTGCGAACGGTGGGTAGGCCACGCCCTGAACCTTGGCATGATCGCGCAGGAACGTTGCGGCGGCGGTGGCATTGGTGTTCGCTCGCTCCATCCGCAGGCCCAGCGTCTCCAGCGATCGGCCCAGCATCCAGCAGCTGTGCGGGTCTAGCTGGGTACCGATGGCGCTGCGCAGCAGGCGCACTTCGCGCATGAGCTTGGCCGAACCGAGCGCCGCCCCGGCAACCAGGTCCGAGTGCCCGCCGACATATTTGGTGAGCGAATAGAGCGATATGTCGGCGCCAAGCCGCAGCGGATGCTGGAACACCGGTCCGAGCAGGGTATTGTCGCAGACCAGGAGCGGGCGGTGGCCTTGCTGTCGTTCGATGTCCTCGCAAAGCCGCTTCAGGAGCGCGATATCGACCAGGCTGTTGGTCGGATTTGCAGGCGTCTCGATCAGGACCAGGGAAACGCGGCCTTGAGACACGGCCTCCTTGGCCGCCGGCGCTATGGCGTCTTCGTCGAGTCCGTCGCTGAACCCCACGGCTTTGATGCCGAGGTTCGCGAAAGTTCTGGCAAGCAGCGTCTCGGTGCCGCCGTATAGAGGTTGGGAATGGAGAATGACATCGCCGGGCCGCGCAAAGGCCAGGAGCGTAGTGGTGATCGCGCCCATCCCCGATGAGAACACCACACCCGCTTCGGCCCCCTCGTAGACCGCCATGCGATCCTCGACGATCTCGCTGTTGGGATGATTGAACCGGGAATAGACCAGCCCTCGCCCCTGCCCCGGCGGCGGCTCCTTGCGGCCGGCTACGTAATCGAAGAAGTCCCTGCCCTCTTCGGCGGTGGGGAACACGAAGGTCGATGTCAGGAAGACCGGAGGCTTCACCGCCCCCTCGGACAGGAACGGGTCGTAGCCGTAGTTCAGCATCAAGGTATCGGGGTGGAGCCGGTGGTCGCCGATCGCCGTCTTGCTTTCACGCGGTGCCGTCATATACCTCTCCTCTGACCGGGCCGAAGGAGATAAACTGCCGATAATTCGTCAAGTTGCAATGGCAGAGATCGGACGATCTAGAGGCGGTGCTTCACACCGGGCTTGGGCAGGTCGCTGCCCAGGTCCGTACTGGGGCTGAACCCCATCTGCGTGAGGAGATCCACCAGGCGCTGGCCATCCGCACGAAGACGCTCGAGCCAGTGCTCATGATCGATATGCCCCAACGCAGAACGCTGAAACTGCCCTGCCGCCCTGACCGATTCGCCGAGGAGACGCACCTGGAGCACCGGTTCATCGCGCCGCGCATTCTTGCCGAGCGAATTGTCATCACGCGAAACCAGCCGCTCGTTACGGTTCCGGTGTCCTGCGTAGATATTCACTTTCCCTGACTCCTGATGGCGGCGAAGCCCGCTGACCCCGCGCGATTCCTAATTCTTTACAACGCGCAGGAACGCCCGGAGTTTCGGCGAACAGCGCAGAAAACCGCCGCTCGACAGGTCCCGCAGCGCTTCATCTCTCCGGATGACCTCTTCGGCGACAATGCCACCGCCTGCGGAGCAAGAACCTTGACGTTGCATTCTCAATTAAATAGGTTGAGAAGCAGGACGGAAAAACATCGCCTTCTGAAATTCTCCCCGCTTTCAGCGGCAATCGGGATCAATCGGGCGGACCGTGACGGACGCAGGAACGGTTCCGCCATCGTCAGAGACAAAAACCGGGAGTACGGATCCATGCTTCAAAGCGATTTCCACGTCGTCCGCAAAGGACTCGAGTGGGCCGTGAGCCTTCATGGCGTTTTCCTCGCCGCCTTCGAGACTCAACGCGCCGCCATCAACCGCGCGATCGACGCTGCGCATCAAGTCGGGATGAAGGGCCACAAGGCTACCGTCGTGCTGGCCGATGATCACGCGAGCCCGCGCACACACTGGGTCTTCGGCCACCATCCCTACCCTCCCACGGCCTGAAAAGTCCTCGCCGGCTCGTGTATTGGCGCGCTGGCCTCCTGTCTGGAGTGAGAACGATGCTGAAACGACTCTTCGTCGATCACCCCCGTGCCGTGGATGAAAGCTACACGCAGCATTGGCTCGTCGCCAACCGCTTCGGCCTGCGCATGGTGATCGCAGGTCTCGGGACCATGCTCCACGGCTTCGTCCCCGGTCTGCTCACTCATGCAGGCAGCGACATGGTGAGGAAGCTGCATGGCGAGATGACCCGGCGCCAAGCCAGAAGCGCAGTGCAAGGGGGCCCTGCCCGCATTCCTCATTGGCAGATCGAGTACGAAATCTAGTGGGTTAGCCATGAAGATCAGCTGCTTGGGGAGACTTCCTCGATTAACGTGCCGATCTGCAACGCCAGGATACAGGGCGCGGCCAGACGGGCGCGCCCTGTATCCTGCTTACATCTCCCGCAGGATGGGATAGTCTTGGAAGCCTGCGATCGGCCGCTTCATCCGCGCAAACAGCCATGCGATCCGCGCATCGGCATCTGCGGCGAATGCGGGCTCGTTCGCCAGCTTGGCCGCGAACTCGGCACGCGCGCTTGCATCGCGCGCCAGGAAAGCGTCGGCGATCGGTGCCGTCACGAAGTCCTCGCTGCCGGGCCGCGAGGACAGGACTTCCGGGAAGAAGCCCCAGGCAAGGAACGAGTCCTGGCTTTCGGGCTCCAGGAGCGCTGCGGCGAGCAGTCCCAGGGGCTGATCGGCAGGAACGCGCAGGGTTCCGCTGGGTACGACTTGCGTCACCGTCTCATGTTGGAACCGGGCTTCCACCGGTACGCGCCCGTCGTGGGCTCGCCCTGCTTTCGCCTCGAGAACGCGAACGCGGTCGATCCTTCGCTCCCGTTCCGCCGCGATCGGCTCGAAAGCGATCCCGTGGACCTTGAGCCGGTCGATGACCTCGGTCTGCGCAGCCGGGATCAGCCAGGCCTGGGGCAGAGTGACGATTTCCACCGGCTCCTGTCCGATCACCGGCATGCGGAACGATATACTTTTCCCGGTCCACCGCTGCTCGCGCCTTCCCGACGCGGGCGAGGTGTAGCTTTCGAAAGCCACGCCCTTGAACCCATCTACCCAGTCGATCGGGTTTTTCGCCGGTTGCCAGCGGGTCAGCAGCGTGTCCGGGCGACTGGCACGATCCGCAGCCTTGGCCCGGTCGATTTCGGACGCATCGCGGGCTGCCAGCTTGAGCGCCGCTTCCAATAGGACATAGGTGCCGAGTACGCGCTGCCGGTAGGGCTTGAGCATGTGGTTTTCGACCAGCACCGTGGGCACGCCGATGAAGTCGCCATATCCCGTCGAGTAGCGCGGACCTTCCGGGCTCTGGCGAATGCCGCGCTGCGGTTCGCGGGTATCGATGGGGCTCGGGTAGATCGTCGGCACATGTCCCGCCTTTTGCAGGGCAGCCGTGACATTCGGGCCGAAGCGGGTTTCCAGCCACTGCGCCGTTGCGCGGTGACGGGCATAGCGTCCCCATCCCGCGTAAGTGAAGGTGATGTCGTACTGCATGTCGAAGCCGCCGCTTACGTGGCAGTCGACGTAGAGCACAGGATCCAGGCGGCGTAGCAGGGCGATCATCGCGCGGGTCTCCGGCGCATCGACCTTGGCATAGTCCCGGTTGAGATTGATGCCCCGTGCGTTGCCCTCGGTGCCCTTCTCGGCCGGGCCTCGCACATGAAGGAAGTTCCAGGCGCTCGCTCGTTCGTGCCCGTCGATGTTGAGGACCGGCACGAAGACCAGGTCCACCTTGTCGAGCAGGCCGTCCTTGCCGCCCATCGCGATGTCGCGCAGCAGCATGAGCCCTGCATCCTTGCCGTCGATCTCGCCGGAGTGAATGCCCGCCTGAACCAGCACGACCGGCTTACCCGGCGCGCCCTTGCCGGCCCGCACCATGATCATGTCACGGCCTTCTCCGGTACGCCCAAACGTTTCCAGATGAATCAGCGGCGAAGCGGCCTGCAGCTTTTCCAGCCATGCACGAACGTCGGCATAGCGTGGCGTCGTCGCGAACCCGGCCGCTTCCGCAGGCGTGATCCAGGGATCGTCCTTGCCCGCGATCAGTTTCTCGCTGGCGCCCGACCAGGGCAGCTCAGGCGGCAGGATCGCGGGCGGCGGCGACGACCCGGCCTGGACCGGCACGGTAATCGATGCGGCCACCAACGCCGCGGCGAAAGGGAGCTTGGTCAACGTCATCGTCCTTTTTGTCATTCTCTCGGCAATCGCTTACGGGATCTCGGAAGCGGCGAAGTTGCCGCCACAGGCCTGCCATCCACATCGGAGTCCATGATCTGCTTGCCGTGTTCGCCTGTCTCCGTCTCCGCCTCCACCTCACTGGCAGATGCCGGAGCGAAAAACGGCTAGGCAAATCGGCAAGCTCCCAGCGAACAGATTGCCGTTTGAGGCGAAGCGCAAAATCGTTATCTCCGTTCCAAAGATTGGCCGGAAGGAGCCTTGGCTTCCGGCTTCTGGCAGCCGGTGCCTCTGGGGTCAATGATATGTTGCAACATTTCCTGCCATCTTGGCGCTGTCATTGAAAGAACCCACGCGTTGGGGCTCAGCGCCGCGCCGCGAAAACATGATCTTGAGCAATGACGGAATCTCGCGCTAGGTGGCGCCATGAGCGACCTCGAGACTTTGCCGGGACATCTGGTCCGCCGCCTGCATCAGATTTCCGTTGCACGTTTTGCGTGCCGCATGACGCAAGCCGGGCTCGATCTCACGTCCGTGCAATATGCTGCGATGCTGACCTTGCGCGATCATCCGGGACTGGACCAGCAGACGCTTGCCGGCATGATCGCCTACGACCGCGTCACCATCGGCGGCGTAATCGACAGGCTGGTTCAGAAAGGCTTGGTCAGCCGCGAGGTGAGCCCTTCGGATCGCCGGGCGCGCGTACTCCTGCTGAGCCCGCTGGGACGCGAGGCGCTCGATGCGGCGACGCCTCTGGTCGACGAGGTTCAGGCCGACCTGCTCTCGCACCTCACCCCGGAAGAATGCGAGCTTTTCGTCAAGCTTCTGCAAAAGACGACGCAGGCGGGCAACGAGATGAGCCGTGCTCCCCTCCGTCTCGTCGCAAGAAGCGAGAGTGCGTGATTAGAGCATTTTCCAATCAGGTGGAATCACCTGATGACTCGAAAATGCATCTAACCGGAAAGTTAGGGTGGTCGATCCGGTGCAATTTGATCGGAAACCGCTCTAGCGAGGCGATCTCCCGCGCCTGAGAACCCGTTCCGCCCACAGTCCGAAAGCCAGCCCGATCGTCGCCCAGAGCACGAGCTGCGTGCCGAGCGAGGCGAGGCGGAATTTCCACAGCAGGACGGCCGGAAAATCGGCAGGCACTTCGTTTATCGTCGGAAGCACGAACTGGCCCAGGCCGACCAGCCCGAGATAGACCACCAAGCCCAGTAATGTCGCGTCGAACCCTCGCCCAGGACGGGCCAGGGCATTTCGAACGCGTACCGCCACCAAGGCGGCGCCGAGAGACAGCGCGATCATTCCGAAATAGGCGGCGGTACGCAGGGCCACCGTCTCATGCTGGCCTACCGCAGGCGGCGTCTGCGGATACTTGATCCCGGGCACGACGACCACGAGCACGAACGTCACAACCGCCAGCAGCAGCGCAAAGCTGCGCGGCCCCAGATGCCCCATGCGGCCGTAGCCATAGGCGAAGACGAGCGAAAAGATACCGCCGACCGCCGCTCCGTAAAGCGCCAGAGCCGTGAGCAATCCCGCGCCCTTCTGGGTCTCGCGACTGACGAGGTCTTTCTCCTGCGGCTCCGCATGCGCCGGTCCGGCATGTTCCTGAGCGGCATGGTGCGCCGAATGGCTTTCCTCGAAGCCGATCGCGAGGTCTATCTGCGGTTCCGCGAAGCCGCGCGCGAAAAGCGTGGCAAGAAGGGCGCCCAGGATGCCGGCAAGCATCCCGCGCCAGAGCAGGTCCCTGGTCATGGCTTATCTCAGTGGCAGGGGAAGCCGAGGAGATGGCGGCCGTCGTGCACGAATTCGTGCACGTACATGCCCTGAAACAGCGAGAAAGCGCCCTGCTCCGTGCTGACGAAATAGAGGAAGATTACCGCCAGCAGGGCGCCGAGCACGGCCCAGGGTGCGATATCCTCGAGCGGAATGGCATTGCCGCCTTCTACCGGAATAAAGGCGTCATCGAAAACTGCGGCGGAAACAGCCATTGTCATGCTCCTTGGCGGGATTGCGCGTCCCCGGAAAACCTGTTGCCGAACAGGAAGGTCTGGCTCTCGACGGAAAAGGTCCCATGCGATTACAGTGGCGCGACCGCGCCGGATTCTCACCGGCTTCTTCGATACTCGACGCTGCTCCCTTACGACCGCGCGGGCGGCGGCGTCAACGACTTCACGGAATGACCGCTTGGCGACGACCCTCCTGCTGATCTGCATCGCGGCCACCGCATCGAGCCGGGAGGGCGGTTTTCCAGGTAATGGCGAACCGCTCGATGCCGCTGGGGCCCGGGAGGCTGCAGGCGTGTCGCTGCCGAACCGCTTTCGGGGCGACGTCCATCGAGGTCCGTCCCGCGCCGCCGCCGAAACCGCCACGGCGATGGGACTTCTCGCGCAGGAGGAGATCGCCCTGTCCGATCTTTCCCATGGCCGCTGGACGGGTCGATCCTTCGCCGAAATCGAGGCGGCGGAACCGGGCGCGATGACGAGGTGGCTTTCCGACCCGTCAAAGGGCGTTCCGGGAGGTGAAACCTTGGAGCAGGCACGCCTGCGCGTGGGTGCATGGATGGACCGGATCACGGCGCGGAACGATGCGGTTTGCGCCATCACGCATCCCATGATCGTCCGCGCGGCCCTTGCGCACGCGCTTGATATGCCGCTCCGCAGCACTCTCTCCATCGATGTGGCGCCGCTGTCGCGAACCGTGCTTTCGTTCAACCGAACGTGGCGATTGCAGTCGCTGGGGCTTGCGGGGGAGAGCGCCGGCAGCTAATCGCCGTGAGGTTCGGGATGCCTTCTGGCATCCCGGCAAAGATCGCGCCGGTGCCCCGAAAGGGGCTTAATACGGGAACACGGTAAGGATGGTCCGCCATCCCGATCCGAGGCTGTCCCTGCAACTGTAAGCGGCGAGCGCGATGCACATTCGCGGCGGGCAAAGATTGCCCGGCGCAGCCACTGGGCCGGACGCTAAGTCATGCGAGGCCTGGGAAGGCCGTGCATCGGGCCGTGACCCGCGAGCCAGGAAACCTGCCGGCGTCGATGTCGCTCTTGCCCGGGTCCAGGGAATGGCCAAGGCACGGTAACTGTTCCGTCTGAGCGACGTGATGCATGCGGCCGGGGCCGCAGCGGCATGCCGTGTCGGGCGCCCGTGCGCCGGCCTGACGCGCTATTCCGTGATCGTCGCACCCGCGATGAGGAAGCCCCGCCGTTTCAGGTCGCTGGCGCGCGGGAGACGACTACCATGAGCAAAGTTCCCACCACCGTCATCACCGGCTTCCTCGGCGCTGGAAAGACCACGCTGATCCGCCACCTGCTGCAGAACGCCAAAGGCCGCCGCCTCGCCCTCGTCATCAACGAGTTCGGCGACATCGGCGTCGACGGCGAACTCGTGAAGGGCTGCAACGACGAGGCATGCCCGGAAGACGATATCGTCGAATTGGCCAACGGCTGCATCTGCTGCACCGTCGCGGACGATTTTCTGCCGACCATGCAGAAGCTGCTCGACCGCGAGCACAAGCCCGATCACATCATCATCGAGACCAGCGGCCTCGCCCTGCCCAAGCCGCTGGTGAAGGCCTTCCAGTGGCCCGACATTCGCACCCGCGCGACGGTGGACGGCGTGGTCGCCCTGATCGACGCCGACGCCGTGGCCGCGGGCCGCTTCGCCACCGATGAAGCGGCCCTTGCCGCAGCGCGCGCGGCCGACCCGATGCTCGATCACGAAAGCCCGCTGGAGGAACTCTTCGAGGAACAGTTGGGCTGCGCCGACATGGTCGTGCTCAACAAGACCGATCTCGTCGATGCCGACGCGCTTGCGCGCGTGGAAACGCTGGTCCTCGCCGAAACCCGCCCCGGCGTGAAGATCGTGCGCGCGGATCACGGCGCTGTGGACATCGCGGCCCTGCTCGGCATCACCGCGGCCGCCGAGGACGACCTCGACTCCCGCCCCTCTCACATCGACGGCCTGGCCGAAGACCACGACCATGACGATTTCGACAGCTTCGTCGTCACGGGCGGCGACGTGGCTGATCTCGACGCCCTGCTCGGCCGCCTCGCAAACCTGATCGCAGCGCACGACGTGCTGCGTGTGAAGGGCATGGTCGCGGTCGGCGGCAAGCCGAGCCGCCTCGTCGTGCAGGCCGTCGGCCCGCGCATCCAGCACTTCTACGACCGCGCCTGGCAGGCTCAGGAAGCGCGCCGTACCCAGCTCGTCGTCATCGGCCAGAAGGGGCTGGACCGGGCCACCCTCGAAGCGGGACTGGCGGACGTGCTCGGCACCGTGCCGGCGTGAAGCCGCTCCATTCCTCCCCTCTTCGTCATGGCGAGGAGGCGAAGCCGGCGAAGCAATCCAGAGCGGCGCGGAGCCGCCCTGGATTGCTTCGCCACGCGCGCAATGACGAGAGCGACGTGTACGAGGGCCGCGCCTGATGCACCTGCTCTCCGCCACGCCGGGAACGATCGCCAACGGCGAGGAGGCGATCGACCTCGACCAGTCTCCCGGCGACATGGTGATCCTCACCGTGGCCGACAGCGAACTTGCCTGCTTTGCAAGCGCGGCGGCGCGCCTTTCCTCCGACGCTCCCAGCGTTCGCCTCGCCAACCTGCTGCAACTGCGCCATCCCTACTCGATCGACCTCTACGTCGAGAAAGTGATCGCCAAGGCCAAGTTCGTCTGCGTCGTCCTGCTCGGCGGCAAGAGCTACTGGCCTTACGGGATTGACGAAATCGCGCGCGTCGCCCGCGAGAACGGGATCGCTTTCGCCGCCATCACCGATGGGCGCGAAGCGGACCCGGCACTCGATCGCGCCTCCACCCTTCCGTCCGATCTGCGCGAGCGGATGCGTGACTACTTGCGGCAGGGCGGCACGGCCAACGCGCTTTCCTTTCTTCGCACCGCCGCAAAAGTCATCGGTCATGACGCGGGACGGCCGGACGATCCAGTGCCGGTTGCCGATGCCGGGCTCTACCTTGCCGGCACCGAGCGCGCCGGCCTGGCCGACGTGCGCGAAGGCTGGATCGAAGGCCGCCCGCTCGCACTGCTGGTGTTCTACCGCGCGCTGATGATCGCGGGGACGCTCGACGCCGTGGACGCCATGATCGCGGCGCTGCGGACTCGCGGCTTCAATGTCGCCGCCGTCCATGTCCGCGCTTTGCGAGAGCCTTTCGCCGTGGACTGGCTCGGGGGATTGCTGGGCGAGATCACCCCGGACGTGATCGTCAACGCCACGAGCTTCGCCTCCTCGTCCACCGGGGACGACCGCAAGCCTGGCATCCTCGAAAAGGCGGACTGCCCCATCCTGCAAGTCGCATTCGCAGGCGTGGAGGAAACCGAATGGCAGGATGCCGCACGTGGCCTGGGCCCTCGCGATCTTGCGATGAACGTGGCGTTGCCCGAAGTCGACGGTCGCATCTTCACCCGCGCTGTCGCCTTCAAGGCGGCCGAGCGCTTCGATGACGTGACCCAGTGCGGTATCGTCGTTCCGCGGGTTGCGCCGGATCGGGTCGCCTTCGTCGCGGACCTGGCGGCCGGTTGGGCAAGCCTGCGTCGCAGCGAACCGTCCGAGCGGCGCGTGGCGTTGGTGCTGGCGAACTACCCCAACCGCGACGGTCGCATCGGCAACGGTGTCGGCCTCGACACGCCCGCCAGCACCGCCGCCATCATCGCCGCCCTGGCCGAAGCAGGCTACGATACCGGCGCCGCGCCGCGAGACGGGGCCGCGTTGATGCGGATCATGACCGGCGGCGTGACCAACGATCTTACCGCGCTGGAGCGGCCCGGCGAAGTCTCGCTGCCGCTCTCCGCCTATGAAACCGCCTTTGCGGCGATCCCCAGAAGCGCGCGCAAGGCCATGCTGGAGCGCTGGGGTGAACCTTCGGCCGATCCTTTCGTAAAGGATGAAGCCTTTCGCCTGCCCGTGCACCGCTTCGGCAGGCTTGCCATCGCGGTGCAGCCCGCGCGCGGCTACAACATCGACCCCAAGGCCAGTTACCACGACCCGGCCCTACCCCCGCCGCACGCCTATCTGGCTTTTCACATCTGGCTGGCGCAGGATTTCCGCGTGCAGGCCGTGGTTCATGTCGGCAAGCACGGAAACCTGGAATGGCTGCCGGGCAAGGCGATCTCGCTCTCGCGTGAGTGCTTCCCGGAGATCTGCGCCGGGCCGTTGCCGCAACTCTATCCCTTTATCGTCAACGATCCCGGCGAAGGCACTCAGGCCAAGCGCCGCATCAGCGCGGTGGTGGTCGACCACCTCACCCCGCCGCTCACCCGCGCCGAGACTTATGGGCCGCTCAAGCAGCTCGAGGCGCTGGTGGACGAATACTACCTCGCCGCCGGCATGGACCCCCGCCGTCTCCACCGGCTGCGACGCGACATTCTCGATCTGGCCCGCAGCCACGGTCTCGACCGCGATGCCGGGGCCAGCGGCGACGGCGACGACGCGCTTTCAGCCATCGACAATTATCTGTGCGAGTTGAAGGAGTTGCAGATCCGCGACGGTCTGCATGTCTTCACGCAATCTCCGCAAGGCCGCTTGCGCCGCGACTTGCTGGTGGCTCTTGCGCGCACACCGCGCGGTTACGATCATGCCGGGCAGGCCTCTCTGCTGCGCGCCATGGCCGAGGACTTCGGGCTCGATTTCGACCCGCTCGATTGCCGGATGGGCGACCGCTGGGAGGGCGCGCGTCCGCAGATGCTGGAGGCGGTGTCGAAGGAGCCATGGCGCACCCATGGCGACACCGTCGAGCGATTGGAACTGCTGGCGGCGGAACTGGTCGATCGCCGTCGTCCCGGACCTGATCGGGGACCGGTGGCCGAGCGGCGCCTTGCTCGCGAGGAAGCGCCTCCAGAACTGCCAGCGGTCCCGCATCAGGTCCGGGACGACGTAGGCGAACGCACCGCCGCAGTCCTCCACGCCATCGCGGCCGACCTCGCACCCCGCATCGATCTTTGCGGGCTGCGTGAGGCGGATGCCTTGATCGCCGGCCTTGACGGTCGCTTCGTCCTCCCCGGTCCTTCCGGCGCGCCCACGCGCGGACGGCCGGATGTGCTGCCCACGGGTCGCAACTTCTATTCGGTCGATACCCGCGCGGTGCCCACCGCCGTCGCCTGGGAACTCGGCCGCAAGTCCGCCGATCTACTGGTCAACGACTACCTCCAGCGCGAGGGCGAGTACCCCCAGGCCATCGCGCTTTCCGCCTGGGGCACCGCCAATATGCGCACCGGCGGCGACGATATCGCGCAAGCCCTGGCACTGATGGGCGTGCGCCCGCGCTGGGACTGGACATCGGGCCGCGTGGTCGGGTTCGAGATCATGACCGTGGCCGAACTTGGCCGCCCGCGCGTGGACGTGACCTTGCGCGTATCCGGCTTCTTCAGGGATGCCTTCCCCGAGCAGATCGACCTGATCGACAGCGCCGCCCGTGCCGTCATGGCACTGGACGAGCCCCTTGGCGACAACCCCGCCGCCGAGCGCCATCGCGCCGAAAGCACAAAGCTGGTCGAAAGTGGCGAGGCGGAAAGCGAAGCTATGCGCCGGGCCGGTACGCGCGTCTTCGGATCGAAGCCGGGGGCTTATGGCGCGGGACTTCAGGCCATGATCGACGAGAAGATCTGGCACGAACGCGGCGATCTGGCGGATGTCTATCTCGAGTGGGGCAGCTACGCCTATGGCGGCGGGGTGGAGGGCGATGCCGAGCGCGGGCTGTTTGCGGCCCGCCTCGCCTCCGTCGATGCGGTGGTCCAGAACCAGGACAACCGCGAGCACGACCTGCTGGACAGCGACGACTACTACCAGTTCGAAGGCGGTATCGCCGCCGCCGTCGAGCATCTGAAAGGCCGCGCGCCGGTCAGCTATCATAACGATCACAGCCGCCCCGAGCGCCCGGTGATCCGCACGCTCGAGGACGAGATCGGGCGCATCGTGCGCGGGCGCGTCACCAACCCCAAGTGGATCGCTGGCGTGATGCGCCACGGCTACAAGGGCGCGTTCGAGATCGCCGCTTCGGTCGATTACCTCTTCGCCTTCGCCGCAACCACCCATGCAGTGCAGGACCATCACTTCGACCTCGTCCACGCAGCTTTCATCGAGGACGAAGCGGTGCGAGACTTCATGGCCGAGGCCAATCCCGCCGCCCTGCGGGAGACCGCCGCGCGCCTGTCCGAGGCGCTGGAGCGCGGCCTTTGGAAACCCCGATCGAACAGCGCGGGCCTCACGCTCGCCGAACTCTCTGGAGCATGACCATGGTGCAGCGTACCGATGAACAGCACGCCGAGAAGATGAAGAAGAAGCAGGCCGCGCATGACAAGATCATGGCTGGCAAGACGGTCGAAAAGGGCCTGCTGATCGTCCACACCGGCAAGGGCAAGGGCAAGACTACGGCCGCTCTGGGAATGGTGGTGCGCGCCATCGGCCACGGCAAGAAAGTGGGCGTGGTCCAGTTCGTGAAAGGCGCGATGACCACGGGCGAGAAGGTCGTCTTCGATGCCTTCCCCGACCAGGTCGAGTTCAAGCCGATGGGCGAAGGCTTTACCTGGAATACCCAGGACCGTGCCCGCGATATCGCGCTGTCCCGCGAAGCCTGGGAAGAGGTGAAGCGCATGGTTGCCGATCCTGCTTACGACATGGTGCTGGCGGATGAACTCAACATCGTGCTCCGCTACGACTACCTGCCGCTCAACGAAGTGCTGGAGGTCCTGACCGGACGCGGCGAGATGAAGCACGTCCTCGTGACCGGCCGCAATGCACCGGAGGCCCTGATGGACGCCGCCGATCTGGTAACGGAAATGACGCTGGTGAAGCATCCGTTTCGCTCTGGCGTGAAGGCGCAGGCCGGCATAGAATTCTGAGAATGCAGCCCCGCTTCGGCCCCGCATTCCAGGACGAACTTGCCGCACTGCTGGAATGGCGACGCGATGTTCGCCATTTCCGCCGCGATCCGCTGGACGAAGATGCGGTGGCCGAACTGCTGGCGACCGCGCAACTCGCGCCTTCCGTAGGCAACTCGCAGCCATGGCGCTTCGTGCGCGTGCGTTCGGCCGAATTGCGGGAAGAACTGGCACTCCATGCCGACGCGGAAGTGGCGCGCGCCGGACTTTCCCTGTCAGAAGATCGCCGCGCCGCCTATTCCGCGCTCAAGCTTCACGGCATGCGAGAAGCGGGGGAGGTGATCGCCGTGTTCTGCGACGAGGCGACTGTCTCAGGCTCGGGCCTCGGTGCTGCGACGATGCCGGAAAGCAGGCGCTATTCGGTGGTTCTGGCGATCCATACGCTCTGGCTTGCGGCGCGCGCGAAAGGACTGGGGCTCGGCTGGGTTTCGGTGGTCGTGCCGGAATATGTCGAGAGCGTGCTGGGCGTCGCGCCGGACTGGCGGTTCGTCGCCCTGCTCTGTCTGGGTCACCCGCTGGAGCTGGACGACACGCCCGAACTCGAAAGACGCGGCTGGCAATCGCGACTGGATTGGCGGACCAACGTCAGCGAGCGCTGACCCCCGCCGCCAGCGCTTTCGCCGCCTTGACGTAGGCGGGACTGCCGCAGACGGTCCACGCCTGCGGTATCGCCACGCGCGGGATGTCGCGCAGGATCGGATGATGGATCATCTCGGTGCCCTGATCGGAAATCCGCTGCGTGGCGCTGTCGATCACGATGAAATCGGGATGCGCCACCGCCATGTCTTCCAGGCTCATCTGCGAGAGCGATGGCTTGCCGAGTTTCCCCGCCAGGTTGACGAGACCGACCCGCGTCATCAGGTCGTCCACCAGCGTACCGGTGCCGGTAAGATAGCCCCGCCGCTGGTAATAGGCGGCTACCCTGCCTCGACCGGCACTCCGCAAGCCCGCAAGATCGGCGTTCATCCGCGCGATCATCGCTTCGCCGCGCTCCGGATGCCCTACCGCGCGCGCCACGTCGCGGATCGAGGCGAGAATGCCCGCGTAGTCATGCGCCGACTTGAGATCGAGCGAGGTGTAGTGCTGGCTCTTGAGCACGGCGATGGCCGAATTGCGGCGCGCCGGCATGCCGATCACCAGATCGGGATCGGCTGCCAGGACTTCTTCCGCCGAACCGCCGAAGACCGGCAGGCTCCGGGCCTGTTTCGCCACCTCGGACATGTTCGGATCGGATGCGTAGCGGGTCAGCCCGGCGATCTGCTCGCGATCGGCCAGCGCTACCAGCAGCTGGTCCGCACAGAGATTCAGCGAGACGATCCGGTGCGGCCGGTCTTTTGCATGCTTTGCCGCCCCCGAAGAGGCTGCCGCCAGAGGCGCCGCCAGCAGGAGGCAGGGGACAAGCCGAAGATAGCGATGGATTTTTTCGAGGCCCATGTCATGGGCTCCTTACCAACACCGACCCGGGACACAAGCGTGACGGGCAACCCGATCGCATGCGAGGTTATCGTGCAGAGCCGCAGTTCGTCCCGCCCTCCCTCCGTTCCGCGTCATCCGGCCTTGATTCCGTTGCTGGCGATGGCGCTGGTCGCCGTGGCCATCACATCGCTGGCTGTAGGACCGGTTGCGCTGGGCTGGGGCAGGATCGTCGCAACCCTCGGCGACCCGGCAAACGATCGGGTAGCACGCGCGATCCTGTTCGAGCTTCGCCTGCCGCGCACGCTGATCGGCCTCATGGTAGGAGCGATGCTGGGCCTCGCCGGAGCGGTTCTCCAGGGCTACTTGCGCAACCCCCTGGCCGAACCGTCGGTCCTCGGCACATCGAATGCCTCGGCGCTGGGCGCGGTGGTGGCGCTCTACTTCGGGCTTTCCGAATGGCATCCGGTGATGTTGCCTCTGATGGCCATCGCCACCGGCATGCTCTCGATCGCACTGCTCTTCGCGCTGGCGGGGCGTTCGGAAAGCCCCTTGAGCCTGATCCTAGCCGGGATCGCCGTCTCGACCTTGGCCGGCGCCGGGATCAGCCTGGCTCTCAACCTCTCGCCCAATCCTTTCGCGGCGATGGAGATCATGTCCTGGCTTCTCGGTTCGATCGAGAACCGGGCGATGGAGCATGTCTGGATCGCCCTGCCCTGCGTGGTCGTGGGCGCCGGCCTGCTGATGGCCAGTCCGCGCGCGCTCGACGCCCTGTCGCTGGGCGAGGACGGCGCGCGCTCGCTGGGCGTCGATCTGCGCCATACCCGCCGCCGATTGATGCTGGGCGTGGCGATCGGCGTGGGCGGCGCGGTGGCGGTTTCGGGCGCTATCGGCTTCGTCGGCCTGATCGTGCCGCATCTCGTGCGCCCCCTGACCGACCGCAGCCCTTCCGCTCTCCTCGCGCCTTCCATGCTGGGCGGTGCCGTGCTGCTGACCGCGGCCGATGTGCTCGTTCGCCTGATCCCCACCGATGCCGAACTCAAGCTGGGCGTAGTGACGGCCTTCCTCGGCGTTCCGGTCTTCCTCTTCCACCTGCTCAGGGAGCGCCGCCTGTGGTGACCATCGCCATCGAGGACCTGCATGTCCGCCTCGGGCGCCGTGACGTTCTGCAGGGTCTGTCTGCGACGCTCCGCCCCGGCGCGCTGGTAGGCGTGATCGGGCCGAACGGCGCGGGCAAGTCCACGCTGATCCGCGCCATGCTCGGCCTGGTTCCCCTTGCGGGCGGCAAGGTCGCGATCGATGGGGAGCCTTTGGCCCGGCTTCACCCTCGCGCCCTTGCTCGCCGCGTGGCCTATCTGCCGCAAGGGCAGACCCTGCACTGGCCGCTCACGGTGGAACGTCTCGTGGCCTTGGGGCGTCTGCCCCACCTCGGTCCGATGTCCCGGATTTCCGCTGCCGACGAAAGCGCCGTGCAGGACGCCATGGCACGCGCCGACGTAACCGATCTGGCGTCCCGCGTCGCAACCGAGCTATCGGGCGGCGAGCGCGCCCGCGCGATGCTGGCCCGCGCCCTGGCGGTCGGCGCACCGGCGCTGGCGGTGGACGAACCGCTTGCCTCGCTCGACCCCGGCCATCAGATCGACGTCATGGACCTGCTTGCGCGCGAAGCGCACGAGGGCAAGCTCGTCGTGGCGGTGCTGCACGACCTGACGATGGCGGCGCGCTACTGCGACCGGCTGCTTCTGGTGAACGGCGGCGAACTCGTTGCCGATGGTACGCCGCAGGAAGTCCTGACCGCAGATCGCCTGCGGGCGGTCTACGGCGTCACCAGCCATGTCGATATGGCCGGGCCGCTGCCCTTCGTGGTGCCGCTCGAACGGGCTTGAAACCGGAGCAACGGGAGAGGGCACACAGGGCTCCCTCTCCCGTTTCGCGTCAGGTGACCTGGAAGCCCGCCC
The DNA here is from genome assembly GCF_000445125.1 of Novosphingobium lindaniclasticum LE124. Classification (GTDB taxonomy): domain Bacteria; phylum Pseudomonadota; class Alphaproteobacteria; order Sphingomonadales; family Sphingomonadaceae; genus Novosphingobium; species Novosphingobium lindaniclasticum. The sequence continues at coordinate 171,947 of NZ_ATHL01000076.1, forward strand.
AGAAGGGATCGGCCTGGTCGATCCAGATCGTGTTGAAGCCGGTGGCGATAGCGGAACCCTCGATCGAGGGAATGATCGCCGGCTTGTCGCCCAGCATGACTTCCTGCTCCACCCGGCCGATGAAGCGGCTGCAGATGTAGCTTTCATGCACGAACCGCTCGCCCACCTTCAGGCGGCCGGTGGCGTGCAAGTGCGCGATGCGGGCCGAGGTGCCAGTGCCGCAGGGGCTGCGATCGATCGCCTTGTCACCGTAGAACACGGCGTTTCGGCCGTCTGCCCCTTCGTGCTTGGGCTTGTCGGCCCAGAGGACATGGCTGACGCCGCGGATCGTGGAATCGAGCGGATGGACCGGCTCGTACTTGGCGCGCACGGCCTCACGAATGCGGCCCGAAAGCTCGACGATGCGGGAGGCGCCCAGGTCATCGAGGCCTGTGTAATTGCCCTGAGGCTCGACGATGGCGTAATAGTTGCCGCCATAGGAGACATCGACAGTGAGCGGGCCGATGCCTTCCACGTCCACCTCGATGCCACGCTCGGCGACATAGGCGGGGACATTGGTGATCCGGACCGAAGTGACTTTGGGGCCTTCGGTCTCGTAGACGATCTCGATCACGCCGGCCGGAACCTCGACGCGCAACTTGCCCGGCGTCGCGGGCTGGATCAGCCCGTGTTCGAGGCCGAAGGTGACCATACCGATGGTGCCGTGGCCGCACATCGGCAGGCAGCCGGATGTCTCGATGAAGAGGATCCCGATATCGTTGGCGGCATCGGTAGGCGGATAGAGGAAGCCCCCCGACATCATGTCGTGCCCGCGCGGTTCGAAGCACAGGCCGGTGCGGATCCAGTCGAAGCGCGACAGGAAATCCTGGCGTCGTTCGGACATGGAGGCGCCCTTCAACAGCGGAGCCCCGCCCGCCACGAGGCGAACGGGGTTACCGGCTGTATGGCCGTCGATGCAGAAGAAAGTGTGCCGCATCGACGCTCCCTTATGCTGCTGCCGCGACCGTCAGGTCGGGACGAGTGGCGGCGGCCTTTTCGACCATCGCGATCACCTGAGCGCGGCGTTCGCCCTCAAGGACGTAACGCGGAGGCAGAACGCGCTCCGAACCGCGACCCATGACCTGCTCGGCCAGCTTGATCGACTGGACCAGATCGTGCTCGGCGTCGAGGTGAAGCAGCGGCATGAACCAGCGGTAGATTTCCATCGCCTTGGCGTGATCGCCGCGCTCGAAAGCCTTGACCAGTTCGACCGATTCCTTCGGAAAGGCATTGGTCAGGCCCGAAACCCAGCCCTGCGCACCGAGGTAGAGCCCTTCGAGCGCCACGTCGTCGAGACCGGCGAACAGCGTGTAGCGATCGCCGAATTCGTTCCGGAAGTCGGTGAAGCGGCGGGTATCCGGAGCCGATTCCTTGACGGCGACGATGTTCTTCACGTCGACCAGAGCGGAAAGGACTTCCTTGTCGATCACGGTCCGATAGGCGGGCGGATTGTTGTAGAGCATGATCGGCAGGCCGGTCTGCTGGGCCACGCCCTTGAAGTGGTTGACGAGTTCATGCGGCTTCGTGACGTAGACCATCGGCGGCAGCAGCATCAGGCCATCTGCGCCGGCCTTTTCGGCAGCCTGGGCATAGCGCACGGCACGGCGCGTATCGAATTCGGAAGTGCCGGTAACCACCGGAACGCGGCCGTTCACCGCCTCGACGATGGCCGCGAGAACCTGAACCTTTTCCTCGAATTCCAGCGAGTTGTTCTCACCGACCGTGCCGAGCGCGATCACGCCGGTGACACCATCGTTGATGAGATCGTCGACGACGCGCTGGGTGTCGGCGAGGTCGATCGACAGATCCTCGCGGAGCTGCGTGGTGACCGCCGGGAAAACGCCCTTCCAACCAATTGCCATGAATTTCTTCCTACTCTCTCTAACTTGAAATATCGTATACGATATTACGACGCACGCCACAATTGCAAAAATCGCATAATCCAAGTTGTTTTGCACATCCCTATCATAACCGGGGGCCGGCCCGGGCACGCGGTGGCTGCATATCGAGCGGCTCGGCCGAACCACAGCGTTCGGCACGGACGAAGATCGCAGATCTGATGGGAAGTTGCGGGACGCTTGAAGCTCAGGCGCAAGCGTGCGTATCGGCGCAAGGGAAAGCAGAGATGTGGCGTTGGAGCGGTTGGCGGACCGCGGCGGCAGCATGCCCATGCTTCCGCCGCGTAGAGAAGGTCTGATGCTGATCAGATCCAGCTACGACCGTCCGCGCCGCCGCAGCCGTATGGCGGAAGCTGACCGGGGAATCGCTCCTGCATCTTATGGCAGCCCCACGACCGCAAGGGGCCGGGCATGTAACCGTTCAGCGCAATGCCGACTTCGTCGTAGGGGCTCTCACCATGAGCGACGTACATGTACCAACGTCCGCCGAACATGACGGTTACCGCGATGGCAACTACGAGTATGACTTGGACAATTTTATTGATTTTCAGCCTCCTATGCGCTGCGAAGCCTTCGCATATAGAAGGTCCGGATACGTCCGATCAAGAACGGTTATACAGAAAAATGCCTTGTTTATAAGCGGATAACCGCTTGGTTCGCGCATATGACCGGTTGCCATTCTGGTGTAGTTCAGATGCCGGCAGCCGAATTATTGCCGCCCCCTCCGGACCGAAAAAGGCGCGATCGCGACACGAAGCGCCATAGGGCACGCGGGTGCCGCAGGCTCAACGAAGCAAACGCGGTCCATTGGCCCGTCCGCCGCAACTCGCCCAGGCGGTGGGCGTCGGCATAGAGCACCTGCCACTGCCTTCCCTGTCGCAGGGTGCTCAACGTGGCGCGATCGGCGGTGGCTTCATAGTCGGCGATCAGGCGGTCCATGATCTCCACCCGCGTTTGCGGCGTGAACCGCGTCCGTGTCCCTTGCGAACGCGCGCCGCTCACCTGCCCCAACTGCGTCGTATAGATATAAAAAGGCCGCCGATCGAGAATGGCGCTGGCGCCGGAAAGCAGGCAGCGGGCATAGAGGTCGAAATCCTCCGCGAAGCGCAGTTTCTCGGAGTAGTGCAGGTTCTTGGCCCTGATGAAGCTGCGGCGCATGATCGGCTTGAGGAAGCCGAACTTGAGCGGCGATCCCGGTCGTTCCGCGTCGATCAGCCCGGGTAACGTCACGGCCGAAATCCCGCCTTGCTGGAAGGACCGGCCGGTTTCCCTTCGTTCCTGATCGTCGTAATAGATCAAGCCGTCGAAAACGAGATCCGCACCCTGCTCGTTGCCCAATGCCGTCAGGCTGGCGAGACGCTCCGGCTTGAAAGCATCGTCGGCGTCCAGGATGGCGAGCCAGTCTCCCGCGCTCTCGCGAATGCCGATGTTGCGCCCGGCGCTGGGGCCGCCGTTTTTCGGCGTCTGGAGACAGCGGACGCGCGGGTCGCGTCTCGACCATTCCTGCAATCGTGCGCGGGTATCGTCCGTCGAGCAGTCGTCGACCGCCAATAGCTCCCAATCCTTCAAGGTCTGTTCCTGCAGGCTCAGGATCGCCCGGTCCAGGAACGAGGCCGCATTATAGCAGGGCATGATGACGGAAACCTGGGGCATGGAACCTCTACTTGAGCCGGTACGATAGGAAGGCTGCACCTCACCGGCGCAGGGTTCGCTTGATCCTGGCGATGGTCTGGTCCCCAAGGAGGCCGAAGGCCGCTGCCCGCACCAGACGCTTCACCGCTCCGCCGCCCCTCTCGCTGCGGCGGATGTAACTGCGCCGGGCGGCGGAGGCGTCTCCGGGCCAGACCATGCGCTGGCCTTCGATGCTCAACACCGGCCTTTCGCTCAACTCGGCGATCTCGCGGGCCTGCTTGTCCTCGCTCTCTACGAACAACCCGGCGCCGGTCTTGACGTAGACCGACGCCTTGAAGCTGGCATGGGCTCGCTGGCGGCGCCGTTCCTCGGCGGACGGCAGGTCCAGCATCCAGAGATGCTCGTACCGGACGCCGTTCTCTGCCAGCCAGCGCTCGGTCTCCGGCCGGTATTTCTCCAGCCTGCTCGTCACCAGATGTTTGATCGGGACGTTGGCGCGCAGGAGCGGCCTGGCGGTCAGCAGGAAATCGCGGTACTTTTCGCCGTCGTCGTTCTGAGCGCTATGGGGATCGTGGCAGAGAATGCCGTCGATGTCGAAGCAGGCGTCGGCGAGACGCTTGTGGCGCATGAGGTTCCATTCGAAGATCCGCGGAGACGGCACGGCCTCGAAGATCAGATCGGCATCCTCGTGTGCAGCCCGCGTGCCGTAGACCGCGAGGTAGGTTGCCGGAACGTCCGGCATGGCGAGGTGAACGCGTTCCCGAACCAGTCGCATGGATTCGCCTGAGGCGATGCTGTCGTCCACGATCAGCACCCGGCGCGGGCGAACATTCTCGTCGATGGTCTCGCGCGCCGTGCGCCCGACCACAGGCCTACGCCCTTCGAGATAGCTTTCGAGGTCGAGGAGCGGCTTGTGAAGCTGGACCGCCAGGAGATTGGCTGGCAGCAGCCCGCTGCGCGGAACCCCCACGATCAGATCGACGTCCTCGGGAATGGCATGGGCGTTGAAGAACACGGTCTCGGCCAGATCCGCGAACGATCGATATTCCATGTCGTCTTCCTCGATTGGCGGTCAGGACGGCGCGCGGGGATGAAGGTAGAACGCCTGAACTTGCGCGCGAACTCCGGCGCTCAGCAGGTTTTCGGCCGTTTCCCGCGCCGCCTTGCCGAGCGACTCTCGCAGCGCGGAATCGGTCTTGAGCCGCATGACGAGGTCGAAGGCCTCTTGTGTCGTATCGAACAGCAGGCCGTTGCGGCCATGTTCGATCACGGACGAGGCGCCCGAGGTGCGATCGGTCACGACCGGCAACCCGCTGGCCATCGCCTCGATGATCACCCGCCCCCAAGGCTCGGCCCATAACGGCGAGGTGCGATAGAAGAAGCAATCGAGCCCGTGCAGAAACTCCGGCGCCTTCACGCTGCCGAGTGGTCGCATATGGACGTTCGCGGAACTGGTGGCGAGTGGCGCCGTCTGCATTTCCACCGTAGCGCCGAGAATATCGACCTCGCACCCCTGCTGCGCAAGTTCGGCGTAAAGCGTCATGTCCTCGGGGTGATGCTTCTCCGGCGCATCGCGGCTGAGGCGGCCCAGGCGGAAGCCGGTACGCCCGGATCTGTCGGAAGGGGTGAAAGCGTCGAGGTCAACCAGGGAAAGCTCGACCACGCCCTTGTAAGGCACCTGTTCCGCCAGTTCGCGTGAGCAGAACACGATTTCGGGCTCGAGGCCGCAGGTCTTGCGGATGAGATCGACCTTGGCTGCCAATCGCTCGGCGTCCGGCGTATTGTAGGTCAGGATCACCCTGCGCGGACGCGCCAGCCTTATCCAATGGCTGATGTTGAAGTAGACCCCGACGAAAACCAGCGTGCCGCCGCGCGGGAAGGAAAGCTTCCTCGTATCGATCCTTGATAGCCGCACGTTCGAAAAGGCGTCGGACGGCGCCTCGCGGAAGTGCCAGATCCGCACATCCGCCGCAGGCTCGAGCTGACGATAGAGGCTTATCGTCCGCCACTCGCTGCCCCCCGACGGGTTCAGCATCGGGTTCACGAGGTGAACGCGCGGCTTTCGTCCGGCGGCGGGAGCGTGTCCGGCAAGCGGCATGGCCTTCTCCCCCACCCTAGCCCCGCGCCGACAGCTTCTTCAGGCTCATGCCGATCCGCGCGAGCGGCCTGCACAAGGGTGAAGAGAGACCCAGCAGGACGGCGAATTGCAGAGGATTGTGCCAGGGCTTGAAGTGCTTCCAACTGGCATGCCGCACGCGCTGGCTCTTGGCGGTGCGCAGCGCATACTGGAAGGTCTCGCGGTTCGCCAGCCTGACTAGCAGCTTGCGGGTGGATCGCGGCGCCTGTTCCTGCATCGCCAGAATTGTCTCCACCATGCAGTGGCAGACGTTGTCGTGGGCGAGCGCGGTCACCATGTTCTGCGAGTCCTTGAAGTAGACGGCAGTCTGGACGGGGTTCAACTGCACTTTTCCTTGCCCTGCCATCCGTAGCCACAGATCCTTGTCACCGCCCCGCCGGCAGCGCTCCTCCGGAAAAAGCCCGGCTTCGAGCAAGGCGCTCCGTCTGGCGACGATCGCGGATGTCCAGACGGGACACTCGCCGCAATCCAGCCAGGCACGAACGAAGTCGGGAAAAGCCAGCGATCGCTGCGCTCCGCCTGACCGGCGGTACACGTCCACGATCCTGTGGCCGCCGGGATGGACTTCGTCGTACCCCGTGCCGAACAGGACCGTATCCCGGGGCGCGGCGCGGATCATCGCGCCCATCGTTTCCAGATGGTTTTCGGCCCATTCGTCGTCCGCATCGAGGAAGGCGATATGGTCCGATCTTGCCGAGCGGATGCCGAGGTTGCGGGCCGCATAGCCGCCCGGCCCCGGCTTGCTGCGGTTGAGAACCTGCACGCCGGGATAGCGGCCCGCGATCTGCGGCCCTTCGTCCGCAGAAACATCGTCCACCACGATGATCTCGGCCGCAGATGCCGTTTGCCGCATGACGGAATCGAGCGCGCGAGCTATGTGCGGCCCTTTGTTATGCAAGGGAATGACGACACAGATAGACGCCACGCGATCATCCCGTCCTTGGTGTGGAGCCTCTGTTAGGCGTGGGGCCGAAAGGCGATCAATCACCATAAATAGCTACTCGCGCGGCCCTTCCGAGAGCTACCGATCAACTGTCGCCGCTTTCCCACCCGCCGACGCCGGCATGCGCAGCGGATTGCCGAAATCGCGCACCAGCGCGGCGATCTGGAGATCGTTCTCGCGCTGGTTGTGATCGTAGAGCCGCTCCTTCTGCGAAGACCACCACGCCGTCTGGTCGAAGCGGCCCCCGACCTTGCGATAGAGCGTACCTGCCCGCCTTGCGCACCAGTAGAACCACAGGTCGTCCGCAGAAGGCGCGTAAGTCTCGAAGAGATCCCGTCTGACCGCGTCGGGATGGAGAGAACCAGGAGGATAGAGGATGCCGCCGATTCCGGTCGGCATCAGGTTCGCACAGGGAACACGAGCGGCCGGATCCTGAACGTCCCATTCCCAATCGTGATAGGGTATCAGGTGCTGCGGCCCTTGTTCGCCCAGGCGGTGTGCACGGTGACATGTGATGACCGGGGTTTCCGAGGCGTTATCCGACTGCCCTGCCACCAGATCGGTAAGCCAGTCGGGCCGATAGAACACGTCGTCGTCGGCAGTGGCGAGGTAAGCCTCGGGAAAGGCCGGGATCGCGAAGATCAGCTTCTTGTAGCTGCGCGCATCCTCCACGATGCGAAGCTCTATGCCCCTATCCAGAACCTCGCGCGTCTTCTTCGGCAGCGCCGCAACGTCGTCTCGGGCAATCCACAAGACGATGCGGTCCGGCGCGGTGTCCTGGCGAAGGAGGCTCCGCAGCGTCAGGTGAAGCGTGGCATAGCGCGCAGGATAGGAGGTGAGCGAAATCACCAGTTCGCCCCGCAGCTTGTGACGCTCCGGAACACCGAGCGGGAGCCTTGCCACTCTTTCCCGAAACTGCGCCTCGCTCCACAGGCGGGTCGCGACCGGACGCGGCAGGACTTTGTTGACGATCCGCTTGGCAAGCCCGCTCACGTGTCGATTTCCCGGATGATTGGCAATCTGGCGGGGAGCTTAGGGGATGGCGATGGAGCCCGCCATTATACTCTAGAGATCGTCGCGGTCCTGCCTTTCGCGGTTCGGCTTCCCCCGCCCCCGGTGGCCAGCAACAAAGGATTAGTCGACATTCTTAAAGGGTTAGCGCGCGGCTGAGGATCGACTATCGGTGTCCTGCGGCGCGGCAGGCTGGGTTGGTTCACACCTTCAGCCATTCCCGTTGCGTCGCCGCGTTTCCCAACCCTTGCGCGCCGCAGCCGAACGCTGTTCTTTCGAGCCGGACTTGTGCGCCTTGCCGCCGCGCGATGACGCGACATGGGTATCCGGTTTGCCGCGACCGGAACCAGACTTGTTGCCGCCGCCGGACTCCTTGTTCACCGTGGCCCAGGCGCGCCGCTCCGCTTCCTCGTGGCTGACACCGCGTGCCTCGTAGCCTTGCTCGATATGTTCGGCCTTGCGCTTCTGCTTGTCGGTGTAGCTGCTTTTGTCGCCTCTTGGCATGTGCTTCTCCCGATAGGCGCGTACCTGACGCGCCATGTAGCTGGAGAACGATCCGACCGGTTGAGGGATCCTGCGCGTCGGAGTGACTGCGCCCAGACGAAACGGACGCGCTTCCGCGTGGAAGCGCGTCCGTCTATGACCGGCTGCCGGGATCAGGCAGTCTGGATGCGGGCGCCGCCGACTGGGAACGGCACCTCGGCAGCGTTTTCGGACCCTGCAGGCTCATCCCGCGAGTAGTTGCCGACCAGCATGCCGGCGGCGAGAACACGGCCGCTGATGGCGCTGACCACTTCGGAGCGGCCGGGATTGTCGTCCACATCGATCGCTTCCGACAGCGCGAAAAGCTGGAACACGTAGTCGTGCGCACCATGACCGGGCGGCGGATCGGGCGGAAGCCAGCCTTCCAGGAAATAGCTGTTGCGGCCGACGTCGCGCCCGTCTGGCCCGCCGATCCCATCGGCCTGAATCTCGCCTTCGGCAAGCCGCCGCTCCGTGGGAGGCAGGTTCCAGACCAGCGCATGGACCAGCGGGTTGGGTGCAGGGGCGTCCGGGTCTTCCACCAGCAATACCAGACTGACGGTGCCTTCTGGCACATCGCCCCAGACCAGCGGCGGTGACACTCCCTCGCCATCGGCGGTGAAGCGCAGCGGCAAACGGCTGCCGTTGGCGAAAGCAGGGCTGGAAAGTTCGATGAAACCGGCCCCTCTCGCGACATCCTCCTGAACGATGGCGAGCTTGGCATGGCCCGCCCGCACGTTCGTCATCAGTCCGCCCAGCCAGCGAGGAACATGTTCAAGCATATCGTCTCCAGATCGGTGGAAGGGCCGTGGCGGCCCTTCCCATCACTCGTCTTCGTAACCGTCCTCGCCGCTGTCCGCGTCGTCGTCATCATAGTCTTCCGCGAGCGCGTCGTCATCATCGGCGTCGACGAAATCGAGCGGATCGAGGCCCAGTTCCGCCGCGGCTTCCAGGCGAGTGGCTACCACGGTGATTTCCTCCCCGCTGTCCAACTCGATCGTGGTGGTTTCGTCCTCGGCGCCTTCCGAGATGTTGACGACGTCGGCCGGATCGACCTCGACTTCGTCGCCTTCAGGTGTCTCAAACTTCGCTATCGGCATGATGCACTCCTTGTCGAGAGAACCACCGAACTCGTTACGCGGCCCCAGGTTCCAGACGGCTCACGAAGCGAGTTCCGGCCAGTCCACCGCAAGCTGCCCGCGCCGTGCATCGCGGCGCGCCAGCATCCAGACGAGAAAAGACCGCGCCCGCTCGTCCACCGGCCCGGTGACGAGCGCCTGCGAACCGCAAAGAACCGCCGAATGGGCAGGGAATGAATCGCGAGATGCCAATTCCGTTCGAACCTGGGGTCCTCTTGCTGTCATCACTGCTCTCCAAATGCGAATCCCTTCAGCAACGCGCGGCATTCTGAAGAGGTTTCACGCCGCTTCATGAAAGCCTCCCCAAGCCTTCGTTTACGGCCTAGTAGACATCGCGAAGATAGCGCCGGTCCTGTCGCATCTGGGCGACGTAATCCTCCGCTGCATCGGATTTCATGCCGCCATGGATCGCCACGATGCGACGTAAAGCGAGATCAACATCCTTCGCCATTCGGCCGGCATCGCCGCAGACGTAGAAATTCGCGCCCCCTTCGATCCAGCGCCACAGTTCCGCGCCCTCCGCGATCATGCGGTCCTGCACGTAGATCTTGTCGGCCTGGTCGCGCGAGAATGCGAGGCTGAGCCGATCGAGATGCCCGGAGCGACGCCACGCATCGATCTCCTCGCGATAGTAGAAGTCGGTCGCTTCGTGCTGCTCACCGAAAAACAGCCAGTTGCTGCCGACAGCGCCCGTGGCCGCGCGGTCGTGCAGGAACCCGCGGAACGGTGCGATCCCGGTGCCCGGCCCCACCATGATCGCAGCTCGGGACGGGTCCGTCGGTGGACGAAAGTGCGCGGCAGGCTGCAGGAACAGGCCTGCGCCCAGTTCTTCCGCGCGGTCCGCCATGAAGGTGGAGCACACCCCGCCGCGCCGCCGCCCCTGATTGGCATAGCGCAGAACCGACACGGTCAGTTGCACTTCGTCGATCTGGGCATGGGGGCTGGACGCGATCGAGTAGAACCGGGGCTGGATCGGCCGCATGACCTGCATGAGATCGCCGGGCGTCAGGCGTGCTCCGGTAGCGTGCAGGACGTCGGCGATCTGGTGCTCGCGCAAAAAGCGGTCGTAGTCCGGTTTGCGCTCGGGATCGAGCAGCGGCACGAAAGCGGCCTCCGGCAGCCGATCGGCTATCAGTTCGAGGATATTGCGCGTCGGTTTGGCGATGTCCCAGTGACGCAGGAGCGCCTCGTGCAGCGGTACTTCGCCATGCTCCTTGACCGTGACCGGGGTTTCGGCGGGAAGGTCCAGCAAGTCCAGAATTTCAGCGGCGAGCGCGGGACAATTGACCGGCCAGACGCCGAGCGCATCGCCGGCGCGGTAGGAGAAGTCCCGGCCCGCGAGATCGAACCCGAATTGCCGGACCTCTTTTCCCGCACCCAGACCGCTCAGCAGCATATTGCGGATCATGGGCGCGTGGAGCGGCGACTTGCGACTATAAGTCGAGCCGCCCTTCGCAGCCTGGGGCGGCGGCGGTGAGAAAGGCACTGCCTCGCCCCTTGAAACGGCGGCCTTGGCAAGTGCAGGCTCACGGTCGTCGCGCGCGAGCACAGCGCGGATCACGGCGTCCAGCCATTGTCCGGCCGTTTCCTCGTAATCAGGTTCGCATTCGGCGCGAGGCGCGAGGCGGCGAGCACCGAGTTCCTCCAGTCGGGCATCCAGTTTTCGGCCGAACCCGCAGAACTGATCGTAGCTTGAATCTCCGAAAGCCAGCACCGAATAACGCAGATCTGTCAGGCTGGCGGCTGTTTGCGCAACCAGCGAGGACCAGAACGAGCCGCCATTGTCAGGCGCATCGCCGTCGCCGAACGTGCTGGCGATGATGAGTGCCTGACCCGCCAAGGCAAGATCGCCGGGCTTGACGCTGTCCAGCGCCGCAAGGCTGACGCGGCACGACCGCGCCTCCAGGCGTCTTGCACATTCTTCCGCGAAACCTTCCGCGTTGCCCGTCTGGGAGGCCCAGAGCACCAGCACCTGCGACGCCGCTTCCTCGGCCTGGCGGGCTTGGGCCGGGGCAATGTCCAACCCCGCGAGGCCAGCCTCGTCGACCGTGACGGGCCTTCGCGCGAAAAGGCCGGCGAGTAGCCCATTGACGAAATGCCGCTTGCCTGTCTCCAAGGGAGCGCCGTCCGGCAGCAGGGGAACGGTGCGGACCGGCTCGCTTGTTCGCAGGCCCGTCATGAAGCCGTTGAGGTAGATTTCTTCCGCCAGCGACAACACCGGAGTGTCGCCCGGCGACAACCCCATGACTTGCGCAAAGGCGTCGATGGCGGCCGCCTGCGAAGGCATCAGCCCCCCGGCGGCAGGTATGCTGGCCGAAAAGGGCGCCGTCTTATCCTCCTGAAGGGGAGGCTCGGCATCTCGCTCCACCGGCCCCGACACGCGTGTGAGAGCCACTGCGGAGAACTTGAACTCGGGTTGCAGCGAGATCGGGTCCACGGCATCGCTGGTGACGGCGTTCACGCAAAGATCATCGCCGAACACGTCGTTCCAATGGAACGGCGCGAAGCAGTTACCAGGCCTTACCCGCTCCGTAATCACCGCTGGAAGCACGGCGCGTCCCCGGCGCGAGCGCAGTTCCACCCTATCGCCTTCACCAATGCCCAGCGCAACGGCGTCCTCCGGGTGCAACTCAAGGAAGGGCTCCGGATTGAGCTTGCACAGCATCGGCACTTTCCCGGTCTTGGTCAACGTATGCCACTGGTGCTGAAGGCGGCCGGTGTTGAGGACAAGCGGATAGTCCGCATCGGGCATCTCTGCCGGATCCATGTGCGGCCGGGGCAGGAAACGCGCCCTGCCGCTTTCCGTCGGGAACGCGAGAGACGGACGGCTGCCATCCGCTTCGATCCTCGGCGACTGGCTCGCTCCTTCGTTGAGATACCGGATGGGATTGCGATCGGCCGCGTGGTCGGGCGGATAAGGCCATTGCAGCGGCGTTTCGCGAAGACGCTGGTGACTGGCGCCTCGGATGTCGTAGCCGGTACGCGGATTCCAGAAAGTTTTGATTTCTTCGAAGACTTCGGCGGCGGAGTCATAGGAAAACGCCGGAGCGTAGCCCATTTCGCAGGCGACGCGGGCGATGATCTCCCAATCTGCCATGGCCTCGCCGGGCGGGTCGACAGCCTTCTGCATGAGCGTCAGGTTGCGCTCGGAATTGACCATGACGCCTTCGGCCTCTGCCCAGAGCGCTCCGGGGAGAATGAGGTCGGCATGGCGGTTCGTCTCGGTGTCCACGAAAACGTCCTGCACGATGACGAGTTCGGCCGCCTCCAGTCCGGCCACCACCGTCTTGCGGTTGGCCACGCTCGCCACGGGATTGGTGCAGATGATCCAACAGGCCTTGATCCGCCCTGCCGCCATCTCCTCGAACATTGCGACGGTTCCCGCTCCGGTTTCTGTGCGCAGGGTGCCGCGCGGCACGCGCCAGGCATCCTCGACGAAATGGCGGTCGTTCTCGCTGAGAGTGGCACGCTGGCCTGGCAGCCCCGGCCCCATATAGCCCATTTCGCGGCCGCCCATGGCATTGGGCTGACCGGTCAGCGAAAACGGCCCTGCCCCCGGACGGCAGATCGCACCGGTCGCGAGGTGAAGGTTGCAGATCGCATTGGTGTTCCAGGTGCCATGGGTGCTCTGGTTGAGGCCCATCGTCCAGCAGGTCATCCAGGCGCCCGCCTCGCCGATCCATTTGGCGGCCAGGTGAAGGTCGGCTTCGGCAATGCCGGTGATTTCGGATACGCGCGCCGGTGGGTAGTCGGCAAGGAACGCAGGTATCGTTTCCCAGCCTTCGGTGTGGGCGGCGATGAAGTCGTGATCGACGTGGCCCTGCTCGAACAGCAGATGGAGCAGCCCGTTCAGCAGTGCCAGATCGGTTCCGGGGCGTATCTGCACGAAGAGGTCTGCCTTCTCCGCCGTGGCGTTGCGGCGAGGATCGACCACGATCAGCTTGGCCCCCGCCTTCACGCGGTCCATCATGCGCAGGAACAGGATCGGATGGCAGTCCGCCATGTTGGCGCCGATCACGAAGAAGACATCGGCCTTGTCGAAGTCCTGATAGGAACCGGGAGGACCGTCGGCGCCGATCGACAGCTTGTACCCGCTGGCCGCGCTGGCCATGCAAAGCCGCGAATTGCTCTCTATGTTGTTGGTGCCGATGAACCCCTTGCAGAGCTTGTTGGCAAGATACTGCGCTTCAAGAGACATCTGGCCCGAGACGTAGAACGAGACCGCGTCCGGGCCGTCTCTGTCGATGATCGCTCGCAGGCCCTTCGCGGTGCGCGTGATCGCCTCGGTCATCGGAATGGCGCCCTGATCTCTGCTGCCGTCGATGCGGGCATAAGCCGTTTCGGCCCGTCCCGGCGCCGTGATGGGTATGTGGCAGCTGCTCCCCTTGGTGCAGAGGCGCCCGAAGTTGGTGGGATGCTCCTTGTCTCCCGTGACCTTGACGATCCGGCCTTCCGCCACTTCCATGACGATGCCGCACCCGACGCCGCAGTAGGGACATGCGCTCTTGACCTTGCTGCTCGCCACGTCTTCCCCAAACGAAAAAAACGCCACCGGCCGGAACCCTGTTCTGGGTTCGACCGATGGCGTCGTTGCCTCTTCTGACAGCCCGATGGACTGCTGGATCCTACTCGCGCCTTTGCGAGCGGGACTCCGATGTTGCCGTCATCTTGCCGTATCCTCGGCCGGCTCGCAAGAGCCTGTTTCGCACTGCAGCATCACGGCGTGACGTGGAACGGGGCGCAGCCGTTAGAATCGGCGGGAAATGCCCATGTACACTTCCAGATCGTCCGCGTCGTGGTCGAGGCCGGCATTCACGCCGAGATCGACCTGGAAGCGATCGGAAGTTTGCCAGGCGATCGAGAAACCGGACGTATGCTCTCCGTGATGATCGCCCGGCTCGTCCACCTTGCGGAACTGATATTCGGCAGTGGCAGTCAGCGCATCGTTCAGGTGCGCGGCAAGCCCGACAACCTCGCCCAGAACAAGATGGCGCCCTTTGCCCCCTTCGTTCGCTTCGGCATCGACCTCCGGCATCATCTCCAAAGTTATCGCCGAGGAGACCTCATAGGACAGCGGAACGCGCAGCCCCGTGCCCCAGTCCCCAGCGCCGATCGGTCGGCGCCCGGCAGGCAGGGACAGGAAAGGCATGACCGCCGCGGAAAAGCCGGCCCCGTCCGGGTTCGCGAGATTGCGCCGCAGTGCCAGCATGACGTCTCCGGTTCCAGTTCGATGCTCCACATCTCCGGCAGCGCGGTCGCGGGTTCTGGAAAAACCGAGGCTTGTCCACCCGAGTTGCACCTCGGCATGATCGGCGATGCCCAGGCGCAGCAGGAAATCCCCTGTCACCACGACATCCTCCCGCTCCGCCGCGTCCCGGCTCAAGGTCCAGTCGCCCAGCCCGGCTTCGAAAGAGATCCTCCCCGGCGCCATGGTACATGTGGGCGCGGCGATCCCAGGACGATCTGGGCAATAGTCGCGCTCCTGGGCGAAGGCCGCGCTCGGGAGCGCCGCAAGAAGAAGGAACAGGCAGGCTCGATGGAACATGGGCGGCGCTTTTCGGAAAAGGACTGCCCTAGATATCGCCTTCCGCTTCCGCAGGTTCCCGCCCGGAGCGACGATCAGCGCGAGTAGCGGCCCCTTCCAAGTTCACTGGGCAGCAGCGAGGTTCCGTCGATCCGCAGGGTCATTCGTTCGAAGGGCGAGGCGGTGACCTGCTCGGCATCGATGGAGAAGCGCACGACGCCGGAGCGAACCTCGGGAACGGCGACTTCGATCGATCGGCCCGGCGCGTAAGGCGCGCTCAGCACGGCGGCAACGAGCGGGGCGCCGTCGCCGTCGCGGACCAGAGCCAGTCCGCCGGAGGTCGTGACTTCGCTCTCCTGCCCATCCGCGAAGCGCAGCTCGACATGTACGCCGCGCGCTTCTTCACCCGCTTGCGGATCGACGACGAGGACCGCCAAACCGCCGCGCCACCGTTCGGATGGCTGAGCTTCGGCAGCGACGGAATCCGGCAGACGGCAGGCTTCGGGAAGTTCAGGCTCCGACAAATCCGGTTCCGCCATCCCGGCCTCGCGAGCCGCCCGCAGCGCCGCGCCGCGCGCTTCCTCCCAAGCCTGCGTGAGGCGGCGGGCTTCCGCCTCCTCCTCTTCTTTCATCGCGGCGCCTTTCGCCATGACCCGGCGGGCGGTGCTTTCCAATCGTTCCCGGGCGGTGCGAGCGGCAGCGATCGCTGCATCCGCGGCAGCGCGCGCCTTGACCTGCCGCTCACCGTCCTCTTGCGTTGCCACATTCACACCTGTCCCGATGTCCAACATAGGGACCGGCTCCACGACCGGTTCGGCAGTGACGATCCCGCCGCCAAGGAAAGGACAACGCCGACGAACGGATTCCTCCAACGCAGCCTGCTCGAGGTCTAGGCGCTCCTGCTCCGCATCCGCCGACCAGGGCTGCCGATCCAGATAGGCGAACAGTGGACGGTCCTTGCCGGGCCGGCTTGCCACGAGCACGATCTCACCGCCTTGACGATGCCAGGCACCGCGCGAAAACTGATCCAGCGCACCATAGCTGATGTACCACTCGAAAGTGCCGTCAGGGCGCAGCAGCAGTTCCGACCCGGTTTCCATCACCCCGGACAGGTAATAATGGCCGGCAAATGCGGGATCGACAGGTCCCGCCGCCGAGGTCTCCGCCGCATCCTGAGCCCTTGCCGCCGTAAGGGGCATCTGCAAGGCAAGTCCGGCCGCGATGAACAGTTCGATCCGCATGGCTGAGGTTCTAGCTCGCTGCTCTTGCCGGACAACCACAAAGCTCGCCCCCTTGATCAGATTTCAGGGGGCGATGCCTCGGATTACGCTTCGCCTCATCTGATAGGACAATGCCGATCGAGAGGGAGAGCCAGCGATGCAAGGAGCAGCAGGACCGGCAACGGCAACCTTCCCGGCGCGGGAAATCCGACCCATGACCGGCCTGCGGGGTGCAGCGGCGCTGTTCGTCATGCTCTACCACTTCCACCTCAAGATGATCGCTACCGGGCCGCTCTCGACGCTGCTCCTGCACGGATACCTTGCGGTCGACCTGTTCTTCATCCTGAGCGGCTTCGTCATGGCCCATGTCTACGGCGAGGCGCTGACCTCCGGGACATTCCGGCAGCGCAGTTTCCTGCTGCACCGGATCGCCCGGATCTATCCGCTCTATCTGCTGGCGACGCTGGCGTTCGTGACTCTCGCGCTGGAACGGGGTGCCCTGAACGTGCCGCAATACGTAACGCTGAGCGCCAACCTCGTGATGATGCAGTCCCTTGGCGACTGGCCGAGCATGGACCCGCCCGCCTGGTCGGTCAGCGCGGAAATGATCGCCTATCTGCTATTCCCGCTGATCGCGCTGGCTTGCCTGCGATCGAGCCGGAAAGTTGCGCTGGTTACCGGCATGGCCGCCCTGCTCTCCGTTCTGGCGATGACCGTGGCGGCGAGCCGCCACTACATCGGGACGCCCATCGCCAAAGGCGAACTCGACTTGTATTTCACGCCTTATACGCTGGTGCGGTGCCTTGCCGGGTTCGTGATCGGGCAGTTGCTCCATCGCCTGTTCCGCCACGGCACGTTCAACCCGGTGCTTTCGGGAAACCTGTTCCAGTGCGGGGTATTGCTGCTGGTACTGGTCACGCTTGCTCAGGCGCGGTCGGACTTTCCCGCCTATCTGGCGATGATCCTGCTGGTCGCCACTCTTGCGCAGGACCGCGGCTTGCTGAAGCGCCTTTTCGCTTCGCCGCCCCTGATGTTGCTGGGCAAAGTGTCCTTCGGCGTCTACCTGCTGCATTTCCAGGCGATCGGCCTGGTGGATCGCTTCTCCCGTGAAGCCCTGAACCGAGGTTTCGATCCTGCCGTCAGCGACGGGATCGCGACCCTGACCGCCGGCGCGATGGTGACGACCCTGGCCTGGGTGCTGCACGAGGGTTTCGAAAGCCCGCTACGGCGGATGATCCGACGTCTGGAACACCGGCAGGCGCAAGCGGCACCTGGGGCATGGTGAAAACCACCCTCCCCAAAAGGGGAATCTGTCAAAAACCACGTGTTGGCGCTAGGCTGGTCAAGTCCCGGCAGCGCCGGACGGATCAGTCGATTTTTCCGGGTGACCGGATTTCGTTGGGCGGAACGGATCTTCCTCGGACCTCATGCATCCTCACGGTGCGACGAAGCAGAGAGGCCTGCGAGCGATCATGACGACGAGTGTATCGGTAGCCATACGGAATTCGCTGATAAGGGAAGGCGTTCGCCGCATCCTCTCGGACTCCGGTTTCGACCTTGCGGAATCGGTGGACGCCGTCGAACGGCTCGCGCTGCCGGCCGATCCGGAAGCTGCGCACGTCATCGTCGTCGGCGGTTCCCTGCTGGGCAACGATGGAGCTGCCGTGATCGCCGAGATCCTGCGCCGCTTTCCCAACGCTCGCGTGGTAGCCCTGGTATCGGCGTTCGCTTTCACCGAGATGACGGCGATCTTCGCCGCCGGTGCCTATGCCTACTTCCTCGACCAAGTGCCCTATCAGTCGCTCGTGGCGATGATGCAGATGGTGGCCGTCGGACAAAAGGTCGCGCCGCCCGAGATCATCGGACTCCTGGAAAACCTGCTGCTGATCACGGACGTTCCCATGCAGCACCGTGAAAGCCAGGGCTTTGATCTTACAGAGCGGGAATGGGAGGTATTGGGCGCGCTGGAACGCGGGTTGCCTAACAAGACGATCTCCCGTGACATCGGCATCAGCGAATCCGCAGTCAAGGCGAGCGTGAAGTCGCTGCTGAAAAAGCTTTCGGTGACCAACCGCACCCAGGCCGCCGTGCTGGCACGCGAACTCGCCAACCAGGGTCAGGCACGCATGCTCTGCGGCCGCCAGATCACCGCGGCATTGCTGCCCCGCGCCGACCGGGTCGACGGTGATCTTTCCCGTCGCACTGCCAAGGATCACCGCTTCCGCTAAGTTTCTCGGGTCTCCAGCGGGCAGAGCATCTGTATAATCGTGATCATAACACCACCGGCTAACTCTAATGAGTATCCGGTCGAATCAGGATAGTCCTTAGGCTCATGCGACTGCGCGTTGGCGGGCGCGGAATCCAAACGGCTCCGCACCCGCTCCAAAATATAGCGTGACTCGTATGCTCCGCGATGCAACATTTGCCGATGAGGCTCGGTATTGTCTCAACGGAAGTTAGGGGGGTTCGATCATCAACATCGAAATGTAGGGGGAATTTCATGTACAGATTTGACAATGAAGCTGTGCAACTTACGGCTCGTGAACTGGATGTCCTGCGCTTCGTAGCCATGGGGCGTTCGGCAAAGGAAACGGCCATCGAACTGAACATCGCGCCCTGCACGGTCGAGCGGCATGTGGAAAACGTCCGTTTGAAGACCAGAACACGCAATCGCGCGCATATGATCGCTCATGTCATTCGCGAAGGGCTTCTGCAACTCCATCAGTAGGGAAGCAGGCAAAGACAGGCCGATGGTTCCGATCAGACCGGTTCACCCGGATGCATCGGGCCCAGGCGACCAAGAGGTCGTCCTTCAGGTTGCAGACGTGACTCTCGACAAGAGAGCCGTGGATGTGAACGATAGTCGTCCCCGGATCGATGTCGCATTCGAACGAGGAAGGAGCGATGCCGAGGCCTCTGCCCAGCGCTTTGACGCAGGCTTCCTTGCGCACCCAAAGCGCCAGGAAGGCGCGGTCGTACCCTGCCGCGCCCGGGCGCGGTAGCCGTTGCCGTTCGCGCGCCGTGCAATGCAGATCGGCCAGATCGGCAGCATCGGCGATAGGGCGCGCGCATTCCAGATCCACGCCGATCTCATGGTCCAGCGACCAGGCGGCGAGGACATTCGTGCCGCTGTAACTGAGGCTGCACCGCGCCTGCGGAAGGTTAGCCAGAATCGGCTTGCCATAGGCGTTGTGAACATATCGCTGGTGTGCAGCGGGAACGCCGAAACAGCGCTCGCCCAGAAGGCGCAAGGCGCCGTGCGCCACGGCATATCGTCGCGCTAGGGACTCGCTTGCAAAGCGTGCCGCGCGAACACGCTCCTGCGCCGAGAGGCACGCCAGCACGGCAGGGTCGATCAGACGAGGCACCTCGATCCGCCATAGCCAGAACGGCGCCGACAGCTGCGTCACCACAAGCCCGAACAGGCCGTGATCGTTCGAGGGGATCGGCGTCATCTGCGCGGCGCGGCGAGGCTGTGGCGCAGGAAGTCCCCCAGCAGGTGCGGCGGATCGACGGAGGGATCCCGGCGCAGCGCCTGCTTCGTACGGAACGCCGCGTGAGCGGCCATCCATCCCAGATCTGCCGCGATGGCATAGACCAGGCCATGGTTCTTGCGAAAGTAGCGCCGGCGGGACTCGAACCAGTACGCAGGCACGCGCCGATGCACGGCCTGGGCGTCGGTTACGCCCGTACTCTGCCCGGCGATGTGCAGGACGCGCGCCTGGGGCAGATACCAGCACTCCCAGCCATACGAACGCGCCGCGAGGCACAAGTCGATCTCTTCGAAGTACAGGAAGTAGCCTTCGTCGAACCGCAAGCCTTCGCGCAGGAGTGCGGGCCGGATCGCCAGGCTGGCGCCGCTGACCCAGTCCGCCCGTTCCGGCTGCTCGCCCATCCGCCGGGCGACCGCGTAACCGGCGAGAAGGCGGGACGAGAAGCGCCATCGCAGGCCGCGCTCGATCTCGCTCTGGATCGAAGGAAAGCGGAAGGCGAAAGGCCAGGGACTTCCATCCGCCTCGAGCAAAGCCGTTCCGACCAGACCGGCTGCGCGGTTCCAGGCCATGAAGCGTGCCAGCTCACGGGCTGCTCCAGGCATGACGCGGGTGTCGGGATTTAGGAGCCAGACAAGATCGGCCGGTCGCTCCTGCTGCAGGACCAGATCGATGCCGAGATTGTTGCCTGCCCCGAAACCGCCGTTCACCGGCGAGCGGACAAGATGAACCCAGTTCCAGTCCCGTTCCCTGATTGCATTCTCTATAACGTCAGCCGACCCATCCGGCGATGCGTTGTCGATGACGACGGCCCGGATCCGCATCCCTTCGCCAGCCTCCGCCGCCAGGCTATCCAGACAGGAAAGGGCAAGCGCCGCCGTCCGGTAATTGACGATCACCACGTCAATCGAATGCAGGGGGACGGTTTCGCTCATTCGGCGGCAACCCCGATCGGCTCCACGGCCCTGCAGCCGCCGGCCAGAGCGGCGTCGAGCGCATCCTGAAACAAGGGCGCGAGCCGGTCCACGTAGGGTTCCTGGAGATTGCTGCTGTGTCCGCCCGGTATATCCACGATGACGATCTCGTCGCGCACCCGCTTGCCCCAGCCGAGCGCATAATCGCGGTAGGTGAGGCTGTAAGGCGTGTCGTCGGGCAGTTCGGTATCGTCGGCCGCCTTGAACAAGGCTACGCTCCCGCCCTCGAACATTCCGCTCGGACGATGCTCCCGGTGGGCCACTTCATAGAGTTTCAGGAAGGAGATCGCACCCGCGCCCGTCGTTCCAGCCCGGTGCATGGCCCCGGAATCCGCGCGCTCCCGCATGGAGCGCACGGTGCGGCGATCCTTCGCCTGGCGCAGGCGGGACCCGATTTCCCAGCGGGCGGCGTTCAGGACCTTCCGGCCGAGATCCGGCAGCACTTCAGAGACGCCGGAGCGTCTCAGCAGGCCGCGAAGCCGCGCAAGGCGGAGGCGCGTCGTCAGGAAGCGGAACTTGCGCGCCTCCACATCGGCGGCATCGATGATGCCCACGAAGGCCACTTGCTCTCCCTTGTCCTGAAGCTGCCGGGCCATCTCGAACGCGATGACCCCGCCGGCGCAAAGGCCTGCAAGCAGGTAGGGGCCGGTCGCCTGCACCCCGCGCAGCCGGGCCACGTAGTGGGCAGCCATTTCGTCGATACGCGTGTGCGCGTAGGAGCCGTCGTCCCGCCGCAGCGGCTCCAGGCCGAGCACCGGCCGATCGGTATCCAACCTGAGCGCGAGGCCACGGTAGAGCAGCGTTTCCCCCAGGCCATCGTGCACGAAGAACAAGGGCGTCCGGGATCCGCCTTGTCGAATGGTGACGATGCCGTCCGGTTCGGGCGTTATGGACGCCGCACCGAGCACCTCGGCCGAACTCTCAGGATCGAGAACGGCGGCGAGACTGGCCGCCGTCGGGTGCCCGAGCATCGCGGCCAGCGGAAGCGTCCGCCCCGTGCGTTTGCGCAGGCGATTGATGAACTGGACGGCCAGAAGCGAATGGCCGCCGAGGTCGAAGAAGCTGTCGTTCCTTCCCACCGCCGCCGTGCCCAGCAAGTCGCACCACAAGTCTGCGATAAGGCGCTCCGTTTCGGTGCGCGGCGCTTCGGCAGGGTCGCCGCTTCCGTCGAAATCCTTGGGTCGGGGCGGCTGGCGCATGGCTGCCAACGAAGCCTGAAGATCGTAGGGCGAGATCACGGCATGCGGCGGGCAAGCGCCGGACAGCAGGCGGTGCACCACTTCCGCACCTTCCCCGGGGCGGATGCCCGGGCGGCTCTCCAGGACTTCTCCGTCACGCGCTCCGTCAATGGCCCGCTCCGCAAAGCCTGCGGTGTTCACGCGGACCATCGTGAATTCGCTCACCTCCACCAGTACCAACCCGTCGGGGTCGGTGATGGTCAGGTCGAACACCGCCGTCTGGCCGCTCGCGTCGGTGTCCGGTCGATAGCGGATGTGGCTGACGATACGAGCCGGCAGCGCCGCATGCATCACCAGCCGGCGGTAGGTAAAGGGCGCATGGAAGTCGCGCTCCGCATCGCGTCCGGCGATCAGGATTTGCGCTCCGGCCGTGGCGAAGTCCAGCAAGGCGGGGTGCAGCAGGATCTTTTCGAGATCGCCGCCGAACGCTTCCGGCAGATCGAGATGGAGCAATGCCTCGGCCTGGCCGATCAACGTGCGCGATATGGTCTGCCAGCGGGGGCCGAACCGCATCCTCGGCTGATCTTCGCTGCCGCCCCTGCCCGGACGGCAGCGAGCGGCAACGGCGTCGAGGTCGATAGCCGCACGCGAAGATGGCGCATCATGCCCCCGAACTGTTCCGCGCGCATGCTCCGTCCACTCTCCCGAACTGCCCGCCGCCCGGCCGAGGACCGCGACCTTCCAGGCACCCTCGTCCTCCTTGCGCACGTGGACGCGTAAGTCGCGCGCGGCGCCTTCCGCCACGATGAAAGGTTCGAGGAATGCGAAGTCGCTCATTTCCAGCGCCCCCGGCTCGACCATGGCCACTGCCGCACGGGCGATTTCAAGGTAGGCAGTGCCCGGCAGCAGCGGCCCCACGCCGGTCAGGCGGTGCTCGTCCAGGAGCCAGTGCCGGTCGGGCGACAACGTTCCAGCGGCCACGAATTCGGCTTGCGAGATCGCATGGGCCCGATCCAGAAAAGGATGTGCCAGGGGCCGACCCGGAGCAAGCTCCGCCGCCTGCCCGGCGCTCGGTATATCTCGTCTGGCGAGAGCAGCCGCCATGCCCACTTCGGCCCACTGGCTCCATCCTACCGAGATCACCCGCGTAAGCGGGTCGTTCCGGCGGGACTGGGCGTAAGCGTCGAGAAAGGCGTTGGCTGCGGCATAGTCCGCTTGTCCCGGCAAGCCTGCAAAGGCGCTGATCGAGGAGAACAGCATCAGGAATTCCGGGGGCTGCGAGGCCAAGACCTTTTCCAGCGCGAGGGTGCCGCCCACTTTGGGCCGCAGCACCGCCTGCATGGCGTCTGGGCGCCGTGTTTCCACAAGTTCGTCATCGATCGTTCCGGCCGTGTGAAACACGCCTTCGATCCTGCCGAACTGAGCCTCGACTTGGCGAACCGCTCGGCGCAGTGCCCGCGCATCGGCAACATCCGCCACCACCACCTCGACTTTCGCCCCGGCCAGCTCCAGATCGATGACACCGCGCAGCTTGTCGGCGATCGCAGGCTGCAGATCGCCTTGTTCCAGCAGCGTCTCCCACTGCCCGCGAGCGGGCAACGCCGTGCGGGACAGGAGCGCGATGCTGGCCGCGCACGTCCTGGCGAGCATTCCGGCGATAGTCAGGCCGATACCGCCGAGCCCTCCGGTCACAAGATAGGTTCCGCCCGGCTTCAGCAGAGCGCCGGGGCTACCGCCAAACGCCTGTGCGGACGGACGATAGCCCAGCGTCCATCGCTCTCCGGCACGGATCGCAACTTCGGACCCGCTACCGATGCGAGGTTCCCGCAAGACGGCCTCGATCGAGCCACGGAGCGCCGCCCCCTCCTGAATGCCACTTTCGATATCCACCGCGCTGAAGCGCAAGTCCGGATATTCGGCGGCAATGCTCCCGCGAGCACCCAGTGCCGCCGCCTTGAGCGGGGCCACGTCGCGGTCGCCGGCGACACGCTGCGCCCGGTCGGTGACAACCACTATATCCACCCCGTCGCAGGTGGCAGATAGTTCAGGCGCCATCGCCGCCACGGCGAACAGTCCTCTATCCAGCACGCCTTGATCGGTGGTCTTGCGATCTTCCTGTACCAGCCAGCAGTGATAGGCGCGCGCAGGCAGTCGGCCTTGCTCGGAAAGCGCCTCCAGCAGCCAGGCCCAATCCTCGCGCCGAGAGGGACGGATCACGAACGCCCCGTCGCCGCGACGGGACCGCCGACGTCCAGCTCTCACCGTGACGACATCGATCCCCGACGCGCGCAATCTCGCGGCAAGATGATCCGAAAAGCCCTTGCCGTTGCAAAGGACCAAGGCAGAGCCAGCCTCCTCGTCTCCCTCGGTGTCCTCATCGTTCGCGCGATCCTGACGGGTCCACACCGGCTCATAGCCCCAGTCGGCCATATCCATCCGCGCATCGGCATCCCCCTCCTCCGCACCATCCTCGTTGACCGGCGAAGGATCGAACCAGTGCCGCTGCCGATCGAAACGGTACGTCGGCAGCGGCACGCGCAGCCGCCGTTCGCCTTGCCAGAACGCTGTCCAGTCAATCGCCACGCCCAGCGACCACAGTTCCCCAACCGCTTCCAGAAAGCGCGCGTCGTCCATGACATCTTCGTCCGGGTGCCGCATCGAACTGACGACCGGCTGAGCGGCACCGCGCGAAGGATGCTGGCGCGACAGGCTCGACATCGTTCGCCCCGGTCCGACCTCAAGAAGAACGCGATCCGCATCGTCCAGCAGGCACCGAAGGCCATCGGTAAACCGGACGGGCTCGCGCAAGTGGCGGACCCAGTACTCCGGATCGGTCGCCTCTCCCGCCGCGACCCAGTCGCCGGTGAGGTTCGATGCGAAGGGTATTTTCGGAGCGTGAAGCGTAATCGTCTGCAGCAGAGCGCGAAACTCCGGAAGGATAGGATCGAGCATCGGCGAATGTGCCGCCACCGTGATCGGGATCGGCTGCGCCTCGATCTCGAGCTCGGCGAGTTCCTCTTGCAATCGTCCGATCGCATTTGGAGCGCCCGAGGCAACGCAGAGCCTAGGAGCATTGATCGCCGCGATGGATAGTTCCGGCGTCAGCAGAGGCACCAGTTCCTCTTCGGTCAGGGCTATGCTCAACATGGCTCCGGCGCCGGTGTTCTCGAACAGCGCTCCCCGCGCATGAACGATGCGCAGTCCGCTTTCGAGATCGATCACGCCGGAAATATGCGCGGCGGCATATTCGCCGCAGCTGTGCCCGATCATCGCCGCCGGCTTGACGCCCAGGGACATCCAGAGCCGCGCCAGGGCGGTCTGCACGATGAACAGCGCCGGAAGCGCATGGGACGGCCGCTCCAGTTCGCGGGCGGCAAGCCCACGGTCCATGTCTGCGGGAAACAGCCAGCGCTTCAGATCGGGGCCGCCGATATCGTCCAGCAGCCGCAGCCCGCGATCCACTTCGGCTTGGAACAGCGGCTCGGCTTCATACAGACCGCGCGCCATATCGACATGTTGCGCGCCGCCGCCGCTGAACAGGAAGGCCACCCCGCGCCCTTGGATCGCTGGGGGCGGAGCTTTCGCCCCAGCCGCTTGCTCCAGCGCCTGCGCTGCCGGGAGGAGAGCTTGCGTGCCGGCGACTGCGAAGCCGCGCAAGCCAAGATGGCGCCGTCCCATGCTCAAGGTGAATGCCGCGTCGGGAAGCGAGAGGTCGGGCTGCTGCGAGACATGCTCTGCCAGGGACTTGAGGTTGGCAGCGAGCGCGCTTTCGCTATGCGCGGAGGAGAGCAGCAACTGATGCCGCCGGCTTGGGCCGCCCGCGTTTCGCAGAGGCGCTTCCTCCATGACGACATGCGCGTTGGTGCCGCCCACCCCGAGCGAACTGACCCCGGCGCGACGGGGGCTGTTGTCGCGCCGGGGCCAGGCTTCCCGCACGGCCTGAACGCTGAGCGGGCTCGTTGCGAAGGCGCAGTCAGGGTTGGGTGCTTCGAAATGAGGCACTGCGGGAAGTTCTTCATGGCGCATCGCCAGGGCCACCTTGATGACCCCGGCCGCGCCGGCGGCCGTATCGGTATGTCCGATATTCGCCTTGACCGAGCCGAGCGAACAGGGGCGTGCGCGCGCGGCGGATTGCCGGAAGACCTGAGAGAGGGCAGCCACCTCGATGGGATCGCCGATCGGTGTCCCGGTGCCATGGGCCTCCACGTAGTCGATCTGGGAAGGGTCGATGCCGGAAACGGCCAGAGCTTCGGCGATGGCGGCGGCCTGCCCCTCCACGCTCGGCGCGAGATAGCCGACCTTGCCGCTGCCGTCGTTGTTGATCGCCGATCCGCGCAGCACGGCGTGGATATGGTCGCCGCTTTCCACGGCGTCGGCAAGGCGGCGAAGCGCGAGCACGGCTACCCCGCTGCCGAAGACCGTGCCTTGCGAGCATGCGTCGAAGGGCCGGCACCGTCCGTCTGCCGAAAGGATCTCGCCTTCTTCGTAGAGGTAGCCTTGTCGATGCGGCAGTTCGATCGAGGCGCCGCCTGCGAGCGCCATGTCGCACTCCCCCGATAAAAGGCTCTGCGCGGCCATGTGGATGGCCACCAGCGAGGTCGAACAGGCGGTCTGGACATTGATGCTCGGCCCCTTGAGGTCGAGCAGGTAGGACACCCGCGTCGTCAGGAAGTCCTTGTCGTTCCCCGTGTGGCGCAGCAGGAACAGCCCGGTGTCCTTCACGAGGCAGCGGTTGCCCAGCAGGTTGTAGGGCATGTAGGCATTGTGCCCGGACCCGGCGAAGACCCCGACCATGCCGCCGAGACCTTGGGGCGTGTGGCCCGCATCTTCCAGCGCCTCCCACGAGCACTCCAGGAAATGCCGGTGCTGGGGATCCATGATCGCCGCGTCGCGCTGGCTCAGCCCGAAGAGGCCGGCATCGAAGCACTCCATGTCGGTCAGCGGCGCACCTCGCCGGACGTAGCGCGGATGGCGCAGGAGTGCCCGGCTGACCCCGGAAGCGAGCAGTTCCTCTTCGCTGTACGTCACGATCCCCTCGCGGCCGTCTCGCAGGAGCTGCCAGAACGCATCCGGCCCGCGCACGCCTGCGAAGCGGCACGCCATGCCGACGATGGCGATCGACGCTGCGTCGACGCTTTCGCCGCGATCCTCGAACGATCCGAATGCCTGGTCCATCTGTCAGGTCCTCATCACGGAGCGAACCGCTCCCCGGCGCAGCTGTGCCGCGCGTCGGGCCAGTGCACGGTCCTGACCCTCGCGCGTGGCGGCATCCGGCGCGCTTTCGCTGGAAAGGTGCGCGCCTAAGGCGGCGATGGTCGGAAAGCGGAAGATGTCGGTCAGGGAGACCGCACCCGGCGCGATGGCGAGAAGCCGTCGATGCAACTGGATCGCCAGCAGCGAATGACCGCCGATGTCGAAGAAGTTATCCTCGCGGCCGACATGCGAAAGATGCAGGAGGTCGCACCAGATCGCGCGAATTTTCGCTTCGAACGGCGTGGCCGCGGTTTCGACGGACACCTTCTGGCTCGAGCCTTCGGATGTCGCGGCCGGTCGGGCGGCTTGTTCCTTCCCCTGCTCGGGCAGTGCCTTGCGATCGATCTTGCCGTTCGGCGTTCTCGGCAGGGCATCGAGCAGCACGAAGGAACCGGGGACCATGAATTCCGGCAACTGGATCCGCAAGCGTTCCCGCAGACGGTCGCGCAACGCATCGAACGCCGCCGCCGGGCTGACCGGAACGACATAGCCGACGAGACGTGTCGTCCCGCCCTCGCCCCGAGCCACCACGACGGCTTCGCTTACTTCCGCTTGCGCGGCGAGCGCGGCTTCTATCTCGCCCAGTTCGATCCGATGGCCCCGGATCTTCACCTGCTGGTCCAATCGGCCGAGAAACTCCAGCGTACCGTCGGCCCCCTGACGTGCCAGATCTCCTGTGCGATAGGCCCGCTCGCCGGGGTGGAAGGGATGCGGAACGAAACGCTCGGCGGTAAGCTCGGGTCGTCGGTGATAGCCTCGCACGACCCCTGCCCCGCCGATTACCAGTTCGCCCGGCGTGCCGGGTCTCACCGGCTCGAGCCTACGGTCGAGAACATAGACCTGCTGGTTGGCGAGGGGGCGGCCCAGCGGCGGAGCCTTGTCGATCGGAACTATGGTGTGAACTGTAGACCATACGGTCGTTTCCGTAGGGCCATACATGTTCATCACGCTGCCGTTCACCAGCCCCAGCATGTCTTGCGCCAGACCAGGCGGAAACGCCTCTCCTCCCGCCATCAGACGCTTCAAGCCCGCCAGCGCGGGACGTGCCGCAGGATCGCTCGCCAGTGCCTGCAGCAGCGATGGGGTGCACTGGAGGTGCGTGACTCCATGGCGCCGGATCAGTTCGTGCAACGGGCATTCGCCGGCCCGCTCCTTTCCGCTCTCCTGCGCCAAACCGCGAAGCCGGTTGATCGCGGGCAGATGCGCGATGACGGTGTCGGTATCGATGCCGAAGTCGATCAGGCAGCCGATCTCGTCCACCCCCAGGGTTCCCAGACGCCGGATCAGGGCCAGATTGTCCTCGGGCGTGCCGAACAATCCACTCGTCTCGAAGTAGCGTTCGAAGGCATGGTCCAGCAGCGCCTCCGTCTCGGCCTCGCTGAGGCTGCCCAGGTCCACGTCTCCGCTCGCCCCGGCGCCGCCCGGACGCTTGAAGGCGGGGAACGACCAGGCATAGTCGCGCAGGAGCGCCGTTGCCGTGCGCAAGTATGCAATCAACGGACCGCGAACGCGTTCGCGGACTTCCGCCTCGTCCTCGCCAAGGAACGTGTGGAGCATGAGCGTTGCGTGCCCCTCTCCGGCATGACCCGCCTCGCGCCAAGCCTGGCGATAGGCTGCGATCTTTTCCGCCACCTCCTCGATCGATTGCCCGAGCAGATGCGTCAGCACGAAGGCCCCCGCTCGCCCGGCCTCGACGAATGTCGCGATGTTTCCAGCCGAGGTGATCCAGCAGGGAAGCTCGGGCTGAATGGGCCGGGGATATGTAAGCACTTCGACATCGCCGCCGAGCGGCCCGGGGAAGCGGCGGCTCTCGCCCCGCCAGAGCGCACGCACGTCCTCCATGCAGGCCTTGAGAGATGCTGCCCGATCCGCAAACGCCGCCGGATTGAGCACGAAATCGTTCGGCTGCCAGCCCGATGCGAAAGCTATTCCGACCCGGCCCTTCGACAAGTTGTCGACCAGCGCCCACTCCTCCGCGATCCGCACGGGGTGGTGGAGCGTACCCACCACGCTGCCCGCGCGAATGGCGATCCGCGAAGTGACGGCCGCGATCGCCGCCGAGGCCACCGAGGGATTGGGGTAAGGCCCGCCGAAATCGTGGAAATGTCGCTCCGGCGTCCACACGGCCTCAAAACCATGCTCGTCGGCAAAATGTGCGCCTTCCAGCAGCAACCGATAAGCATCGGCCGGATTGCTCCCGCCGGAACTGGCGAAATAGAACAGGCTGAAACCGATATGGCGCGCGGGAGCCGCGGGAGCCAGATCGCCGCGCACTTGCCGCTCCGAAGCCAGGACGACATGGCAGCCTTTCGTCAGCGGCCAGAGCAGTTCGAGCGTCGAAATATCGAAACTCAGGCTGGTCACTGCCAGCCAGGTGCCCTCGGGCTCCAGATGAGCGTCCATCCCGGTGAAAAAGTTGCGCAGGTTGCGGTGCTCGACCACCACGCCCTTCGGCCGTCCCGTGGAACCGGACGTGTAGATCATGTAGGCAAGGTCGGCAC
Organism: Novosphingobium lindaniclasticum LE124; assembly: GCF_000445125.1. GTDB lineage: Bacteria > Pseudomonadota > Alphaproteobacteria > Sphingomonadales > Sphingomonadaceae > Novosphingobium > Novosphingobium lindaniclasticum. The sequence continues at coordinate 201,409 of NZ_ATHL01000076.1, forward strand.
CGCTGGAACTACCGTCGAACGGATCGCCGGAGAACGCGGCAGCTGCGCTGCGCAGATCTTCCAGCGCAAGAACCCGTGCTTCGGTTTTCGGCAGCGGAGACGTCGGACGGGCTTCGCTAACGATCAGGGTCATGCCCGAATCGGCGATCATGTGCGCGATCCGGTCTTGCGGATATGCAGGATCCAGCGGCACGTAACCGCCCCCGGCCTTGTGTACCGCGATGAGGCAGGCAAGCATCTCCGCCGATCGGGACAGGTGCAGACCTACCAGCGTTTCCTTGCCGACGCCCTGCGCGATCAGTAAGCGTGCCATCCGATTGGAAAGGGCATCCAACTGTCCATAGGTCAGCGAAACGTTGCCTGCGGTTACGGCCAAATTATCGGGCCTCCTCGCAGCCTGTTCGGCGAAGTCACGATACCATGGGGCTTCTCCAGCAGGGTGAAGCGAGTTCTCGTTCCAGCTGTCGAGCACCAATGCACGTTCGGAGTCAGACAATATCGACAGCCGCCCGAGCGCCGTGTCCGGTGCGGCATCGGCGGCAGATAGAAACGCTTCGAAACCGGCCAGCAGGTCGCGCGCATCTGCCTCCGGCAACCGGCTTACATCATAAGTCCAGCGGCAGCTTGCCTCCGCAGGGCATATCGCCACGTCGAGCACGTTCTGCCCCGGAGGCACTTCCTCCCCGAGCCGATCCACGATGCGCACCGCCACCGGATGCTCCATGGCGAGGCCGCGTAGCTCCGGGCTTCGTGCCAGGAGATCGGCGGAATAGCCGATGTGGCGGCGCAACTGGGCGATCTCCCGTTCCAGGTTACGAGCCAGTTTCGATAGCGGCGCGTCGAAGTCGGCGGCGACCTTGAGCGGAAGCTCGGAAGCGAACCAGAGCGCCAAATCGTCCAGACCCGCGCGGGTTATCCCGTCCGAAAAGCCGATCTCCACGGTATCGCGATCGGCAACGCGGGCGAGCCACCCGAGGATCGCCGCCAGCATGTCTTCAGTCGTCCCAGAAAGCAGCGCGGCATCCAGGCGCGCCCACTGCCCTGCTCTCCCCTCCGGCCGGGAGCGAAAGGCAGGAATTTGGAGGCTGTCGCGGCTTTGGAGTCGCCTACGCCACCAGGGCTCGTGCCGGCCGATGGCTGTATCAAGCCGATCTAGCCGCGCTCGCTGCTCCGGATCCAGCGTGGCGAAAACAGCGCCCGAAGACTCCTCCGGCAGGAGCATCGGCGCTCCATCGAGCGAGGCCATCCGATCGATACGCAAATCCCGGTCGCCGGTCGCCACTATCGGTATTTCGCCGCCCCGGAGGATAGTTCCGGCGGGCCGTCCGGAGCGATGGTCGAGCACGCTGACCTGTTGAACCAAAGCAAGTGTCTCGCCGATGACGGCCTTGGGCAGCGCCATAGGGTTGGCATACGGCCCGAAGTCGAGCGCGCAAACCAGCCGCGCGATATCGTTTGCCGGGCGCGTCCAATCGATCGTCGCGGCGGCTGACGGGCGATGCTCCCGGCCGTAGATGCGTAGCGGCGCATGCGCCTGCGGCAGGGCGCGAGTGACCGCTCCTTCCAGATCATCCACAATGCCCGCAAAGCTGCGCAAGCCTGCCTCGAAACAGCGGGTGTTGAGCGAAAAGGCCGTCTCACCCTCCTCCACCCGAACGGGTTCGGCTGCCAATACCGGCCCGGCATCTACCGTGTCCGTCATCAGGTGCCAGGTCACGCCGTGATCGCGCTCGCCCTCGAGCAAGGCCCAGACCGGCGTGTTGAGCCCCGCTCGGGCGGGTAGCGGGCCGTCGTGGAAGTTGATCGCGCCTAGCGAGGCGAGCGCCAGCACTTCGTCGGGCACGACGGAGAGGTTCGATATGCTGAAGATCCAATTGAGCGGGGCACTGTCTACTGCAAGGAGATCGCGGGTCCGAGTGAGCAGAGGTATCCGGTTGCGACGGGCCCAGTCCGCTGCCGGGGTCGTTTGCCCTGCCACCACCGCAACGATCTCGTGCGCCCTGCTTCGCAGCATCTCGCCGCATTGGGCCAGCAGAGTTTCATCACCGATCAGAACGGAGCGATAACGCTGGCCTCCGGATTGCTTGCCGAGCGCAAACATGTCGACCAGAGCGCCGCCCATTTCCGAATCGATTGTCGAAGCCATGATGTTCTCCTCGACATCGGACCCTATAAACAGCTTACACGCTGGGATAGTTCGTCAACTCGGTGCGGAAATTCATGGTGGCGGAAATTACGGACGCATCATGATCCGGGATGATATTGGCTTTACTTGTACTCTATCAGCCTTGTTCGACGGTTTTCCGCCTTGCCGCGCGAAGATCGTAACCAATACTGCAACTGCCCCTGGCAATGCGGGATCTTGCCCAAGGTGATGAAGCAGGCCACCATCGGCCCGCTCCGCCTGCACACGCGAAACCACAGCAGCGGCCACAGGATCCACATGGGCGGCAAGGCCCAGAGTACATTGCTCGCCGCCGCCTTGCACAACGGGCGGTTCCCCTTCCCGCGCAAGGCGAGCGCCTCCGCCGTGGCATAGCCGCTGCGGCGGTTGCGCTGCCACCACTGCGAGAACCGGGTCATGGCCGCATCGTGGACCGTCATGTCGGCATCGATCCGCCGGATCAGCCATCCCCGCTTGCGGATGCGGTGGCACAGATCCGGCTCCTCTCCGGCGATCAGATCCTCGCGGAACCCGCCCACGCTGCGCAGCGGCGCGGTGCGGAACAGCGCGTCTCCCCCGCAAGTCTCGCGCAGGCCGATCGGCGTATCCCATTCGTGATCGCAGAGACCGTTGTAGGGACTCGCTTTCGGATCCCGCTCGCGCCGCCGCCCGCAGACCGCCGCCAGGCGATCGTCCGAGCGGATGGCGAGCATGGCTCGGTCCAGCCAGCCGGGGACGAGTTCGCAATCCCCGTCGATGAAGTGCACGAATTCGAGCTCGGGATGGCAGCGCATCAACCAGCCGAAACCCGCGTTCCGCGCTCTTGCCGCCGTGAACGGCAAGGCTGGATCGAGTTCCACCACCGGCAGGCCGCGCGCCTTGGCGAAGCTAACGCTTCCGTCGGACGAGCCGGAGTCGACATAGACGACCAGCGAGGTTTCCCGCTGCACGCTATCGATGGACAGCGCCAGCCTTGCCCCTTCGTTGCGGCCGATGATGACGAAGCCCGGGTCGTTCACCGATCTCGCTCCGTTCGCACCCACGCGCGCTCGCGCCGCGTGACGAACTGCAGGAGTAGCGGTATCTTCCACAAGACGTAGCCCGGCACTTGCCAGAGGCTCGCGGGCGGGAGAATATCTCGCGCTTCGCGCCGCCATGCCGCGAACAACGCGCTCGCCAGCAGGGCTTGCGCACTCGCCACCGTGACCAGTAAGCCGCCAATGCCGTCAGTAAGCGCAACGAGCAATGTCGCAAGAGCGAGCGCCACGAGCAGGAGGACAGTTGGCGGGATCAGCAAGTCGAGCGCCATCAGCACCAGACCTCCGCGCTTCCGGCGTGTCGCGGCCGCCAACAATTTCGGTACATGGCGAAACGCGGTTTGCAACATACCGTGCTCCCAGCGCCGCCGCTGTCCCCGGGTGCCGTGACGGGAACTCGCCCCGCTGATGAAACGAGCATCCTGCGCGAAAACCACGCTTTGTCCGGACAGCAGCAGGTCCAGTCCCATATCGAGGTCTTCGACGAGCGAGCCGGTAGCCCAGCGCCTTTCCGCGAAGACGGAGCGCGGAAAGGCCATTCCCGATCCTTGCAGCAGAGCCATGCCCGCCAGGCGGTGCAGTCCGGCCTGGCGGACCAGGTTCTTCACCAGGAAGGCGAAGCAGGACACGCGCACCATGGCATCGGCCTCGTGCGGCGGCGCCATCAGGTAGGCGCCCTGGACGACGGCTCGCCGCTCGAATGCAGCCGCCGCGATCGTGGCCAGTGCGCCTGCTGCCGGAATACAATCCGCATCTACCACGGTAACTACGCGCGCCGACCGCAACGAAGGCGCAGCGGCGATGAAGTCGCGGCCGAATTCGAGAGCATGGCCCTTACCGCGCCTTGAAGGGTCATCACGTTCGACGACCATGGCACCAAGGCCGCGCGCAACTGCGGCAGTTGCATCCGTGCAGTTGTGGGCGACCACCACGAGCCGGTCGCAAGGGCGCAGTTCGGCGAGAATGGCGGCGATCACCGGCGCAATGCCCCGCGCCTCGTCATGGGCGGGCATGAGCACGATGTACGGCGGCGCTGCGGCGCAGCTTGCGCGCGGGCGGCGCGGGAAAAGTCCCAGAGCGCATTCGATCGCCAGCACTACGGCAGGGAGCGAGGCGGTCAGCGCCACCGCCCAGGCTACAATCACGAGCATCAGGAACCTACCCCCGCGCGATCGGCCGGCATGGCCTCCAGCGGTTCGCGATTGCGACGCTGAAGGATCGGCGGCAGCCAGTCGGACTTGAGATTGTGAAGCCGCACCCGCCAATCGGCCCTGTCGCCCGTTCCCGGACGTGCGCGGAAGTCCGTAGTCCGTTCGATCGCCGGCAGGCTCGTGCCGATCGCCGTATAGTAGTACGTGGCGATCGAGCGGCGCGAGCGTTCTGGTGGGCAGGTGAGCGGATCGGGGTGGCCGTGATAGGTATCTCGATCGGTGCTGAAGATCACCGCGCGGCCGAACGCGGGCTCTATGCGGCGGCAGGCCCGGGTCATTCCCCGATCCCAGAGTTCCAGAGCGCCGCCATAGTCCGCCGACCAGTCCTCGTTGAGATAGATGAGCAGATTGAGCCGCCGTTCCACCTTCATGCGCCCGTGATGCGGGAAATCGGCATGGATGCCGAGATGACCGCCGTTTCGCGTCTCGTGCAGTCCGGCCCCGGCATGATAGGGATCCGGGATCAGCCCCCGTATGCCGGTGAGGGCGGAAAGAAAGGCAAGGAAGGCACCCGAGTTCAATTCGGCGAAGAGCATGCGCGTTGCCGGCCCTTTGCACTGATCGGGCCGAAACTGGAACTTCAGGCGCTCCTGGTCCCGATCGAAATAGTCCTGTCCCGTGCTATCGGGAAATTCCGAAAGCACTTGCCGCAGGACATCGGGGGTGAGGAAATCATCCAGCATGACATGCGGGAACGGCTGGTTCGCGCGATACTCGGCGGCGGCTGCAGATCCGGCAGCCTTGCAGGCCTCCTGATCGAAGCATCTGTAACCGCCCAGGTCGGTGAGTTCCAGAAACGCCATCTCCCCCCCTTTCGCCTGGGCAGGAGCCGCGGCAAACCGCAGCGAGCCCTGTGGCGACGATAACGCTCCGATCCAGCACAGTGCAGGCAGGAAACTCCCTTGGAAGTTCTCATGATCGACAGCCTGGCGGCCGCTTCGTAGATTTTCGGCCTACCCGCAGCGGGAGGACTCTGCGTGCATATCGGGCTCTGTTCCCCCCATTGGCCGCCGTCGCGCGGGGCCAACGGCATCGTCAGCTACGTCTCTGCCGTGCGCGACCACTTCATCGCGCGCGGGCACGACGTATCGGTCATTTCCCAGGAGCGGCTCTACCTTGGCGACGGCAGCGCTCTATCGCTTGCCCCGCGCGGCGCGGCGAACGTGCTCGCCCGGGCTGAACGGAAACTGGCGCGCTGGCGCAAGCATCCGGACGGAGCCCTGCCCGAAGTCGGCCGGCGCGTCGCGCGCGAGATTGCCGCCGCCCATCGGCTCCGGCCCTTCGACATCGTCGAGATGGAGGAGAGTTTCGGCTGGTCCGAACTGGCCGGCCGGGCGATCCCGGTACCCGTGGTCACGCGCCTGCATGGACCGCAGGCCCTCAAGCCCGATCGTCTTCTGACCGATGCGGAGCGGCGGGATGAACGACGGCGCTGTGCCGCCGAAGCCTTAGCCGTGCGCAGCGCGCCGGTCGTGACTGCGCCGACGCGGGCCATCATGGCGGGGGCATGCCGCAGCTATGGCCGCGACCCGGAGCGGTACTCGGCCGTTATCGCCAATCCCATTCGCCTGCGTTCCGATGCACCGCGCTGGAGGCTGGAGCATGCCGATCCCAACCATGTGCTGATGGTGGGCCGCTTCGACTTCTGGAAAGGCGCAGACACCATGCTGCTGGCCTTCGAACAGCTCCTTCGGCTGCGGCCGCTGGCCCGGCTCACTCTGGTGGGCCCGGACGAGGGGTTGGAGACGAGACCGGGCGAGCGCATGGGTTTCGAGCAGTTCGCCGCCACGCGCCTCGTGCCCGAAACCCTTTCGCGGATCACTTATCGGGGCCTGTTGAAACCGGCCGAAATCATCCCGCTGCGGATGAGCGCCATGGTGACGGTCATCAGTTCACGCTGGGAGAACTTCCCCTACATCCTGCTGGAAGCCATGGCCGCCGGAAGCCCGCTGGTGACGACGGCCTGGCCCGGCGCCGAGGAAATCGTGATCGATGGCCGAAGCGGCCTGCTGGCGCCGGTAGCCGATCACCAGGCCCTCGCCGACGCACTCGACCGGCTCATGGGCAACCCGCAGAATGCAGCGGCGATGGGCAATGCCGCTCGCGAACGCTGCGCTGTCGAGTTCTCTCTGGATGTGGTGGGCGATAAACTGCTGGACTGCTACGACCGCACCATCGCCGGCAAGGCGCCATGAGCGAGCAGACAGCGAGCCAAGCCTGGCAGAACCGTTCCTCGCCGCTCGCCGCCTGGTCTCGGCTGCGCGACTACGCCGCGCGCGACACCAACGTGGTCGTCGTCTCGGTCGTTCTCAACAACCTGCTGCGCGCCGTTTCGGGCATGGTGCTGACGCGGCTTCTGGTGCCGGAAGTCTTCGGGATCTCCGGGGTGATCGCCTCGGTCCAGTTCACCGTAGCCCTGGCCACCGACCTCGGGTTTCAGGCTTTCGTGGTCCGACAGGAGAACGGCGAGGACAAGCGCTTTCTCGATACCGTGTGGACGGTGTCGCTGATCCGCTCGCTGCTGCTTGCCCTTGCAGTGGCGGCTCTGGCGGTGCCGCTCTCCCGTACTTTCGGAAAACCCGAGCTTGCGCCGCTGATCGCCGCCTCGGGACTGACGTTCGTGATCGAGGGGCTTGCTTCCACCAGCCTGCTGACGGCAGTTCGGCACCGTCTGATCCTGCGGCTCTCGGCACTGGAACTGGTCGTGCTGATCGTGCAGATCGCGGCGAGCGCGGCCTTGGCCTGGGCCTGGGGGAACTACTGGGCCATCCTTGTCGGGCTATTCGTCAGCGGTCTCCTGAAAACCGTGCTCAGCTACGCGGTGTTCGCCGGATCCCGCCGCTGGTTCCGGCTCGACCGCGAGACGCTTCGCGCGCTGTGGAAGTTCGCCCGCTATGTCACCGGGTCCAGCATCATCTTCCTGTTGATCTCCCAGTGCGACAAGCTCGTGCTGGCCAAACTCATGCCGCTAGACCAATTCGGCTTCTACATCCTGGCAGGAAACCTCGCGTCGGCACCGCTGGCCTTCGCCGCGAATTACGCCAGCCGGGTGCTCTATCCCGCCTATGCCCAGGCATGGCGAGACGGTACGGACGACCTGCGACACCGCTTCTACGAAAAGCGGCGGCTGCCGGCGCTGCTCTACGGCTTTGCGGCCGGCGGCGTGATCGGCAGCGCGCCGATGATCGTTAGCGTGCTCTATGACGATCGCTACGCAGCGGCCGCCGGATACCTCCAGATCCTCTGCATCTCCTCGCTGCTGGCCCTGCCTTCGAACGCCGCGAACGAGGCTCTGACGGCGACCGGCCGGATCAGCGCGACGTTGGAAGCCAGCGTGGTCAAACTGGTCTGGCTAACGGCAGCGGGCTTTGCCGGCTACCTGGTCCTCGGCCAGATCGGTCTGGTGCTGGCGGTCGGCCTGATGGAGGCGCCCGCGCTGGTCGTGAAATGGCTCCGACTGCGTCTGGCGGGACTGCTGGACATGAGGGAGGAACTCCTGTTCCTTGCGGTGGGTCTGGCCGGGGTCGGCAGCGGATGGCTCGGCACGATCCTGATCGGCCCCCTCCTGGTCTAGCTCACGGGCTCAGGCAAAGGCCGCCTCGCTTCGTGAGCGATAGAACCGGGCCGCCTCAGGATCGCGGCGCCGAGGCCGAACAGACCCAGCGTCAGGAAAGCAGGTCGGCCGCCGAACGAGGTGAAGAACAACATCTCGCCGAGCATGACCAGCACGCCGAAAGCGAAAGCAGCGGGCGCCTCTGCGGGCGTCCGGTGCAGCTGGCGACGCCGCTTCCACAAGGCGATCAGCGGGTCCAGGAAGTTACCGATGAAGATCAGGAGGCCCGCCGTTCCCCCGATGAGCGCGATCCAGAGGTAGGTGTTGACGAAATCGATGATGCCCTCTCCCTGACGAAGGTCCGCCAGCAGGATATTGAGCTGCGGCATCGAATGGCCGAGCAGAGGACTTTGCCAGAACGCGTCCTTGCCCTGTTCGAAAAGCTCGCGGCGGTACGTGGTGGTTTCGCTGGCACTGCCGCCGGAAAGGCCGAGCGCTTCGGCGAAGCCAGGCGAGAGCATGGCAGTCAGGATGACCAGGCCGATCACCATCCCCAGGCTGGCGCCGGTCGCCAGCAGCGCGCGCCAGCGGCCTCGATAGATCGCCATGGCGATGACAGCGAGGCCCAGCCCGATCCAGGCCCCGCGCGACTGAGGCGCGCAAACGCCGACGAAAGTCATCGCCAGCAGACCCATGTACTGCGCTCGGGAGCGAAAATCATCTCGCAACACGCTGAGCGCGGCCAGGCAGAGGGCGAGCACGAGCGCCATGGAGGTCGGCTCGACGAACGGTCCTCCCGCCCGCAGCAGGCCGCCCCGCGCCTTGACCAGCAGCACCATGGGCACGTTGTATTGGCCGTAAAGCTCGTTGTAGATCGGCCAACTGCGCCAGGTCTCCAGCATCAGCACTGCGGTCAACGCGACGCCGCCGCAGGCCAGCCAGCGCAAGGCGCCGCGCTGCCCGTCTACATCGGCGATGCCCCGGCTCAGGATATAATAAGGCAGCCCCAGATCGAGCACGAGGTTGACGGTCGTGCGCAGAAAATTCGTGGCGCTGGTCTCGCGGGAAAGCGCCATGCCCAGCATGAGCAGCAGGAGCGCGACCCAGCCATCGCTGGCGATCCGGCTGCCGGTGCCAAGGGGTTTCAGCCAGATCGCGACTGCGGCGCCGACGGCCAGACCATCCTGCACGCCGAAGTCGAACAGCTTCAGCGCCCCCAGTTCGACCGGAGTGTCCAGCGGCGGCAGCAGGAGCAGGCTGAAAAGATAGAGCGGCGCGATCCGCTCGGGCCGGCCTGCCAGGAGCGGCACCCACAGGCACATGGCCAGGTGCAGGAGCCGCGCGCCGGTCAGCGACCAGGCCAGCAGCGGCATGGCGACGACGCAGATGAGACTGCGCAAGGCCATATCGTCGCGGTGCGCGCGGCGCAGGCAGACCAGGAACGAAACTACCCCGGCCGTGCTCACGCATGCCACGTAGAGCGCTGCATGGATCGCGTAGTAGGCGCCGCCGAGCGCGGCCAGAACCAAGGCGGTTCCGGCGAAGGCCTGCACGGCCTGCCGGTTCACCGTGCTTCCCGCTGGAACCGGCGGACGGCGGTGAGCTTGGGCGTTTCGTCGGCCGGCTGTCCGGCATATTCGCGCAGGCCCCAGGCCCCATACTCCCCGATCGGCGCGGTGGAGGCATAGAGCGTCAGCGTATCGCCGAAACGTCGGCGCCAGCCCTCCAGGTAGCGGTCGTAAACTCGAGCCATCCGCGCGTCTCGCTGCACCGCGCGGGCGAGGTCGATGTCGCGGGTGACGAGATGCTGGCCGCCCTCATAGGCGATGTATCGCAGGCCATGGGCGGCGGCGATCTCCCGATTGGCGGCCGCCATGGCGAATGTTCGCTCGACTGAATCAGGCATCGCTTCGAAAATGGGGTCCAGATTGCTCCGGCTGCGCCCCTCCAGGTCCAGCCAGAGGTAAGGTGCGGTAGCCAGCGCATCGACCCAGCGGCGCGTGTCCTCGTGATCGAGTATCATGCGAGCCAGTTCGGGATTGGCATGCTGGCTGGCGCAGACGCGGATGAGGGAACCGGGGCGATCGGCATAGACCTCGGTCCAGATGCGCATCGCGGCAGTGATCTTGCCTGCGTAGCGCTCCATTCGCGCCCTTGTGGGATCGCCGTGGCCCAGACCGAGGGCCAGGCCCTCGCGCTCGGCTTGGGCCGAGGCGTCGAAGATCTGGTTCCACACTTCGTTCCCCAGTTCGACATAGACCTTGCGGCGGGGGTCCAAACGCTTGCGAACCAATCTCGCGAACCCGCGAATGTAATCGGCGTCGGCCTCGTAGGGCATGAGGAACCAGGGATCCGCCCCGGTGGCGTTTGCCAGATCGACCATGTCCTCGATCGAAGCGCCGCCAATGCCGACTTGCGAGGCACTTGTAGGGAGCGTCCGGTTGGCCCACGCCACTTTCGCATTGTCGTTCGTCCGCTGCCAGTCGAGGAAGCGGATGACCTCGAAACCGGAGAGGAAGGAAAGGAACTCGGGATCGAACCGCTCTCCGGGCAGAGATGTGGACTTGCGGCAGTCGAGATCGCGCAAGGGGTCGGCCGGATCGGTGCGGATCAGTTCCACCCAGGCGCCTTCGTCCTCCGCGCCGCTCGGGCGCAGTTCCAGTTCCACGTTTTCGGCCGACGCGTCGATCAGCCGGGCCGCGCCGCCCGCCTGAAGCGCACCTTTCCCCGCGAAAGTGCAGCGCACCGTCGCGGGCCCGAAGGGTGCTGCGGGCAGGACCAGCGGACGGGGCGCGGTCTGACCGGGCTCTAGGCTGCGCACCCAGCCGAGGGCGTCCAGTCGCGCGGCCGGCATGGGCGACCATCCCTCTCCCCGCGAGGAGAACCATTCGCTTTGCGCGATCATGTTGGCGAAGACCTGTTGGCGATTGAAGGTCTGGAGCCCGAACAGGTTGATGCCGAGCGTGGTTCGCGGAACCGCGTGCGGCGCGCCGGCAGCCAGAACGGGGAACGCCTGCTCCGCTCTTGGGAACCGGTTCACGATCCCGCTGGAGACGACGCCGATAGCCGCCGCTGCTGCAGCGCAAACTCCCGTCACGACCGTCAGACGCTTCAGGGAACCAGCCTCCCCGCGCTACCCGGAAGACTGACGGACATGCGCCGCCAGGTCTGGTGAATGCGGAATATCTGCGGCCCCTCGACCAGATAGCGGCGCCAGAGACGCTGCGGGTCGCGGCTCAGCCGATAGAGCCATTCCAGCGACATCTGCTGCACCACGCGCGGGGCGCGTTCCTGATCGCCGGTGAGGAATTCCAGACCCGCGCCCACGCAGAAACCGACGCCGCTCGCGCAAGCCGTCCGCGAAACGCGGCGCGCGATGATTTCCTGCTGCGGGGATCCTACTGCAAGAAAAGTGTAGCGGGCCTTTGCCTCGACCAGAAAGCCCACGGCTTCCGCCACTTCCCGCGCATCGCGGATGAACCCCATCGGGGGATTGTAGTGCCGCACATCGCGCAAGTTAAACCGCTGGGTGATCCGGGAAACCATGTCTTCGGTCCCGCCCAGGATCGCGATCCGATCGTCGGTACAGATGCGCTGCTCGAACAGGGCGGCCGTCAGATCGCTGCCGGTCACCACCGGCAGATCGCGGCCTACGGCGTTTGCCATCCGGGCAAGGATCCTGCTGTCGCACAGCGTCATCCAGGCGCCGCGATAGGCCGGCCACAGATCCGAACGGCGGCGTTGGAGCCGGACGACGTGATCGACATTGGGCGTGACGATGTAGGAAAAGGGTGCCGATGGCGGGCGGGCGACGATCGCCTCGATCGCTTCGACCATGCTTATGCGGGTGAACTGCAGATCCAGGAATTCGACAGGGCGCGGTTCCGTCCAATCCGGCTCGATCCGGCGTTCCGCCGCTTCGTTTAGCGGCGCCGCGACCAGTGCGGCGAGGTCCGGCACGTTCGCCGGCGCGAAATGCTCCGTGGTCTCGTGGAACTTGTCCAGGTACATGATGGTTCTCCCCGCGAGCCACTATGCCGCAGAGCCGGGAGGCGTTCTCTTGTTGCGACGGGGACCGGCAATCCGCCTGCGAAAAATCCGCTCCTGCCTTTCAGGTTCCGCATTCGCGCTTTCTGCAGGATTTTCGGTCCCGAGAAGACCGCTCTTCCATCCGACGATTTCGAGCAGCGGGCGCGGGCGATAGGCTGCGGAGCGGACTGCCGGAAAATGCCGGCGTTCAGGGAGGTCCCGTGTCCCTTGCCCAGCTTCGGTCCCTGTCATGCAGCGTTCTGAGCGGCCCGACCATCGGGTTTCGGACGATCGCGAGCATTCTGGCACTGCTCGCGTTCGCGCTTCCACCCGCCTTGGCGCAGGATGCGGGCACGTCCTCCGCGCGCTATACCGTGAATGCGGGCGACGAACTCGATGTCTTCGTCTGGGGCGAGGAGCGGATGCAGCGTCAGGTGCTCGTTCAGCCAGACGGGACTTTCGCCTTCCCGCTCGCAGGTACGATAAAGGCCAGCGGCCGCAACGTCTCCGACATCGCCATGGAACTGCGGGAGCGGATCTCCCTGAACTACCGGGCGGCACCGCCCGATGTCACCGTATCCTTGCGCGGGGCGACCGGCATGAGGTTCTATGTGGTCGGCAAAGTTCGCACGCCGGGCAGCTTCACCAGCGGCACGGCGCCCAACGTGCTCCAGGCGCTCAGCATGGCGGGCGGCACGGCGGAATTTGCCGATGTGCGCCATGCCGTGATCCTGCGTCAGACGCAGCAAGGACAGATCGTCGAGCCGGTCCAGCTTCAGAAGCTGCTCAAGGGCGGTCGCAGCCTGGATCCCGGCACTCTCGCCAAGCCGCTGCCGACGCTGTCGAGCGGCGATGTTCTCGTCGTTCCGTGACGGCACCGCGACATGGCACCCTGCCCGCACTTGCGCTTCACGGCCCTGCCTTCGCGGCCATCGCCGCCTTGCTGCCTGCAGTGGCTACCGCGCAGAGCCAGCCCCGCATCGAGGTTGACATGAGCCTGTTCGCCGCCCGCAATCCCTTCCTCCTGCCGGAGGACGACACCGTCACACCGGGAGGACAGCTCGCGGTGAAAGCGGGCGCCGAATGGCCGCTGGACTTCCGCACGAAGCTCGAAACCGAAGGCGCTGTCGCCTACCGCCAGTACGCGCGGCGATACGGCCACTTCCTCACCGGCCGCGCCGACGTGGCGCTGGTCCATCGCCGCAATGAGTATCTCTCGCTGCGCAGTGCAGCCTCCTTCGAGCGGGTGCTGCCGATCGAAGCTCTGGCTTCGAGCGTCGACAGCGCGATCGATCCGGTCAGCATTCAGGTCCGCCATGACCTTTCCCAAGCGGCAACCGTGCACACCAGCGCCCGCACCGCATTTACCGGCCAGCTTGGCTGGAGCCGCATCGACCCACGCGGTTCCACGCTGCTCGCTCCCACCAGCGCCGTCTCCGCCGAACTCGCAGCGGAAACCCGGATCGATTCCGCGACCACGCTCGGCGCTGTAGCCCAGGTTACGAGGAGCCGCTCCGCCACCGGCGGCGACCCGCACGCGTGGTCGATCCTGGGCAAGGCGGCCCGGCGCTTGCCGCGCGCCTGGAATGCGGCTGTAGAACTGGGTGCCACGCGGGTATCGCGGCGAGGGACAGGCAGCCGGCGGGAGACCGGCCCGGTCCAGTTCTCGGGCCGTGCGAGCCTGTGCCAGGAGCCCGGACGCGTGAGGTTCTGCGCCTCAGCCGCCGTGGCTTCGGTCGTCGGCAGCTTCGGGGGCATCCAGCGCGAAACGTCCGCCGCGATGAGCTTCGACTGGCGCAGCAGCGCGCGCGGAACGCTTGTCGCGCGCGGTTCCTACGTGCGCGTTCCCCGAAGCACCGGCCTGCAGGGCTTCGAAGTGCCGGGGCTCGAACTTCTCAATCTCATCGCTCGCTACGAGCACCGGCTGGACGGACGTTTCGTGCTCTATGGGGGTGCCGAATATCGCCGGCGAGTCGGGATCGGCGACACGCCGCTGGACTCCGTGACGTTGCAGACCGGCGTGCTCTATCGGATTCCCCGCCCATGACCCCGTCGCCGCCTGCCACCGGACCGAGGATCGGCGTGGATCCCGACAGCATCGGCGTCTATCCGCGCGAAATCCTGGCGATGTTCCGTAGGCGGTGGCGCTGGATGATCGCGCCGATCGTGCTGGGACTGCTGGCAGCGGGAATCGCCATCGCCCTGCGCAAGCCGGTCTACCAGTCCGCTGCCACCCTGCTGATCGATTCCCCCCAGATACCCACCAGCCTGGTCGCCTCTCCGCTGACGGATATCGCTGACGAGCGGATCGCCAAGATCCGCCAGCAGATCGTCAGCCGTGATAGTCTGGCGGGGCTCATCAGGACCAACGACCTCTATCCCGACAAGCGCGCGCAGATGGATTTCCCCGCCGTGCTGGAGGCGATGCGCAGCGACATCGGCGTCGCTCTCGTCGGCGCCGATCAGGCGCGGGGCGGCGGCAGCACGATCGCCTTCACGCTTTCGTTCAAGTATCCCGACGCTCTCAAGGCGCGCGGCGTCACCGAACAGCTCACCCGCATGTTTCTGGTAGAGGACAAACGTTTTCGCACCGAGCAGGCCACGGGTACCGCCTCCTTCCTGGAGAGCCGTTCGGAGGAGCTGCGGCGGCAGCTTCGCGAACTGGAGGACAAGCGCCGCGGTGTTGAGGCGCATTACGCCGGCGCGCTGCCCAGTAGCGTCGCTCTCAGCGCGCAATCCAGCTCGGCCCTGCGCGCCGAAGTGTCGCGCACCGACGCCGAGACGCAGGGGCTCATCCAGCAGAACAGCCTGCTTGCCGCGCGCCAGCAGGAACTGCGGCAGGCTCCGCTCAGCGCAGCCGACGGACTGGCCAGGGCGGAAGACCGTCTCGCGCAGCTTCTGGCCGTCCATTCCGATGCTTTTCCCGATGTCGTTACCGCACGCGCCGAAGTGGAACGGCAGAAAGCCTTGCACACGCGGCTGCGGCCCAGCGGCACCACGCTTATCGAAACCGAGATCGCGGCCGGACGCAGGCGCATCGAAATCCTCGCGGGACGCCGGGCGGAACTGGTGCAAACGATGGCCGACCTCGACCAGCGAGCAGCACAGGCACCCCAGGCCGCTTACGAACTCAACATGATCGAGCGCGAGTACGACAACATCAAGCGCCAGTACGATTCCTTGCGTGAAAAGCAGCTTGAGGCGCAAGTCGCCGCCAACCTTCAGTCGGAGGACAAGGGCGAGCGCTTCACGGTGGTCGATCAGCCGAGCCTGCCGCTGCAACCTTTGGGGCTCAAGCCCCTCATGCTGCTCGCGATGGGACTTGCCGGCGGCGTGGCGGCAGGGCTATGCATGATCCTGGGCTTTGAGTTCCTGAGCGGCACCATCCATGGAGCAGACACGCTGGCGCGGGCGATACAGGTGCCCTCGTTCGGTATCGTGCCTCTGGTAGCTGAGAAGAGCCGGCTTTCGCGCATGGCAGACGAGGCCGGTACGAAACTCCGCGCCTGTTGGCCCGGGGCTCGGCGGGAGGCGGGCCGATGAACGCCGAGCCGGATATTCCCTCGCTGCGACGCCGGGCCGGTGAGCAGGTTGCGGCCCTTGTCGCGCTGGACGCATCCCATCTTGCCGCCCATCGCATCTTCGGCTTCGGGCAGATGAGCGACCAGCTCTACCCGTTCTTCATGATCCGCTCGGCTCTGCTTGCCCATGCCGAGCGGACGGGGCACCGCGTCTTCGCCGTCACGTCGGTGGAGGCCGGCAACGGCAAGACCCATGTGGCGGCGAACCTTGCCGCCGTGCTCAGCCGGGTTCGCCCCACAGTCCTGGTCGAGCTGGACCTGAGACGCCCTACCCTCGGCGCCCGCCTGGGGCTTTGCGGCGAAGCCCCGGGCATCGACGATTACTTGGGAGGCGAGGCGGCCTGGAGGGATACGGCGGCCCCGATCGAGGGGTTCGACCTCACCGTTCACCGCGTCCGCCGCGCCCATGCCGACGCGGAGCAGCTGCTGGCTTCACCCCGGCTCACCCACGCACTGAAGCGCTTGGCCGGTGACGACCCTGCGGCACTCTGCATCATCGACACGCCACCGGCCCTGATCGGCGACGATCTCGTTCATATCGCCCCTGCCGCCGACGGCGTGCTGCTGGTCGCGCAGGAGGGCCGCAGCCGCAAGAGCGGCGTGCTGGAAGTATCCGGCGCTCTGGGGTCGACGCCGATCGTCGGCTCCATTCTCAACATGTCGCTCTCGCAGCCCGCCCCCCGCAGCGGCTACGGCTACTCGGAGCGCTATTACCGGCGCCGCAAAGACGCGCCTTCGATCTGAACCTGCCCTTGGGAGAGCTGCCATGATCGGTCTGAAGGAGAGCCGGTGGCTGCGCGATCTGCTTGCCCGCACGACCCTCAAGCTGTTCAACCAGCGCCATATGCGCTCCTGGCTCGGTCGCCGTTACGACGACAGCGTCCGTCGCCATAGCTCCTCGCTGCCAAGGCTTGGCTCCGCAGACGCGGGGATCGTGAAGAACCTGAACGAACGCGGCATCCACGTCACGACGCTGGATGTCTTGGGCATTGCCGGCGCCGAGGCCGTTCTGGCGCGTTCCGCTGCGCTTGCCGAGGATTTTGCCGAGGAAGCCCGGGCGCTGGCACGCGGGGGACGCCCTTTCATCATCGTCCCTCCCGAACAGATCGCCCGCAGCGCGATGATCTTCCGTTGGGGCCTCCAAAGCCGTTTGCTGGACATAGCCGAAGCCTACCTCGGGCTGCCGGCGGCCTACGACGGGGTCGCCATCAATTATACTGTCGCTGACGGCCAGGCGATCTCCACGCGCAAGTGGCACCGCGATTGGGAAGATCGGCGGATGCTGAAAGTCGCAGTCTATCTCCACACGGTCGATGACGAGGGCGGGCCGTTCCAGCAGATCTCCTGCCCCGACACGCTACAGGACGATCGCGAGGGCTTCACGTATGCCCTGTCGGACGATAGCGAGCTCGAACGGCGGCTCGGGCCCGGCTACGAACGCCATGTGGTAAGCTGCGAAGGTCCGCGCGGCACCGTCGTCTTCTGCGATACGGCGCGTTACTTCCACCGCGGCAAACCGGCGATTGCGCGCGATCGCGCGGCGCTGTTCTACAGCTACTTCGCAGACCCGCCGCGCCATCCGTTTCTCTGCGAACGCACGGGCCTGTCCCGCGCCGACGTCGAATGGATGGTCCGCCGCCTGCCCGAGCGTCAGCGCCGCGCCGCCCTCTGGCGGCGCCGCCTGCCGCCCCTTCTGAGACTGATTCCTCCTGCCAGCCTCTAGCCTTGAGCGGCTTCGGTCTGGGCGAGAGGCGCGAGCAGGGCTGCAAGACCCGCCGCGTTGCGATCGGGATCATGCCTCTCCAGCACGCGCAGGCGCCCCCGCTCTCCCATCGCGGCCAGGGCTGCCGGGGCAGCATCCACAGCGGCCTCCAGCGCCTGGGCCAGAGCTTCGGGCGAACCGGACGGAACCAGCCAGCCCACGTCCTCATCCACAAGTTCCGGGATGCCCGCGATGGCGGTGGCAATGACCGGGCGGCGGCTCGCCATGGCTTCCATGAGGACCACCGGCAGTCCCTCCGCGAAGCTCGCCAGCACCAGCGCGCGGGCGCTCTGTAAAGCGGCACGGACGGTCTCGGGTCCGGCCCAGCCGAGCAGACGGACGCGGTGCGTCAAAGCGCTTCTTGCGATCTGCTCCTCGATCGCGGCACGGTCCTCCCCGTCGCCGATGATGTCCAGAGTCACCGCCCGGCGCGCCGAGACTCTCGCCATGGCCTCAATTAGCAGCGGCAGCCCCTTCTGCGCGCTCAAACGGGCGACGCAGAGGAAATGCGGAGCCTGCGGTATCTCGACCTGCAAAGCGCTGTCGAAGAAGCCCGGACCAGCGGCGCAGCGCACCACATGGATGCGCGACCGATCTTCAGGGGCGGCCCAGCGCATGAGTTGGCCTCGGCCATAGCTGGAGACCCCCGCCACGAACGCCGCTTCGGCAATCTTGCCTCGCAAGTCGAGGCCGCGCGGATCGTCGAACTCGTCGGGACCGTGCACGGTGAAGCTGTAGGTAACCGGAGCGATCCGCGCCGCGAGACGCACCACCGCAGCGGGGTTGGTGCCGAAGTGAGCATGGACGTGGCGGATGCCCAACCGTCCGAGCCGATGCGCCAGCAGAGCGGCTTCGGCGAAGTAGGCGCAGGCCTTGAAACGGCCGCCGGAGGTCCGCCATGCCAGCGCGAGAGCACCCAGCGCGGCGCCAGGGTTGGCGAGGACCGCTGAAATCATCGCTCGCAGGGCTCCCGCCCGGTCCTCCAACAGGACGTCGGTCCGTTCGCTTTCGGCCTGATCCTCCGCATCCAGGCGTTCGCTGCAGCGACGCAGGGTGAACCGGGAGACTGCAAAGCCGCAGCGTTCCAGGGCCGCGATTTCCGTCCTGATGAAGCTGTGGCTGATCTTGGGATAGACATTGACGAAATAGGCGACTTTCGTCCGCGCGCGGGAAGTGCCTTCACGGCGCACTTCGGCCATCGGTCCCGCCCATTGCGCGATCTCTCTCATGCCCCGGATTATGGCCGCGCCTTCCTCTTGGCGGCATTGCGACTTTTCCGAATGGAATTTGACCGGTGGGCCGTGGGAACCCGATCCCCCGGATGCGCGGGCGGGCCGGTCCGTGCGAACCTCGCCAGAGTTTGCGGAGACACGCCTTGCCCGGATCCTGCTGCCAGCTCCCACCGCCTGCCGCCGCTGCCACCGGTGCGACCGGATCGGTGCAGCCGTGAGCATCGGCTTGCCCCTGGAAGCGGCGCTTTCCCCCAGGCGCCTCGCACAACGCCGGGTCCTGTCGGCACGACCGGCCGCGGCCCTTGCCGCGCGCCTGCTGAAACGGCCGCGCCCCGACATTGTCGCTGCCGCCGTGGAACGTTGGCAGATCGCTCCGGCATCGCGGTCGGAAGTCCGCCGTGCGAGGGCCTTGCCGGAACAGTACGAGCGGATTGCCGGGGCCGAGTTCGCCTCCGTCGATCAGGTGGTCCGCCACTTCAGAGGCGGTTTCGAAGCCGAGCATGACGCGACCACAGCCTACCGGCTCAAGGATGCTCTGCTTCACGATGGAATCCTCTACGCCGGGGGGGGCGCCCGGCATCTGCGACGCCGCTCCAGCGCGTTCCCCATCGCTCTTGCCCCCCATGAGGAGGCGCGCATGGCCCTGTTCGAGTCGTGGGTGGGCAACCGCTGGTTCGGCAACTGGCTCAGCGACGACTGCCTGACATACAGCCTCGTAGAGGGGTTGGGCGCTCCCTTCACCACCCGTGAACTCAAGGGCCACGTTCCGGCCTACGAACACGCGATGGACATGCGCCCTCGACGCGGCACTTCCGCCTTCTTTCGAGAACTCGTGCTGTTCGACGACGCAGCACACAACGAGAACAAGCGGTTGCGGGCAGAGGCCATGCGCAGGCGGCTGGCCGGACCCTCTGCCAGGCGGCACCCCGGCGTGTTCCTTCTGCGCGGCCGTACCGGCGATGCCCGGATCCTGCTGAACGAACGCGCCGTTTCCGAGCATCTGGCGCAGCGCCGCGGTTTCACGGTGCTGGATCCCAGCAACGCGACTCTGGCGGAAATCGTCGACGCCTGCGGCGGCGCCGAAGTCGTCGCCGGTGTCGAGGGCAGCCACCTCGTGCACGGGCTGGTGACCATGCCGCCGGGCGCCTGCGCCTTCGTCATCCAACCGCCGCTGCGCGCGGTATCGGCACTCAAGCTGCTCACCGACCGGCAGGGACAGGACTACGCAATGGTGGTCGGGGAAGGAACCCAGGATGCATTTACAGCGGACATCGACGAGATCGAGCGCACCCTCGACCTCCTTTGAGGACAAGGCCGGCCGCCTGCGCGTTCCGAAGGTCTCCAGCGCATGGACCACCTTGCGCGGCGACTACCGGCGGCACGGCGGGACCCTGCTCGGCGGCGCCTTCCTGTCCCTGTGCCTCTATCGCTACGGCCGCTGGGGCCAAGGCCTTCGGCTACCCTTCGCGCGCTTTTTCGTTTCCAGGACTTACGGTCTCGCCAACCTCTTCCTGGCCAATCTTACCAAGATATGGATCCCTCCCGAGACCACGCTGGGCCAAGACTTTCATATCGTCAACAACGAGGGTTCGCTGTCGATCCATCCCCATTCGGTGATCGGAGACCGATGCGGCGTGATGCACAACGTCACCATTGGATCGAACATGCGCGAGGGCGCTCCGGTCATCGGGGACGACGTGTTCGTCGGCGTGAACTCGACCGTGCTGGGCGCGATCCGCGTCGGCGACCGAGTGCGCATCGCGGCCAATACCGCTGTCACCTCCGACGTTCCAGCGGACTCGATCGTCGTCGGTTCGCCGGCCCGGATCTATCCCCGACTGGGCCCGATGCGATGACCGCCGCCACCCTGCACGATCTTTTCGCGGCGAACCTCCCGGCACGCGCCGACACGGTCTTTCTGATCGATCCCGAGCGCGAAGCCACTTACGCCGAAATCGACGCTTATGCCGCCACCGTCGCCGCGATCCTCAAGGTTCACGGAGTCGGCCCCGGAGACCGCATCTTGGTGCAAGTGCGCAAAGGCATCACGGAAGTCGCGGCGATCCTGGGCGTGACCCGCGTCGGCGCGGTGCTGGTGGATATCAGCACGGCCTGGACGGCCGAGCAGGTACGCTATGTCGCCGATGACTGCGGGGCGCGACTTCTCATCCTCGAGCCCGCGCTGGCCCGCGCCGTGATCGCCGGCGGGATCGAGTCGGCGCGCGTACTGCCCGTCTCGGAGGTCCGTTTCCCGCCTGGCGAACCGCAGGTTCCGCAAATCGCGGCGGTTCCCAGGCTCAGCGAGGATCTCGCCGCCATCATCTACACCTCCGGCTCCACCGGCCAGCCCAAGGGGGTGATGCTCAGCCATGGCAACATCCTGCAAGGCGCCCGGTCCGTCGCCGAATACTTGCATCTGACTGGGGCCGATCGGCTGCTGAGCGTGCTGCCCTACAGCTTCGATTACGGCTTCAACCAGCTGACGACGATGATGCTCACCGGAGGCAGCGTGGTGCACCAGAGCGTGCCGATGGCAAGCGAGATCGTCGCCTCGCTCGTAAAGCACGCCGTGACCGGGCTGGCAGCGGTCCCGCCACTGTGGATCCAGATCGTGCGATATCTGGCGAGCGCACGAACGCCGCTCCCGGCGCTTCGCTTCATAACGAACTCGGGCGGCCGCATACCGGCAAGCACGCTCGAAATAATGCCATCTGTCTTACCTAATGCACAGATATTCCTCATGTATGGGCTCACGGAGGCGTTCCGCTCGACGTTCCTTCACCCCAACCGCTTCGCCGCCAAGATGGGCTCGATCGGCCGAGCTATTCCGGGCGCCGAAGTCTTCGTCATCCGCCACGGCGAAGGACTTGCCACGCCGGGACAGCAGGGTGAACTGGTCCATCGCGGCCCCCTCGTCAGCCAGGGGTACTGGAATCGCCCCGAAGCGACGGCCGAGAAGATCCGGCCCTGCCCGGAGTTGTTCGATCGCTTCGGTGACGAGCCGGTGGTCTACAGCGGCGATATCGTCCGCATCGATGAAGATGGCGACTTGTGGTTCGTCGGCCGCAACGACGCACTCATCAAGACCAGCGGCTACCGCGTAAGCCCCGATGAAGTGGAGGACCTCGTCTACCGCAGCGGAATTGCCGCCGATGTCGTGGCTTTCGGCGTACAGGACGACCTGCTCGGCCAGGCCGTCCATATTGCGGTCACGCTGCTTGTGGGCGGCACTCGCGAAGCGCTGCTGGCGCACTGCCGCGCCGCCATGCCTGCCTACATGGTGCCGCACCGCATACATCTGTGGCCGGAACCCATGCCACGAACCGCCAGCGGCAAGCTCTCGCGTCCGGAAGTCATCCGCGAATGCCGGGTCGCTTCCGCCGGCCCATCCCTTCATGATTCTCCATGAATCTATCTTTTACAAGGATTTGCCTGACATGCCTCTGACTGAGTCCAGCCTGATCCGCAGCATCGCCCAATTCGCCGCTCTGGAAGGCCAAGTCGCCCCCGAAACGCCGCTTTTCTCCAGCGGCGCCCTGGATTCGGTCGCCATGCTGAACCTCATCCTGTTCATCGAGCGGGAGACCGGCGCTGAAATCCGTGCAGAGGACGTTACGCTGGAAAACTTCGACACCGCCGCCAGCATCCTCGATTTCGCCCGGAAGCTGGCAGCGTGACTCGATCCGACGAGGACGAACTTTTGAAAAGGGCCGCCGACCGTTTTGGAACGCCGTGCTTCGTCTATTTCACCCAGCGGATCGAGCAGCGCATTTCCTTGCTGCGAACCAACTTCGGCCCCGATCTGGGCCTCAGCTATGCGGTCAAGGCCAACCCCAATCCCGCTCTGCTGGAGTGGCTCTCCGGCGAAGTGGATCATCTCGACATCTCTTCGGCGGGAGAACTGCGACTGGCTCAGGAGGCCGGCTGGGACCCCGCTCTGCTGAGCTTCACCGGCCCCGGCAAGCGCGAGGCGGAAATCCGCGAGGCCATCCGCGCCGGTGTGGGCCACCTGGTGATCGAGTCCCTGCGAGAGGCGCGCATCGCGGATCGGATCGCCCGGCAGGCAGCGCGCGTGCAGCCGGTTCTCGTGCGGATATCGCCCGAAAGCCTGCCCAAGGGCTTTGGAGACCAGATGGCCGGAAAGCCCACGCCATTCGGCATCGATATGGAAGTGGCACATGACGCGATCTCCATAATTCAGTCTCTTACAGGACTAAGCTTAGCCGGATTTCACATCTACGCGGGAACGCAATGCCTCAAAGCGGACGTGATCGCGGAGACTTACCGACACCTGCTAGATATATTCGCGCGGCTTTGTTCGGCGCATGACGTCAAGCCCGCGATGCTGGTGATGGGCTCAGGTCTGGGTGTTCCCTATCACCAAGGCGAGACGCCGGTCGATTTACGTTTTGTTTCCAGGATGTTGAATGGTGAACTTTCCACTTTCAGGAAAGAACCCCGCTTCACGAATGCCAAGATAGTGCTCGAACTTGGCCGCTATCTCGTATCGCAAGCGGGGTATTTCGTCACGAGGGTAGTCTCCACCAAGACCTCGCGCGGAAGACGGATCGCCATTTGCGACGGCGGCATGAACAACCATCTCCCCGCGTCCGGCCATTTCGGCATGGTGATGCGCCGGAGTTATCGAATGCACAGCATCGGCGTTCGAAACGGTTCTGCCGACGAGACGGAGGCGGTGGACGTAGTAGGCCCGCTCTGCACCTCGATCGATCGTCTCGCCAGCGGTGTCGAACTTCCCCGATTGGACGAAGGCGACCTGATCGCCGTGCACAACAGCGGCGCCTACGGCCTAACCGCAAGCCCGGTTCATTTCATCAGCCATCCGATGCCGGAAGAAGTCATGGTCGTGGCCGATACGCTTCTGCGCATCACGCGGTCGTTCGCCAGCGGCCCGGCGCGCGCCTGCGATTCGGAGGACGCGGTCAGGCTCGTGGACGGCACCCACCCCGCAGCCGCCAATCAAAACGCATGATCCGGGGCCGCCTGCGGTGAGCCGGCCGAGCCTCCTTCTACTCGGTGCGGCAGCCGCGCTCACGCCTGCTGGACCTGTTCCGGGGCGTAGCCCGATCACGACGCGGCAACTCACCCCCGCCCACATGCTCTCTGCCGAACCGCGTCAGCAAGAACTCGCCCCCAGCCTCGCACGCACATTCAATACCGCTGTGCCATCGGCAGGCATGCACTTACCGCCTGCGGCCCCCTTCCACTTCGATGCCGGACCACAGGATCGCGATCGAGCCATCGACTGCCTTGCCGCCGCGGCTTATTACGAGGCCGGTCGCGAAGCCCCGGACCAGCGCGCCGTGGTGCAAGTCGTACTCAACCGCGTGCGCCATGCCGCTTTTCCGTCCACGATCTGCGGCGTCGTCTTTGCCGGCGCCGACCGGGTGACGGGATGCCAGTTCACCTTCACCTGCGACGGGTCTCTCGGCCGGCGCCGTCCCTCCCCGCGCGACTGGCGCGATGCGCGCGACCGGGCTGCCGAAATGCTTCTCGGCCGCGTGGAGAGCCTCGTCGGCCAGGCGACGCATTATCATACGTATTGGGTTGCACCGCCCTGGGACCGCGCCATGAACCAACTGGCAGTCGTCAATAGCCATCTGTTTTTCGGCTGGCGCGGCGCGGCGGGAGATCCTTCGGCTTTCGGTCGGCGCTACCGTGGCGGAGAGCCTGACCTCGCGCGGCTGGGTAGCCTTTCGTCGCCCGGAAAGCACCTGGCAGGCACAACGGATCCGGCTCCGGCGATCGCGCATGGCGAGCCGCAAGCGCGCGAAGCGGATGACGACCTGTTCCTCGTGGCCTTGCCGGGAAACGCCTCCGCCTCGTTCCCGCGCCTTGCCGAAGAGCGCTGCGGCAAACTGCCGGACTGCCGCTTCATCGGCTGGACCGATCCCGCCCGCAAGGCACACGCTCTGCCGCTCCCCGGCGCGTCCGTGGACACCATCTCCTTTACCTATGTTCGGCGAGCCGGCGCGCTCGGCGATGCCCGGTGGAACTGTAGCGAGTTCCCACGCGAGCGCGAAGAGGAATGCCTCCTGCGCGGCACCTGAAGCCGACTACCCTTGGCCACGCCGCAGCGCCGGCCCCAGCCCCAGCCATGTGATAGTTTCACATAGACATGTTTCGTAACATTTCTGCACAAAGCGAGAAATCCGAAACGGCCAGTTTCGCAAGCGAGCGAACCAGAGACCCGATCAGATGAGACCCTCCTTCTCGCAGTCGCCCAGCCCTCGGCGGGGCATGGGTTTCCGATAGCGGACAGCCCGGTGTCGTTCCGGCTTGGCGGATCCTTGTCCTCTGTGCCGACAGATCGCACAGGCCGTTTGCCAAGCGGCACCTGAAAACCTACATCCAACATGAAGAGACGATGAGCAACATAACAGCCCCCATCTATCGCCATCTCGATGAAGGCCCGATGCCCACACCGACGATCCTGCTGGTAGAGGACGATGGTCCTCTGCGCACCCTTACTTCCCGCGCCTTGCGTCAGAGCGGATTCAACGTTCTGACTGCCGCGACGGGTGCCGAAATGTGGGTCACTCTGCGCGAAGGCCCGGTCAGCCTAGTCGTGCTCGATATCATGCTTCCGGGCACCAGCGGCTTCGACCTGTTCCGCCGCCTGCGCCGCGAATGCGACATCCCCGTAATCTTCATCAGCGCCCGCGGGAGCGAGGAAGACCGCGTGCTCGGACTGGAACTCGGCGCCGACGATTATCTGGCCAAGCCTTTCAGCACGCGTGAACTGGCCGCCCGCGTCAGCGCCGTACTGCGCCGGGGCGGCAACAATCCGGTCACGACCGAATTCAACGGCAGCGAAACCGTGGCAGACGGCCGCACCCCGGAATCGATCCATTTCGAAGGCTGGAACCTCTCCATGGCCCGCCGCGAATTGCGCTCCCCCACCGGCGCCATGGTGGACCTGACCGGCGCCGAGTTCGACCTGCTGGCCACCTTCCTAGCCTATCCGCAGCGCGTGCTCGGCCGCGAGCGGCTGATCGAGCTTTCGCGCTCGCGCCTGGGTGACAGTTCGGACCGCAGCGTCGACGTTCTCGTCAGCCGTCTGCGCCGCAAGCTCCAGGCCGAAGGCGGAGAATCGCCGATCGTCACCGTTCGCGGCGTCGGCTACATGTTCAAGGCCGAGGTTTCGCGCGCCTGATGTCCTTGCGCCGGTTCCGCCTGTTCCGGCGCTTCGGACTGCCCGAGCGGCTGATAGCAGTTCTGTTGCTGGTCTTCGTCATCGACGTGATCTGCAATACCGTGCTGTTCGAGCGCGCCAACACGTTCGAGCTGCGCCGCGACGATGCCCAGCGCATCGCCGAAAACCTGGTTCTGGCGCGGCGCGCGATCGAGCACTCGGATGCGGAGGAGCGTCCATCCGTCACCTCGGCGCTCAGCACGGCGAAGTTTTCGCTGACGCTGATCGACCAGTCCAAGCGCTACCGAGGGTCGCTGCGGCTTGCAAATCTGCGGGCTCAGGTCATCGAAATTGAGCCGGAACTCGCCCAGAGCGACCTCGAGCTTCATCTCGAATCCATTCCGCGCGACGGCAATATTGGTGGTTCGCTCCGCCTTGCGGACGGCACGGTGCTCGACTTCCGCACGCATGCCCGTTCCGCCTGGAAGCTGAGCATCGGCCGCTTCGCCAGCCTGCTGCTGCCGACCCTCTTGCTGATGTCGCTAGCTTGGCTGCTTCTGCGCGCCGCTCTCAATCCGCTGCGTTCGCTCATCCGGGCGACGCGTCACTTCGACGCCGGGCCGCCGCGTCCCGTGCCGGAACGCGGGCCCGATGAAATGCGCGAACTGATCCGCGCCATGAACGAGATGCAGGAACGCATCCATCAGTCCATGGTCGACCGCACGCATACGATGCTTGCGATCGGTCACGACCTCAAGACGCCTCTCTCGCGGATGCGCCTGCGGCTAGACGACGGGGATGTCGATCCGGTGGTTCGCGACGGCATCAACCATGACATCGACGAGATGCGGATGCTGCTCGATTCGATCCAGGCCTATGTCGATACCGGAGGCACCCAGATACCGGCAGAGCGCATCGACCTGGCGATCATGGCGGAAACGCTCGTCGACACGGCTGCCGACCGGGGCGCCAGGGCGACTTACGAAGGTCTTTCCTCCCTGGAAATCATGGCGAGGCCGGTGTCGATCCGCCGCGCCTTGTCCAACCTGATAGAGAATGCTCTCCACTACGGCGGAAACGTCCGCGTCGGGCTGCGCCGGGATGGCGGAGCGGCGGAAATCACGATCGATGACGACGGCCCGGGCATTCCCGAGGAGCGGATTACCGACGCGCTTCAACCTTTCGTGCGTCTCGACACGGCCCGCGCCCGCGACACCGCCGGCATGGGCCTGGGCCTTCCGATCGTACGCAAGGCCGTGCGCCTGGAAGGGGGAACGCTGGACCTGCGCAACCGGCCCGAGGGTGGTTTGCGAGCCACGATTCGCTTGCCGATCACGACGCACTGAGCGCTCGGTGCGACGAAGGGCGTCCCCCCTTCCGCCAAATGCCTGTTAAAGTTCGGCAATAGGCGGAAACATGAAGCGATCCGGGAAAAAGTGCCCGTGATCCGGGGATTTTGGCTGAATTTTCGTTCACCTACGCTGCGGTGCAGCAACATTTCCTGACAAATCCGCACGACGGCTGAAAACAGCAATCCGTACCTTTCTTCTCAAGCTCCGCGCCCCGTTCCCCCCACCCCTCCGGCGCGCGCGGAGCACCCGAAACAAAGAAAGGTGACGAGAGTGAATGAACTGATCGGACGCGTCTTCCATTTCGAGAAGACCATCTTTCCCGCCAGCAGCGAACTGTTCGGAAAGCTCGCCAATGAAGGTCAGGAACCCAAGGCCCTGATGATCTCCTGCGCGGACTCGCGCATCGTGCCGGAGCAGATCATGCAGGCGCAGCCGGGCGATCTCTTCGTTTGCCGCAACGCCGGCAACATGGTTCCGCCTTACGCGACGCAGAACGGCGGCGTCACCTCCACGGTGGAATATGCCGTTGCCGTGCTCGGTGTGCGGGACATCATCATCAGCGGCCACTCCGGCTGCGGCGCCATGAAGGCCCTGGCCGATCCGACCGGTCTCGAAACGATGCCGAACGTGGCGGCATGGCTGAAGCACGGCGCAGCCGCCGAGCACATCGTCAGCACCTGCCACGGCGAACTCGAAGGCGATGAGCGGGTCCGCGCGATCACTCTGGAGAACATCATCGCGCAGATCAGCCACTTGCGCACCCACCCCTTCGTCGCTTCGGCGATAGCGCGCGGTGAAATGACGCTGCACGGCTGGTACGTGGACATTCACGCCGGCCAGGTTCTCGGCCTGGACGGCGACACCGGCCAGTTCGTGCCGCTGCGCGAAGACAGCCCGCTGCCCGTGGCCCTTGCCGCCAAGAACCGCTTCGCTACCGAATACGCCGAGGCCGCAGAGTGACGACCGCAGCGTCCAACCCCTCCCCGGCCGCTGCCGGGGAGGCTGCGCGAAGCGGGCCTTTCGCGTTCTTCGCCAGGGATTTCACGGCCTCGATCGTGGTGTTCCTGGTGGCGATGCCGCTCTGCATGGGCATCGCCATCGCTTCCGGCGTTCCGCCTGAAAAAGGCCTCGTCACCGGCATCATCGGCGGCCTCGTGGTCGGCCTTCTGGCCGGCTCGCCTCTCCAGGTGAGCGGCCCGGCGGCCGGCCTTGCAGTCATCGTCTTCGAATTCGTGCGTGAGCATGGCCTGGAAGCGCTTGGCCCCGTCCTGCTGCTGGCAGGCGTGTTCCAGCTCGTGGCCGGCGCTCTTCGCCTCGGCGGCCTGTTCCGCGCGATCAGCCCGGCAGTGGTCCACGGCATGCTGGCCGGCATCGGCGCCCTGATCGTGATCGGCCAGTTCCACATCCTCTTCGACGAGAAGCCGATGTCGAGCGGGCTCGAAAACCTGGCGATGATGCCTTCGCGCGTGCTGGGTCTCGACCCTTCCAACCTGGCCTCCACCGAACTCGCCGTCATGCTGGGCGTGCTGACCATGGTCGTGATGCTGGGCTGGGAAAAGGTCCGCCCGAAGAGCATGGGCCTGGTTCCCGGCGCTCTGCTCGGCGTGGTCGCCGCGACAGCCGCCGCCTGGGCCCTGGGCCTGGACGTCGCCCGCATCGCTGTGCCTGAATCGATCGGCGCCGCCTTCACGCTGCCGACCGATAGCGGATGGTTCGCGCCGCTCGGCAACCCCGCCCTGATCGTCGCCGCGCTGGCGATCGCCTTCATCGCCAGTGCCGAGACGCTGCTTTCGGCCGCTGCGGTGGATCGCATGCACGACGGCGTGCGTACCAAGTACGACAAGGAACTGCGCGCCCAGGGCATCGGCAACCTGCTCTGCGGCGTGTTCGGCGCCCTGCCGATGACCGGCGTGATCGTGCGCAGTTCCGCGAACGTCCAGGCCGGTGCCAAGACCCGTCTCTCGACGATCCTGCACGGCACCTGGATCCTGGCCTTCATCGCGCTCCTGCCCTGGCTGCTGCGTGAAGTTCCGATGGCTGCGCTGGGCGGTGTTCTGGTAGTGACGGGTTGGCGCCTGGTCAGCATCAGCCACGTGCGTCACCTGTTCCACAATTACGGCGCCTTCCCGGCGGTGATCTGGGCAGTGACGTTCGTTCTGGTCGTCACCACCGACCTGCTGACCGGCGTGCTGGCGGGCTTGGCACTGACGGTGCTCGAACTGGCTCCGCACTTCCGCAACCTCAAGCTGAAAGTGGAAGAGCACGAGTCCGACGAATCGACCCGCCTCGCCCTCGGTGGCGGCGCGACGTTCCTGGGCCTTACCCGCCTCAACAAGGTGCTCGAAAAGCTGCCGCACGGCCGCCCGGTCCATCTCGACCTGGGCCAGCTCAAGGTCATGGATCACACCACCGCCGAGACCATCAGCGAATGGCTCAACCGCCGCCGCCAGAGCGGCCATGCAGACCGCGTGACCGGACCCGAGCCGATCTTGCGCCCCCTGCCGGTCGCCGCCTGACGGAGTTACCGCGCTTTCAAGACGCGGGCACCTGCGTCCCTTCTTCTTGCCGGGTGGCTCTCAGGAGCCGCCCGGTTTTCTTTTTGCAGGCCCGAACATCGCCATGACGGTGCACCGTAAAAACAGGATTGACCAAGGCACCGTCTACAGCAATGATGCCGATGTCTGCACGAAACGGATCCGCCACGAAACGTAGGATCCGGCTGCAGGCCGCAGGATGGAACGCGACATCAGTCACCATGAGGGCGTTCCATATGAAAATCCGTCTTGCAGCAAGCCTGCTCGGCCTCGCCGCGTCCGGTCTGGCTTTCTCCGCTCCCGCAATGGCCCAGGAAGAGGCCCCGAGCGAGATTACCGTGTCCGGCACCGTTGGCCTCGTTTCCGACTACCGCTTCCGCGGTGTTTCGCAGACCGACAAGGAAATGGCCGTTCAGGGCGGCATCACCGTTTCGCACGAAAGCGGCATCTACGTCGGCACCTGGGCGTCGAACCTGGCGGGCTGGGGAACGTTCGGCGGATCCAACATGGAACTCGATCTCGTGGCGGGATACGCCGCCGAAGTCGCCAGCGGCCTCAAGGTGGACGTGGGCCTCACCTGGTACATGTATCCGGGCGGTGCCTCCGACACCGACTTCGCCGAGCCTTACGTCAAGCTCTCGGGCACGGTCGGCCCGGCCAACCTGCTCGTCGGCGCTGCCTATGCACCCAAGCAGCAAGCGCTCGGCAAAGTCTACGCCAGCGGGGCGGACTATGCGGACGGCATTGGCAACTTCGGCGCCAAGACCGACAACCTGTACCTTTGGGCAGATGGCAACACCGCCATTCCCGGCACTCCGCTGACGCTCAAGGCGCACCTGGGCTACTCCAACGGCAACTCCGGCCTGGGGCCCAACGGCACCAGCGTCGCTCCGACCGGTGAGTATCTGGACTGGATGCTCGGTGCCGACCTCGCGCTCGGACCGGTCGTTCTCGGCGTGGCTTACGTCGATACCGACATTTCGAAGTCACAGAGTGCCTATCTCCAGCCGAACTTCTCGTCGACCAAGAACGGCTCGCAGATCGCCGGCTCGACGGTTCTTTTCTCAGCCTCGGCCAGCTTCTGAGCTGACCTCGAAGGACGCCCATGCCCCTGCGGCCTGGGCGTCCGCCTCTCCATCAACCCGCGCGGCGCAGGTTTCCAACGAGTCGGGCCGCCTCGTCGAGGCTGGCTTCCACCTCTGCCTGCGGCCTGCCGGTCAGCGCCCGGCGCTGACCGGAGATCATGCTCGAATAGAGTGCGGCATCGAGAGGTGAAACGCGCACTTCACCTCCCAGACGTCTCTTGAGCTGGCCGACAAGCTGCAAGCGGCTGCTTCGTCCACGCAGATAACGAAGTTGAGGAGCGAAATCACGCAGGCCGGGATCGCGTGCGACGGCCAAGGTGAGTTCCTCTATGGCTACGAGCCTGCGCGGCTGCGACAGGAAATTTTTCCAGGCTCCGATCGGTTCGTCCGGCAGGTGAGGTTCGCCCGGCCTGTCGTGCAACTGGTCCGTGAGCCTTCGATAAAGGACTTCGAACGCTGCCTGGACGAGGTCGGCACTGGTGCGAAAGTTGTACGAGACGACACCCAGGGTCACATCGGCGCGGGCCGCGACAGCACGATGAGTCAAGCCAGCCACGCCCAGATTCTCGACCACGTCCGCCGCTGCATTCGAAATCTTTTCGGCCACCCCGTTCTTCGCCGGAACTTCCGGTTCGGATTTCAGGGCAATCCCGCGCGCATGGCGGCGCCAAGGCCCCTCCTCTACCAGCGAGCCGGACAACCAATGCCCCCATCCCATACAGAATTCATCGAGGGCAGCCCGGTCGATCATACGATTCCAGCGGATGAGGTGATGCTGACACGTCCCCTCGAAAAGGTGCGACGTCACGGCGCCGTATTCGGCGAGTCCTGCACGCCCGCAGATATCGCGCCAGAAATCTGCCCAGAGGCTACGCCACGAATTTATCGCTGCAGCATAGCCCTCGTCACGCTGCGCCAACAGGTAGCATTGACTCCATGCGAAAGCGAGTTCCCGCCGTTCGGCCGTCCAGTCGTCAATCAGAACGGCTAGAGCACGCGCGATCGCTTCTCCGCCGCCGCCTTCCGGCCCTCCAGACATCTCATCCAGTTTCATGCTGCACCATGCTTGCGCCGCGTCACGCGCAGCCGCCTGAGCCGATTGCAACAACTGTTCCATAGAGCCGAAGTGATGATAGATGCTGGAGGTCGGCAAACCTGTTGCACGTGAAAGGTTGCGAGCGGACATCGCTGCGTGACCCTCATTGCTCCAGACCTCCAAAGCAGCGCGAATCAAACGGTCTTGCGATGAATGTTCCGGATTTTCGGCAGTTCTCACGTATCTTCGCCAGTCTCTTGAATAATATTGTTTGGGCGCCCAGGCCGACGAGCGGCATATATCCGGGCACATTGCCACAGGGCGAGCCGAACAGACAAGCGATCCGTTCCACGATGACGATCATATGGAACAACCGTAACACAGTTGACATACATACGTTCTAGCGGACGCCTCGTCGCCACCATGAGGGGTTGTTTCCATGTCCGTTCGCCGTTTTACATCGTTCCGCTCAGCCGCCTTGACGGGAAGCGCCCTCGGCGCGCTGTTCACGGGCGGGACCGCCCTTGCCGCAGAAAATGCCGTCGACGCCGAAGCCGCTGCCGAAAACACTGTCATGGAAGCAGGTCCCGGCCTGACCGACATCGTCGTCTCGGCGCAAAAACGCGAAACCAATCTGCAATCCACCCCGATCTCGATCGCCGTACTGGGGGCAGAAGACATCCGGAACCGCCACGTGGTCTCGCTGGAATCTCTGGCGGACGGATCCATTCCTTCCTTGCGCATCGCACCCAGCTTCTCTCGCAGTTCCGCGCTTACCGTCGGGATGCGCGGCATCGGCACCTTAGGCGATTCCAACCAGCCCGCACGAGATCAGGGCGTCGGCGTCTATATCGACGGCGTGTTCATGGGCCGCGCGCAGGGCCTCGGATCAGCACTCTACGATGTCGAGCGTATCGAAGTGCTCAAGGGACCGCAGGGAACTCTGTTCGGTCGCAATACAGAAGGCGGCGCGATAAGCATCGTCACCAAAAAGCCCAGCGGCGAGTTCGGTGCCCGCGCCACGGTAGGCGTCGGCAACTACGATTCCCGTGAGGCGGCCCTTCATCTCGACCTCCCGAGTTTCGCCAACTTCTCGGTCAAGCTGGACGGCCTGATCACAACGCGCGGTGGCACCGTCGACAATCCGCTCGCAGGCGAGCACGACTTCAATGCCTACAACAAGAAAGGTGCGCACGCCGCCCTGTTCTGGGAACCCAGCAGCGATTTCAATGCGCTCTATTCGTTCGACATCTCGCGCGATGAAACGACGCCCTACTATCTCCAGCTCCTGACCAAGTCCACCGGCCCGCTTCTGCAGATGCAGCCCGACCGCGCCAAGGTCGCGAACATCGGCGTGCCGCAGCCCTGGGCGCTCGGCAAGACTCATGGCCATCTGCTGACGCTGGACTGGACGGTCTCGCCACAGATTGAAGTGAAGTCGATCAGTTCCTATCGCCGGCTGACCCAGACCCAGAACGACAATGGCGGGGCCAATCTCGGCGTCTTCATTCCGGGCTACAGCAGCAACACCAACTTCGCTCGGTTCAGCCTCGCCGACGTGTGGCAGAAGCAATATAGCCAGGAACTGCAACTCATCGGCACGATGAAGCAGGTGAACTTCGTGCTCGGCGGCTTCTACTACCACGAGACGGTGCGCGACAACGCCTGGACCCCTTACACCAACAAGTGGAACGGGAACGGCACCGACTATACCATCCTCGACACGCCGACCTCCTCGATCCCCTTTCCCGACCGCGCGAGCCGCGCCAAGACCGAGAGCATCGGCGTCTTCGGCCAGGCCACCTGGACCCCGGCGATGCTGAACGACATCGTTCACCTTACAGCCGGCGGGCGCTTCACCCACGATGCCAAGACCGGATCGCTCGACAAGGTCAACGGGGTGGCTACGCCTTACCGGCTCGACGCCTCCTGGAACCGCTTCGATCCGATGGTGAACCTTGCCGTCGACGTCGCGGAAGACGTCCACGTCTATGGAAAGTGGAGCACCGGCTACAAGGCGGGCGGCGCCAACAGCCGCTCCAAGGAATATCACAGCTTCAACCCGGAATCGGTCTCCACTTTCGAAATCGGCGCCAAGACCGAGTTCTTCGATCGCCATGCCCGTTTCAACGTGGCCGCCTATACGTCCGCTTACAACGACATGCAGATCGACTTCAACGCGCCGGTGCTGAATAGCACCCGCACCACGACGGAAACCCGTAACGCCGAGGGCCGAGGCCGCATCAAGGGCATCGAGGCTGATCTCACGGTCACCCCGTTCCAGGGCCTGACGCTCAGCGGGTCCTACGCCTATACCGACGTGCACCTGCCGCCCGCACCGAACCCGTTCGACGGCGACAAGCTGGTCCAGGTCTATGTCGCCTACACACCGACCCACGCTGCCAGCGGCGCCTTCGACTACGAACTGCCGGTGGGCGATTCCACGCTCCGCTTCCACCTGGACGGCAATTACAGCTCGGGCCAGTATTCGATGCCAGGCGATCCGACGAAAACCTCCTCGTCCTTCATCGTCAACGGTCGCGTCGCCCTGGCCGACATCCGCATGGCCAGCGGACCTGATCTCGAACTCTCGGTCTGGGGCCGCAACCTGTTCAACGAGGCCTATACTTTCGTAAAGGCCAATGGCGGTTCCTCACTCGGCTATTACGGCATCTTCAACGATCCGCGCACGCTCGGCATCTCCGCGACCGTCAAGTACTAAGCCTCCCACAAAGGAAAAGACCATGAACTGGCGTTTTTCCGCTGGCGCTCTTCTCGGGCTCGCCCTGATAGCGCAGCCTGTGATCCATTCTCCGGCGAAAGTGCCCGTCACTCCAGCCGCGCGGGCGGCGCACCAGCGCCTGCTTCCGCTCGAAGGCGGACGCAACTTCCGCGACCTCGGCGGCTATCGCACCGCCGACGGTCGCACGGTGAAATGGGGCCTGCTGTTCCGCTCCGGCTCGATGGTGGACCTGACGGCCGGGGATCTGGGCTATCTGAACAAGCTCGGCATCCGGACCATCTGCGACTACCGCGAACATAACGAGCGCAAGGCCGAACCCACGCCCTGGGCTGAAGGCACCGGACCTGCGGTGTTTGCGGACGACTATGACGGCATGTCGATAGGCCTCATGCCGAAAGACATGAGCAAGATTACGCCTGAAGCCGCAGCGAAGATGATGGCGACGAGCTATCCGATGATGCTCAAGACCTTCGCGCCGCAATACAAGCGCATGTTCGCGCAGCTACTTGCAGGCCAGGCGCCGCTTGCCTTCAACTGCTCGGCCGGAAAGGATCGCACCGGCGTGTCGGCGGCATTGCTGCTGACGGCGCTCGGCGTCCCGCGCGAAACGGTGATCCAGGACTACCTGCTGACCAACCAATACCTGCCGGCTGCGTTGGCGAAGGCCAAGACACGACCGAGCGAGGCGACCGGCAAGGCCTTCATGGCGCTGCCGCCGGCAGTGCAGGCGGCCTTCATGAAGGCCGACCGCGCCTATATCGAGGCCGCTTTCAAGGCGCTCGATGCCCATCGCGGCGGTGCCATGGGCTACCTCAAGGACGAGATGGGTCTCGACAAGCCGCGGATCGCCAAGCTGCGCGCGCTCTATCTCGATTGAGCGCGACGGTGGGCGCGGTCAATCTGCCGCGCCCACCATGTCCTTCGCAGCGGACACGCGGGAAGGCCGCGCCGCGACCGCTTCGCCGATCAGGAGTAAGGTCGGATCGTCGTCACTGATCGTGGCGACCAGGAAGGCCAGTGCGGACAGTTTGCCCCGTATCAGTCGCTCGTTGGGAAGCGAGACGTTCACCGCGATCAGGACCGGCGTATCGGGATCCCGCCCGGCAGCGATGAGCGAACGGCTGATCTCCCCCGCTGCGGCGCGCCCCATATAGACGCCGAGCGTGCCGCCCGGCCGAGCCAGCGTTTCCCAGTCGAGCCTGAGCGGCTCTCCAATCTTGAAATGCGCCGTTACGAACGTTACGCCGCGGGCCACGCCGCGCAAGGTCAGAGAGGCAAGGCCGCTGGCGGCCGCCGCGCTGGCGGTGGTCACGCCGGGGCAGATCCGCACCGGAATGCCCTCTGCCGAAAGGTGGTCCATCTCCTCCGCCGAACGGCCGAACACCGAAGGATCGCCACCCTTGAGACGGACCACCCGTTTGCCTGCCTTCGCCGCAGCCAACAGGAGGTCGTTGATCGAACCCTGCGCCTTGCTATGTCGGCCCGACCGTTTGCCCACGCTCACCCGCTGTGTGCCTGGCGGGATCAGATCCAACACCCCTGGTCCTACGAGCGCGTCATAGAACACCACATCCGCCGCCGCGATCAGGCGCTCGGCCTTGCGGGTAAGCAGGTCGGGATCGCCAGGCCCTGCTCCCACGAGCCAGACTTCGCCCTGCGTTATGAGGCACGGTGCAATGCGATTTGGCCCGGTCAAGCGGCTACCTGCAGGCTCTGCGGGTGAGCGAGCAGGATGCGCCCGCCTTCCTGTTTCACCGCGATCGTCGGCGTACAGCCCTTGTCCTCGCCCTGCGCCTCGCCGCTCGCGAGCGCGATGTTCCAGTTGTGCAGCGGGCAGCTTACGGCATGGCCATGGACGATGCCCTGGCTGAGCGGCCCCTTCTTGTGCGGGCACTCGTTGACGAGGGCGAAGACGCGGTCGTCGCCGGTGCGGAAGACGGCGATCTCCTTCTCCCCCTCCAGTTGTACGGTCCGAGCGCCCCGCAGGGGAATGTCGGAGAGGGTGCCGATGTCGATCCAGTCGTTCATGTCATTCACTCCGCTGCAATCGCTAGAGGTTCGAGGTGCTGGTGCAGTTCGGCCTTGCGGCCCGCCGCGCGCTCGGCCCAGGGGTCTTCCTGGCTGAAGCTCTGCGAATAGAGGAAGCGGGCGCGCAGGGCCTCGCGGCCGGTCTCGTCCTCGACGATACGCTGCTTCACATATTCCACGCCGACGCGCTCGATCCACGGCGCGGTCCGCTCCAGATAGCGGGCTTCCTCACGGTAAAGCTGGGTAAAGGCGGCGCAGTAATCGAGCGCTTCCTGCTCGGTCGCGACCTTGCAGAGGAAGTCGGTGGCGCGGACGTGGATGCCGCCGTTGCCGCCGACGTGGAGTTCGTAGCCGGAGTCCACGCAGACGATCCCGAAGTCCTTGATCGTCGCTTCCGCACAATTGCGCGGACATCCCGAGACCGCGATCTTGAACTTGTGCGGCATCCACGAGCCCCAGGTCATCCGCTCGGTCTTCACACCGAGACCGGTGGAATCCTGCGTGCCGAAGCGGCACCATTCCGACCCAACGCACGTCTTCACCGTGCGCAGCGACTTGCCGTAGGCGTGGCCCGAAACCATCCCGGCCGCATTGAGATCGGCCCAGACGGCGGGCAGGTCTTCCTTCTTGATGCCGAAGATGTCGAGCCGCTGCCCGCCCGTGACCTTGACCATCGGCGCGTCGTACTTCTCGACGACGTCGGCGATCGCGCGCAGCTCGCGCGGGTTGGTGAGGCCGCCCCACATGCGCGGGACGACCGAGTAGGTGCCGTCCTTCTGGATGTTGGCATGCATGCGCTCGTTGACGAAGCGGCTCTGCTGGTCGTCCTCGTACTCGCCCGGAAGTGCGCAAAGCAGATAGTAGTTGAGCGCCGGGCGGCACGAGGAGCACCCGTCCGGCGTGGACCAGTGCAGCGTCTGCATTACCTCGGGGATGGACTTCATCCCCTGCGCCACGATTTCGCGCCGCACGTCGTCGTGCGTGAAGCTGGTGCACTTGCACAAGGTCTTGGGGCCGGACTTCACCTCCTCGCCCAAGGTCAGCGCCAGCAGGCTTTCGACGAGGCCGGTGCAGGAACCGCAGCTCGCCGAAGCCTTGCAGGTCGCGCGCACGGCATCGAGGCTGCAGGCTCCGTCCGATATCGAGGCGACCACCTGCCCCTTCGTCACGCCGTTGCAACCGCAGACTTCGGCGTCGTCGGGAAGCGCCGCCACGGCGGCCAGCGGGTCCGCCGTGCCGCCCGAGGCGAAGGCCTGCCCGAGGATCAGGTAATCGCGTATCTCGGAGACATCCTCGCCCTTCTTCAGCAGGTCGAAGTACCAGTTGCCGTCCGCTATATCGCCATAGAGCACTGCGCCCACGACCTTGTCGTCCTTCACCACGACGCGCTTGTAGACGCCGCGAGAGGCATCGCGCAGGACAATGTCCTCGCAGCCCTCACCGCCGGAGAAGTCGCCGGCCGAGAACACGTCGAGGCCCGCAACCTTCAGCTTGGTGGATGTGACGGAGCCGCGATAGCCGCTGTGCCGGTCGGTCAGCCCGTCGGCAAGGCTGCGGCACATGTCCCAGAGCGGCGCGACGAGGCCGTAGACATTGCCGTCGTGCTCCACGCATTCGCCCACCGCGAGGACGGCGGGGTCGCTGGTGACCATGTGATCGTCGACCTTGATCCCGCGCCCGACCTCAAGGCCGGCCGCGCGGGCCAGCGCCGTGGCGGGCCGGATGCCCACCGCCATGACGACGATGCTTGCGGGGATCTCGCGTCCGTCCTTCAGGCGCACGCCTTCCACCTTGCCCTGGCCGTAGATCTCGGCGGTGTCGGCACCGGTCAGAATGGTCTGGCCACGGGCTTCGAGCGCGCTCTTGAGCAGCCAGCCTGCCGCCTCATCCAGCTGACGCTCCATCAGCGTGGGCATCAGGTGGATCACCGTGACCTTCATGCCGCGCAGGCTGAGCCCGTGCGCGGCCTCCAGCCCGAGCAGGCCTCCGCCGATCACCACGGCATCGCCGCCCTTTCCGGCGGCATCCAGCATCAGGTCCACGTCTTTCATGCCGCGGAACGAGATGACGCCGGGCAGGTCCTTGCCGGGAACCGGGATGATGAAGGGATCGGAACCGGTAGCGATCAGCAGCCGGTCGTAGCGGACCTTCCGGCCCGACTGCGCGGTCACGGTCTTTTCCGCGCGATCCACGGCGACCACCGGGTCGGAGGTCACGAGATCGATGCCGTTCTCGTCATACCATTCGCGGCTGTTGATGACGATCTCGTCGAACGTCTTCTCGCCGGCCAGCACCGGCGAGAGCATGATGCGGTTGTAGTTCACATGGGGTTCGGCACCGAAGATGGTCACGCGGTAGCGCCCGGCGTCACGCGCCAGCAATTCCTCCACCGCCCGGCATCCGGCCATGCCGTTGCCGACCACCACCAGATGCTCCTGCCGGTCCTGCGAAGAGACGATCAGCGTGTCCTCATAGTCCGCTGCCGGAGCGTGTTGCGGTTCGATCCCGTCCTGAAATTCCATCCCCGTGACTCCAGAAAAACGAAGGGAGAAAAAGAAAAAGGCCGCCATCCGGACACTCGGTTCAAAACCGAAAGTCTGGATGGCGGCCTTGCCATCATTCGCGCTTCTGCGGCCCGTCAGTGGACTGCGTCGGCTATGGGTTTGAAGGACAACGTCGTCCTTTGCAGTGCACCATAAGCGGAAACGCCCGAAGGCTCAAGCGATTCCGTCACGGTCCTCTTCAGTAAGTCCAATCCAGCTGAATCCAGTACTTGTCGGTATCGGTCGCGAATTCGCGGGCATCGTAATGCGCATAGCGCAGCGACACGAGCGTCTTGCGCAGCTTCGCAGATGCGAGAAGATCGACTTCATTGCCGTAGTGCTGATTGAGCCGATCGCTGTCGAGGCGGTGCCAGACCGCCTGGAAGGCAACGCCCGTGAGCGGCCCCACCTGCTTCACGCCATAGCCCGCCCCGAAGTAGAGATCGCGAATGCCGTTCGCAGGCGTCGTCAGGAACTTGTCGGTCCAACCCTGGAACTTGAAATTGCTGCCGAGCGGGGTCTGGAAGCTGGTGAACGGCGTCCCGTCGCCTGCGCCAAGCACTTCGTATCCGGCGTTGAGCTTCCAGCCCCTTACATCGAGCGTGGCGTCGGCGAGCCAGTAGTCGGCATGGTAGTCGTTCGGATTGCGGTGATGGTCCCACTGCCGCGCGTAGCTGGCGACGTAGTCCAACTTAACCGCAGGCGAAAAGGCACGACTGCCGCTTAGCCGCGCACCGTAAGTCCGGCTCGACAGCCGATATCCCTGCACGGCAGCTTCGTCCTGATCAACCAGGTAGGCGAACCCGCTGAAGGTCCCGATCGGCGTTGCGTAGGAGAGGTTGGCGAAGACATTGTCTCCGCCGATCGCCTGTTGCCGCGCACCGCGGCCGTCGATGCCCCAGATGGTGCGGACGCTCCAGGCATAGGAGATGTCGAGCCGGAGCCCGGCAACGGGCGAAAGCTGCGCGCGCACGGCATCGTAGGTCTGGGCATTGTCGCGGATCCCGGCATTGCCGACGAAACGCTCGTCCTCCAGCGCGATCTTCTGGCGCCCCGCCGTCAGCACCGCGCCTGTCGTCCGATACTGGAGCTGAGCGACATAAAGGCCGATGTTCTGCGGATCGGAGACCTGCGGGCGGTCTGCCGGACCGTGCAGGCCGTCATCGTAGTGGTCGACCAGCGCGAGCGTTCCCTGCCCCTGAACCGTGGCGCTCCACCGGCCGGACGCGATCTCCACGCCGGTCCTTATACGCGCGGTGACCGCATCGGCTTCGCGCGGCAATCCGTCCTGCTCGACATGCTCGTTGCGGAGGCGGACTTCCGCCAGCGGCCTGACCTCTAAATCCTGGGCGCAGGCGGGGCCTGCGACGGCCAACGCGGCCGCCGTTCCAAGCAAGTATCGCATTTACGTGAAATCTCCTGGGGTCAAATCGAAGGCGGCGGTCGGTCCTGATGGACCCACCGCCGCTGCACTCTCCCCATTATATGCGAGCGGCCGTCTGCCAGGTCGCGCGCCAGCGAGTCTTCACCATAGCCAGCGAGGCGAGCGCCATTACTGCCAGGCCCGCGAAGATTAGGAAACCGGACGCGAAGCTGCCGGTCACCTGTTTGGCGAGGCCCAGCGAGCTGGCGAGATAGAAGCCCCCGATGCCCCCGGCCATGCCGACCAATCCGGTCATCACGCCGATCTCCGCCTGGAACCGCTGGGGCACGAGCTGGAACACCGCCCCATTGCCGGTGCCCAGAGCCAGCATGGCCAGGACGAACAGGCCGAGCGCCGCCGGAAGGCTCAGAGCGTTGGCAACCCCGGCCAGCGCCAGCGCCGCCACGAGATAGACGACCATGAGCGCCTTCACGCCGCCGATGCGGTCGGCCAGCGCGCCGCCCATCGGTCGTACCAGCGATCCCGCGAAGACGCAGGCGGCCGTGCAGTATCCGGCGACGATCGGCGTCAGTCCGAACTGGTCGGTGAAGTAGATCGGCAGCGAGGCCGCGAGGCCCACGAAACCGCCGAAGGTCACGGCGTAGAACGCCATGAGCCACCAGGCATCGGCCTGCCGCAGCGGCTCGAAATAGTCGATCAGCTTGCGCGGGACCGGCTGGTTCGGAGCGTCCTTGGCCATGACCATGTAGACCACGAACACCAGCGACAGCGGGATGCAGGCGAGGCCGAGCACGGCGTTCCAGCCGAACATCTTGGCCAGCAACGGCGCGAAGAGCGAGGCGAGCACCGTGCCCGAGTTGCCCATGCCGGCAAGACCCATGGCCTTGCCCTGGTGCTCGGCCGGATACCAGCGGCTGGCGAGCGGCAGTGCGATCGCGAAACTGGCGCCCGCAAAACCCAGTACCACGCCGAGCGCCAGAGTGCCGGCGAAGCTGTTCACGCCCATGAACCAGGCGAGGTACAGCCCAAGGATGACGATGACCTGGCTGATCGCACCCGAGCGCTTGGGTCCGATGCGATCCACCAGCAGGCCATTGACCACCCGCAGCAAGGCACCGGCCAGCGTCGGCGTCGCGACCATCAGCCCCTTCTCCGCCGAAGTCAGCTGCAGCGACCTGGCGATTTCCGGCGCCAGCGGGCCGAGCAGGACCCAGACCATGAAGGCAAGGTCGAAATAGAGGAACGCCGCGATCAGCGTGGGGGCATGGCCGGCTTTCCAGAAGCTGGTTTCCGGTACCGACGCCCGTGCGCCATCCGCCGCAGTCTCCACGGCCCTTTGCCCTTCTCCGTTACGTTTCCAGTACGCGGTTGCCATCGAAAGTCCCCCATGGAACGGACACGAAAAAAGCCGCAGGCCGAACGTCACCCCTTGGGCAAGCTCGGTCAGCGGCTTTGCTGCGAATATCGGTGAGGATGGCGCTCCGCCTTTGGAGCAGCGCATCCGGTGATCACGCGTCTTCGCGTGATGCCTCTATCATCATGCGAATCGCATCATGTTGCAAGGCACAAAATTCTCCGGCCGGAGATCGCCGCCATTTTTCGAGCGACAGCGCATGGTTTTCAGCGCTTTCGCGCAAATCCGGCGAGGTAGTCATCGATGCGCTCGGGATCGAACACGCGGCCGTCGAAGAACCTGTCCGGCCCCAGGGTGAGATCGCCTTTGCGTGACCCGACGGGAAGCGGAGACGCCACCGCGCCTTCGAGCTTCATACTGGCCCCCGGCATCGGCACGTCGCTGCCGGCCAGGGCGCGGCGGAACACGTCGGGGCGGAACACCGCGCCGGCCCTCGCCGCGTTTTCGGCCGTATGCTCGGCCATCCCCCAGCGCGTAAGCTGCGAATAGATCCAGAGCGCCTGGCTACGCCACGGGAACGGCGTTGCCTCGCGCGAGAACAGCAGGAAGTCCGGGTTGGAAATCGCCGGCTCACTGGCCTTGATCACCATCTGTCCGGTCAGGGCCCGGCGGATGAGATAGGCCGGTTGATCGACATACTGCGGCTGCGACAAGAGATCGGCCAGGACTTCATGGTTGCCCGGATCGTCGCACCATGCTGCAGATCGGACCAGCGCGCGCAGGAGGCTGTCGACGGTCTCGGGGTTCTCTTCCAACCAGTTCTCGCGGAAAGCGAGCACCTTTTCCACGCCGCGCTGCCAGATCCGCTCGCCCACGGCAACGGTTTCCGCGAGATCCGCTTCGACGGCGGCACTACCCCAGGGCTCACCGGCGATGAAGCCGTCGATTTCGCCCGCGTGGAGCGCCTCCACCGTGAGCGAAGGCGGCAGCACACGCAGCACGACATCGCGGTCGGGATCGACACCGGCGCTCGCCAGCCAGTAGCGCAGCATCAGCGCGTGGCTGGAAAACCGATGGACCACGCCGATCACCGGCTTGCGGCGCCATAGTCCGATGGCTGCCGCGAAGTCATGCGCGGTGCCCAGCGGATCGGCCAGGCGGCCTGCTGTTTCCGGCGCCAGCGCCGCTGCGAATTCCTTCGCCATGACCAGCATGTTGCCGTTGACGTTCAGCTTGTAGGGCGCGGCCAGAGCGGCGGGTTGCTGGCTGAGCCCCAGGG
Organism: Novosphingobium lindaniclasticum LE124; assembly: GCF_000445125.1. Taxonomy (GTDB): domain Bacteria; phylum Pseudomonadota; class Alphaproteobacteria; order Sphingomonadales; family Sphingomonadaceae; genus Novosphingobium; species Novosphingobium lindaniclasticum. The sequence goes on from NZ_ATHL01000076.1 coordinate 244,472, forward strand.
TCACCGCAACGGCGAGCGGCGCCAGCATATGCGCGGCCTGTACCTGTCCATAGACCAGTCGGTCGCGCAAGGTGGCCCAGCTCGTGGTGCGCAGAAGGTCCAGCGACAACCGTTCTTCCTCGGCAAAGCCGCGCTCCCGGGCGGCGGCCAGCACTGCCGCGTCGGTCAGCGGCAGGAAGGCGATGCGCAGCTTCGTCGTCATAATCCCCCTCCCAGCAATTCGCTGGCGGTAATCAAGGCCTGCGCCACATCCACGATCTTCTTGCCCTGGTTCATCGCGCTGGATCGCAGCAGTGAATAGGCTTCCTGCTCCGAGAGATTGCGCTGCGCCATCAGAATGGACTTGGCGCGATCGATGACCTTGCGATCGGAAAGTGCGCCGCGCGCCTCGTCCAGTTCCGCCTGTATGCGTGCGAAGGCATTGAAGCGCCGCACCGCCAGTTCGAGCACCGGCTTGACCCGCTCCTTGCGCAGTCCATCGACGACATAGGCGGAGACGCCCGCATCGATTGCGGCGCCGATCATCGCCTCGTCGGACTGGTCCACGAACATGGCGATCGGCCGAGCGAGGGCCCTGCTGACGGTGAGCATTTCCTCCAGCGTGTCGCGGCTGGGGCTACCCAGGTCCATCAGCACCACATCGGGCGCCATGCGCTCCAGCCGGGCGACGAACGCTCCGCGCGGCGGAACGATATGAATGTCGTCATATCCCGCTTCCCGCAGGCCCTCTTCGAGAACCGTCGCGCGCAGTCCACTGTCGTCGATGATGACGATTCTCATCGATATCCTTGCCCGTTATCTCCGCCGCACATCGCCGAGACGCCCCTCTACGTCAACGAGGGTTCGAGGCCGGAGGGATGATAGACCTGAAAACATCGTCGATATCGATGGCCTCAAGCGGGCGCGAGCGTCGTCCACTTCTTGTCCGATGCACTGTTGGCGATCACGCTTTCCACGAAGGCCATCGTCCGCAAGCCCGCATCCACGGAAGGAAACGCACTGTCGAGATCCGTTCCAGCAGAGTCCGAGATGCGCATGGCAAACGCGCGATAGAGGTTGGCGAAAGCTTCGATGTAACCTTCCGGGTGTCCCGAAGGCGTGCGCAGGAGCGAGAGGGTCGCCTCAGCCAGCCCCGGCCCGGCGGCGCGCACGATTTCGGTGGGACGATCGAGCCAGCGCAGAACGAGGCTGTTGGGCTCCATCTGCGACCATTCGAGTCCGCCCAACTCACCGTGGATGCGCAGTTTCAAGCCGTTCTCATCCCCGGCAGCCACCTGGCTCGCCTTGAGCGTTCCGCGGGCGCCGCCTTCGAGACGAAGCAGGACGCTGACATCGTCGTCGAGCCGGCGGCCGGGGACGTGAGTTGTCAGGTCGGCGCAGAGATCGCGCACCTGCAGGCCGGAAACATGTTCGGCGAGATGGAAGGCATGCGTGCCGATATCGCCGAGGCAGCCGCCAAGACCGGCACGAGCGGGATCGGTCCGCCATTCCGCCTGCTTGTTTCCTTCGCGATCGATCGGCCGACTAAGCCATCCCTGCGAGTATTCCACCTGGACGAGGCGGATCTTGCCGAAATCCCCCCGCGCAACGCGGACCCGGGCCTCTTCGACCAGCGGGTAGCCGCTATAGGTGAAGGCAAGCGCAAACTGCCGTCCCGATCGAGCCTGTGCCTCTGCGATCGAACGCGCCTCGTTCAGGTCGAGAGCCATCGGTTTTTCGCAGAAGACGTGAAAACCGGCGTCCAGCGCGGCGATGGCCATGGGGGCATGAAGGTGGTTCGGCGTGACGATGGCAACGGCATCGACCCGCTCTGCGGCAGGCAGCGCCGCCTCTGCCGCCAGCAAAGCCTCTAGCGAAGAATACCTCCGTTCAGGTGCTATCTCCAGCGCTTCACCCGAGCGCCGGTTGCGATCGGGATCGCTGCTGAACGCTCCGGCAACGAGCCGCCAATGTCCATCGAGCGCGGCCGCCGCGCGGTGGATGGCACCGATGAAGGCGCCCTCGCCCCCTCCGATCATGGCAAGACGCAGGGTGCGTGGCATTACCCTCTCCTCTTCTTTTCTGCGTGCGAAACCGTGCGCGAATTTCTGTCTTGCTCCCGTATGATTTACCGGTAAACGTAAGGCAATAACATATTGTGGAGAGTCGAGGATGCGCCTGACAGCAAGCCTCCGCCTGACAATGGCTGCAGCCGCAGCGATGGTCTTCGCTGCGCCCGCTCTGGCGCAGACGGCGCCGCCGGCATTCAACTCGTGCCGCGCCTGCCACAGCGTCGACAAGGGTGGAAAGAACGGCATCGGCCCCAATCTCAACGGCATCGTCGGCCGCGATGCGGCATCGATACCGGGATTCAATTACTCCTCGGCGCTCAAGAACGCCAAGCTGAGCTGGGATGATCGGAGCCTCGACACCTTCCTGGCGGCGCCCGCGAAGAAGGTGCCCGGCACGCGCATGCCGATCGGCACCCCCGATCCCGCCAAGCGCGCTGCGATCATCGCCTATCTGAAGACGCTGAAGTGATGACCGGCTCCGAAGCTGCCGGTCAGAAATCCATGCGCGGTCCGGCGGTCTTCCTGGCGCAGTTCATGGGTGATGCCGCGCCGTTCGACACCCTGGAACATGCTGCAAGCTGGATGGCCCGGGCCGGATACAAAGGCATCCAGCTGCCCAGCAACGATCCGCGCTGCATGGACTTGTCGCTCGCGGCGGAAAGTCAGGACTACTGCGACGAACTGGCGGGCCGCTGCCGCGAGGCAGGCGTCGAGATCACCGAGTTGTCCACCCATCTGCAGGGCCAGCTGATCGCGGTTCACCCCGCTTACGATACCGCTTTCGATGCCTTCGCGCCGGCCGAGCTGCGCGGCAAACCCGGTGAGCGGCAGGCCTGGGCGGTCGATCAACTCAAGCTCGCAGCCAAGGCGAGCCGGCGTCTGGGCTTGAACGCACACGCCACCTTTTCCGGAGCACTGGCCTGGCCTTTCGTCTATCCTTGGCCGCAGCGGCCTGGAGGACTTGTGGAAGAAGCCTTTGCGGAACTGGGTCGTCGCTGGCGCCCGATCCTGGACGCCTTCGACCAGGAGGGCATCGATCTGTGCTACGAACTGCACCCCGGCGAAGATCTGCACGACGGGTTGACCTTCGAACGGTTCCTTGATGCGGTGGGCGGTCATCGCCGCGCCAACATCCTGTACGATCCCAGCCATTTCGTCCTGCAGGCGATGGACTACCTTCAGTTCATCGACATCTATCACGAGCGCATCAAGATGTTCCACGTCAAGGACGCGGAGTTCAACCCGACCGGGCGCGCAGGCGTCTATGGCGGTTATGCCGACTGGATCGATCGTCCGGGTCGGTTCCGTTCGCTGGGAGACGGCCAGGTCGATTTCACCGGGATCTTTTCGCGCCTCACGCAGTACGGCTACCAGGGCTGGGCCGTCCTCGAATGGGAATGCTGCCTGAAGCACCCGGAAGACGGGGCGCGCGAAGGCGCTCCCTTCATCGAAGCGCACATGATCCGCCGGCCGGAACGCGCGTTCGACGATTTCGCGGGAGGCGGCAATCCCGCCGACAACCGCCGCTGGTTGGGACTGACCTGAGGGCGGAACGAGCAAGAGCCCCGATAAAAACGTCAAACCGGGGTAAAACGGGAAGAGGAGCGGGCATGACGGGGATTAACCGGCAAAGGCTATTCTGGTTGAGCGTCCTGGCGCTCTTCACGGCTTCGATGAGCGCATCCCTGCGCGCCGCCGTGGCAAGCAGCCTGAAGGCGGAGTGGATCGATCCCATCGCGCCGATCGCGGCTGGCGAAATGATCGGCGCAGCGCTGGGTTCCGCTTTCCTCGGCTTCTCGATCACCGTCTTCGTCGTCAGCGCGGTGCTGGACCGAATCGGCATCAGCCGCGTTCTGATCGGCTGCGGCGTGGCGTTCCTGACCGGCACGATGCTGATCGTCAGTGCCGGTGCCCTCGCAAGTGGGGCGACCATCTACCATCTGGTCTGGCTGGGCATGTTGCTGAGCGGCATCGGCTGGGGCTTCGCGGAAGCTGCGATCAACCCGCTGACTGCGCGGCTCTATCCCGAAGATACGACGCATCGCCTGAATGTGCTCCATGCCTGGTATCCGGGCGGGCTGATCGTGGGCGGCCTGGCCGGCGTGTTTCTCGCGCCGCTGCTGCCCTGGCAGGCGATCATGGCGCTGGTGTTCCTGCCCGCCATCGGTGTCGTGCTAATCGGCGCGACCACCCGTTTCCCCCCCACGCCCGCTACGGCAGGCGACAGGGCGATGAAGGACATGATGCTGGAAGTGGTGCGCCGCCCCAGCTTTCTCGTGTGGTTCGGGGCCATGTTCCTCACCGCCTCGTCGGAACTGGCGCCGGGTCAATGGATCGACGTAGCGCTCAGCAACCGGGTCGGGATGCGTGGAATTCTGCTGCTGGTCTACGTCAGCGCGTTGATGTTCGTGTTCCGCCACTTTGCGGGACGGATCGCCGGGCGCCTCTCGAATCCGGGGTTGCTCTGGGTATCGAGCCTGCTAGCGGCAGTCGGGCTATTCCTGCTGTCGCAGGCGCAGTCGCCGGTCTCCGCGATCCTGGCCTCGACGGTCTGGGGCCTCGGGGTCTGCGCCATGTGGCCGACGATGCTGGCTTCGGTTGCGGAGCGTTATCCGCGGGGCGATTCCTGGGCGCTGGGGCTGGTCGGATCCGCGGGCGCGCTTGCCAGCTTCTTCGTGCTTCCGCGCCTCGGCGAAATGTTCGACCAGGCGAAAGTGGAGATTGCTGGCGGGCCGGAAGCCTTCACTCGCCTGAGCGGCGCCGCGCTGCGCGCCGTGGAAGACGCCGCGGCTTCGCAATCGTTCGCCCGGTTGACGTTCGTGCCGCTGACGCTGCTTGTGGTGTTCGGCGCGATCTGGCTGGTCGAACGGCGCTCAGGCCGCCGATCGGGCCGCATTGCGGAAGGCGTGGCATGAGCCTGACAAGACGCTCCGTGCTCGCCACCGGCCTTGCTGCCGCTGCCCCCTCGAACTTATCCGCCGCTCCCGGCTGGGGCGCGAGCGGAAGCTCGAATGCCGCCCATTTCTCCCTCGCCTACGCGCCGCACGAAGGCAGCTTCGCCAGTCGCGGCGGGCTGCTCGAACAGATCGCCTTCGCCGCCGACCAGGGTTTCCGCGCCTGGGAGGACAACGAGGCGCGCAAGCGCTCTATCCAGGAGCAGGAGGCCATGGCCCGCGCCCTGTTACAGCGTGGAATGACGATGGGCGTCTTTGTCGCCAGCATGCCGAAATGGGCGGAGTTCCGGCCCGTTCTGGGCAGCGACGACGATGCCGACCGGGAGGCCTTCCTGACCGATATCCGCACTTCGATCGAGGTGGCCAAGCGGCTGAATGCAAAGCACATGACGGTCGTCACCGGCTTCATGGACCGCAAGGTGCCGGAAGAGATCCAGACCGGCCGCATCATCGACTGCCTGCGCCGCGCCGGGGAGATCGTGGCGCCGCATGGTCTTGCGCTGGTGATGGAGCCGCTCAACACCCGGACCAACCACCCCGGCGTGTTCATGCACTCGATCGCCCAGGGCTACGCCGTCGCGCGCGGCGCTGACAGCCCGGGCGTGAAGATCCTGGCCGACCTCTACCACGAGCAGATCCAGTCCGGGAACCTGATCCCGACGATGGAGGCGTGTTGGGCGGAAATCGGCTACATCCAGTTCGGTGACAATCCCGGCCGCAAGGAGCCGGGCACGGGCGAAATCAACTACGCCAACGTCGTGCGCTGGCTGCGCGCCCGCAGCTATGCCGGAGTGATCGGCATGGAGCACGGCAACACGCTGGCCGGGCGCGAGGGCGAGGCGCGTTTGATCGCCGCCTATCGGGCTATCGACAGAGCATAGAAAAAGGGAGCGAGAGGATGAAGTACATCCCTGTCGGCATGCTGTTGGCGAGCGGCATCGTCGGCTGCGCGCTGCTTGAGGCGCAGGACAAGCCGGGCTTCACGGACACGCCGATGCTGCCCGGCGGCAAATGGCACGTCCATGACCCGGACCGCCCGGCACCTCGGGTCATTACCCCCGCTTCCGCTCCGGGCGGCGCGCCCTCGGATGCGGTCGTGCTGTTTTCCGGCACCTCGCTCGACGCCTGGCGCGGCGAGCGTGGTCCGTGGACGGTCGAGAACGGCGTGATGACCATCCCGCCCCGTGCACAGAGCGGCGGCGAGAACAACCTGATCTCGAAGCAGGAGTTCGGCGACGTCCAGCTCCATCTCGAATTCCGCTCCCCTAATCCGCCACGAAAGACGTCGCAGGACCGGGGCAACAGCGGCATCTGGTTCATGCAGCGCTACGAGGTCCAGATCCTCGACAGCTACGAGAACCCCACTTACGCCGATGGAACCGTGGGTGCGGTTTATGCGTGGAAACCCCCGCTGGCGAACCCCTCGCGGCCGCCGGGGGAGTGGCAGAGCTATGACATCGTGTTCGAACGGCCCCGCTTCGATGCGAAGGGCGGCCTGGTCCGTCCGGCCTACGTCACGGTGCTGCTGAACGGCGTGCTGGTGCAGAACCATCAGGCGATGCTGGGTACGACGGCCTGGCGCAAGGTCGCACAGTATCAGGCGCACGGCGACAAGGCGCCGATCCAGTTGCAGGATCACGACTCGCCCGTGTCCTTCCGCAACATCTGGGTCCGGCCCTTGTCGGAAGACGCCATCGCACAGGATCTGGACGGGGGAGAACGCTGATGGATCGCAGAAACGCGCTTGCAGGCATGGTCGCCCTGTTCGGCGCCCAGGTATTCGCACCGATCGCCCGCGCAGCCGGACTCGCGCCCGGAGCCGCCATTCCGGCCATCGATCAGGGGGTCCCCAGCCTCCAGGTGTTCACGCCCGACCAGCGCGCGCTGATGACGGTCCTGTGCGAACGGATCATTCCGACGACGGATACGCCGGGCGCCATCGCCGCAGGCGTCCCGACCTACGTCGAGAAATTGCTCGCCGATTGGGCCTTGGCCGAGGATCGCGTGCCGATCCTGTCCGGCCTGGCCGAAATCGATGCGCGCAGTCGGCAGGACTACAAAGTGCCCGCCGTCCTGGCCAGACCCGAGCAGCAGGACGCCCTGCTGACCCTGGCGATGAACGACGAGCTTCCAGACGGAGAAGAGTTCTTCAAGGCGTTCCGGCAGATGGTCGTGGTCGGTTACTACACGTCCGAGATCGGCATCACGCAGGAGCGCGAATACCTCCCCGTGCCGGGCGAGTACAACGGCGCCTTCCCTTATTCCCAGGTCAACAAGGTCTATTCGGCATGATCGTAAATCGTCGTTCCCTGATGCTGGGCGCCGGCGGCGCCGCCGCACTCGCGGCGCAGCCCTTCCTCGCCGGCCTCTCCCGCGCTGCGCAGATCCGCAGTGTCGGCCTGCAACTCTACACGGTGCGTGAACTCTTCACCGCCGACCCGGTCGCCACGCTCGAGAAAGTGGCCCAGATCGGCTACCGCGAAGTCGAGTACGGTGGCGGCGGCTACGACACCATGGACCATGCCCTGCTGCGCAAGACCATGGATCGCCTCGGCCTGAAAGCGCCTTCCATCCATGTCGGCTACGACGCGCTGCTGGACAAGTTCGACGCCAGCGTGGCGATGGCGAAGACTTTGGGCGCCGAGACGATCGTGCTCCCCTATATGGTCGACAAGCATCGGAATGCAGCGGCCTGGGACGCGGCGTTGGTCAATATCAACCGCGTCGGCGAGCAGTTGAAGGCGGCCGGGCTCGGCTTCGCCTATCATAATCACGACTTCGAGTTCACGGTAAAACCGGACGGCGTGAGCTTGTTCGACCGTCTGGTGAAAGCCTGCAACCCTGCGCTCGTTAAGATCGAACTCGATCTCTACTGGGCCATCTATGCCGGGCAGGACCCCCAGGCGCTGATCCGCAGCCTGGCGGGACGCATCTACGCCTATCACGTCAAAGATATGCGCACAGATCGCAGGATGACATCGGTAGGTACCGGTACGATCGACTTCGCGTCGATCTTCAAATTCAACGGCCTGGCCGGAGCGCGGCACTTCTACGTCGAGAACGACCAGTCGCCCGCGCCATACCTGCCGGATATCACCAGGAGCTTCGAGACGCTCAGCACCCTGCGCTTCTGACCATCGAACGGGAGAGGAACACCATGGCTTCCACAGACAGGTTCGATGCGATCGTCATCGGCTCGGGCATCAGCGGCGGCTGGGCCGCGAAGGAATTGACCGAAAAGGGACTGCGCGTATTGATGCTCGACCGCGGCCATATGGTCGAACATGGCGAGGGCTACACCTACGACGGCAAGCCCGCTTATGAAGTGCCTGCCCGCAACATCATGCCGGACGGGCTCAAGGAAAGCGACTACTTCATCGCTCAGCATGGCTATGTCGCCCCCAGCAACCAGGCCTTCTACAACAACGACCGGCTCAATCCCTACGATTACGAGGGCGGCAGCAAGTTCTACTGGATCCGCCCGGCGGCGGTCGGCGGCAAGTCGCTGATCTGGGGCCGCTGGAGCTTCCGCTGGAGCGCGGCCGATTTCGAGGCCAACAAGCGCGACGGCATCGGCGGGCACTGGCCGATCGGCTACGACGATCTCGTCCCCTGGTACAGCTATGTCGAGAAGTACATCGGCGTATCCGGATCGCGCGAGAACCTGGACTATCTGCCGGACAGCGAATTCCAGCCGCCGATGCCGATGAACGTCGCCGAAAAATGGATGAAGGCTCGGCTGGAAACCGCCTTTCCCGGCCGCAAGATGATCCATGCGCGGCTGTCCAACATGACAGAGGACAAACCCGACCAGAACCGCTCCAAATGCCAGATGCGCAACCAATGCGCCAACGGCTGCTCCTTCGGTGCCTATTTCTCGACGCAGGCGGTCACCCTGCCGGCGGCGCGCGCGACCGGGCGCCTGACGCTGCGTAGCGATGCCGTCGTCACAAATCTCGAATACGATCGGGACGCGAAGAAGGTCACCGGCGTCCGCTTCGTCGATGCCAGGACCGGGCAGGCCGAAGTCGTGCGTGCGAAAGTGGTCTTCCTGAATGCGTCGACGATGGCCTCGGTGCAGATACTGATGAACTCGCGCGCCGAGGGCAGCGCGCGCAGCCATTTCGACAGCAGCGGCACGTTGGGCCGCTATGTGATGGACCATATCTTCCGCGTCGGCGTGAAGGGCGACATCCCCGGCATGGAGGAATTCATCGAATATGGCCGACGACCCGGCTCCATCTACGTGCCGCGCTTCCGCAACAACGGCAGGAACGAAGACCTCGGCTTCCGGCGGGGCTACGGGTACCAGGGCGGTGCCTACCGCGAACCGTCGAAGCCGGTCGGTTTCGGCGCGTCGATGAAGGAAGGCATGCGCCGCTATAGCGGCTGGAAGTTCCAGATGGGCGCTTTCGGCGAATGCCTGCCTTACGAAGACAATCATGTCGCGCTGAACCCGAACAAGGCCGACCGCTTCGGAATGCCGCTGATGCAGTTCAACGTGACCTTCCGGGACAACGAACTGCGCATGATGGCCGACGCGCGCGAGCAAGGCGAAAAGATGCTGCGCGCGGCCGGGCTCAAGAACGTCCAGAGCAAAGTGCGGGAGCATGTGCCGGGCGACGCCATTCATGAGATGGGCGGCGCGCGCATGGGTGACGATCCGCGCGCATCGGTGCTCAACAAGTGGAACCAGGCCCATGACGCGTCCAACCTCTTCGTCACCGACGGCGCGCAGATGGCCTCGATATCCTGCGTCAATCCCTCGCTGACCTTCATGGCCTTGACGGCGCGCGCGGTCGATCACGCCGTCGATGGATTGAAGTCCGGCGCGATCTGACACAGAGCGCGCTTCCACGATATGGAGGCAGAAGGGTGGCGAGACGAACCGAAAGCGGCGTGACGATCCGCGCAGTCGCGCAGCGCGCGGGCGTTTCGGCCATGACCGTGTCCAACGTCCTCAACCGAGCGGGCCGGGTCAGCGCGGCGACGGAAGCGACCGTCCAGGCGGCGATAGCGGAACTCGGTTACGTCCCCAACCTGGCCGCGCGGCGCCTCGCTAAATCCCGCGCCACGACAGTAGGCCTGCTTTACAGCAATCGGCGCACGCCGTTCCTCGATGCCGTGCTTGTGGGCGCTTTGCGGGCGACCAACGCGCACGGCCTGCAGCTTATCCTGCGCGACGGAGACGGTGTCAGCCGCAGGGAAGCCGAAGGGCTGGCGCAGGATCTCGTCCGCTCGGGCGCTGATGCCCTGCTGCTCATCCCGCCGTTCGCCGAACAGCTGGACGGGTCGGACAGCCTGCGGGCCTTGGGCGTGCCCCTGGCCGCCATCGCCACCGGCACCGCCATGGACGAGATTACCACCGTCCGGATAGACAACCGGACGGCCATGCAAGGCATCACCCGGGACGTTGTCGCCAAGGGCCATCGCCGCATCGCCTATGTCGCGGGTCCGGCGCACTACAGCGTCGTGGCGGCGCGGCTTGAAGGATTCCGCGCGGCCCTTGAGGATGCTGGAGTGCCTGAAGATCTCGAGCTGATCTACCAGACCGGCGAGTTCGACTACGATACCGGCAGGCAAGCCGCACGAGTGCTTCTCTCCCGAAGCGACCCGCCCACGGCCATCATCTGCAGCAGCGACGATCTCGCCGCCGGGGTCGTCGCAGAGGCCATCGACCGCGGCCTGCAATTGCCTGGCGATCTCTCGGTCACCGGTTTCGACGATACCATTCTGGCCTCGCGCCTGTCGCCCGCGCTCACCGTCGTAAGCCAACCGGTGGAGGAGATGGCCTTCCGCGCCGCCCGCTGCCTGATCGCCGCGCTGGACGGCAACGGTTTCATCGCAAGCGACCAAATTCTCGATCACGCCATCGTCCGCCGCGCGTCGGTCGCGCGGCCGGCAAAGTCAACATAGAGGAACGGCTGCACCATGGAAGCAAGCAGACGGGAATTGGCGACCTTGATCGCACTGGGAAGCACTGTCGCAGCCTTCCCGGCCGCCGCCGCCGAAATCATCGCCAGTAAGCCCAAGCTGGTCCATCATGTCTTCTTCTGGCTGAAAAATCCCGGCTCGCAGGCAGACCGCGGGAAACTGATCGCAGGGCTTCGCCTGTTGCGAGGCATTCCCGTGATCAGGAAGCTGGAGATCGGCATCCCGGCACCCACGGAACGCCGGGATGTCGTCGATGCCAGTTACGACGTGTCCGAGCTGATGTTCTTCGACAATGCGGCGGATCAGAAGATCTACCAGGATCATCCGATCCACCAGCACTTCGTCACGTCGTGCGCAGATCTATGGGACAAAGTGGTGGTCTACGACATGGCGATCGTCCCGGAATAGAGACAGCCGCCCGTTCGGGCCGATCGGCACACCTGATCTCGATCAACATCGGAAACTTCGCGCGCCGCTGCACGCTTGAAACAGGCATGGCACCGCTTGAGTGCACGGACACCCGCTGAGGGTCAGGCTGACCGAAGCGCATGAAGTCGGAGATCTCGATGTCCTTTCTCGACAGGATAGCAGCGACGCTGGCCCCGGCCGCTTCGGACGAAGCGAGGGCGCAAGCCCGGCGCGACGTGCAGGCTCTTGCGTCCTCGGAACGCTGGCTCGCCCCGATCGTCGATCAGCACAAGCAGATCGAAAGCCTCGTTCTGGAAGCCATCAACGCGAATACGCCCGACGCACGGATCTCCGGAATGCGTGAACTCGCGGCCGTACTCACGGCGCATTCGATGGCGGAGGAAGCGGTGATCTACCCGGACATCTCCGAGTACGACAGCAAGACCCATGCCGCCATGGCCTATGAAGAACACGCCATGACGAAAGTGCAACTGGCCAAGCTCGAGAAGATCGAGCCGATGAGCGAGGAGTGGCAGGAGAAGCTGCGCCACATCGAAAGCGCGCTCCAGCAGCACATGTACCAGGAAGAGAACAGCTGGCTCCCGGCCCTGGCAGCGGATCTCCCTGATGCTGAGAAAGATCGCATCGGCGCCCGTTATACCGAGGAGTACGGCCGGTACCGCAGCGGCGCGGAACGATCGCCGCCTTCGGCGCAGTCTACATCGCACGCAGGAGCAATCGGCATGGACAAGACCGGCCTACCCGAGAACGCCCACCCGACACAGGCAATGCCCCACGACGGGAGGCCGGGCGCGCCGGACGGCGTCAACACGCAGGCCCAGTTCAACGCGACCGACGGCAGCGATGCGGGGGCGCCTTACCCGAACCCGCATACCGGCAAGTCGGATGCAGAGCGCGAGGACATGGGCAATACGGTGATGGGACATGGCGGCCAGTCGACCATCGGCTACCATGGAAGCGGACGCCTGGGCGACCGGAAGCTGAAGCCCGAGGGTAACCCCAACTCGGGATCAAGCGGCGATTGATCGACGGGTTTTTTCATACGTCCGGTGGCCGTCGTTGGCCATCGGGCGACGAAGACCCGTCACCTCGCAAACCGATCCTGTGTCGGATGATCTCCCCCGCTGGACCAGGCTGAGCGAACATGCGCATTCATCATCTCAATTGCGGCACCGATTGCCCGCTTGGCGGACGGCTGTTCGACGGTCGCAGCAAGGGTCTGACCGGCAAGCTGGTCTGCCATTGCCTGCTTCTCGAAACGGATCGCCACGGGCTTGTCCTCATCGACACGGGCTACGGTCTGCGTGACGTTCGGCACCCTCATCGGCGTCCGCATCCCAGGATTACGCGGGTCATGCGCACGATGCTGAACATCCAACTGCGCGAGGAAGACACCGCGCTGCGCCAGATCGAGGCCTTGGGGTTTCGCGCGGAGGATGTCCGCCACATCGTGCTCACGCATCTCGACTTCGATCATGCTGGCGGTCTGGAAGACTTTCCCTCGGCTACCGTTCATCTGCTGGAACGGGAATGGTCCGCCGCCACCGGGCCACGCAGAGGTTTCGTCAGCCGCAACCGCTATCGGCCTTCCCAACTGGACGAAGTGCACGACTGGAGGCGCTACGGCGCTCAGGGAGAGCCATGGTTCGGCTTCAACGCCGTGCGCGATCTGGAGGGGCTTCCCCCCGAAATCCTGATGGTGCCCTTGCCGGGCCATACCTGGGGTCACGCCGGCATTGCCGTGGCGCGCGAGGACGGATGGCTGCTCCATGCGGGAGACGCGTACTTCTATCGCGGCGAGATGCGGGGCGCCGTGCGCCAGTGCCCCGGCGGGCTGCGCGGCTACCAAACCATGATGGAAGTCGATCGCGGCTTGCGCTTCGCCAATCAGGAACGCCTACGCCGGCTCTCGATCGAGCACGCCGGGAAGGTGCGCATCCTGTGCGCTCACGATGCGCAGGAGTTCGAACATGCGGCCATGGGAAACCTCCTGTGAGAGATACGGCGGCACGCAGCCGTTCCCTCCGCGTCTTCCGGCCGGGCGACCCGGCGACCGCCTCCGCCGATGCCGAAGGAAAGCCTGAATGACCGAGCCTGCCGGCACGCCGAACCATGCTGCCTTGACGGAAGCCGATTTCGACTTGGCACTGGTCCTGAGCGGCGGGAACGCGCTTGGCGCCTATCAGGCGGGCGCATACCAGGCGCTGCACGAAGCCGACTGGCTGCCCCACTGCATCGCAGGGGCGTCGGCGGGAGCGATCAACGGCGCTGTCATCTGCGGCAACGCGCCCGACGATCAGCTGGCGCAACTGCGCGCCTTGTGGACGCCCTCCCCGGCATTTCGTCCCGTCAGGGGCGGCTCAGCGGAAGATGCGAGGCGAAGCGCCGCAGCCCTGCTGACCCTGGCCGCCGGACGGCCCGGGCTGTTCGCGCCCCGAAGTCTCGGCTGGCCCTGGGACCCGCTCGGTCTTTTCGACCGCAACAGCCTCTACGATACCTCGCCGATGCGGCAAGAACTGGCGCGGCTGATCGATTTCGACCGCCTGAACGAAGGGGCCATGCGTTTCCTGGCGGCCGCCGTCGATGTCGCGACGGGAGAGGACGTGATCTTCGATACGCATCGTCATAGGATCGGGCCGGATCATCTGAGGGCAAGCGCTGCCCTGCTGCCGGCTTTTCCGCCGGTCGATATCGAAGGTCGGCTGCTGGCCGATGCGGGAATTTCCGCCAACCTGCCGCTGGACTTCGTCCTGTCCGAACCCCGGGAGCGGCCCTTGCTGTGCCTCGCGATCGATCTTCTTCCGCTGAAGGGTGCCCCGCCGACGACCATCGGAGCCTCGGTTTCGCGCATGCAGGATCTGATCTTCGCGACCCAAAGCCGCCGTGCCATCGCGGCCTGGCAGGCGATCCACGACGAACGGAAAGCGAGGGGCCAAGGCGCGCCAGTCACCTTGGTGCACGTCGCCTATTCCGATCAGGCCCGCGAGGTGAGCGGCAAGGCTTTCGATTTTTCCCCGGCCTCCGCAGCCGACCGCTGGCAAGCCGGGCTCGAAGACATCGGCCTCATCCTGGACGGCTTCGCTTCGGGGCATCTGCGCGTGAGGCAGGAGCCAGGTATGTCGGTCTACGCCCGGCCCGGCCCCGACACGGGTTTCGAAAAGACGCGGTTCGAACTCGCGCCGAAGATAGCCTGAACAGTGAGGACATGCTTCCTTCGTCACCGGATTACCGACACAGGTTTATCTGCTGGAACCCGGCATCAGCGCTTGGGGTTGGCCATTCATGGAACAGGATAAAACGCCCCATCTCCCCATCGCCGGCCGTCGTATACTCGTCACCGGCGGGACCACCGGCATCGGCCGAGCGACGGTTCTGTCGCTGGCCGCGCTCGGTGGGCGCGTCATGACTTTCGCACGCGATCGCGCGGCTCTCCGCGAGACGCTTGTCGAGGCGGGCCTGAGCGAAGACTGCGGCCTTGCCGCCGATGCGAGCGATCCCGAAGACCTGGAACGCGTCTTCGCGGCGGTGGATGAGCGTCTCGGCGGTATCGACGTTCTCGTCGCCTGTGCGGCCCTTGGTGCAGGGCCGCTTCACGAAATGGATGACGCCGACTGGCGCTATGTCGTCCAGACGAACCTGATGGGCTCGCTTGCCTCGGCCCGCGCCGCAATCCTGCGCATGCTGGCGCAAGGCGGCGGGCATATCGTGCTGCTCAGTTCGATCAGCCCGGACATCAAGGCTCCGGGCGAGAGCGTCTATGCCGCGACCAAGGCCGGCCTGGATGCCTTTGCGCTGACCTTGCGCAAGGAAGTGGGCGACAAGGGCATCCGCGTGTCAGTCATCCAGCCCGGCTCGGTGGGAAGCGATATGCAGCCTTGCTCCGTCGCGGAGCAACGCGAAGCCATCGCCAACGGCGAGATGCTTTTTGCGGAGGAGATCGCCGAAGCCATCGTGTTCGTACTGACACGCTCCGCCCGCTGTGACATCCCCATGCTGCGGATAGAACCGATCCGACAGAAGACGGCGTGACGCCGTGATCTGGATCGGGACCTATGCGGCAAAAGGCGGCGCCGGACTGGAAAGTCTGGCGAGCGCCAATGGATCGCTGTACCTCGGCCCTGCCGAAGCACGGATCGTCAATGCCTCGTTCGGCGTGTGGTCGGCCCAGCGCGGCATCGCCTATTTCGTCGATGAGCGCGATGAGGGCCGCATATCGGCGTGGGACCGCCAGAACGGCACGTGGATCGCTATGCGGGACACCGAGAGCGGCGGATCGGCGCCGTGTTACTTGTCCATTTCACCGGATGGTACGCGTCTGGCAGTGGCCAACTACGGCGATGGCACCCTGGCCCTGATCGACCTCGATCCCGAGACCGGCGCCAATATGACGATCCGCGACCGCTTCCAGCCCCGAGGACGCGGCCCCGATCCAGATCGCCAGGACGGGCCGCATGCGCACTGCGCCCTATTCGGGGAGGACGGCCGAGCCATCTACCACGTCGACCTCGGGCTCGACCGCGTCTTCCGGCACCGCCTTGATGGCCAGGAAATAGCGGATACGCAGATCGCGTTCGAAGCGCCTGCCGGATATGGACCCAGACATTTCCTCTTCCATCCGGACGGCGTCCACGCGCTCCTGCTATGCGAACTTGCCGCCGAGCTTCTCTTGCTGAGGCGGCAAGGCCCGGGCTTCCAACTGGTAGAGGCTGTGCCGACCGCGCCTGAGCCGGGCGCGGCGAAGAATCTCGGCGGCCACCTTGCAATCGATGCGTCAGGCGCCGTCTGGGTTTCCAATCGCGGTCATGACAGCCTGGTCGAGTTTCGTCTGGAGAACGGCCGTCTGGTCAGGCAGCGCTGGTTCGCAACCGGCTCGGCCTCCCCGCGGCACTTCCTCTTCGCTGGATCCGCCATCCTCATCGCGCACGAGGAAGGTGAGAACGTCACCCGACTGGACCTTTCCGGCAGAGCGGAAACATCGAGGCAGACCGTCACAGTCCCCGGCGCCGCGTTCCTGATCGACACGGCAACCTGATCCAGCCTCCCGAACGCGCAGCCTCCGCTACATCTCGATAGCCACGAAGACCGCTCCCGTCTGCTGCTTGCTCTCGGCGCAGGCAAAGGCCTCGTTGATCCGGGCCAGCGGAAAGCGGTGGGTCACCAGTTTCTCGACCGGCAAGCGGCCTTTGCCGATCAGTTCCACCACCTCGCCCTGCTCTTTGTCGAGGTCCGCCCATGCGAAGCTCGCGCTGGGAACGAGCTGGATCTCGCTCATCTGGATGCGCTGCCATTCCAGGCCGATCTCGGTAACGCCCGGATCGAAGCCGCCGACGATCACGACCTTGCCGCCCCGCCGGACCAGCCTGGTCGCAAGCGGCAGCGTTTCGGGCATCGAAGGCCCGCCTGCACATTCGAACACGATATCCGCACCGCGCCCCCCGGTCATGGACCCCATTGCCGTGGCTACATCGTCCCGCTCCGGGTTGACGGTCAGGTCCGCGCCGAGCTCCTGGGCTAGCGCCAGGGCACTATCCACCGGATCCACGATCATGACGTCCGCTCCGCTCGCTTTCGCCAGCATCAACTGACCCAGGCCGATCGGACCTGCGCCGATGACGGCAACGCGGTGATTGATGGTAAGGCCGGAGAGATGCTGGGCGTGGAGACAGACGGACAGGGTATCGACCAGGGCCGCCTCCTCGAAGCTGACGTGATCGGGAAGGCGATAGACATGGCTTGCGGGCGCCACCAGGAACTGTCCGTAGGCCCGAGAGACCGTCTTCGTACGCGTGGCATAAAGATCGGGGCAGATATTGTAGCGGCGCGCGCGGCAGTATTCGCACTTACCGCAGCCGAGCACCGTCTCCGCCACGACCCGGTCGCCGACCGACACGTTGTCGACCTCGCCGCCCACGTCCACGACGTCACCTGCAAGTTCGTGGCCCATGATATGGCCTGCCAGGTCATGCTCGTGCTTGCGCCAGTGCCGCAGGTCGGTGCCGCATATGCCGGCCACTCTCACCCGGATCATCACCCAGTCCGGGCCAGGCAACTCGGGCCGATCGACATCCTCGACGCTGAACGTGCCGTCGGCGGTCTTGAGCGCGGCCTTCATGCCGCTTGCGTCCAGGCAAGCAGCAGAGCCACATTGGCCGGAACCCATGCTTCGTAGCGCCCTTCCGCCCATTCCATCTCCATGACCTTCTGGTCGGACGTCCAGAGCCGTGGCGAGATCTCCTTGCCCTTGGTGATCGTCGGAAGGAGAGCGAGACGCACCTTCGTCGTGTCCGGGCCGTCGATCCGCAGATTGAGCGTTCCCTCATCGAGCCGATGGATGGCCCGCACGAAACTGTCGCAGAACAGCAGGAAGGGAGCGCCCTCGATCCGATGGAGAGTCCGGGTGGCATAGACCAGTGCCGCCCCGCTTCCGTAGATTTCCTGTCCGACCTGGCCCGCCTTCTGCCCGTCGGCATAGAGGTCTTCGAGCGGGAAGTTCAGTTCAGGATCGATGTGGCCGTTGCGGATCTCGCTCGCCAGCGCTTCGGGCGGAATGGCATCGGGGTAATAGTACCACCCTCTATCGAGAGCATGCCGGCAGAATTCATTGACCAGCAGCTTCACGCCGGGGATGAGGTGCGGTCCGCCATAATCCAGATAGCGCTCGAACGCGGCATAGCTGTCGAAACACTCGTAGGCGGCCATGTAGGGTGCATCCTGAAGGCAGGTGACCCCGAGGAAGTTCGTCCAGTGACGCGCCAGGCCGATGTCGCTTTTCCAGATCTGACTGTTGTGGAAGAAGCTGGCGAGATAGACGTAGCTCTGGTCCAGATGCTCCTTGCGGTTGGTGATGCGCCAAAGCCGTATACAGGCAGCTGCGCCCCAGGCAGTCAGGTTGGCCTGGTAGTTGAGGTCGAAACGCATGCCTTCGGCTGCGGAAATCGCCATTTCCGCCTCCGCCAGGAAACGTTCGTCGTGGGTGAGTTCAAAAGCCTGGAGCATGACCCAGGCGTAGATGCCGCCGACGTCGGTCTGTCCCCGATCGTCTGCTTCGGCAACGTCGGTGATGACGCTGAAGTCGTCGATCTTGTACATGATCGGCCACTTGTATTTGAAGTGTCGGGCCGCCCGTATGCCGTAGTCGATCGAGGCAAGGAACAGCTCGCTGGCCTTCTCGTCGCCAGCAAGCGCCAGGTTGGAGAGGTTCAGGAGAGGGTGATAGAGATACCAGCTGTCTACCGCATCAGCATCCTTGTCCTTGCCGACGTTGGGCAGGTAGCGGCGCAGGGTTTTCAGCTTGTCGTCGTAGAACTTGCCGATCCCGGCCATGATCTCGCGCGATAGCGGATGCGCCTCTCCGGTCCAGCGGCTCCAGTCCTGAAGCGCCGAGGCGATCGAGAGTTGGACCATGACGTCCGGGTACTCGCTCGCCGTATAGGGGTGGAAGTAGGTATGGCCGTAATGCCGAACTCTGGCTTCCGGCGCATTCTCAAGATCCCACAAGGTCGCTTCGGCGCGGGCGTTCCAATCGTGTAGAGCCGGCGTCGGCGGTGACAGCCAGCCGTACACGGCTCCCAGCATATCCAGGAACTGCCAAGCGGAATCCGTTTCCTCCTGCTGCGGATAGGCGCGGATCGACAGGATGGTGTCGTAGAGCGTGACCTTCTGCCCTGTCTTGAGGATCGCCTTGCCCGTCTCGGGATTGACCGGAGGGCGGTAGCCCAGATCCGGCCAGTCGCCGCCGACCACTTCGGTCGGCTTGCTGCCGGTCATGTTGAAGTAGTCGTTCAGGGCCGTCAGGTTCTGGAGGTACAGCACTTTGCCGAAGGCCGGGCGTTCCAGCGCGAAATAGAGCAATGCGGTGTTCGTCTTGCGCTGGCGTGCCTCGACATGCCCGAGGGTCTGCGCGGCATCGCCCTTGACGTCGAACGGCACCAGATCGCGTGGCACCCACTCGATGGCAAGATCCCGCGTCGGCTTGAACGTCAGCGTGGCGCGCAACTGTTCCAGGCCGAAGGGATCGGCCGTGAGAACGAGACGGCTTGTGCCGAGCGACCCTTCGCACTCGAGGGCAGCGATCGAGCCGGGGATCTTCAACCCTCGGCAACGCGCATCGGGGCTGAAGACGGGCATGCGCAGCGCCAGCCCGCCGGCATCGCCCCGGCGCATCACCACCCAGAGCGCGTCGTCCACAAGCCGCACTTCGATGTCGAGACCGCCTTGGCGCACGGCGGCCGCAGGCGCCTCCGACGCCTCCCGCAATACCGCGCTTGCCCGGACAGTGACGGGATCGATGGCCTGTACCGTGTCGGCCTGCGACATTCGTGCTCTCCTTCAAAAGATCTCGGTCGTCTCCACAATGCCGTCCGCCCCCGGCGGTTTCGCAAAGCCGATCCGGGTTATAAGTGGTGCGCCGGGAGGAGGTCACGAGCGCACCACGACCACTGCATGCGTGCTGGAACCAAGATCAGACGACGGGCAAACGCCGGGCGTTCATGCGCGTCCAGCGGCGGCGGACCCGTTCCTCGCGCGCCAGGCCTGCGGGAAGCTCGGTTATCGCACGCAGGCCGGTGACGGTCGAGAAATTCTGGAACGTCGAGCGCGTGCGCACGAACATGTGGCGTACCACTTCGCTGCGATCGATCTCGCCCTCCTCGCGAACGACGGAGAGACGGTGCAAGGCGTAGACCCCGAGCGCGCCAGAGATCAGAAAGTAGAAGTCCCAGTGCATCAGCCGGACATCGATCAGGCCCGTGACGCCATCGGGGTTGATCCAGCGCAGCGCCAGTTCCAGCCGGCGCGCGGAAAAGAAGTCGGCCAGCAGTCCGCCCAGGATCGGTGCCACGCCGGCGGCAATGGCGGAGACCAGGCTGTTGACGGCGATGTATGCCGTAGACTCTCCGCGCGGCGACAGCTTGAGAGCGATGTTGGTGACGGCCAGAGTGGCGCCGCCCATCGCGCCGCCCATCAGCAGGTGCAGCACCGTGAGCCACACCAGGCGCGCACCCTCGCCATCGATCTGGGAGGCTCCGGTCATGCCGACTATGCAGAGGATATAGACCGGTGCAGAGACGCGCAGCACGGACTTGTTGCTGAAGGTGTCGGTCAGCCGCCCCCACTGCCTCAGCGTCAGTGCATTGGCCAACTGGCTCGCGATGTTGAGACCGATGACGACGGTCATGCCATATCCGAGTTGCTTGACCAGGAACACGGTGAAAAACGGCGTGGCGAAGTTGATGGCGAACTGCCAGGCCGCGACGAACACGATCAGGCGGCTGAAATTGGGGTCTCTGAACGGCCGGCGCAGCACTTTGAACAGGTTCAGATGCGTTTCCTGGGGGGCGGTCATGGCCGGTTCGGGCATGCGGGCGACGATGACGGCGCTCAACATGCCGAACAGGCAGCCGGTGCCGTAGAGCACCGCGAATGTCACATCGGCGGAGACCAGGCCGCGCTCGGACAGTTCCAGCCCTCCGGCTGCGATCAGCCCCGCCGCCAGCAGGGTGATCGTGGCATAGACGGTGCGGCGCGCGAACAGATCGCCCATCCGTTCCTCGGGGACGAGATCTCTCAACCAGGCATTCCACGCACATCCGCCCACCGCGCCGAACAGGCACAGCACGGCGGTAGCGAGGACGAGCAGCGGCAGCGCGCCCGCAGCGAGGAACGGCAGCACGGCGATCACGGCCAGTGCGAGCCGTCCCACCACGCTGGAGATCACGGCGATGCGCTTGCGGGCGCGCAATCGCTCGACCAGCCAGATCCCCGGCAATTGGCCGAACTGCGCGAAAAAGGGGACGGCCGCCAGCAGGCCGATCATCACGTTGCTCGCGCCGAGATGGAGTGCAAGCGCGGGCAGGATGACACCGGTCGTCAGGGCGGCAGTCGTATTCGAAAAGGCGGCTTCCACGACAAGCTGGCGCAGCCCCGCTTCCCGTCGTTCCGAAGTCACATGGGCTTCCGGCGAAAGCATCGATCAGGATCCAAGAACGGTCAGGCCCGAGACTGTCAGGCCCGCTCTTCGACCAGAAGCGACGAAGCCGTTCAGGGTTCGCCGAGATTAACCTGAGTGGACTATCGGCTTCCGGGAATGGCCGCGGGCATGATCGATGTTGGTCCGAGGCAACCTCTCCGCCGCCACCTCATTCAAGGGACTGATATTCGTGCGGCGGCACGAACGAAAAGGTGCATTTCAAAGAAGGAACATGTGATGGACAGCGTGAAGCCGCCCCTTCCGGCTCAGCAGCAGCAAGTGCCCGGCACCACCGCCGAAATGGATCCGCGCCCGGATCACGGCGAAGACAGCTATGAGGGCCATGGCCGTCTGAACGACAAGAAGGCCGTGATCACCGGCGGCGACAGCGGTATCGGCCGCGCCGTCGCCATAGCTTACGCGCGGGAAGGCGCCGACGTGCTGATCTCCTATCTCAACGAGCACGAAGATGCCAAGGATACGGCGCGGCTCGTCGAGGAAGCGGGGCGCCAGGCCGTGCTCGTGCCGGGGGACATCAGCGATCCGGCGCACTGCCGCGCCATCGTCGACCAAGCCGTGGAAGCATTCGGACGCATCGACATCCTTGTCAACAATGCCGCCCATCAGATGACCTTCGAGGACATCACCGACATCCCGGATGAGGAATGGGACAAGACATTCCGGACCAACATCCACGCGATGTTCTATCTGGCAAAAGCGGCCGTCCCTCATATGGGCAGCGGCGGCGCCATCATCAACACGACATCAGTGAACGCCGACATGCCGAAGCCCACCCTGCTGCCCTATGCGACCACCAAGGGCGCTATCCAGAATTTCACCGCCGGTCTGGCGCAGATGCTGATGCCGAAGGGCATCCGCGTGAACTGCGTGGCGCCCGGCCCGGTCTGGACGCCGCTCATCCCCGCGACGATGCCGCCCGAGCAGGTGAAAGAGTTCGGTGCCAGCTATCCCATCGGCCGTGCGGCGCAGCCTCGGGAACTGGCTCCGCCTTATGTGATGCTGGCCAGCGACGAGGCGAGCTACATCTCGGGCGCCACCATCGCCGTGACCGGCGGGAAGCCGGTGCTTTGAGGAACCGCAGCAATCCTGCCAGCCCCCCAGCACCGCCGATAGAGGAGCAGAATTTGCCACTCGAATCTCCGACACTCGCCGCCTCTGCGGAAACCGAACGATCCCGGCGCGGCGCATTATCGGCGCTGCTGAAAGCACTGGCATCGCTCAAGTACCGTTTCGTCACGACCACGCCCTCAAGCCATGAGCGCGTACTGTCGCGCAGCAATCGCCGCGAAGCACGGTCCTTGCGCGACGTGATGGGATGGAGCCTTCCTTTCGCTCCGGGCATGATCCCCTCGGAGATCGTCGATCTGCTGCGGGCAGGCGGCGTCCTGCAGGAGCGTCCGGACGGACTGCTCGCCAGTAATGTGCGGGCTTCCTCGCTGGGCGACACGCTGTTCCTGCACTCCGCCTATCCTACGATCGAGCAGGACGCGGTATTCTTCGGGCCAGACAGCTACCGCTTTGCCGACCTCATCGCCGCCCGGATGCAGGATCTTGCTCCCGGTGCGCGCATCCTCGATTACGCAGCCGGGTCGGGCGTGGGCGGAATTACCGCAGCGATGCGGCAGCGCCACGCTCACCTCACTCTTGCCGACATCAACCCCCAGGCCCTGTTTCTCGCCTCGATCAATGCCGAACACGCCGGATTGCGG
The DNA here is from genome assembly GCF_000445125.1 of Novosphingobium lindaniclasticum LE124. Classification (GTDB taxonomy): domain Bacteria; phylum Pseudomonadota; class Alphaproteobacteria; order Sphingomonadales; family Sphingomonadaceae; genus Novosphingobium; species Novosphingobium lindaniclasticum. The sequence goes on from NZ_ATHL01000076.1 coordinate 267,537, forward strand.
GCGGAAACCCTGCGGACGACCAGCCCCGCCGATCCAGAAGGCCTTTTCGACCTGATCGTCACCCATCCTCCTTTCATGATAGATGAGAAAGGACGCGCCTACCGCGACGGCGGGGACCTATACGGCGCGCGGCTGTCGCTGGACTGGGCGCTGGCCGGCGCCCGCAAGCTTGCGAAAGGCGGCCGCCTGATACTCCATACCGGCGTATCCATCGTCGAGGGTCTGGACGTGCTGAAGGCGCACCTGGAGGAAGCCTTGCCTGCGCTCGGTTGCCATCTCTGGTATCACGAACTGGATCCGGATATCTTCGGTGAGGAACTGGGCAACGAAGCCTATGCCGATGTGGAACGGATCGCGGCCGTAGGTGCATGCATAACCCGCGTGGAGGAGCGATGATCCCGCGCCGATCGATCCGCCCGTGACCGGCACCTCCTTTCGCATCCTGGCCGGCCTGGTCGGCGGTCTGGTAGTCGGTGCCGTATGGCGCGGCGGGCCTTCGAGCCTTCCCGTCGTGACGGCAGCCCAGCAAGTGGGGAAACTCTGGCTCGACGCGCTCACCATGACCGTCGTGCCGCTGGTCTTTTCTCTCCTGGTCACGGGCATCATTTCGGCCGCCGGCAGCGTCGCTCACAACCGGATCGTGCCGCGCGCCATGTTGTGGTTCATGGCGCTGCTCGCAGGCGCTTGCCTGCTCAGCGCCTTGCTGACGTCCCTGGCGCTGGACCTCTGGCCGGTTCCGGACGGAGCGGCTTCCATCGCGCCGCCGACCGAAGGGAACATCGCCGTCCCCACCGGTACGGACTGGCTGTCGAACATCATCCCGACCAACCCGATCAAGGCGGCGGCGGACACGGCCATGGTCCCGATCGTCGTCTTCGCGCTGATCTTCGGACTGGCGGTCAGCCGTATCGAAGCCGGCTTGCGGCGCAGCGTCGAGACGTTCTTCCAGGCCATCGTACAGGCCATGCTCCTGATCGTGCACTGGGTGCTGCTGGTAGCCCCGCTGGGCGTCTTCGCCCTTGCATTTGCAGTGGCCGCCCGCACCGGCATCGAGGTTGCAGGAACACTGCTGCACTACGTCATGTTCGTGGTCGGCGCCTGTCTTTCGGTGACGGTGCTTGCCTGTGTGACGATCGTGCTTTCGGGCCGTCTCTCACTTCCCGCCTTCATCCGCGCGGTTCTTCCGGCCCAAGTGATCGCCGCCAGTACGCAATCGTCACTGGCTTCGCTGCCGGCGATGATCGAGGCGGCGAAGGCTCTGAAAGTCGATCGCGAGGTGGCCGGCATCGTCCTGCCGCTGGCGGTATCGATCTTTCGAGCCGCCAGCGCAGCCGCCAATGTGACGGTGGCGGTCTACTTGGCCCATCTCCATGGCGTGCCCCTGGGGCCGGGAACGCTGGTGACGGGAGCCCTCGTCGCTGCGGCGGTGAGCGTGGCCGCCGTAGGCGTTCCAGCCCAGGTGTCCTTCTTCGCCATCATCAGCCCGGTCTGCGTTGCCATGGGCGTGCCGATCGACCTGCTACCGTTGCTGCTGGCGATCGAAAGCATTCCCGACATCTTCCGCACCCTGGGCAATGTCACGGCGGATCTGGCCGTCGTGCGCCTGGTCGATGGACCTGCGGAAGGAGCCGGAGTTCAGCGAAGTTCCACCGAGCAAGCCTGAGCGGTCAAGCGCTATAACGGATTGCCGTCTCCATCCAGCACCTCCATGCGGTAGGTGCAGCCGTAGAAGGTCTTGCCGGCGTAAGGCACCGAGGTGGAGATCGTGCGTGTCACCTTGGTGTTCAGCCCGTATCCGTCCTTGTCCTTCGCTGGTTCCGTATCTTCGCGGATGAGCTTCTCGCCGAGGAACTTGCGGAACTTTATCTCCTTCTCCGCTTCCGCGCGCGTCACCTTGCCGGAGGCGGCCAGTGCATCGATCAGCGCGTTCGTGTCCATCGCGTTCTCGATCTGCTGCTCCTTCGCCAGGGGCGCCGGATCGGGAAGATCCAGCAGGGCGAAGATGCCGCTGGAACTGAAGGCGATCCGGCGCGTGTCGTAGCGCCCGGCAACCGTAATGGGCGCGGGAAGTTCGTAGAGGAGGATGGCCGGCGACTTGGACGCGACCTTTTTCCATCCCCGCGCATCGGCCGGGCTGTCCTCCTCGCTCAAGGACATCGCGAATCCGGTGTAGGTCGGCACGTCCAGGCGGCATTCGATCGCATCGACCTCGCTGATCCGAGCAGGGTCGAAGTCCTCCTCTTCCTCAGCCTGGAGCGCGGATGGAGCGAGAACGAGAATAGCTGCTGCGAACGGCGCCAGCAGACGAAGAAGGCGCCTCGGTTCTGCTGCGGTTCCGTTGCCGCCATGGCCATGGCCATCCTTCGACGTCATAAGTCACCCTTCATCCCTGTTCGTGACGTGCTTAGCAACGCACTGACGCCATGAGAAGATTTATACCGCACGAACCGCGCCCGCGTCGGCCGCCGGCCCGGCAACCCCAGGCTTGCACAGCCCTGCGCGCCATCTATGATGCAGCGGCTACCTGGAGGAACCGATGAGCTTCAACGGACGCGAATTGAGATCGAAGGTCGAGAACGGACGGCTCTTCCTGTCGCTGGATGAAGTGCCGATAGACGATCCCGCCGACGACGAGATCGTCGTGCGCATCGAAGCGGCCCCGATCAACCCGAGCGATATCGGTCTGCTGCTCGGCCCGGCGGATCTGGAATCGATCGAACCCACCGCTGATGGCCGCCCGGGTGTCTCGTTCGCCATTCCGGAGGCCCGCCTTGCCTCCCAGGCAGGCCGTATAGGGCAGTCGATGGCCGTGGGCAACGAAGGCGCGGGCACCGTGGTCGCGGCGGGGAGAACGGCGACGGACCTGATAGGCAAGCGTGTCGGCATGATCGGCGGCGCCATGTACGCCGACTATCGCCGCATCCGCGCCGCAGAAGTCATTCCTTTGCCCGACGATGCGACGGCTGCCGATGGCGCCGCCATGTTCGTCAATCCGCTGACGGCCCTTGGCTTCGTGGAAACGGCCCGGAGCGAAGGCCACAAGGCCATCGTCCATACCGCTGCGGCATCGAACCTCGGGCAGATGCTCCAGAAGATCTGCCTTGCGGACGGTATTGAGCTGGTCAACATCGTCCGCTCGCAGGGCCAGGCCGATATCCTGAAGGAGATCGGCGCCACCCACGTCGTGAACAGCCGAGACGAGGATTTCGGCGCGCGCCTGTCCGAAGCGATCGAGCAGACCGGCGCCACCATCGCTTTCGATGCGATCGGCGGCGGTACACTCGGCAGCAAGATCATGGAGGCCATGGAGCGGGCTTCGGTCAAGGCCATGCCGGAATACAGCCGCTACGGATCGACGGTGCTCAAGCAGCTCTTCATCTACGGCGCGCTTGACACCTCCCCCACCACGCTGAACCGGCTGGCATTCGGCTTCCAGTGGAGCATATCCGGCTGGCTGCTGTTCCCCTTCCTGCAGAAGGCCGGGCCGGAAGTGGCCGCAAGGCTGCGCGAGCGTGTCGTCCGCGAGCTAAAGACGACCTTCGCCAGCAGGTATACCCGTGTCATCGGCCTTTCCGAAGCGCTGGAACCGGAGGTAATCCGCGCCTACGAACGCAAGGCCACCGGCGAGAAGTTCCTCATCGACCCGACCAAAGGCTAAGCCGCATTCACATGGCGGCGGTTTCCGCCCGCCGCCGTGCCAACGACCACCAACGGGCGCCCGGGCTACAGAACGGACCACAAGGGGTTCTTCGGGTCGGCCAGCAGCTTGACGGTCAGGGCGACCGACATGACGACCAGCAGCGGCCTGACGCCGCGTCCGCCGAAGCGGATCGCGAGCCAGGCGCCGACTTGGTTTCCCGCGACGTTGGCAACGGCCATGCTCAGGCCCAGCACCCACAGCACTTTGCCGCCTGTGATCATCGCCGCCAAAGCAGCGACATTGGTGGCCAGGTTGATGAACTTGGTGTTCGCGATCGCCCTCACCAGTCCCAGGCCGCCCAGCGCCACCAGCGCAGTGGTGAGGAACGATCCCGTGCCGGGGCCGAAAAAACCGTCGTAGAAGCCGATCCCGGAGCAGACCGCCGTCAGTCCCCACCGGCCCAGGCGCGCGTGGCGGTCCTCTTCGCTCATCGCCGGCGCAAGCAGGAAATAGAGCGCCATGGCAATCAGCAGGAGCGGCACGAGGGCGCTCAGAAAGCTGGGATCGACATGCTGTACCGCCGTCGCTCCCGCCAGGGACCCGGCGAAAGCGCCCAGGGCCGGCAGGGCGAAAGCGCGAAGATCGATCCGGCCGCTTCGCATGAATGCGGCCACCGCCGATGCCGTACCGATCATGCTCTGCAATTTGTTGGTGGCGAGCGCGGCGATCGGCGGCACCCCGGCGGTGAGCAAAGCCGGGATCGTCAGCAAGCCGCCGCCGCCGGCCAAGGCATCGATCGTACCGGCCATGAAGGCCACGGCGATGAGGAAGGACAAGGCTTCGAAAGTCAGATGCATGGGCGCGTTAAAGGCGCGGCTTCCCCTTACAATCAAGCCCCAAGTGCTTCCGCAAAGCCCCGCGGACAGAGATTTCCGCAAACGAAGGCGTACGGGCCTGCAAACGGAAGCGACAACCGCCAGAGAAGGCGCAGGAAAGATTCTCTACTAAATCGATAGAGAAAGTTGCTAGGCGGCTGCCGAAGCCGAAGTTAGCCATGGCGTCATCGCTAACCATGAAACTGGAACATCCGTGACCCGCAAGGCTGCCTTCCTCGCCGCTGCTCTGGTGAGCACGCTCCTGACCCAGCCTGCGGCCGCGCAGGCAGCCGCCGCCCTCGCCGGCACCGCATCGTCGGCCGAGGAGCCTCGATCCGCCGTCCGGCCGAACTTTCTGGTCATCGTGGCAGACGATCTCGGCTGGTCCGATCTCGGCGCTTTCGGCGGCGAGATCGCGACGCCGAACCTCGACGCCCTGGCGAACCGGGGCGTGCGCTTCACCGGTTTTCATACTGCGCCCACCTGCTCCCCGACCCGCTCCATGCTGCTCAGCGGCGTCGACAACCACGAGGCGGGCATCGGCACCATGGTCGAATCCCGGCCGGAGTCGCTGGCCGCGCGTCCGGGCTACGAAGGCTATCTCAACGACCGCGTCGCCTCGATCGCGGAGCTGCTCCAACAGGGCGGTTACCGCACAGTGATGTCGGGCAAATGGCACCTTGGGCTTACCGAGGATCGCGGCCCGGCGGCGCGCGGCTTCGAGCGCTCCTATGCGCTGCTCCAGGGTCTGGGCAATCACTTCGGTGCCGATCAGGACGGCGCCTGGAAAGGCGTGAATGCAAGCCCAACCTACCGCGACAATGGCGAGATCGTCCGCTATCCGGTGGGCCGTTATTCGGCCGACTATTTCGCCGAACGCCTGATCGGCTTCTTGCAGGAGGGCGCTAGGGACGATCGTCCGTTCTTCGCCTACCTTCCCTTCACCACCCCGCACTGGCCGATGCAGGCGCCGGCCGAGACGATCGCGAAGTACAAGGGCCGCTACGATGGGGGCTACGAAGTGCTGCGGACGAAGCGTTTGGAGCAGCAGAAGAGGCTCGGCCTTGTCGCTCCCGATCAGCAGCCTCACGCTCTGGAAGGCGTCAAGCCGTGGGATAGCCTGACACCCGAACAGAAGGCCATCGAGGCGCGCAAGATGGAAATCTACGCGGCGATGGTCGATCGCATGGACCAGAACGTCGGACGCGTGATCGCGGAACTGAAGCGCCTTGGCCGCTACGACGATACGGTCATCGTCTTTCTGGCCGACAACGGCCCGGAAGGCAGCGAGATCGATGCGCCGTTCCAGGCGCGCGGCATTGCGGATGCCAACCGGAAGCTGGGCATCGACAACAGCCTGGCCAACCTCGGCAGCGCGACATCCTATGTCGGTTACGGAGCCGGATGGGCGCAGGCGAACAGCTCGCCCTCATGGCTGGTCAAGGGCTATCCGACCGAGGGCGGCACGCGGGTAACCGCTTTCGCATCGGGCAAGGGTGTCGTCGGGGGCCGCATCGCTCGCGGCAATCTGAACGTCACCGACGTGGCGCCGACCCTGCTCGACCTTGCCGGCGTCACGCAGCCGAAGAGCTTCAAGGGCCGGACGATCCTGCCAATCGAAGGCAAGAGTCTGGTTCCTGTCCTGGAAGACAAGGCAACGGAAGTTCGCGGCCCAAGCGAGCCGGTGGGCACCGAGCTGTTCTATCGCCGTGCGCTGCGCAAGGGCGATTGGAAGGCAGTCTACCTGCCGCAGTCCGCCGGAACCTATCCGCGCGCCGGTGCCGGCAGCGGCAAATGGCAATTGTTCAACCTTGCCGCCGACCCTGCCGAAGCGAACGATCTGGCCACATCGCAGCCAGAGAAGCTGGCGGACCTGATCGCCGATTGGGACCGCTATGCGCAGGAAAAGGGTGTCGCGCTGCCGGACACCGGGTCCGCCGCGCCGTGAGGAACGAGGTGGGACGCGGATCCTCTCACCAGAGGTGCCTCCCTCCTCCTGTTCTCAAATGACACGCGGCGATCTCCTTCACCCCAGAGGGTGGCGATATCCGCGCAAAGCCTCAAATCTACTCAATAGCATGAGGGAAATTCGTCAGACGAATGGCGGGGGCGAGTCACGCCCGCCCCCTTCCGAACTCAGAGCCCGTCGAGGCCCTTGCTGACGAGGATGTTCACCGCGACGCGGCGGTTCTGCGCCTTGCCTTCGGGAGTGGTATTGTCCGCCAGCGGATCCGCTTCCGACATGCCGGTGGGCGTCAGCATGCGATAGGGCTTCCACCCGCAGGCCTGCTGGAGATAATTGACCACGCTGCCGGCGCGCTTCTCGCTGAGCTGCTGGTTGATTTCCTGGCTGCCGGTGGAATCGGTGTAGCCGACGACGAGCAGCAGGGCATTGTCCATGCTCTCGGCCGTTGTGGCTGCCGCGCAGAGATCGTTCTTGGCCTGGGGCGAAAGAACCGCCTTGCCGGTGTCGAAGTTCACGTTGGTCGTGCTCTTCACATTGTACTGGTCGATGTCACCCATCCGGCCGCGCAGAGCTTCGGTGGCCGCCGTCTGTTCGGCAAAGCGCTGGTCGGTGCCGTTGTGGATCATCGAGGCCGTCTTCAGATCCTTGTTCTGAAGATTGATTTGGCTCGCCACCAGACCATTGCCGGACTGCAGGGTCTTGATGGTGACCGGCAGACCGTTCATCAGCGACTGTGCGGCCAGTTTGCTGCGGCCCATGCCGAAGAGACCCTTGCTGGCGCTGATGCGGGTGGTGTCGGTCACGGCTACCACCGTCTTGGCACCGTCGTCGGTGGTGACCTGCACCTGATCCCCGCTGCGTGCGGAGATGATGCCCTTGATCTCGGGCCCTTCGGTCATCTCGGCTTCCTGTGCCGGCGCCGCGCCATAGACGGTCGCCGAAACGTCGGCCTCGGGCGGCTCCTGGGTCTGGGCCTGGACGCTGGCCGACGCTGCTCCGGTGAGCATGGCGGCCAGCAACAGAACGCGGGGGCTCCTGGAAATAACACTCATATCGCTACTCCTTAAACTTTACCAATCAAGGCCTGCGGGGAGCAGCTCTCGTCCGACCGCCACTGGCGCGGATCGCGCTCGTGGCCGTCGGAACCTCGTCCATTCGGCTTCGCAGGATGTGCGGTTGGAGCAGCACCTGAACGCCATGGACCTCTTGGGTGTTCAGGTTAACCTTGCGCCTACATGAACGTGCCTTGCCGCAGCGATAAGGTGCCGCCAATTTGAGTGGAGCGTGCGACGAACCGTTGTCGGCGATCCGATGGGCCAGATTGTTTTGCGCCGCTTCGAATTACGCGGCTTGCAAAGTTGGCCGCGACTTGCCGGATCGGCACCCTTCCCCCGAAAACGGGTTGCGAATACACGCGGCACCGGGATCCTGTGCTTATCTTATTGATATGGTTTCAATAGGTCCACAGTTCGCGCGCGACAGGTTCTTCAGCCTGCCGGCCACTACCTTCCCGGAACGCGATGTCGAAAAAGTACAAGAAGCGCGCGAGCAGCCGCCTTCGATCTTTACCGATTTAGGAAGATCCTATCGCCGGGAGGCCGGGGACGAATTTCCCAGGCCCTCCCCATGAGCACCCACCGCCACCTCAATGGAGCTTGAGGCGCGGGCGGACGATACGGTTCATATGGCTGATGGCGATCATCGCGGAGCCTTTGATCCAGCCGTGGATAGCCAGCAGATGCATGCGGTAGAGCGACAGGTAGATGAACCGCGCCAGACGCCCCTCAACGGCCATGCGCCCGCCCACGAGATTGCCCATCAGCGAGCCGACCGTCGAAAAACGGCTGAGCGAGACAAGCGAACCGTGGTCCTTGTAGACGAAGTCGACCAGCGGCTTGTCCGCCATCATCCGCTTGAGATTGGCGAAAGCGGCATCGGCCATCTGATGCGCCGCCTGGGCGCGCGGCGGAACGGGCCGGTCGCTGCCAGGCAGCTTGCAGAAGGCGCAATCGCCGATGGCGAAGACCCGCTCGTCGGACTCGCTCTGCAGGGTCGGTCGCACCACGACCTGCCCCGAACGGGCCAATTCCAGCCCGTCCAGGCCTTCCGCGATCGGCTTGGCCTTCACGCCCGCCGCCCAGACCTGCAAATCGGCTCCGATCCGCTCGCCCGAACGCAGGATCATGCCTTCCGCGGTGGCTTCCACCACCGGTGTATCGACGAGCACCCGCACCCCCAGCGCTTCCAGTTCGGCCCGCGCCGCGGCCGCCAGCTGCTCCGGCAGGGCCGGCAATATGCGCGGCCCGGCTTCGATCAGGGTGACTTGCAAGCGGCTCCGGTCGAAGACTTCCAGACCGTAGTAGCCCAGCGCATCCGCCGCGTTGTAAAGTTCCGCCGCGAGTTCGACGCCGGTCGCTCCTGCTCCCACGATCGCGACCCGCACTTGTGCATCGCCTGACGGGTCCGATGCCATCGTTCGCGATACGCGCAGGCACTGGTCGAGCAACTTGTCGCGGAATCGGTCGGCCTGGTCGCGGCTGTCGAGGAACGTGCAGTTCTCCGCCACGCCGGGAGTGCCGAAGTCGTTGGTGACCGAGCCATAGGCCAGGACGAGGTAGTCGTAGCGGATCTCATGCGAGGCGATGACTTCGCGCCCCCGATCGTCCTGGATCGCGGCGAGCCGGATGCGGCGCCGGTTCCGGTCGATGCCGGCCAGCGATCCATAGAAGTAGCGATATCCCCAGCGGTGGCAGTGGCTGCGATAGCCCACTTCGTCGAGGTTCGCATCCAGCGATCCGGTGGCGACCTCGTGCAGCAGCGGCTTCCAGATATGCGTGCGGTTGCAGTCGACTAGGATGATGTCGTGATGCTTGCGCCCATAGTGCGCGCCCAGCTTGGCGGCCAGTTCCAATCCCGCCGCTCCGCCGCCGACGATCACGATCTGGGTCTTCATCGTCGGGGCTGGAACGGCTGCTGAATCGGGCACTGCTGGCATTCTGAAGCTCCTCAAGGCGACCGCGCGGTCAATTCGCCAAAAGGTTCCTTAATGCCTGGCCCGCGTTACGCCTATGGGACATATCGCCTTGTCCCGTGCGTTTCCTGCAAACGGATCCTATCATATCTCCTTCAGCTCGTGACGGTGTTGCGCCGGGCGATCGTTCCGAGCACTTGCGCGCTCATTTTCGGGGTCCGTGCGAATGTCACGGGATCCACGGTGTGAAGCCCGTACTTGGGCTTGTAGCCGAAGATCCATTCGAAATTGTCGAGCAGCGCCCAGTGGCAATAGCCCAGAACCAGCACGCCCTCTTCCATCACGTTCCTGAGTGCGGAGAGCGATTCCGGGATGAACCGGGCCCTTATCCGGTCATCGTCCGTCCCGACGCCGTGCTCCGAGATCAGTATCGGCACGCCCGTCTCTTGGTGCGCGAATTTCACGGCACCGGCCAGCGAGGGCGCCCAGACTTCCGCGCCGGACCAGTTGAGGACCGCGCCCTTGGGCGGCGGCAGGCGGCCCTCGTCGCCCCATAGGGCGCGTTCGTAGTTCTGCACACCGACGAAGTCGTCCTGCTTCGCAAGCTCGAACCACGCGCGGTAGAGCTCCTCGCGTACCTGGTCCCGCCGCTTTGGGCTTCCGGCAGCCTGATCGTCCATCACGACCAGCGAGACCCCGACGGGCAGATCGGGGCACTGCGCCTTGATCGCGGCCTTGGCGGCCTTGTGTCCCGCCAGCAGGCCGCGCTGGAGATCGGCGAGATCGTCGAGACCGGCGACATTGGCGCTGAGGAACCGCGGCACACCGAGCTGCCTCGCCGCGCCTTGCAGCGTGGCCTTCTGAAGATCCCAGACTTGCGGCGGCAGCATGCCCTTGATCGATTGCAGCAGGTTGGGCTCGTTGATCGTGATGGCCTTGGCCATCGTCCGGCCGGCGGCGGCGGCGACCTTGCCGCAATAGCGGGCGAAAAGCTCCGGCGCCTCGGGATTGCTCCAGCCGCCCTGCGCGGCGAACCACAAGGGCGTGGTGAAGTGATTGAAGGTCACGATCGGGGCAAGGTTGCGCGCGCGGCAGCCCTCGACGATCCTGCGGTAGTGATCGAGCATCGCTTGGGAGAACTGTCCCTTGACCGGCTCGACGCGGGCCCATTCGACACCGAAGCGGTAGCTGTTCAGACCCATGTTCTTGGCGAGGTCGAGATCGTCGGACCAGAGTTCGAAGCTGTTGCAGGCGTCACCGGACGGGACGGAGAATATGCCCGGCTGCTGCCTTTCCAGAAACCACAAGTCGCTGCCAAGGTTGTTTCCTTCGGTCTGGTGCGGTGAACTTGCCGCGCCCCAGAGGAAGCCGGACGGGAAGGGCTTGCCAGCCCCCAAGCTTGGCGCGCCGGGCGCAGCTTTGGCGCTGGCGGCGGTCGGGGAGGCTCCCATCGCGCCCGCTCCGGCCAGTGTGGCACCTGCCACGGCTCCGCGCACGAGCAAGGTCCTTCGATCGATCATGTTCAAATGCTCCTCAACTCTGCGCGGCCATGGGCCGCTGGATATCGGGATCCTTCCGGTGTCGGCGCCGCTCAGCGGGGATCCGCAAAGAAGCCGAGCAGTTCGTCTGCCAGGCGGTGGTCCGACGTGCCCAGATGCAGGGCCGCGGAATAGTGGTTGTGCCCGCTCACGTAACAGGCGCGCGGCAGCTTGCCGTGTCGGCCGAGGCGAGCGTGCAGGAGACTGCACCATTCCGCCTGGAATCGCGGCGGATCGAACTCCGCGCAGGCGACCAGAAGCGGCAGGTTCGTCGCCATGATCGCGCCCAGCGGCATGCGCAGTTCGTAGCAGTCCTGGGGACCGTAATAGAGCATGTCCCGCGGGTCGAGCGGCGTGAAACCGTACAGGCCCGATAGCAGTGCGGCTCCTCGGACAAGCTGCGCATGGTTTTCCCTCTCCCTCAGAAACGCCGAGACATGGACCGCGCCGGCGGAGGTTCCGAGCAGGAAGATCCGCTCGGGATCGCCGCCATGGCGCGCGGCGTTCGCCCGCAGCCAGTCGACGGCAAGGTTCACGTCCTCGGCGCCCGAAGGCCACATGTGTGCCGGTGCGAGGCGGTAGTTCATCACCGCGCCGACCAGGCCGTTCGCCGCCGCCCAGCGCCCGACATGGGCATTGGCCCAGCCGCTGCCGCCCTTCTCGACCGGCCCGCCCTTGTCGCCCACGAGAAAGCCTCCGCCGTGGACGAACAGCACGACCGGGCGCGGATCGCCGCCTCCGCCGTAGAGATCGAGCCGCTGGCGAGGGTCGGGACCATAGGCGCAGTCGATGGCGGCCGGCACGACCCTGGCGGCAAGAGCCTGCTGCTCGGCATTGAACAGGGCCCGGCAGTCGGCGACCACCTCGGGGCCCAGCCTGGTGCCCATGGCGGCGATGGCGCGAGCCGTTTCCCCAGCGGTCATGCCGTTTCCCTCCCATGGTGCGCGAACAGGCGGTTAAGCGCGAAGGTGGTGCCCGAAACCCCCAGAACAGTGCCATAGACGAGCTTGACGGCGAGCGCCAAGGACCCGCCGATCTCGCGCCCGGGCCCCAGAAAACAGAAGGCGGCGGCCAGCCCAGCCCCAACGATACCGGCCACCACCACGGAGAGGACGGTCCGGACGATGAAGGCCGTGGTGCCCGGCCCTGTCGCAGCCCCTGTCCCGGGCCCCGTTCTCTCGCCCCTCTTCTCGGGGCTAGTCCTGCCCGACACGACTAGCAGGGGAACCAGCGATGACATCGAGGCGATGGCGGTGGATTGCGGGAGGAAATCCAGCGCGAAGTTGTCCGGCGCCGCGAAGTGCAAGGAGCTTTTGCCGAAGCCCAAAACCCCGAAGAAGAATGCGCCGCTCAGGACGAAGTTGACGATCCCGCTGGTGACCTGCTCGCGCCGCAGGCGTGCAGCCCTGTTCATGCCCGGCACCCCACGTCGAAGCTCTGGAGATCGCGCGCGAGATCGACGGCGCCCGAGTAGCCCGCGCCGATCGCGGCGCGCAGGCCCGGTTCGTACGGCGCCAGCGGCCCCGGCGGAACCGCGAAATGGGTGAGGACCACCCGGCCCGCACCCGCCTTCGCGGCGATATCGCCGACCGCCTCCGGCGTGAGGTGATGGGCCGAGAGATGGCGCTCCATGCCCCCCAACATGGCGGGCGAGGCATCCTTGCGGCGCGCGCGGATCTCTTCCAGCAAGGCATCCAGCGCCATGATCTCGCTGACCAGGATATCGCTGCCTTTCGCCCATACGGTAACGGCCGGGCTCGGGCCGGTATCGCCGGCATACGTCACGCTGCGCCGCCCCGTGGCAAAGCGGTAGCTCAGCGAGACGTTGCCCGGATCGGGCTTTGCCGTCGTGGTCGAAGTGGCTGTTGGCGGCAGTCTGCACGCTTGCTCCTTCCCCTTTTGGCGCCTCTTGCGGCTTGCTCGAAAGAATGGCCTGGGTTCTTGGCAAAGGTCCCGGCCCCTCGCGATCAGAACCGGGTTTCGGCCTGGATGCCGATGGTGCGGCGGCCTTCGCGGGTCAGCCAGTTCACGTAAGCGCCCGAATCCGCGAACGGAAGGTGAATGACCGAGGCGTGGAAGCGCTGGTCGAGCAGGTTGCGCACGAAGGCGCCGATCCGCCAGTTGCCGTCCGGATGGCCGATCCCCATGCCAAGGCCGATGGTGCCGTAGCCGTTCTGATAGGCATAGGCATTGGCGACCGCATACTGCACCCGGCTGCGGTAGTAGATGTTCGCCGAAGTATCGAACTGGAGATTGTCGTTGATCGGCAGCTTCACGTCCGCGCCCAGGGTGGCGCTGTACTTGGGCGCGCCGGAGAGCGGCTCGCCCCGCGCCTGGACCAGGCTGGTGACGCCGTCGGCCGCCAGGAAGCACGCATAGCCGGCCTTCACGTCTTCGGGGCAAGCGGTGACGTAGTCGGTGAACTTGGTGTCCGAATAGGTGAAGCCGCCGCTGAACGACAGGACCGGGCTGACGCGCCAGGCAGCGTCGATCTCGAAGCCCTTCGCGGTGAAGCCGCCGGCATTTTCGGTCACGAACTCGACACCGTTGAACACCGAGGTCTGGAGGTTCTTGTATTTGTCGTAGAACAGGTTGGCGTTGAAGGTCACGGCCTTGTCGAAGATCTGCGACTTGATGCCCACGGTGATATCGCGAACGGTCTGGGGCTTCACGGCGGTACGCAGGCCGGTGAGGCCGGTGAAGGTCACCGTCGGCCCCAGGTAACCGCGAGCGATGGTGCCGAACAGCATGACGTCGGGCGTGATCTTGAACTCGGCACCGCCCCGGCCCGACCACGAGCCCTTCCTGGTGCTGCCGGTCTGGAGCGAAGTCGGCGTGTACGGAGTGACGAAGCCCGATCCGTCGGCTGCGGGAGAAGCCGGTGCGAAGACGGGGTCGATGATCGAGAAGTACGAGGCCTTGACCCAGTCGTACTGGTAGCGCAGGCCGCCGATGAGGCTGAACTGCTCGGAGACGTGGAACTTGCCATCGAAGAAGGCGGCCAGCGAGTCCGAGCGCGTCTGGGTATTGCCCTGCCCGCCGGAAATGTTGACGATGAAGCTCTGGAACGGGTTCGCCGGGCGAAGCTGCGCGCGGTTGAAATCGTTGTCGTCGCCCACCTTGCGGCGCGAGGCATAGACGCCCGAGGTGAATTCGAGCTGGCTGCCGCTGGGCGAGCTGACGCGCAGTTCTTGCGAAAGGAACGACTGGTCGATGCCGGCCGGCTGCGCGGTGAAGACCGGTACGCTGGATCCGTCGATCGCGAAGGCCTGCGGGCCTTCATCGAGGCGGCGCCAGGCGGTGATCGACGTCAGGTTGTAATCGCCCAGCGCGTAGTTGATCTCCATCGACGCGCCGTAGTTCTGCTCCGAGGAAAAACCTTCGTAGTCCTCGACCGACCGGGTGTTGTCGAAGCCCGCCCTGACGCCGAGCGCCGTCAGGTTGCCGAACCGTGCCGCCATCAGCGGATTGGCGAAGCCGGGCAGGCGATTGAGCGTCCAGAGCTGGCCGGGGCCCTTGCGGCTGATCTTGGAATAGTCGCCGATGATGTAGATCGAAAGATCGTCCGTGGGTTCGTAGAGAAACTTGGCGCGGCCGCCGTAGCTTTCCTCGCCGCCCCAGGTCTCGCCCCGATAGACGTTCTTGAGGAAGCCGTCGTTGCGGCGGTAGAAGCCGAAAACGGCAAGCGCCGAATTCTGCGAGACCGGCACGTTCACGCTGGCATTGGCATTGACTTCGTTGAGCTGGGCATAGCTTGCGAAGGCCTTGCCGAAGAAGCGCGAGGGATCGGGCTTCTTCGTGGTGATGTTGATGACGCCGGACGAGGCGTTCTTGCCGAACTGGGTGCCTTGCGGACCTTTCAGCACTTCGACGCGCTCCAGATCGCCCAGGCTGTTGATCGGGTTGCCGAAGGGGATGACCACGTTGTCGACCACGGTTCCGACGTTCTGTTCCGACGAACTGGAGAAACCGCCCGCCGAACCCACGCCGCGCAGACGGAAACCGGCATCGTTGGGCGAGGAACCGAACTGCACGCCGGAGAACTGGTACTGGATGTCGGTCAGCTTCTGGAAGCCGCTTTCCGTCAGCTGGTCGCCGGTGATGGCGGAAACCGCGATCGGCACGTCCTGAAGACGCTCGGCCCGGCGCGACGCGGTGACGATGATGTCGGTACCGGAAACGGCAGTCGTCTCGGCGGCCTGGGGCGCGGTGTCCTGCGACACCTCCTGCGCCATGGCAGGAACCCCCAACGCGCCGAGGGCGATGCTGGAAAGCAGTGCGATCTTGTTGCTGGTCATTTCGTCTCTCCCCTAAACGGATTGTTATTCGCTGCTTTTGTCAGTTGCCGTGCGACCGTCAGGTCTCGTCGATGACGGGATTGGTAAGCGTGCCGATTGCGCCAACGGAGACTTCCACGATGTCCCCGGCCTTCAGGTAAAGCGGCGGCTTGCGCTTGTCGCCGACCCCGCCGGGGGTGCCGCTGGCG
This sequence comes from Novosphingobium lindaniclasticum LE124, assembly GCF_000445125.1. Classification (GTDB taxonomy): domain Bacteria; phylum Pseudomonadota; class Alphaproteobacteria; order Sphingomonadales; family Sphingomonadaceae; genus Novosphingobium; species Novosphingobium lindaniclasticum. The sequence continues at coordinate 283,013 of NZ_ATHL01000076.1, forward strand.
ATCACGTCGCCGGGCCTCAGGTCGGTGAAGGTCGAGCAATAGGCGATGACGGTGGGGATATCCCAGATCATGTCGGACACCGGCTGGTCCTGCACCAGTTCGCCGTTCACGCGGGTCTGCACGCGCTGCGAGGCGAGGTCTTCCACCTCCGAGGTGACCACCATCGACGGGCCGAAGCCACCGGTGCCGGGCCAGGTCTTACCGGGGGTGAACTGGATGTTGTGGCGCTGCCAGTCGCGGATCGAACCATCGTTGAACGGCGCGAAACCGGCTACGTGTTCCCATGCGTTCTCCGGCGCAATGCGGCGACCGCCCTTGCCGATGATGACCGCCAGTTCGCCTTCGTAGTCGAAGCGCTCGCTTTCGGGCGGGCGAACCATGGCCGCGCCATCGGCGACCAGGCTGTCTGCCCAGCGGGTGAAGATTGCCGGGTGTTCCTTCTGCTCGCGACCGGTCTCGGCAACGTGAGCGGCGTAGTTGAGGCCGACGCAGAGGATCTTTTCCGGGTTTGGAACCACCGGCAGCAACTTGACGGCGTCAGCGGCGAACTCACCGGTGGCGGGCAGCGCGGCAAGATCACCGGCCAGCACGTCCTTCAGCCAAACGTCGCCGCCGGATGCGCCCAGATCGATCACCTTTTCCCCGTCGAGGCGGCCGAAGCTCTTGGTGCCATCGGGACGTTCGAAACTGATGTAACGGTTCATGCTTAGTCTCCCTGCGCCCGCGTGTCTGGCGGCGGCGGTCAAATGGTCAGAGCGGCCCCGCTTCCCAGTCGCGGCGAAAGCGGAAGCGCTCCTCGGCGCGGCGAAGGCCCTCGAAATCCTTGTCGGACATGCCCCAATGGTCGATGCGGCCCGCTGGCCAGGTCCAATCGTCGGGCGCACCCACCTTATAGTCTTCCGGCACTTTCTCGACGGCGGTCGAGAACTCGATCACCGGGCCGAAGGGCGCGATGAAGTAGGCATAGACATTGGCGCCCGGCCCGTGACGGCCCGGCCCCCAGGCGGGGACCAGCGCATGGTCGCGCAGGCGGCCGATGCCGCGCATCACCGCATCCATGTCCTCCATCTCGAAGGCGACATGGTTGAGCGAGGCGAAGCCGGCGCGGGCGAAGGCTGTCGAGTGGTGGCTGTCGCTGCAGCGTACGAAGACCATGCCCTTGGTGCGGTCGGACACGCGGAAGCCGAGAACATCCTCCACGGCTGCTCCGCAGGCTTCGGCATCGGCGGCGTTGAACACGACATGGGTGAGCTTCACCGGCAAGTCGCGCCCGGCGATCGGCGCGACTTCGGCGGCATCGGTAAGGAAGCGCAGAATCGTGCCTTCGGGCAGTTCGACCAGCAGGCCGTGCCCGCCGCCGGGGTCTTTGCTGACGGTCGGGCTGGCGGCCCAGCCCGAGGCGGCGATGCGCGCCTTCAGCGCTTCGAGTTCCTCGGCCGTGCAAACGAAGGTGGTGGAGCGAACGAATTCGTCCTCGGACTTCTCGAAGGCGACGAGGTAGGGGAACGGGCCGGAGCCGCGCAGGTAAAGCCTATCGCCATTGGCCCCGGCTTTCGTCTCGGCGGGGGCCATGCCCCAGATTTCCGTCATGAACGTGGCGGCGGCGGCCGGATCGGGCAGCGCCAGTTCGATGCTGCGCAGTTTCATGGCTGTTGCTCCTGAAGATAACCCGCCGCTCGGATACCCGCGCGGGCGCAGTCGGCGTCGCACTCGCCGGTATCGCCGCTGACGCCAACGGCGCCGATCAGAGTGCCGGCGGCATCGCGGATCACCACCCCACCCGGCGAGAACGCGATGCGGCCGCCGACGGCAGCGGTGACGCTTTGAAAGAAGGTGGGATTGCCCTTCGCCCGCTCAGCCAGGACGGCGGTATCCGCGTCCATGCCCGCGGCGCCCTCGGCCTTGGCCCTGGCGATGTCGAAGCGATAGAGGCTGGCGCCGTCCTCGCGCGCGAAGGCGACCGGGTGCGCGCCTGCATCGAGCACTATCACCGCAAGCGGCTTCGCATTGCGGGCCCGCGCTTCGGCAAGGGTTCCGGTGATCATGGTCTGGGCCTGAGCCAGCGTCAAAGTCATGCGGCAAGTTCCCGGTGGCTGAAAAGCTGGGCGGCGCGGGCGGCAAGCAGGTCTTCGGCGCTGTGGCTGGCGCTGCCGAAGACGTAGTGATCGGGGCGGACGAGCACGGCATCCACGCCATGATCGTCGAGCCATGCCGTCACCGCGCCATTGTCCGGCAGAGTGCTGGCGGCGATGCGCGTGACGCCTGCCGCCCTGCCGGGCACCGCGTCGTCGCGGACGAACAGGCGCCAGTCGCCGCCGGTCAGGTCGTCGAGCTTGCGACCATCGGCCAGCACCGGCTGCACGAAGCGCGCGCCCGCGCCCGAGGTGCCGGGCAGGAGCACGCCCTCGGCAATCGCCGGGATCAGATCGTGCGCGGTCTCGCCGGACTTCTGCCGGGCTTCCTCGCGAATGTGGGCATCGCGCAGAGCGGCTTGGGCGGGATCGAGTTCGCAGATGTAGCGCCCGGCCGCGACCGCCGCGCCGATCACCGCGCGGACATGCGGATCGCGCTCGCCCTGGTAGCTGCCCAGCAGGGAAGCGTCGGCGCCCTCGTTTGCGACCGCGTCCATCTTCCACGCGAGATTGGCGACGTCGCGTAGCCCATGGCACATGCCCTGGCCGAAGAACGGCGGCGTCTGGTGCGCGGCGTCTCCGGCAAGGAACACGTTGCCGACCTGCCACTGGTGGGCGACGAGGCCGTGGAAGCGATAGGTCGCGGCGCGCACGATCTTGTGCGGCACGTCCGCCATCCACGCGCCGACGAGTTCGGCCACCTTTTCAGGGTGCGACATCGCGGCATCGTCCTCGCCGGGAAGCAGCATGAATTCCCAGCGGCGATGGTCGCGGCGGCCGGGAACGACGGTGGCCGGACGCGCGGGATCGCACATCATCACCGAGAGGTGCTGGAGGTCCGCGCCCTCCGGCACGCCGGAAAACGGCGGAAACGAGACGGGGCCTTCCACTTCGGCATCGACGACCAGCCAGGGTTCCTCGAACCGGAGGTCGTCCAGTTCCGCGCCCAGCACTTTGCGCACGCTGCTGCGGGCGCCGTCGCAGGCGATCACCCAGCGGGTATGCGCCGTGGCCGGTCCGTCTCCATCGAGATAGTCGACCGTCACGCCGCCTGCATCCTGCGACAGCCCGGTGAAACTGGCGCCCAGCTTCAACGCGACGTTCGGCATTGCCGCAAAGCCCTGGCGCAAGTGCGCTTCGAGTTCGGGCTGGTAGAAGAAGTAGTCGTTGGCCCACCCGAACGGACGCGGCTTGCCCACCGTGCCCATGTAGCGGATCACGCCACGGTCGGCGCCGATGTGCAGGTGGCCGTCGGTGGCGATCATGTCGCCCTCCACGCGGCCGATCACCCCGGCCGACTGGAACAGGCGCATCATCTCGTGATCGAGATGGACCGCGCGCGGCAGCGGGTAGTGTTCCAGTTCCCGTTCGAGAACCAGCACCTGAAGCCCTTTCAGGCCAAGAAGGTTCGCGGCCAGCGCGCCCACCGGGCCGCAGCCTACGACAACCACGTCGTACGACATCTTGTAAGACCCTGTTCCAGAGCGGTTTCCGATCCGACTGCATCGGATCAACCACTCCAACTTTCTGGTTTAACGCATTTTCCGAGTCATCAGGCGAATTCACCTGATTAGAAAATGCTCTGATCCGTGGTTACGATTTCGGCAGGCGCCTTGTGGAACGCCCCGCCCTTCATGATCATCGTCAACCGGTCCTTGTCCTGCAGGATCGCCACGTCCGCAGTGGGATCGCCGTCGACCAGCAGCAGGTCGGCCAGCCAACCCTCCTTCACTAACCCGACCTCCAGCCCCATCAGTTCGCCGCCGTACTGGGTGGCGGAGCGCAGCGCCTCGGCAGGCGTGAAGCCGTAGTGCCGGACGAAATGGTCCAGATCGCGCGCATTGCGGCCATGTGGATTGAACGGAAAGCCGTAGTCGCCTCCGATCAGGATGCGCACGCCGCGCGCCTTCAGCTCGGGCACCAGCTTGCCTTCCAGACCCATGCGCACCTTCGCGCTGGCCTTCATGTGGGTCATATCGACATGCGGCGGCGGGCTGGCCTCGATCGCGGCGATCGAAACGCCGGGCCCGGGGGCGTAGAATAACCTGTCCTTGTCCGCGGCCATGCGCTCGATGGCGGCCTCGTCGGCGAACGAGCAGTGATAGAGAATGCGCGCCCCGGCATCGAGCGCCAGGCCGATGGCTTCGGGCGAATACGTGTGCGCGGCGATCCACAGGCCCGCCTCGCGCGCGGCCTCACCGGCCGCTTCCAGTTCCTCGCGGGTGTAGAGCACGTCCATCGCCGAGTTCGGCTTGAGCGCATCCTCGCCGGAGACCACCAGCTTGATCGACTGGACGCCCTCGTCCTTGCAGTAGGCGACGAACTTGCGCATCGCCTCCGGCCCGCGGCCGTTGAACACATCGCCGGTATCGACGCTTTCGTCGCCTTCCGGGCTGCGTTCGAGCGTCGATGGCACCAGGCGCGGACCCGGCGTCTCCCCCGTAGCGATGGCAGCCGCGAGTTGCGGCTCGATCATGTCCCCCAGCGCACCGGCCGAGTAGATCGAGGTGAAGCCATGGTCGAGCAGCACCCGCGCATTGCGCCAGGCTGCGACCTTGAGTTCGTCAGGCGACAAGATGAACTGGTGGTAGATCTTCTCGACCGAAGAACCCCAGGTGAGATGCGTATGGGCATCGACCAGACCGGGCATCAAGGTCATGCCCCCACCATCGATCACGACATCCGCCTGCTCGCTCGCCAGCGCCTTGCCCCCGAGTACGACGCGGGCGATACGCTCGCCATCGATCAGGACAGCGCCGGCCTGCGGCGCGGAGCCGCTGCCGTCGAAAATGGAAACCTGGCGGATCAGTGTCCGCATCGCATTCTCTCCCGCGTTATCTTTTGCTTGAGAGAGCTATAATGCTTGGCGGCGCCTCACGTAAAATAATGATTTTTCCATTCGCCATAGCCACAGACTATGGCTGATCGTTCACCAGAGGAACCATGGCCAGACTGTCGGACGATGTCAGGAACAACGACTTGCCGCCCTGCCCGATGGCGCAATTGGCCACAGCCTTTCCGGTCTCGATCACGCCAAGCCGCCGGCCTTGCGCCGTACAGACATGGACGCCGCCCGGTCCGGTGGCAAAGACATGTCCGGTGGCCGCCACCTTGATGCCGTCCGGCAAGCCGGGACGGCCCGCGGCAAGATCGGCGCGCATGTCCAGGAAACGGCGCGGCTCACCGGCGATACCCTCAGCGCTCAAGGTATAGGCCAGGACTTCCGGCTGCTTTTCGTCCGAAAGCGCGAGGTAGAGCGTGCGCTCGTCAGGCGAGAGCGCAACACCGTTGGGACGGCGGTGACGCCGATCGAGCAGATGGAGCACGCCGTCCGGCGAGAGGCGATAGAGGCCGCACCACGGCAGTTCGCGAAGCGGCGACTCGTCTCCTTCCGCAAGCCCGTAAGTGGGATCGGTGAAGTAGATCGCGCCGGATTTCGACACGCAGAGGTCGTTGGGGCTGTTGAAACGCTTTCCTTCGAAGCGATCCGCCAGCGTTTCCCTGTTGCGAGAAGCGATGTCTATCCGCACGATCGCCCGCGTACCGCTGTCCGCCCCGATGAGTCTTCCCCCGGTATCGAGCGCGAGGCCGTTGAGTCCCGGCTCCCGGATGCCGGCCGGGACCGGCGACTGTAGCCCCGAGGGGCTCAGGAAAACTCCGAGGCCCGCTTTGGCGCTCCAGCGGTGAACGGTGTTGCGGCCGGGATCACCGAAGAGAAGGCAGCTTTCCGCCGGCACCCATACCGGCCCTTCCGCCCACCGAAACCCCGAGGCGAGCCGCTTTACTGCCGCATCCGGCGCGACGATCCCGTCGAGTTCGGGATCGAGGCGGCGTATGGCACCGAAAGCCGGCTCGCTTGCCTCGGCATGGGCGCTGCGCAGCAAGGGCGTCATCGCAAGTCCCGCCAGCCCGGCCAGTGCACCGCGCCGATCCATCAGGCTGTCAGTTCAACCGTGCGGCGCTCCGCCGCCGAGCGATAGATCGCCTCGATCACGCGCATGTCCGCAAGCCCCTCTTCGCCGGCAACCACCGGCGTCGCTCCCGTCAGCACGCATTCGGCCATATGGTCGAGCTGCGCCGCGAACTGGTTGCGCACAGGCGGCGGCAGCGTTCTGGGTGCAGTGACCCCGTCCTTGCGGATCGTCATCGTCTGCCCGGTGTACGGGGTGGCAGGCTCCAGCCCGATCCAGCCCTGCGTTCCGATCACCCGGTAGCCGTTGTGAGCGGAACTGTAACTGGAGATGCAGTTCGCCTGCACACCCGAAGGGAAACGCAGCACGAAGCTGATGCGGTCCTCCACGCTGCGGAAGCGGGGATCGGCGCGATCGGTGGACTCCACCGCGCTGACTTCCACGGGCTCTTCACCCGTGAGGTATCTTGCCGCATTGAGGCTGTAGATGCCGATGTCCATCATCGAGCCGCCCCCGGAGAGCGCCTTGTCGAGCCGCCACTGATCGGGCTTGATGGGGAAACCATGCTCGGCGGTGATCAGGCGGGTGGGGCCGACATGCCCGCCGCGAGCCAGTTCGATCGCCAACCGGTTGTAGGGTTCGAAGCGGGAGCGGTAGCCGATCATCAGCTTGGTGCCCGCCTTGTGGCAGGCCGCGATCATGGTCCGGCATTCGGCCACGGAGCTTGCCATCGGCTTTTCGCAGAGAACGTGCTTGCCCGCCTGTGCGGCGCGAACGGTATATTCCGCATGAAGACTATTGGGCAGGATCACGTAGACGACATCGATATCCGGATTGTCGCGAATACGGTCGAACTGGGCGTAGCTGTACCGGTGCGTCTGTGGGATACCGTATTCGGCACCGTACTTCTCGAGTTTGGACGGCGTGCCGCTGACCAGGGCGACGAGGCGCGCATGATCGCATCCCCCGAAGTTCGGCATGATCTGCCGGGTTGCGTAAGAGCCGAGACCGACTACCGCGTAGCCGATCTTGCGCGTGGTTGCCAAAGCCGGCGACGAGAGCCCGGGCATGATGCCGGATGCCGCCAGCCCAACACCGATACCAAGCACTTCGCGCCGCGTTCCCGTAGACATCACGCAGTCCTTTCCTTGGAACCTGTCCGCTAGGATCAGGCGGCAGCCAGACGTCCGGCTGCGATCGCGACCTGCGTTCGATTGCGGACGTTGAGCTTGCGCATCAGCGCCGTCATGTGAACCTTCACCGTCGCCTCGGCTATGCCGAGTTCGTAGGCGATCTGCTTGTTCAGCAGGCCGGACCGCACGCAGCGCAGGACCTTGAGCTGGGTCGGCGTGAAATAAAGCGGTTCGGCCGGAGCCTCGCGCGCAGCGACATCCTGATTGACGGGAACCGTGCACAGATCTGCAACGAGGTGCATCTCTTCTCTCCCTAGGTGACTCGTTTCTTGTGGCGCCGCGGATCGAGCCTTCGAATTCGAGACTCTGCCGTGCCGGAGTTCGTTGCTGACTGTAATAATGGAATCAGTCTGACAGGTTCAAGCAAAAATTCGCCGAGTATCCGAAATTATCTAGAATTGGCCGATCTTGGAGCTATAACCTGTCCAACAGATTTGGACTGCCCTGGCAGGCCTGTCAAAAAGCAAAGACAAAGGGAGAGACGAGGGATGACGCCATCATTTCGTCCAGCAGCGTGCTTCGGCCCGTGGAAGAATGCCCGATCCCCCCTGCGCGAATCGGCCAAGCGATGACCCCGGAAGACATCAGGCTGGTGCTGTCGGCGATCGCCGGCATCGCGCTTTCCATCGCGCTCATCGTCCGGGGCCGTCTTCACCCCTTCGTAGGCCTGCTCTGCGGGGCCTTTACGGTGGGGATCCTCGCCGGGATCCCCCTGGAAGAGACGGCCAAGTCCGTCGAGAAAGGCGCCGGCGCAATCCTCGGCGGGACCGGGCTCGTGGTCGCGCTCGGTCTGGGGCTCGGCGCCATGCTGCAGCTTTCCAATGGCGCAGCCGGGTTGGCTCATGCCGCATTGAGAGTGTCCGGCGTGAAGGGGGCACCCTGGGCCAGCCTGTTCACCGCGCTCCTGATCGGCTTGCCCCTGTTCTTCGAGACCGGCCTCGTTCTCCTACTGCCGATCGTGGCCTCGGCTGCCGCCGCGCTGCCCAAGGGCATGGACGATGACGAATCCAAGCTGCGGTTGATGCTGCCGGCATTGTCAGGGCTTTCCGTGGTCCATGCGCTGGTCCCGCCCCATCCAGGGCCGCTGCTGGCGGTCAACGCTCTGGGCGCGAATCTCGGACTTACCCTGGCCTACGGTCTGCTGATCGGCATCCCCACCGCCATCATCGCCGGCCCGGTCCTCGCCCGCTTCACGGCGCGGGGAGTCAAGCTCAGCCCGCCCCTTCTGGCCCCCGAGACGATCGACATGGCGACGCCCTCGGTCGGCCGGGCCTTGACCGCCGTGCTGCTGCCGGTGGTGCTTATCGCAGCGGGACAGGCGGTGGCCATCGCTCCGCCCGCGATCGCCGGCGGACTGGAGTGGCTCACCTGGGTCAGCGATCCGGTTGTCGCCCTGCTCCTGGCCAACCTCTTCGCTCTGCCGCTGCTGTTCGGCAAACGGCTGGGCGAGCGCCGCATCCAGGACTCGATCTGGCTGGAAGCCATGGCGCCCGCCGGAGGTATCCTGCTTGCGATCGGCGCCGGCGGTGCGCTCAAGCAAGTGCTCGTCACTGCAGGCCTTTCGGACATGCTCGTACGCCTGGCCGGAAACGGGGCCATCTCGCCCCTCCTGCTCGCCTGGGGGGTCTCGGTCTGCATCCGCCTGGCCACCGGTTCCGCGACCGTCGCCACGATCACCACCGCCGGCGTCATGGAAGGACTGGTCGCGGCTTCCGGAGTCGAACCCGAATGGATGGTCCTGGCCATCGGTGCCGGATCGCTGTTCTTCTCCCACGTCAACGATCCGGGCTTCTGGCTGGTGAAAAGCTATCTCGGCACCGACATGCCGGGTACGTTCCGCACCTGGTCGATCATGGAAACCGTCGTGGCAGTGGTCGGCCTGCTGCTCGTACTTGCGGCCAGCAGCGTTCTCTAACAAAGGCGCGCGCGGTGACCGGCAGACAGGAGCTACGATGAACCAGCCCCGGCTTTCCGATCATGCCTATGCAGGCATCGTCGAGCTGATCAAGTCGAAGGATCTGGAGGTCGGCGCGCGGCTGCCTTCCGAGGCAGGCCTTGCGGAGATGTTCGGCGTATCGCGCGCGATCGTGCGAGAGGCCCTGGTGCGTCTGGCCTCGGACGGCATCACCGAAGCACGCCGCGGTGCCGGCTCTTTCGTGAAGAGCCGGCCTTCCGAACGGCTGGCGGCGTTCATGCCGATGAGCGAGCTTCCTGCAACGCTCGGCAGCTACGAAGTGCGCTTCGTCCTGGAAGCGGAGGCAGCGCGGCTGGCCGCGACGCGGCGCAGTTCGCTGGAAATGGCCCATGTCGACGAAGGCATGGACATGCTGCGCGAGGCGCTGCTTTCCAATGCGCCCGCCCATGACGAGGACATGGAGCTGCACCGGCGCATCGCCGCTGCCACCGGCAATCCGGCCTTCCTGATCGCCTTCGACGCGCTATGGTCCGACGTCGAGAAGATCATGCGCGCGGGGGTGGACATATCCCGTTCGCGGCCCCCGGAGGTAATTGCCACCATGCTGCGCGAACACGAATTGATCGTAGGGGCCATCCGGGCGCAGGACGCCGAGGGCGCAGCCTTGGCGATGCGCTGGCACCTCTGGGAAGGTCGGCGGCGCCTGATGCCCTGAAACGACGCGCTGAAGCATCGCTCTCGAGGTCATTCGGAGCGGAGCTGGCTGAGAATGATGTCCCGCAGGATCTCCGGCGCCTGATTACTGGTCAGCACAACGGCCTTTTCGCCGGCCAAGGGCGCCTCCAGGGTGGCGAGCTGGCTGTCGAGCAGGCTGGCGGGCATGTAGTGTCCAGGGCGGCTTTCAAGCCGCGCCCAGAGGTTTTCCCGGCTGGCTTCCAGCAGCACGAACCGCGCAGGCGCACCGATCGCGCGGCGCAAGCGGTCGCGATAGACGAAACGTAGCGCCGAGCAGGCGACGATCGCCTGTCCCCGGTCCTCGACGGCCTGGTCCGCCGCCGCGCCCAGCCGGTCCAGCCAGGGCCAGCGATCCTCATCGGTCAGCGGGCGTCCGGCGCGCATCTTCTCCACCGCTTCGGGCGAATGGAACGCATCGCCTTCGAGAAACACGCAGTCCAGCGCTTCGGCCAGCAGCGCGCCGAGCGTGGACTTGCCACAACCGCTGACGCCCATGACGATGATGGCGCCGGAAACTTCGGCGACGCTTCCTGAGGATTTTGACAAAATCGGGGTCCTTGCAGCCCGGCGACGGCGCAATGCGCATCGCAATGATGGGCGAGCTATACGGGCGCAGGCTGTCGGCTGGAAACTACGACCTTTGTCGCAAGTGCCAAGCCCTCACGCCCGCATTAGCAAAGGGCAATAGAGAAATCCGGCAGGGAGACGGCAATGATCGGACGGGGTGCATGGGTGACGGCATTGCTGGCGGCGAGCGCCCTTGTTCCGCTGGCGCCCGCGCAGGCGGCCGGTTCCTCCGTGTTTACCACCGCGCCCAACGAACCCCGCGCCGTGACCGTGAAGGCGGCCGGAGACGGGCGCACCGACGATACGGCTGCAATCCAGGAAGCGCTCGACAAGGCTCGCGACGCGGGCGGGCACGGCATGGTGTTCCTGCCGTCCGGCCGATACCGGATCACCCGCACGCTGGTGGTTCCAGCAGGGGTCCGGGTCTATGGCGTAGGGCAGGAGCGTCCGACCATCCTTCTCGCCCCCCGCACGCCGGGCTTCCAGAAGGGTGTCTCGACCATGATCGTCTTCGCCGGAGACGATCAATACGCGGTGGGCGATGTGCCCGTGCCGGTGCCCACCGTGGTGCCGCGCAACAAGGTCGTGCGCGATGCCAATTCCGGCACGTTCTACTCGGCCATGAGCAATCTCGACATCGAGATCGGCGAAGGCAATCCCGCCGCTGCCGGGGTGCGCTTCCGTATGGCCCAGCACGCGTTTCTCAGCCACATGGACTTCCGCCTGGGTTCGGCCTTCGCCGGTGTCTACCAGGCCGGGAACGTCATCGAGAACGTCCACTTCCACGGCGGCCGCTATGGCATCGTCACCGAGAAGACCTCTCCCGCCTGGCAGTTCACCCTGCTCGACTCCAGCTTCGAGGGGCAGCGCGATGCTGCCATCCGCGAGCATGAAGTGGGCCTGACCATGGTCAACGTCGTGATTCGCGACACCCCGGTCGGGATCGAGGTCGATCGCGGTTACGGCGACTCCCTTTGGGGCAAGGACGTGCGGTTCGAGAACGTCAGCAAGGCCGGCGTCGTCATTTCGAACGAGAATAACGTCTTCACGCAGATCGGTTTCGAGAATGCGCTTGCCAGCGGCACCCCCGTCTTCGCGCGCTTCCGCGAGAGCGGGCGCACGGTGGTAGGCAAGGGCCCGGCCTACAAGGTTTCGGACTTCTCCTATGGCCTCGCGGTTCCCTCGCTCGGCAGGGACGGTGCCTATGCGACGAAGGCGGATATCGAGGGGCTTCCCGCCCTCCCCGCCCCGCGCAAGGGTGCGATCCGCGATCTGCCGTCGATGACGGAATGGGTCGACGTGCGCAGCCAGGGCGCCGTGGGCGATGGTTCCGCCGACGATACGGCTGCCATCCAGCGGGCGATAGACGCGAACCGCGTGCTCTATTTCCCCGCGGGCTTCTACAAGGTGACCAACCGCCTGACCCTGCGGCCGGACAGCGTGCTGATCGGCCTGCACCCTGCGATGACGCAGCTTTACATTCCGGACGGCAACGCCGCCCATGCCGGTCTTGGCGCAGTCCTGCCGATCCTCGAAAGTCCGCGCGGCGGCGACAACGTGCTCTCCGGCCTCGGCCTGTTCACCGGCCGCGTCAATCCGCGCGCCAGCGCCCTTCTCTGGCGCTCGGGCGAGAACAGCTTGGTAGAGGACGTGAAGATCATGGGCGGCGGCGGCACGCCCACGGCGGACGGCAAGCCGCTGGGTACGCTTTCCGCGCGCAGCGGCGATCCCGTGGCCGACGGCCGCTGGGACGCGCAATATCCCAGCATCTGGGTGACGGAGGGCGGCGGCGGCACTTTCGCGGACGTGTGGAGCCCGAACACGTTCGCCCAATCCGGCTTCATGGTGACGGACACCAGCACCCCAGGCCACGTCTACGAGATGTCCGTCGAGCACCATGCCCGCAACGAGATCGTGCTCGACAATGTGCAGAACTGGGAATTCCTGGCACCGCAGACCGAGCAGGAAGTGGGTGACGGCCCGGACGCGATCTCGCTGGAAATCCGCAACTCGCGCAATCTGCTGTTCGCCAACTACCACGCCTACCGCGTGACGCGCAGCTATCACCCGGCACGCAGCGCCGCGAAGCTGTTCAACTCCAGCGAGATCCGGTTCCGCAACGTCCACGTCAATGCCGAGAGCGGCTATGCGACTTGCGACGACGAAGGCTGCGGCACCTTCCTACGGGCCAGCAAATACCCGTTCGACAACGCAATAGAGGACGTGACCGGCAAGAGCGTCGTGCGCGAAAGGGAGTTCGCCAGCCTCGATATCGGAAAAAGCGGCACTGCTGCCCCCGCCGCCGCGACATCGTCCATGCCAGTAGAGAAGCTGGCCCAAGGCTTCTGGTCGATCTCCGGCGCGGCCACCGACCCACAGGGCGCGCTCTACTTCATCGACCGGCGCTTCCAGCGCATCCATCGCTGGTCCGGCGAACGGGGGCTGGAAGTGGTGCGCGACAATGCGCTCGATCCGGTAAATCTGGCGGTGGACGCCTCCAGCCATCTGCTGGTGCTGTCTTCGCTGGGCGCCAAGGCGGGGGTCTATTCGATCGACCCCAACGGTCCCAAGGACCAGATGACGGTGATCGCGCCTACACCGGTTCGCAGCAAGCCTGCCACACGCACGCTGCTGCCGGTCAACTGGTGGGTCAACGGCGAGTTTCGCGACCAGCTCGACCACAAGACCTACCGGTTCACCACCCTGGCCGAGTTGTTCGCGCAGGATGCCGGTTCCGCCAAGGCGCAGGAATACGTCTCTCCCGATGGCAGTCTGGCGCTGCCGGCGTTCCGTGTGTGGCAGCAGGGACCGGTCGATCATGTCGGCTGGCGCTGGTCGCACAGCCTGAATGCCAACGGCCTGATTTCGGGTCGGCCGGGCGAGCGGGTCTTCGTCACCAATGGCTCCGAGAACGTGACCTATAGCGCCGCTGTCGCTGCGGGCGGCGCTCTGCGGGATCTCAAACCGTTCGCCGATCGCGGCGGAGAAAGCGTTGCCGTGGACCGGCAGGGCCGGGTCTACGTCGCCAACGGGCAGGTCTACGTTTACGGGCCCGATGGCAAGGAGCAGCGCCGCATCGATGTGCCCGATCGGCCGCTCCAGATCCTGTTCGGCGGCGCGGACGGCAGCACGCTGTTCATCCTGACGCACCACGCACTCTACGCCGCGACCATACGAGAATAAGCAGGGTCGCCCATGGGAAGGGACGGCCAAGAAGAAAAAGGGGAAGGATCGATGAAAATGAGGACAGTCATTCAACGCCAGCGCGCCGGAGCAAGCCTCGTCGCGCTCGTGGCCGTATCGCTCGCAGGTGCCGCCCAGGCGCAGGAGCAGAGCACAGACGCTCAGGCGTCGGTTCAGGCACCCGCAGAACCGGTTTCGGAGCGCCAGGCCTCGGAAATCGTCGTCACCGGCTCTCGCATCACCACCAGCGGCTTCAATGCGCCCACGCCCACGACGGTCATCGGCGAGGAGCAGATCGCCGCCAACGCCCAGCCGAACATCTTCACCACCATTGCCCAGTTGCCCTCACTCCAGGGCTCTACCGGCGCCTCCACCGGCACGTTCAGCACCTCGAGCGGTCAGCAGGGCCTCAGTTCCTTCTCGCTGCGCGGCCTCCAGCCGATCCGCACCCTGACCCTGCTCGACGGGCAGCGGGTGGTCGGCGCCAACGTCACCGGCGTGCCGGACATCAGCATGTTCCCGCAGCTGCTGGTGAAGCGGGTGGACGTGGTGACGGGCGGCGCTTCGGCCTCCTACGGCTCGGACGCGGTCGGCGGTGTAGTCAATTTCATCACTGACACCCGCTTCGAAGGCTTCAAGGGCAATATCCTCGGCAGCATCACCAAGTATGGTGACGATGAAACTGCACTGGTACAGGCGGCCTGGGGCAAGTCGTTCCTCGACGACCGCCTGCATGTGGTCGTCAGCGGCGAGTACGATCACGAGGGCGGCGTCGGCGCGGGCGACTTCGGCACCGATCTTGCCGGCAGCCGCGACTGGTATCGCGCCACCACGCTGATGAACACCGGCCAGACCAACAACGGGTTGCCGCAGTTCAACTATCGCGACTATGCGCAGCCCTACCAGTATGCCCGCTACGGCCTGATCAACAACGGCCCGCTCCAGGGCATCGCCTTTGACGCCAACGGCACCCCCTACAACTTCAACTACGGCTCGAACGGACAGCCGCTGGGCAACGGGCAGGTCAGCAACTGCTTTCGCGGCAACAGCTTCTGCGAAGGCGGCGATCTGTCCGGCGCACCGGGTTCGGGCGCCTCGCTCAAGTCCGCGCTGGAGCGCATCAACGGCTATGGCCGCATCGGCTATGACTTTGCCGAGAACAACGAAGCCTACGTCACCGTCAACATCGCGCAAGTGAAGACCGACAACCAGCCCAGCCCGGGTTACAACCGCGGTTCGCTGACGGTGCAGTGTGCCAATCCGTTCCTGCCGCAACTGGTGCGCGACCGCTGCGCCGCGGCGGGCATCACCAGCTTCGGCTTCGGCAGCGCCAACGCCTCGTTCCCCGATCCGCGCGTCTACACCGATCGCAAGCAATACCGCTTCGTGGGAGGCCTCAAGGGCAAGTTCGATCTTGGCGGCACGAACTGGAACTATGACGCCTATTACGAGCACGGCATCACCATCTCCGACATCAGGGTCCGCGATATCGTGCTGCAGAACCGCTACGTTGCGGCGACCAATGCGATCACGCTAAATGGCGCCATCGTCTGCGCCGATCCGGTCGCGCGCGCCAATGGCTGTCAGCCCATCAACATCTTCGGCAACTTTGCGCCGTCCGCCTCCGCGCTCGCTTACGTCGCGCCGCATGAAAACGGCCCGTTCCAGCATACAAAGCTGACGCAGGATGTGCTGAGCGCAAACATCTCGGGCAATCCCTTCGACTCCTGGGCTGGCCCCGTTTCAGTGGCTTTCGGCGGCGAGTACCGCCGCGAATTCTACCGCGTGAACGCCGATCCCTACGGCGCCGGCGTGTCCGACATCAGCCCCAACAGCGCCGACTACCCGGCCGATCCGCTGCTCAACTCCACCCTGGGCAGCAACTGGGCAGCGGGCAACTACAAGAACGGCCGCGGCAAGTACGAAGTCTACGAAGGCTATGTCGAGGTCGACCTGCCGCTGCTCAACAGCGACTCCATCGGCCGTGCCAACCTCAACGGCGCGGCCCGCGCCACCCACTACAGCACGTCGGGCACAGTCTGGACCTGGAAGATCGGAGGCACCTGGGACACCCCGCTCGATGGCATACGCCTGCGCGCCGTGACCTCGCGCGACGTTCGCGCGCCGAACCTTTCCGAACTCTTCGCCGCACCCACCGTCACCACGGTGCCGAACTTCAACGATCCGTTCCGCAACCAGGCGGTGCAGATCTTCCAGAACACGATCGGCAACACGGCGCTCCAGCCCGAGGTAGCGCGCAATACCGAACTCGGCATCGTGCTGTCGCGGCCCTCGTGGCTGCCCGGCCTCAGCCTCTCGTTCGACTACTACCGCATCAAGCTGGATGGCGTGGTTTCCACCCTCTCGGCCGACCAGATCGTGCGGTTCTGTTTCGACGGCAACCAGGCCTTCTGCGGCGGTTTCCAGCTGGACGGGCCGCAGGGCACCAACTTCGTCAACGTCCAGCCGTTCAACCTCGCCTCGTGGAAGACCAGCGGCTTCGATATCGAGGCCAGCTACCAGTGGCAGCAGCCGCTGGGCCTGCCGGGCAACTTCACCCTTCGCGCGCTGGCCACGCACATCCAGAAGTTCATCGTCAACGCCGGCATAGCGGGCGTCGATCCGATCGACCAGGCGGGCAACAATGCAGGCGCCACGCCCGACTGGAAATGGCTGGCGGTGCAGACCTACGACAGCGACCGCTTCAGCCTGACCGTGCAGGAACGCTGGATCAGCGACGGCACGTTCGGCAACCAGTATGTCGTGTGCCAGACGTCCTGCCCGGTCTCGACCGGCAACCATCCGACGATCGACTACAACACGATGAAGGGCGCCTTCTACGTGGACATCGGCGCGACCTTCAAGTTCAGCGAGAACCTCCAACTCTACGGCAAGATCGACAACCTGTTCGACAAGGATCCCACCGCTTCGCCGCAGACCAATACCGGGCTGGACGTCAACCCGGCGCTCTACGACACCTTGGGCCGGATCTACCGCGCCGGTATCCGCTTCAATTTCTAACCTACCTTGCCGTCGGCATCGTCCCGGAGCAAGTCCGGGACGATGACCCCCAACGATATCACGGAGAGAATTACCGATGCGCGCGATCCTCGGAGCCTCGACGGCGACACTGGCCCTGATGGCCGCCGCACCGCTCGCCGCATCACCCTCCGTCTACACCGCCATGCCTGACGAGCCCGCCGCCGTCACCGTTTCCGCCATCGGCGACGGCCGCGCGGACGATACCGCCGCGATCCAGCAGGCGATCGACAAGGCCGCGCAAGGCCCTGCGGGCAAGGGCGTCGGCGGCGGCATCGTGTTCCTGCCGCAAGGCACCTATCGCATCAGCCGCACGCTGTTCCTCTGGCCAGGCGTGCGGATCTTCGGCGTCGGAGAGAAGCGCCCGGTCATCGTGCTCGGCGCGAAGACCGCCGGCTTCCAGCGCGGCGTAGCGCACATGCTCGTCTTCGCAGGCTCCGCGCGGGAACGCGATCCCAAGGACACACGCGAAGTGGCCTTCCCGCCGCCCGGCTCCGTGCCCTTCAACAAGAACGTGGCAGACGCCAATCCCGGCACGTTCTACTCGGCGCTCGGCAACATCGACTTCCGGATTCTCGACGGCAATCCCGCCGCCACCGCCATCCGCTTCCACTCCGCCCAGCACAGCTTCGTCAGCCATGTCGATTTCGACATCGGCTCCGGTCTCGCCGGGCTCTACCACGTCGCCAACGAGGCCGAGGATCTGCACTTTCGCGGCGGCCGCTACGGCATCCTCGCGGAAAAGCCTTCCCCCGCCTGGCCGTTCGCCTTGGTGGATTCCACTTTCGAAGGCCAGCGCGACGCGGCCATTCGCGAGCATGAAGCCGGGCTGACGCTGCTCAACGTCTCGATCCGCGACACGCCCGTTGGCATCGAGATCGACAAGGGCTATGGCGACTGGCTCTGGGGACAGGACGTGCGCTTCGAGAACGTCTCGAAGGCGGGTGTGATCGTTTCCAACGAGAACAACGTCTATACCCAGGTCGGCTTCCAGAACGCGCTGGCCTCACGCACCCCGGTCTTCGCCCGCTTCCGCGACAGCGGCAAGACGGTACCCGGCAAGGGCGAGAGCTACAAGGTCGCTTCCTTCACCCACGGCTTGACGCTGCCCGCGTTCGGCAAGATGGGTGAGTACCGCACGCAAATCGATGCCGCGCCGCTCTCCGCCCTGCCCGCTTCTTCCCCCTCGGCGATCCGCGCATTGCCGCCGGTTTCCGAATGGGCGAGCGCCCGCACGTTCGGCGCGAAGGGAGACAACCTGACCGACGATACCGCCGCGCTCCAGAAGGCGATCGACACGCACCGCGTGGTCTATCTCCCCTCCGGCTTCTACAAGGTGAGCGACACCCTGCGGTTGCGCCCGGACTCGGTGCTGATCGGCCTCCACCCCAGTCGGACGCAAATCGTCCTACCGGACGGGTCAGCCGCTTACGCCGGCATCGGCGCGCCCAAGGCACTGGTTGAAAGCGCGGCGGGCGGGGATGCGATCGTCGCCGGGATCGGCCTCGACACCAGCGGCAACAATCCGCGCGCCACGGCCCTGCTGTGGAAGGCGGGTGCCCGCTCCATGGTAAACGACGTCAAGTTCCAGGGCGGCCACGGCACAAACCGCTTCGACGGCAACCGGACCGATCCGTATAACAACAACGCCACCGCCGATCCCGACGCGTCGCGGCGCTGGGAAGGGCAGTACGCCAGCCTCTGGGTCACGCAGGGCGGCGGCGGCACTTTCGCCAATGTCTGGAGCCCCAGCACCTTCGGCCATCCCGGCATCCTGATCTCCGACACCAAGACCCCCGGCCGGATCATCCAGGCCTCCGTGGAGCACCATGTCCGCACCGAGATCGGCCTGAACCGCGTATCCAACTGGGAACTCCTGGCCCCGCAGACCGAGGGCGAGGCCGGCGAGAGCGGGGACGCGGTCGCGCTGGAAATCCGAGATTCCAGCAATATCCTGGTCGCCAACCTCCACGCCTATCGCGTCACCCGCACCCGCAAGGCCGCGCCTGCCGCCGTTACCCTCTACAACTCGCACGATATCCGTTTCCGCAACGTCCATGTGAATGCCGAGAGCGGTTTGGGCACTTGCGACGAAAACGGCTGCGCCACGTTCCTGCGCCTGACCAAGTTCCCTTACGAAAACGCCCTGCGCGATGTGACGCACGGCCTCGACGTGCGCGAACGCGAGTTCGCGGTGCTGGACGTCACCGGCTCGCCCGCCCCTGTCGTTCCGGCCAGCTTCGAAGGCGCACAGGTCGAGAGGCTGGCCGACGGCTTCCACTCGATCGGCGGCGGCGCGGTGGATGCGGCGGGCAAGCTCTACTTCATCGACCGGCATTTCCAGCGCATCTGGAGCTGGTCAGACCAGGGCAAGCTGGAGATCGTGCGGGATGCCACGCTCGATCCGGTCAACCTGACCGTGGACCGGTCCGGAAACCTGCTGGTCCTGTCCTCCTTCGGGCGCAACGGTACCGTCTACAGCCTCAAGCCCGGATCGCCCGACACCGAATTGACCGTGATCGCGCCGCGCCCGGCGCAGCGCTCGAACGACGCCGCCACCGTGCTGCCGGTGAACTGGTGGATCAATGGCGAGTTCAAGGACCAGATCGATCCCAAGAGCTACCGGTTCACCACCTTGGCCGAAATGTTCACCCGCAACATGGCAAAGCCGCAAGCGCAGGAATATGCATCGCCGGACGGCAGTGTGGTGCTGCCCGCCTGGCGCGTCTTCGCGCAGGGCCCGTCCGACCATCGCGGCCTGCGCTTCTCGGACTCGCTCGACACTTACGGCTTCGTCCAGGGCAAGCCCGGCGAACGCGTATTGGTGACCAACGCCTCGGAAAACCGCACCTATAGCGGTATCGTCGGCGCGGGGGGCAGCGTCACCGGCCTCAAGCCCTTCGCCGAGCGCGGCGGCGAAGGTGTCGCCAGCGATGCCAAAGGGCGCGTCTACGTCGCCAATGGTCAAGTCTTCGTCTACTCGCCCGAAGGCCAAGAGATAGGACGGATCGACGTACCGGAGCGGCCCCTGCAACTGGTCTTCGGCGGCGAGGGTCGCAGCACGCTCTACATCCTCACCCACCATGCGCTCTATGCCGCGCGGATCGGCCAGTGATGCGCGCTATCCGGGCGCTGCTGGTCCTGATCGCGCTCATCCTTCCGGCAAGCGCCTGGGCCGATCCGCAGTACCGGCTGCTCGTCCTGGCGATCCCGAACAGGTACCACTACGAATATATCCCGATCGCGCGGGACAGCCTGGAACATCTCGCCCGGCTCCATGACTTCGAGCTGACCTACACCAACGATCCGTCGGTGTTCGAGGGCGACCTGAAGCGCTACGCCGCCGTCATGTTCCTCAACACCCCGGGCGAAGAACTCAGCCCTGCGCAGCGGCGGATTTTTGAAGCCTATATGCGCGGGGGCGGCAATGCAGTCGTCGTCCACCGCGCCTTGATCGCGAAGCCCGGCGCTTGGCCGTGGTTCGAAAAGCTGGTCGGCCGCAGCTTCGTCATTCATCCGATGTTGCAGACCGGCGTCGTCACCGTTGCCGACCCCGGTTTCCCTGCGACCTTCGGTCTGCCCCGGCGCTGGATCTGGAGCGATGAGTTCTACGTCACGGCCAACCCGCACAACGTGAAGACCGAAACCGTGCTGCGGGTCGACGAGAGCAGCTACGATCCCACCCGGATCTGGCCGGGACAAGTCGCCAGGCCTATGGGCGATCACCCGGTCGCCTGGCAGCACCGCCATGAGAACGGACGGGTCTTCGTCACCACGCTGGGCCACAACGGCGAAGCCTATCGCGACCCGCAGTACCTCGCTCACCTGATGGGCGGCATCTACTGGGCCGCGACCGGTCTCGGCAGGGACTTGAGCGGGTCGCGCTGAAACGCGGACGGCCAAGCGTTCAGCGATAGTGCCCCATCGTTACCTTGAGCCACACCGGACGCGCCGTGAGATTGAGCCCGTAGTCGGTCTGGTCGCCGTTCCAGACGCGATCGGTGACCCATTCGTCCTTGGCGAAATGCCCTTCCTCGACCTTGACGATCAGCCCGTTCGGCGGGCTGCCCACAGCGGATGCGAACGACACGCGCACATGATCCCCGGTCAGCAGGAAGCTGTCGGCGGATAGCTGGGCAACGGCCAGCCCTCCCACGGGCTCGGTGGCCCAGGCGGGCAAGTCTGCCTCGGGAAACCATTCGCGCTGTCCGAACTGCCACTGGCCGAAGCTGGCGGTGATCTGCCACTTGCCCATCGTGGTTTGCTGCAAGCCGCCGTCGTCCGGCTTGGCGGCACCCCAGGTAGGGTGCTCGAAGGCGATCTTCGCCCAAGCCCGCATGGAACCTGACAGCACGCGGTATTTCGCGCCGAATGCCTCCAGCGTCGCCTCGTCGAGGGATTTCGCTCCCAGCGGATAGTTGAAGAAGTCGCTTCCATCCATGCCGAAGGGCGAAAAGCCGATAGCGCCCCGCCCGAGCGCGGGCCAGAAATAGCGCGCATATTCGCGCGCATTGCCGATCTCCGGCACCATCAAGGCATTATCGGGCCGCGTGTAGAGGTCTAGGTGCTTCAGGACATTGCGGCTTTTGCGATCGTAGATGTCGGGCGCGGCGAAATCGAGCGAGGGCGCGGCCGCCTTCCAGATGTCGAGCACGTCCCCTTGCGGCCCGCCGCTGGCCACGCTGTGCGGATCGGGGTCCTTGAACGGGTCGGACAGCGCCGCATTGACGTACATCGGCAGCGGCTTGACGGCTTTGCCCGCCGCGGCCAGTTCCTCGATGTAGCGCGCCGTGAACCAGGTGTTGAAGGCCCGATCGGCCGCCGCGTCGAAGACCTGGCTCCAGGTGCCTGAACCAAGGCCCAGCTTACGCGACAGGACCACGGGCACCTGGCCGGCGAAGAGCTTCTGCGCAGCCGCGCCATAATCGCGGGGATTGCGGTAGCTGCCGACCTCGTTCTCGGGCTGGACCAGGATCACGGTATTCTGCGCGTCGTGGTCGCGCAGGTACGTCATCAGCGCCAGGAAGGCTTTCTTGTCCGCGCGCAGCGTCTCGGTACCGTGGGGGGACAGCACATCATGATCGCTGCCGTCCGGCTTCTTCATGCGCGGGAAACGGCCATTGTCGAGCTTCACCCAGTCGGGCGTATAAGCCAACCCGGTGTTTTTCCAGGCCCCGAACCAGAGCAGGACCACCCGCTTTTCATGCACGCGCGCCTCGTCCAGCAGAGTCTGCACGAAGCTGAAATCGAACCGTCCCTCGCGGGGCTCAAGCTGCTGCCAGGCGACGGGGACTTCGATCGTGTTGGCACCGATCCGGTCGAGCACCGGCCAGGCCGACTGCAAGGGCTCGGCATAGTTCGTGCTGTTGTTGACCTGCCCCGCCAGCATCAGAAACGGCGCCCCGTCCACGATCAGCGCGTGACGGCCGCCGCGCGTCTCGATATGCGGTACGTCGTCCTGCGCCAGAGCGGCGAGAGGGAGGGATAGCATGGCCGAGGCCAGCAGGATGGCAGCGGATCGCATCGTGCGCATTTGTCCTCAGGGCTGTTCTTGAAGGGAAAACAGGCGGCTTGCCGACGTCCATTTGCTTTCGGCGGAAGCCCAGGGCAGCGGCCGCTGGAACTGGTCCATCAGGCTTTCCCAGGCACGGACATCAGGATCGGCAGCGTCGGCCGCCGCCTTCCGACGAGAGTCGAAGCTGGAATCGGTCTCCATGATCATGACCAACCGATTGCCGGTGCGGTGAATCTCCATGTCGCTGATCCCCGCGGCACGGATGCTCGCGACGACAGGCTCCGGAACCGCGCCCGGCTTGTGCCATGCCTCGTAGCGGGCGATGGCTTCGGCTTCGTCAGCCAGGTCGATGAGCAGAACCTGTCGCACCGGTCTCCCTTTTTTCGTTTTCGTCCCCAACAAATGCTACTGGTCGGTCCTTCCGACCAGTAGCAAGCAGCGCCCGCGCCGCAAGGCGGATCAATAGGTCAGGCGGGCCGTCAGACTGACGCGGCGGTCGTTCAACACGTTCGACTGCGGCCTGCTGGCAATGCCGTAATACGTGCGGTTCTCGGTATTGGTCAGGTTGACCCCGTCCAGGGTCAATGCGAAATTCGGCGTGACGGTGTAAGTGATCGAGGCGTCCAGCTGCCCGCGCGCATCGTTGAAGATCGGCAGGTTACCGCTACCATTCCCGCGCGTGGTGACGACGTACTTGCTGCGCCAGTTATAAGCGACGCGCGCTGAAAGCGGTCCCTTGTCGTAGAAGCCGATCAGGTTGTAGCTGTACTTGGACAGCAGTTCGAGCGGCACCGTCAGCTTGTTGCCTTCGTTGTCGGCCGCGTCGGGACTGGGCGCCTTGCTGTCGACATAGGTGAAGTTGGCCTGGACGCCGAAGCCGGAGAGCAAGCCGGGCAGGAAGTCGAAGAAGGTGTTGCCGCCGATCTCGAAGCCCTTGATCTTGCCGTTGTCGCCGTTGAGCGGGCGGGTGACATCGACGTTGAACGGGCCATTGCCGAAGTCGTAAGTCTCGGTGCTGGTAATGTTGGCGATGAAGCCGTCCACCTTCTTGTAGAAGGCGGCGCCGTACAGCGATCCCGTCTGCGAGAAGTACCATTCCAGCGAGGCGTCGAACTGCTTGGCCTCCAGCGGCTTCAGGAACGGATTGCCGCTCGATGCCGTGCGCAGCCCGCTACCGGAGTTGAACTCGACGATGTTGATGTTGGGGTTGAGCTGCGAGAAGTCCGGGCGGGTGAGGCCTTTCGAGGCGGCCAGGCGAAGCTGCAGCTTGTCGCTGAAGTGATAACGCAAGTTCAGGCTGGGCAGCGCCTTGGTGTAGTTGGAATTGACGCCCAAGCCGACGTAGGAGATCGGCCCATTGCCCGGCTGACCGCCGACGATGACTTGCGGGGTCTGGACGATGAAGCCGTCCGTCGACACCTTGGTCTTGATCACGCGCAGGCCGATATTGCCGTCGAGCGGGAAACCGGCGTCCTCGAAGTCGAACTTGGCCAGGCCGTAAGCGGTGTAGGTCTTCTCGCCTTGCGTGTTGCGATCGCTGGGGACGTAGCTCACCCCGTCCAGCAGAGACTGCCGCTGGGCATCGCTGACATAGGGCGCCAGGGCCTGGCGGGTGGCGTCATAGTCCAGAACGACGCCGCGGCTGAAGAACACGCCGCCGTCCGGCACGCCCTGGTAGCCGCGATAGAGATCGCCGCGGAAGGGGTGAACCTCGTAGAGGTTGTCCGCCAGCGCGGTCGTGCCGTAATATGCGTAAGTGCTGCTGTCGGTGACGGCGGAGCGGTCAGTATAGCGCAGGCCCGCGGAAATCGAGCGCAGGAAACCGCCGTCGAACTTGTATTCCGCGTCGAGACGCCCGGCATATTCCTTGCCCACCGAACGCTCGATGTGGTCGAGGTAGCCGCCGCCCAGCGGGGCATAGTTCGCCACGTCCGTGACGGAACCGTTGCCGTTGGCGGGATCGTTGTCGGGCAGGATGTCCATCGTCGGCACGCCGCTGCCGACGACCTGGTAGAGCCGCTCCGCGTTCGAGTGCAGGATGACGATCGAGCGCTGGCCGTCGGTGGTGCCGCGAATATACTGGAGGTCGCCGTTGACGGTGAGGTTGCCGGTGGGATTCCACTTCACATTGAGCGAAAAGTCGTTGGTGACCGACTTGCGCCGCTCGAGACTGGTGTTGGAATCGATCGGCACGTTGGCGAAAGTGCCGCTGCGGAAATTGCCGTCGTCGTCGAACGTAAAGCGCTGGGTGTAATCCGGCGTGATCGGATTGTCGCCGGTGTAGGCGAAGAAGCTGTAGTCGCCGTACTGGAACTTGTAGTCGGAGCGGACATATTCGCCGGTGAACAACAGCGTCTCGGTCGGCTTCCACTGGATGGCGGCATCGATGCCCAGGCGGCGACGGTCGCCGAGATACTGGCCGATGCCCACGCCGTGCGGCAGATAGGTGTCCTGGCCCAGGCGTCCCAGCCCGGAAGCCACCGCATAGTCGGCGGGATCGTTCGGGGTGCCGTTCGCACCCAGCGTCTGGTCCAGTTCGTAGAAGGGCTGGCTGGAGATCTGGTCCTGGCGGAACGCGGTCTTCTGATAGGCGAAATCGACCATGACGCCGATCTCACCGATCCCGGTATTCCAGCGGTCGGAAAGAAGAAGGTTGGCCTGAGGCTTCGACTTTCCGTAAAGGTCGTAATAGTTGATGCTGGCGCTGGCAGAGGCCTTGAAGCCGTCGAAATCGAACGGCTTGCGGGTGCGCAAGTTGATGAGGCCGCCGATACCGCCCTCGATCTGGTCTGCCGAGGGGTTCTTGTAGACGTCGACGCCGGCCAGCAGTTCCGAAGGGACGTCTTCCAGGCTGAGGGTGCGTCCCCCGTTGGCGGTGAACACGTCGCGCCCGTTCACTTCGGTACGCACCTGGCTGAGGCCGCGGATCGAGACCGAGCTGCCTTCGCCGAAACTGCGCTGGATCTGGATGCCGGTGATGCGCTGAAGCGCTTCGGCGACGTTGCGGTCTGGCAGCTTGCCGATGTCTTCAGCGACGATGGAATCGACGATCACGTCGGAATTGCGCTTGATCGACTGCGCACTGCTGAGGCTGGCGCGCACACCGGTGACAATGATATCCTCGCTCGGCGCGACGTCCTGTGCGCTTGCGGGCGCCACCGCGCCGAGCGCCACCGTCGCCACCGAAATACCTGCCAGCAGACGCGCACGGCGCGATGCCTGATCAATCGTCCTCATGGACTTCCCCTCTCCCTGGCTCCTGCACGGAGCACGTCATTCGGAAACCGTGTTTTCGTTCCGCCACGTCATCCGGCCAAGCTGGAAGAGATGAGCACGGAGCGATGCAGCGGCTGGACGACTCCTTACTCCCAAAAGCAACGTTGTGAAATATAAAAATTGATTTCATATTTGCATTATGGTTCTTGAACGTGGCAATTCCGGTCGACCTCGGCAAAGGTGGTGCGATCAGGTCTGGAGAGGTTAGATGAACGGCAAGACGCGCTATCAGGCGCCGGCGCTGAAAAAGGGACTGGAAATCCTCGAACTGCTAGCGGGTTCGAGCGAGCCGCTGATCATGTCCGACATATCGGCGGCGCTGGGCCGATCGGTCAGCGAGATATTCCGCATGCTTCAGGTTCTCGAGGAGCACGGGTATATCGCGCGTGCGGAGGATGGCTATAAGCTTACCAATCGCCTCTTCGCCCTGGGCATGAGCCAGCCGCCAATCCGCGACCTTGCCTCCACGGCGCTGCCGGTGATGCAGGAACTGGCGCGCAGCGTCGGGCAAAGCTGTCATCTGGCGGTGGCGTCGGGCGCGGAGATGATCGTGATCATCGCCATCGAGGCGCCCGGTCTCTCCGGGTTCGCGGTTCGCGTAGGCTATCGCCGCCCACTGCACTTGTCGAACTCCGGCCGCATCCTTCTAGCCTTCCAGTCGCCCGAAGCACGCGCCGCCATGCTGTCGGACATTCGCAGCGCCAGCGGGGATTTCGACGAAGCTGCGCTGCTGACCCGACTCGACGCGGTTCTCGCGGCCGGCGGCGCCAGCGAGCCCAGTCCGATGCTGACCGGCATCACCGACCTTTCGGCGCCCATCCTGCTGGGCGGCAGCGCGCGGGCGGCGCTGACCGTGCCGTTCGTGGCCGGCCCGGCCAGCAAGACCACGATCGAGGAATGCAGCCTCTGCGTGCGGCAGGCGGCGACCCGGATCGGAAACGCCATGTCGCCCATCCGGCAGGCCTCTTCCCCCGCGTTCGAGGAGCAGACGGCATGACCCGGATGACCCGGCGCACCACTTTGGCCGCTGCCGCCGCGATGGCACTGCTGCCCCGGCTGGCGCAGGGGCAGACCGGTGCCGCAGACGAAGTGGTGCCGCTCTGGCCCGGCTCTCCGCCCGGCGCCTCCGGCAAGGCCATCCAGCGCAAGGTGACCGAGCAGTCCCGCGATCCCAAGCGACCGGATCGCTGGGTGACGGGGATCGACCGCCCGGTCCTGGTGGTGAAGCGTCCGGCCAGGCCCAACGGCAGCGCCATGCTGGTGGTGCCGGGCGGTGGCTACGGCTTTCTCTCCTATGACAACGAGGGGACCAGCCAGGCCGCATGGCTCAACGCGCGCGGCGTCACCGCCTTCATCCTGCTCTACCGCCTTCCCGGCGAAGGTTGGAGCCGGCGCGAGGACGTTCCCTTGCAGGATGCGCAGCGCGCCATGCGCCTGATCCGTGCAGGCGCGGCGCGGTACGGGATCGATCCCGGCCGCGTCGGCGTGCTCGGCTTCTCCGCCGGCGGGCACCTCGCCGGATCGCTGGCGACACGCCATTCGGAAGATGTCTATCGTCCGATCGACGAGGCCGACCGGCTGAGTGCCGCGCCGCAAGTCGCGGGCCTGGTCTATCCAGTCGTCAGCCTCGTCGCCGCTTTCGCCCATGCCGGATCGCGGGACAACCTGCTCGGTCCCGGATCGACCCCGGCCATGCAGAAGATCCGTTCGGTGGAAGCACGCGTGGACGCGGCGACGTGCCCGACCTGCCTGATCCACGCCGCCGACGACGGCCTGGTCCCACCCGCCAACAGTCTCGCCCTGTTCCAGGCCTTGCAGGAGGCGAGACGCCCCGCTGCGCTGCATGTGTTCGAGAACGGCGGTCACGGCTTCGGCGTGCGCTTGCCCGCCGCGATGCAGGCCGCCGCATGGCCTGCGCTCTTCGCCACCTTCGCGGGCGCGCACGAAGTGGCTTTCGCATGAGGGATCGTGTCGCCGCCCTGACCTTCCTGGCCGGCGTGTCCACGCTGCACGCCTTGCCCGCAGCCGCGCAGCACTACCAGAGTTCGCCCGAACGCCGCACCGTCGCCGAAAAGGACTGGGGCGAGTGGCTGGGGCCTTTTCGCGCCAAGCTCGTGCCCAGCCTGATGGAGGATTTCGGGGAGCGCTACCTCTACGCCTCCGCGAATGCCGCCCTGCCCGCGCCGCGCCCGGGCGAGCGACGCGTGGTGTTCCTGGGCGACTCGATCACCGATCGCTGGAACCTGGCCGCCAGCTTTCCCGGCAGGCGCTACATCAATCGCGGGATCGGCAGTCAAGTGACTGCGCAGATGATCCTGCGCTTCCACCAGGACGTGATCGCGCTGAAACCCTCTGCGGTCGTGGTGCTGGCCGGCATCAACGACTTGCAAGGCTTCCTCCAGCACGAAACGACCGAGCAGATCGAGGCGAACTGGGAAACCATGGCCGACCTTGCCGATGCTCACGGGATCAGGATGGTGTTCGGCGCGCTGCTGCCCGTGAATGACTATACCCCGGCGGCGAAGGACGTTCTAAAGGAGCGGGATCCGGTGCGGATCCGCGCCTTGAACGCCTGGCTGCGCGCCTTCTGCAAGCGCCGGGGCTATGCCTTTGCCGACTACTTCACGCCGTTGGCCGACGAGAGAGGCCTGATGGCGGCCCGCTTCACGCAGGACGGCGTTCATCCGCTCGACGACGGCTATGCCGTGATGGCCCCGGTCGCCCAGCGCGCCATCGATCAGGCACTCGGAGACGAAAAATGAAGCAGAGCCGCATCCCCCTTGTCGCACTCGCTCTCGTAACCGCCCGCCCCGCTCTCGCGGAGACGGCGGTCCCCGGCGATCCGCACGCCGCCGATCCGGTCGGCATTGTCGCCGATCCCTGCCCCGTTCACCCTGCCCCCAGCGACGCGGCGGGATGGCACCTGTGGAACCTGCATATGCTCACGCGCGATTTCGGACAGGTCTGCCGTTATGCCGCAGCAAACCGGGCGCTTGCGGGGCAGAAGGTCTCGGTCGTGTTCATGGGCGATTCCATCACCGACAACTGGATCAACGCCGATCCCCAGCTCTTTACCGGCGGGCTCGTCGATCGCGGCATCAGCGGCCAGACGACGGCCCAGATGCTGGTGCGCTTCCGGCAGGACGTCATCGCCCTGAAGCCGCAGGCGGTGCATATCATGGCCGGCACCAACGATATCGCCGGCAATACCGGCGCCGCGACGATGGAGACTGTCTTCGGCAATATCCAGAGCATGGCGGAACTGGCCCGTGCTCACGGGATCAGGGTGATCATCGCCTCGATCCCGCCTGCGGCCGCCTTTCCCTGGAGCCCGGCGCTGAAACCGGCGGCTCAAGTGGCCGAAATGAATGCCCGGCTTGCCGCCTATGCCCGCGCGCGTGGATATGCCTTCGTCGACTACCACCGCGCGATGGCGCAAACGGACGGGGCGATGAAGCCGGGGCTTTCCACCGACGGCGTCCATCCCACGCCGCAGGGCTATAAGGTGATGCGACCTCTCGCGCTGGCGGCGATCGCCAGGACCCTGGGAACCAAACCATGATGGATCTGCAACGCCGCGCGTTCCTGGCCGGCGCCGCTGCCCTTAGCCTCGCCCAGGCGGCCCGTGCCGCCAGCGCCATGGGCACGGCGCCCGGCCCGGTCAGGCCCACATGGTCCTCGCTGGTGAACCACTACCGCTACCCCGAGTGGTTTCGCGACGCCAAGCTCGGACTCTGGTCGCACTGGGGGCCGCAGTCGGTCCCCGGACAGGGCGATTGGTACGGCCGCTTCATGTACATGCAGGGCCACCCCATGTACGAGCATCACCTGAAGACCTACGGCCATCCCTCGGTCGAGGGCATGAAGGACATCCAGAACCGCTGGAAGGGCGAACGCTGGGATCCCGACGCGCTGATCGATCGCTACAAGCGGGCCGGCGCCAAGTACTTCGTCGCTCTTGCCTGCCACCACGACAATCTCGACTGCTATGACAGCCGCTACCATGCCTGGAACAGCCTGCGCGTGGGCCCCGGCAAGGATGTCGTCGGGATCTGGGAGAAAGCCGCGCGCAAGGCCGGGCTGCGCTTCGGCGTCTCCAACCACGCCGCCCATGCCTGGCACTGGTATCAGACCGCCTATGGCTACGATCCGACCGGCCCGCGCAAGGGCGTGCGCTACGACGCTTTCCGCCTGCGCAAGCGAGACGGCCAGGGGCAATGGTGGGACGGACTGGACCCGCAGGAACTTTACACCGGGGGGCACGCCGTTCTACCCGACGGGATCGACAGCATAGAGGCGATGAACGCCTGGCACGATGCCAACAACGGCCAGTGGATCGAAAGCGGCCCCAAAGACGACCCCGCCTACGTCACCCGCTGGCTGCTGCGCCAGACCGACCTGATCGACAAGTACCGGCCGGACCTGGTCTACTTCGACGACTACGGTTTGCCGTTCGGCCCGGTCGGGCTGGAGGCAGCGGCGGACTACTACAATCGTTCGATTCAATGGCACGGCAAGATCGACGTGGTCCTGACCGCCAAGCAGCTCTCGCCCGAGGCGCGTTTCGGCGTCGTCCAGGATGTGGAACGCGGCTATACCGACCATATCTGGGACGAACCCTGGCAGACCGACACCTGCATCGGCGACTGGTTCTACAACGTCGCCCGCCTCAACGACAAAAGCTACAAGACCGCCGAAGACGTGATCCAGCGCCTGGCGGACGTCGTTTCGAAGAACGGCAACCTGCTGCTCTCGATCCCGCAACCGGGAGACGGCTCGAT
This sequence comes from Novosphingobium lindaniclasticum LE124, assembly GCF_000445125.1. Classification (GTDB taxonomy): domain Bacteria; phylum Pseudomonadota; class Alphaproteobacteria; order Sphingomonadales; family Sphingomonadaceae; genus Novosphingobium; species Novosphingobium lindaniclasticum. Next base: position 313,260 of record NZ_ATHL01000076.1, read on the forward strand.
CGACGGCGAAGAGGAGAAGATCCTCGACGAAATGACGACATGGATGAAGACCGGCAGCGAGGCGATCTTCGGCTCGCGTCCCTGGCGGCGTTATGGCGAAGGCCCGACCCTCCCGGCGGTCGGCATGCAGAACGAGGAGAAGGCCAAGCCTTTCACCGCGCGCGACATTCGCTTCACCACCAACAAGGGCGCACTCTATGCCCTGGTGCTGGGCAAGCCGGAGCGGGACGTGACGATCACTTCGCTCGCCGCAGGCCCCAAGGCCGGCGTCGTCGAGCGCGTGACTCTGCTCGGAGGCGGCCCTCTGGCGCATCGCCGGGACCACCGGGGCTTGCACGTAGAATTTCCGCGCCAGACTGCGGGCTTCGTGCCCACCTTGCGCATCGAAGGACGCGGACTGGTCTGACGCACGGCGACAACCGGTTGGATTCAAAAGCAGAGAACAGGGGAGTGCGATGATCGTAGAAAACACCAAGGCCCGGATGAAGACGCGGATTCTGGCAAGCGCGGCGGGCATGTCCTGTCTCGCCCTGTCCCTGCCCGCGCTGGCCGCGCCCCTGGCGCTGCTCGATCGCAACGGCACGCGGGTGGCGGTGGAGCCCTACGCGCCCAACATCGTTCGCGTGACCATCGCGCTCGATCCGGAACTCGCGGAAGCAGCGCCTGGCGAGGGGCCGAACGCCAAGCCCGACTCCGCAGGATGGAGCCACAGCACCACTGCCGAAGGGGACGTCTTCGCGTCCTCGGCGCTCAGCCTGACGGTCGACGCCAAGCCCTGGCTCAAGGCGCCCAGTCAGATGGAGCGCTACTTCGCGCCCTCCCTGCCTCCGGTCAGTCTCTCGATCCGCGATGCGCAGGGCGATGTGCTGACGAAGATGACGGGCTGGGAGATGGCCCCGGTCACCGTCAACGGCGAGAAGACCTTCAAAGTCGGCGCCACTTTCGCGGCCTCGGCTGACGAGCACTACTACGGGCTCGGGCAGAACCAGGAAGGCACGCTGGACCTCAAGGGCCGCCAGATCGACTGCGCCCATTACTACGACGCTCCGGCGGGTGAGACGGTCTGCGTGCCGTTCCTCGTCACTACCAAGGCCAACGGCAAAGTCTGGGGCATCGTCTGGGACAATCCGGCGCGCACGCTGGTCTGGCCGGGGCTACACTCGGCCACGCGCTTCCAGTCGCAAGTGGGCGAGCGCGTGTCGTTCTTCGTCATCACCGGCAGGACCAGCGACGATCTCTACGCCGGATACGCCAAGCTGACCGGAGAGACGCCGCTGCCGCCGAAAGCCGCCTTCGGGCTGATCCAGAGCAAGGCGCGCTACGAGACCCAGCAGGAACTGCTCGGCATCGCCGAGGGCTATCGCCAGCGGGGACTGCCGCTCGATGTCATGGTGCTCGACTGGTTCTACTGGACCCGCATGGGCCAGATCGACATCGATCGGACTTTCTTCCCCGATCCCAAGGGCATGAACGACCGGCTGAAAGCGCTGGGCATGCGCTCGATCATCAGCGTCTGGCCCCGGTTCGAACGGGAATCGCGCTATTTCGACATGCTGGAAGGAAAGGGTTGGTTCCTCAAGGACAAGGAAGGCAAGCCGGTAGACGGATTGCCGATGCGGTTCGACCGCGCCGGCGCCCTCATCGACAGCACCAATCCAGAGGCCTGCGCCTGGTTCTGGAACACGGTACGCGACAATATCCTCAGCCAGGGCTTCGACTGGCTCTGGCTGGACGAGACCGAGCCCGACCTCATCCCCGACGGCTACTTCTATTCGATCGGCTCGGGCGATCGCTATCACAACCTCTTTCCCCTCGTGCACACGACGGGCGCGGCGGAAGGATCGGCCCGCGACCGACCCGGGATGCGCAACATGATCCTGTCGCGCGCGGCCTACCTCGGCTCGCAGCGAACCGGCAGCCTGTTCTGGTCGTCCGACGTCAAGTCCACCTGGGAAGCGTTGCGGCGGCAGGTGCCGACCGGCCTCAACTTCACCGCCTCGGGCCTCGCCTACTGGGGCAGCGATATCGGCGGCTGGCAGTGGCCCAGCGGGCCCAGGGCCGAGCACCCGGTGCTGGTCGATCCCGCCGGGGCGACGGCGATGGGGGCGGATTACCCGGACTACCCCGAACTCTTCGTGCGCTGGTTCCAGTACAGCGTCTTCACGCCTACCCTGCGCATCCACGGCCAGCGCCCCGCCGCCGCCTTGTGGGAATACGGTACGGCGGCCGAGCCGATCCTGGCCGAGTGGCTGCGCCTGCGCTATTCGCTGATACCCTACTTGTACGCGCTGGGGCACGGCACGTATGAAACCGGCGCACCGTTCATGCGCGCGCTGTTCATGGACTTCCCGCACGACCCCAAGGCCGCGACGATCGGCGACCAGTACATGCTGGGCAAGGCGTTCCTCGTCGCCCCGGTGACGGAGCAGGGACAGACCAGACGCGCGGTCTACCTGCCCGCCGGCAGTGCCTGGTACGATTACTGGACCAACCAGCGATACGAAGGCGGCCAGACCGTGGAGGTAAACACGCCGATCCAGCGCATTCCGGTCTTCGTGAAGGCAGGCTCGATCGTCCCTGTCGGCGCGCAAGTGCCCAGCACGGCAACGAAACAGGCGCTGGAAAGCATTCGCGTCTATCCCGGTGCGAACGCCACGTTCACGCTCTACGATGACGACGGCACCACCAATGCCTACAGCGGCAAGAACGGCGGCAAGAAAGCCGAACTGGTGTGGGACGACGCCTCGGGCAAGCTCAGCAGCCGCCAGCCCCTGCCCAGCGGGCAGTCGCTGAACGGTCTGGTCAAGGTCATAGGCGGGCAATAAGCCTGGTGTTGGAAAACGTGAGGGAGTTTAGAGAGATGACCGGAATCAACCGCCGCCAACTCGGCATGGGCCTCGGCGCCGCAGCGCTTAGCGCGGCCTTGGGAGGCCGGACTGCCGCCGCGCAAGGCGGCGCGCCTGCGGTGTCGGCCGCAGGGCGAGGTGCGGCCGAAGCCCTGTCATTTCCGGCGGACTTCCAATGGGGCTGCGCTACTGCGGCCTACCAGATCGAAGGCGCGGTGAAGGAAGACGGTCGCGGCGAGACGGTGTGGGACGTCTATGCCCACACCCCCGGCAAGACCACCGACGGCGGTACCGGCGATGTCGCCTGTGACAGCTACCACCGTTACCAAGAGGACATCGCGCTGCTGAAGGCGCTGGACGTCAAGGCCTATCGCTTCTCGGTGGCCTGGTCGCGCATCTTCCCGAGCGGCAAGGGCAAGCCGAACCAGAAGGGCCTCGACTACTACAACCGCCTGATCGACGGCCTGCTGGCGGCGGGCATCACCCCGCACATGACGCTGTTCCACTGGGACCTGCCCACCGGGCTGCGGGGCGGCTGGCAATCGCGCGACACCGCCTATGCCTTTGCCGACTACGCCGGCTTCATCGCGGGCAAGACGTCGGACCGTGTGAAGCACATCATGACAGTGAACGAACTGCGCTGCTTCACCGACCTCGCTTACTGGAACGGCAACAAGGCGCCCGGGCTGCGGCTGCCGATGGACGAGGTCAACCAGGTGCGTCACCATGGCGTGCTCGCGCATGGACTAGGGGTTCAGGCCATTCGCGCGCAGGCAAAGGCGGGAACGCAGGTTGGCCTTGCCGACAATGCCACGATCTTCGTGCCCGCCATCGAGACCGCCGAGCATATCGAAGCGACCAAGAAGGCCATGCGCGAGGAAAACGCCATGTTCCTCACCGCGATCATGGAAGGCCGCTACATCGACAGCTACCTGTCCGCGCAAGGCAAGGACGCTCCCAAAGTTCAGGCAGGCGACATGGAGGCGATCGGCAGCCCGCTCGATTTCCTGTCGCTCAACGTCTACACTTCGAACACCGTGCGCGCTGCGGCAACGCCCGGCGGCTACGAAATCCTGCCGCACCTCGCCAACTCGCCGCGCATGGCCTCGCCCTGGCTCTACATGACGCCGGAGGCCCTCTACTGGTCCATCCGCAGCGTCAGCGAATTGTGGCAGCCGAAGAAACTCTACATTTCGGAAAACGGCTGCTCGGCCGACGATCCCGTGGCCCCGGACGGAAAAGTCTACGACGCCGACCGCGTCACCTACTTGCGCAACTACATCACGCACCTGCACCGCGCCGTGCGCGAGGGATACCCGATCGACGGCTATTTCCTCTGGAGCCTGATGGACAACTTCGAGTGGGAGGACGGCTATACCAAGCTGTTCGGCATTCACCACGTCGATTTCAAGACCCAGAAGCGCACCCCCAAACTCAGCGCCGACTGGTATCGGGAGCTAATCCGCACCGGGCGGCTGGTCTGATCCGCCAGAGAAGCGCAGATTCCTGTCCTCGCGTCATCGCCCTCAGGAACTATTTCCCTTTTCCTGCATTTCGAGGCTGTTAAAGGCAGGTCAGACCAGGGTACGGCGCCTGTGAGGACCCTAAAGGTTCCCAGCGCCGGGAGGATAGGAATGAAAGTCTATACACTTCGGTTCGCGCATCCCGACGGGGCGGACGACGCGCTGCAGTTCGAGGCTCCGGATCTGCCTGAGGCGCTCGTCGCAGCGCATCGTCACGCCGCTACGCGTGACGCCGAACTCTGGGACGGCGAGACCCGGCTGTGCGCCATCCGCCGCTCCAAGAAGCGTTCCGCTTTTTCATTCGGCGAGGCCGAGACGTTCGTAGCCGCTTGACCGCTTTGCTTAAACGGCTTCGAAGGCGGGCTCGAACGCTTTCTCCCGACGCCCCCGGACGATCACCACGGTTATCATCGTAAACAGCTCCGCGACATTCCAGGCCATCGTTCGTCTCGCGCCGCCGTGCCTCCCGGCACAGGGATCGCGGCGTATGGTCAGGTAACCAAGGAAGAGTGGTGCGCCTCGCCGCTCCTCCTTGCGTCATTTACATCAGAACCGGACGCCGACACCGCCCAGGATCTGGTTGCGCGAATAGCTGTCCGAATAGTTCGAGTAGCGATACTCGCCGGTCAGGAACACCGTGGGGGTCACGGCATATTCCGCGCCGACGCCGGCGCGCAGGCCCGAACGATCGTTGCGGTGCTTACCATCCTCGCGGATCGTGAACTGTGCGTTGGTGTAGCCGACCTTGCCATAGAGCAAGAAGCTGGGCGAGACGACATAGCCCAGGCGTGCGCCGGCATAGAGATCGCGGTCCGCACGCTCGGTGTAGCGAGTGGCGCCGGCTGCGAACGTCTTCTTCTGGGTGGAATCGCTGAACTCGACTTCCGGACCGATACGGACCGATCCCAGGGCGGCGTCATAGCCGGCCGTGGCTCCGTAAGTAAAGCCGGAGGCGTTCTCCCCGCCGTGCTGCACGTTATCCCAGCCCCCCGTAACCGCGATACGCGGGCCGGCGAAATCTCCGCTGTCCTGTGCGAAGGCGGGCGATGCCACGGCTGCCAAAGCCAGAGCCGGCGCAATGACGAAACGCTTGGACATATTCATTCTCCTCATGTCGAGACCATCGATCGAGGAAGCAGATAAAGATCGCGGGAACCCTGCGGTATCACTCCAAGGTTTGGTCCATGCCATCGTTCAGGCGGCATGGATCGGAGCGTGCGGATAGGGAACAGGCGTAGGAGGATTGACATCCACGACGGACGGGTGGGTCACGGTGCCGGTCCTGTAGCCCCAGGGGGAGGTTCTGCCATCCCGATTCCAGGCGCTGGAGCACACCCTGCACGAGGTTCTCCGCCATAGCGTCGGCGCCGGATCGATTGTGAGAGGATCTTCTTGCCGTCCTCGGTCCATCGCGTAGGTTGCCGCCATAAACTATTGCGAGAGCTTCATGATCGATCGTCGCCGCTTTCTCTCCTCCGCATCGGCAGGAGCCGCCGTTGCTGCCGCCGGGCCGGCGCTCGCCCGCGTATCCAGGCCAGCCGCCTCCGACCCCGCCTTGGCTGCTTTCATGGACAAGTATTTCGAAGCCCAGGTCGACGCTTCGCCAGAGACGGCGACGCAGTTGGGCCTGGACGTCGGGGCGCGGGCGGGGCTGAAATCCCGCCTCACCATCCCCACCCGCGCGCAAGAGGAAAAGAACCGCAACCTCGTGCGCACCGCAAGGGCGCAACTTGGCGCGCTGAATCGCGCCTCGCTGGGCGCCCGGGACGCGCTCTATTACGACACCATCGCCGCGAACCTCGATGCCGTGATCAGGACTTTCGCCATCCCGTACGGCCAGGGCGGCTGGCCGCAGGTCTACCGCGTCAGTCAGGGCGGCGGCGCCTACCTGAACACCGGCGACTTCCTCGACAACCAGCATACCATCAAGACCGCCGCCGACGCCGAGGCCTATGTCTCGCGCATCAACGACTTCGCGGGTGTCCTCGACGCCGAGACCGACCGCATGCGCGAGGACTTTGGCCTGGGCGTCATTCCGCCCGACTTCATCCTCCAGAAGACCATCGGTCTTCAGGCGGGCATGCTGGCTACGCCGGCGGGCGAATCCACGCTGGTCCGATCGATCGCCCGGCGCACCGGTGAAAAGGCGATCCCCGGCGACTGGGCCGCGCGGGTCGGCAAGCTCGTCGCCGAGCGGGTCTATCCGGCCTTGCAGCGCCAGAACGACGCTCTCAAGGCCGTCCTGCCCAAGGCCGGACACGACGCCTCGGTGGCGCGGCTGCCGCAGGGCGCGCAGTACTATGCCAATAGCCTGAACTATATCACCACGACCCGCCTCTCCGCCGAAGAAATCCACCGGATCGGACTGGAGCAGGTGGCCGACCTCACCGCCCGCTCGGACGCCTTGTTGAAATCCCAAGGATTCACGCAAGGCACGGTGGGTGAGCGCATGGCGGCGCTGATCGCCAACCCGGCCAATGTCTATCCCAACACCGATGCCGCGAAAGTCGAACTCGTGGCCCATCTGAACGAGCAGATGGCGGCCATGCAGGCCCTGCTGCCCAAAGCTTTCGGCCGCCTGCCCAAAGCCGGCGTCGAGATCAAGCGCGTCCCGCCCGAGATCCAGGAAGGCGCATCGCAGGGCTACTACAATTCGCCCAGCCTCGATGGCGCTCGTCCGGGCATCTACTGGATCAACCTGACGGATACGGCCAACTGGCCCAAGTTCGGCCTTCCCACCCTCACGTATCACGAGGCTATCCCCGGCCATCATCTGCAGATCGCGCTTCAGCAGGAAAGCCCGGCCGCGCCCAAGCTGATGAACCTCCTGTTCTTTTCCAGCTATTCCGAAGGCTGGGGCCTCTATGCCGAGCAGCTGGCCGACGAACTCGGCGCCTATGACAACGACCCGCTGGGCCGCGTCGGCTTCTACCAGAGCCTGCTGTTCCGCGCGGTGCGCCTGGTGGTCGATACCGGCATCCATGCCAAGGGATGGAGCCGCGACCAGGCGATACGCTATTTCATCGACAATACGGGCCGTGCCGAAGGCGGCGCCACCTCCGAAATCGACCGCTATTGCAGCTGGCCGGGTCAGGCCTGCGCCTACAAGGTCGGCCACAACGAATGGGTCCGCCTGCGGGAGAAAGCCAAGACCACGCTCGGCAACCGGTTCGACATCCGCAGTTTCCACGATACCGCGCTAGCGGGCGGCGGCATGCCTCTGACGGTCCTCGAAAGGGTGGTGGACGACTGGATCCTGGCGCGGCGATCATCCAGCAGCTGAACGCGGGCCGGAGGCCGAGTCGACTCTGCGTGGGGCGGGAACAAGCGCTGGCCCCACGTGGTTACGCTCGCGCAAGGAGACCGAGATGGATGTAGCAAACACCCCGCTTGCACAGCGGATCGCACGCGCTTTGGCCGGGCTGGATCATAGCGCCAATGCGGACGGCGTCGAAGCGTCGGCTGCGACCGCCGTCGACGAAACATGGCGCGCCTATCTGGAGCAGGCGGACGCGGTTCTCCGCACGATCCGCGAACCCTCCGAAGCGATGGCCCGCACCGGCGATCCCGCTACCTGGGCCGCCATGGTCGAGGCGGCGATCGAGGAAAGCGAAGCTCTGTAAGCCTAGCGGTCCGAGAAGGCCGCTTCTGCGCCGGGAGGGCCCGGTCGGTCGATCCTGCGGGCACCATCGAGACGGCCGAGCCGGGTCGCGGCTGCCAGACGGCCCAGCAGCGAGGGGTGCAGCCTGAGCAAGCCGAGCGTCAGCGGCAGAACCGGCAAGCCGACGAGGCGGTGGAGCGCCATGGCCCTACGCACCTGGCCGCCGACCTCGCGGCGAAGAATGCGGGTATAGTCCAAAGGGCCGCGCCCGGATCGGTGGCAGGCGACAGCCAGGGCCGCGCTGCGCAAGGCGATCGCCATGCCGTCCCCGGTCAGCGGCGCGGTGAGCGCGGCCTGGTCGCCAAGGCGGTACAGGCTCTCGCGGTCGTCGCCCGGGCGGTGGACGTAGCCATAAGGCAGTGCCGCGATCGACGTGGGTCGGCGCAGCATCTCGGAAGCGCCGTCGAGCCTGCGCGCGACATGCGGCTCGCGCGCAATTGCCGTGAGCAGCCCGTTCCAGGAGCCGCCAAAGCCTTCGCGCCGCACCAGCGCGCAGACATTCATCACGCGCGCGGCCACCCGCTGCAACCCGACATAGCCGCCGTCCAGCAGCACGAGTTCGATGGCGGAGCCGAGTTCGGCATCCTGCTCGGCCGTGATCCGCCAATGCATCTTGAAGCCGATTTCATCGCCCCGCGCGCCGGGTTCCGGCCGCTTTGCCCCTCTCAGATCGTGCTTGCCGGTGGCGAGGAACACCGTTTCGGGGCAGAAGCGGCCGGCGCCGGTGTCTATGCCGCCCGCGTCCATCGCGACGACTTTCACCCCGCGGTGCACGTGCGCCCCGGCGCGGGCGGCGGCATCGAGCAGCGCTTGGTCGAGAACCTCGCGGCTGATCCCCAGGGCCGTGAAGGGCAGCCGGGATTCCACGCTTTTCGTTCCGCGCACCACGCGTATCCGCTCGATCGGCACGGCGCCCAGCCGCAGCGGATCGAAACCCAGGTCATGAAGATCGCGCTGCGCTTCGACGGAAAGGAACTCGCCGCAGACCTTGTGATGAGGGCCGGCCTGCCGCTCGAACAGGTCGACGCCGATCCCCGCCTGTGCAAGGCGAAGAGCGGCCGAGGCACCGGCAAGGCCGCCGCCCAGCACCGCGACCGGCGCTACCATTTCGTCCGCTCCACGCAGTACCGGAACGGAAACCGCCAATGGACGTTCGCGCGGCCGCCAAGGCCGGCGCGCGCGAGCAGACCGTCCCAGTCGTCGCGGCGAAAAGCGCGGGCGATGGACAGCGGGCCGTCGTGGCGCACGAAGGGATGCCAGCGCATGGCCGCCGACAGCAGCGTAAAGCCGTGATAGGCGATTGCATTGCGATGCAGGTCGTTCACGAACCAGCCGAGTTCCGCCTTGCGCTCCATCCATCGCAGGAAGTCCACGATCCCGGCGTCGGACATATGGTGCGTGACCAGCGAACTCACCACCAGGTCGACAGGCTCGTTCTGCGCCATCGCGAAGGCGTCGCCGGTCCTATAATCGATCGCCATGTCCGGCGCGGTCAGGCGGCGGGCGACCGGTTCGCTGCGCGGGTTGATGTCGAAGCCGATGAGCCGCACCACGCGGCCGCGGCGCCGGGCCCGACGGGCAAGCGAACGCAGCATGTCGCCCGCGCCGAAGCCGACATCGACTACGGTGAGCACACGCTGCGATGGTGTCGCGGCGAAGGCCCGGTCGAGGAAGGTCAATGTCGGCGGCCGGGCGAGCGTGACGGTGTTCACTTTGGCCAGATCCTCGATGCAGGCGGCGAATTCCTCCGGCGTCACGGCATCGCCGTCCATCCATTCGGGCTCGGGGGATCGCTGGCGCAAGTCGGTCATGAGGGTGCCATCCTGAACCGGAAGGTTTCGGCGGCAAGGCCCGGCCCGAATGCCATGGCCATTCCCTGCCCTTGCGCTCTGTTCGCCCCGCCATTCGCACTGCCACTCTTCCAGTCGTCGATCATGGCCGCGAGCACGAACATCAGCGTCGCCGACGACATGTTCCCGAAGCGGCGCAGCACCTCTCGCGAGGGGTGAAGCGCTTCAGGAGGAAGGTCGAGCGCGCGCTCCACCGCATCGAGGATCGTCCGGCCCCCGGCGTGGACGGCCCAGAGATCGTAGTGAGCCGGGGACACTCCGCGAAACAGGCCCCCTTCATCGTTGCTACTGCGTTGGGACCGCAGGGCGTTGGCGATGAAATTCGGCACTTGTCCGTCGAGGTGCATGTCGAAACCCTGGTCGCCGATCCGCCAGGTGATCGCCTCGCCGGAGCCGGGGATGGCAGCGCATCGAAAGTCCGTAAGTGCAATGCCCCGAGGCTCCGCCGTGACCAGCGCGGCCGCAGCACCGTCCCCGAACAGCAGCATCGAGAGCAGCTTCTCCAGATCCTGGGTGCGCTGGAAATGGATCGTGCAAAGCTCGAGGTTGACCACCAGCACACGGGCCTCGGGCTCGGAGCGGACGATGTGATGCGCAAGCCGCAGGGCGTTAACAGCGGCATAGCAGCCCATGAAGCCCACGACCGTTCGCTCGACGGCAGGGTCGATCCCGGCTTGCGCGACGAGCAGCTGGTCCAGTCCGGGCGCGACGAAGCCGGTGCAGGATGCCAGCACGAGATGAGTCACGCCTTCCGCAGCGATGTCGGGGCTGAGGGCGCGTACTGCCTGCAAGGCCAGAGCGGGAGCATCGCGCTCGTAGCGGATCATACGCTCGCCGGTCGTTGGCCAATCTCCCAGGCCATAGAAGCGGTCACGATCGGTGATGCGGCCGTTGGGCAGAACTTCAGGCTCGATGAAGGAGAAGCGCCGCTCGATCCCGGAGCGGGCCACCATGCGATCGAACAGCCGCGCATGGCCGGAATCCTGCAGGGAAGATCGCACGAAACCGACGAAAGCGTCATGGACCTGATGCGGCGGGACCGCCGTGCCAATGGCGTTGATGTGCGCAGTGGCGGTCATGCGCTGCGTCTGCCTACGAGCACGGCGTTGAGCCCGCCGAACGCGAAACTGTTCGAGACCAGCACCCCGTTATCGATGGGGGTGGGGGTGGGCGCGAGCGCCAGCGGCAGGTCGCACTGCGGGTCGGTGCCGAGATAGCCCAGCACCGGCGGCGCCAGGCCCCGCGCGAGCGCTTCCATGCCGATGACGAACTCCATGGCAGCGGTGGCGCCGATCAGATGACCATGGGCGGACTTCGTGGCGATGACCGTATGGCGGGGTAGCGCCGAGCCGTAGACCGCCTCGAGCGCAGCGGCCTCCACCGGATCGTTGAGCCGGGTTCCCGTGCCGTGCGTGGAGACCAGCGCCGGTTCCTCTGGCGCGATCCCCGCGTCTTCATGGGCCATGCGGATGGCGGCTTCGATCCCGTTCAGGTCCGGCGCGGTCATGTCGGCGGCGTCGCTGGTGCTGCCGTAGCCGGCCAGCTCGCCCAGCACGCGGGCGCCCCGCGCCTTGGCATGTTCCTCGCTTTCCAGGACGACCATGGCCGCGCCTTCGCCCAGCACCATGCCCCGCCGATCCCGCGAGAACGGGCGGCAGGTATCGTCGGCCATAACGCCGACCGAGTTCCAGGCGACCCAAGATCCCGGCGTCAAGCACGCTTCGCTGCCCCCCGCCAGCGCCACATCGACCCGGCCAGCGCGGATCATGTGCATCGCCTCGCCCAAGGCATGGGCGGAAGAGGCGCAGGCGCTGGAGATCGCGAAGGTCGGACCATGGCTTCCGACGAGCATCGCCAGATGGCTGGCGGGGGCCGACATCATCGAGGCGGGTATCGTCTGGGGGTGAACTTTTCCCAGCTTCCGCGCATAGAGGCGCTCGAACGCCTGATCGATCGTCGCATTGCCGCCGCTGCCGCAGCCCACGAGGATGGCCTTGCGGCGTGCAAGCGAGGCATGGCCGCGCAGTCCGGCCGCCTCCACGGCTTCCAGCGCTGCGGTCAGAGCATAAAGCGAAAGCGGGTCGAGTTGCCCCATCGCCCGCAGATCCTCTGCGGCCAGCGCTTTCCGGCAGGCATCCACGTCCACCCAGGCGGCAGGGCCGTCGATGCGCCGGGCTGGAGCCTCGGTGGCGGGCTCATCGGCGAGCCGCCGGATCGCGCCCTTACCTGCCGCCATCCTTCGCCATGTTGCCGCAAGACCCACTCCCAGGCCGCTGACGCAGCCATAGCCGGTCAGGACGACTTTCCGCCTCATGAGGGCAGGAGTTGCCGCACGAGATCGACGAAGTCGGAGATGGTGGAGGCCGGATTTAATTGATCGGGATCGATTTCGACGCCGAACTTGTCCTCTATTGCAAACAGCGTGCTGGCAACGTCGAGCGAACCGATGTCGAGCTGTTCGAAAGTGGCATCCGGGCGCAGAGCGGCCGCGTCGAGGCCGGATTCCTCTGCAATCACCGCCAATATCGCTTCATTGGAAACCGTCATGCCGCTCCTTCCCCATTTATGCACGTCCAACCTGTCGGTCGTGTCAGTGAACCGTGATCCTACCATCATGCCCAGCGCCGCATGGCCGAAATGGGTACATGCCGGCCTGTACTCGCAGCGGTGGGTATGACGTGGATCGAGGCTGTCTGGTGGCCGACAAGCTCGATCCGTCCGCCGGCGACTTGCGAAGCGTCCGCAGGCGCGATCGCGGCGGCGGCGAGAAATTCGGCCGCGTTGAAGTCGTGACCGCCGGCGCCGCTGTCCTTCAGCATCAGAACGTGAGGCTTGCCCGCCACGAAGTCGATGTTCGAAGGCGTGAAGCCAGAATTCCACAGCGTTATGGCGACTCTCTGCGCATGGGGGAAATCCGTCGCGGCCGAAGCGGCGTGAGTCTCGATAGGGCGCGTCGCGGCGCAGGCGGAGAGAAGAGTGATCGAGGCCAGGGCGAGCAATGCCTTCATGACAATCCTCCATCACGGCCGAGAGGCTCGGCAGGCCTACGTTATCACGCCGCATCAACCGCGTACATGGGATTGCGCAGTCCAGCGTTGCTCACTGCGAAGACGCGCGCCCGTCCCGGTATCCGGGTGGAGCGGATCAAGTCCCATGGCCACACGACGCCTCCCGAGCAGCCCTATGTGCAAGGCTGGGACGAACGGGTTCTGCTGCCGGCGAGGAGGCGGAACTGGAACTGCACGGTTTCGGTGGGCGGCGGCTTGGTCCCGGCGAAGGCCTGCTGATCCGGGCGGGCGCGGCGCACCGGGTGACCTATACGGCAGATCCGACCATCTGGCTCGCCATCCATCTGGGCGCAGAGGAATAGGTGCTGCCCTCAAAGCCGGGCTGAAACGCGCCGTGCGGATCGCGGATTTCACCTCGCGCCCGGGATCATCGCCGTGCAAAGGGCATAGTCAAGGCCTGCAATGGTGTGTATGCGCGATCGGGATCCGGTGCCGATCGACGACGGAGCCGCCGAACCCGCGGCGCGTGGTCGTTTCCACACCATCCTCAGGAAAGCCCTTTCGCACTTCATGGACGCCCCTCTCCCTTCGCTTACGGATCTCGGCTGGAGCCCGTTCTTCAGCAGTCAGGTGACGGAAGAGGAACTGCGCACCACCTTGCCGGTCCGGGTCATGGCAGTCTATCGCGGCCTGGTTTCGGTCATGGGAGCGACGTTCGAAGGCCTGATCTCGTCGCGGCTCCCCGAACCGGGCGGGCCGGGATCGCGTGACCCCGAAGATCGCCCAGCCGTGGGGGACTGGCTGCTCGTCGGGCGCGAGGATCACGAGGCGCTGCGCCTCCTCCAGCGCGCCAGCCTGTTCAAGCGACCTGCGCCGGGCAACGACAGGCGCGTCCAGTTGATGGCTGCGAACGTCGATACGCTGTTCATCGTCACCTCCTGCAATCAGGATTTCAACATCCCGCGCCTGGAGCGCTACCTCGTGCTGGCGCGCGAAGTGGGCGTTCGGCCGGTGCTGATCCTGACCAAGATTGATCTGGCCGAAGATCCGGGCAGCTTCCGCCAGGCCGCGCTGGAGCTGCAGCCGGACCTCGAGATCGAGATGATCAATGCCAAGGATCCCCAAAGCGCGGCGCATCTTGCCGAGCGCTGCGCGCTGGGAGAGACGGTGGCGCTCATGGGATCGTCCGGTGTCGGCAAATCGACGCTGGTAAACACCTTGCGCGGATCGGACAGAATCGTCACCCAGGCCGTCCGCGAGCAGGACGGCAAGGGCCGCCATACGACCACGGTGCGCGAAATGCACCGGCTGGAGGGCGGCGGCTGGCTGATGGATACGCCGGGCATGCGCGAGTTCAAGCTGGCCGAAGTGGCGACCGGACTGGCGGAAGTGTTCGACGATATCGCGCTTCTCGCCCAGGAATGCCGCTTTTCCAACTGCGGCCACCAGCAGGAGCCCGGCTGCGCCATCCAGGCGGCCGTGAAAACGGGCACGCTCGACACCGAACGCCTGGAACGCTGGCGCAAACTTTCCGCCGAAGACCTGAGCAATAGCGCCGGCCTGCCCGAGCGGCGGGGGCGGGAGCGCAAGTGATCCTTTGGAAGATCGACGGGCTTCAGCCCCAGAGCTGACTTCGCTCGGGATGGATGTGGACCGTTGCGAGCAGGCTCACGCGGCTCCGTTCACGACATGGATCTGCGCCGACGGCACCGGAGCAGACGCTCCTGCTTCCTCGGGCCGGCGACTGTCGGCAGAGGCGATGATGGCATCATGCTCCGCGAAGACACGCTCGATTTCGGCGCGCTTGTCGAAGATCATCCGCGCGACGCCCGCCGTCATGCCGCCTTCGTCTCCTACACGGCCCAAGACCGCAGCCAAGTCCTCCAGCGTCGCCTTCTCGGCCGTACCATGAAGCCCGCCCTTGGAATCACGATACGCGATGCATTCGTTTGCCACCACCGAGTCTCCTCATCTTCCCTTGGAAAATGCTCGGCTCGGATCGAGGTTTCAATTGCGCTATCGGGGTAGCGGTAAATAGACCTGGCGCATAAGCGCAAGCCGCCGGGATGCCCCGCCTTGCGCTGCCCCAGGGAAAGCGCAAGGCGAAGCGATCCGATCAGAAGCGGAAGCCCAGCGTACCCATCACGTTGCGGGGCGCGCCCACGAAACAGTCACCGCGTGCCAGGCAAGAGGCGTAGAACTTGTTGTTCAGCAAGTTGGTGGCGTTGATCGAGAAGCGCCAGTTTTCCCAAGTCACTTCCGCCAGCGCATCGACGGTGGTGCGCGAGGGGGTGACGATCGACCAGAGCGAGTTGGTCGAAATGCTCTTGCCGGTATAGACGACACCCGCGCCGAGACGCAATTTCGCACCGTCCGAGACGCCGAAGGTCTTGGTGGACCATGCCGAGGCGATGTGGCGCGGCATGTAATCCAGGTTCGTGTTCACTTCCGACTTCAGCTTGTTGTAGCCGTAGTTGAGCAGCAGCTCGAAATCGTCCGGCAGGGTGTAGCTGGCTTCCACCTCGACACCCTTGGTCTTCAGTTCGCCGGCCTGGGTCGTGGAGTTCTCCGAACCGTAGAGCACGCGGTTGCGCTCCTTGATGTCGAAAGCGGTGACGGTGACGAGCGTGTGCTGTTCCGGCTGCCACTTGAAGCCCAGTTCGAACTGCTTGCCCGTCTGCGGCTTGTAAGGGTCGCTCGGGATGCCGCCGGGGAGCTGGATCCTTCCGGCGATCGGCAGGAAGCTCTCGGTATAGCTGAAGAAAGGCGAGAAACCGGAGACCAGTTCGCCGATGATGCCCGCCCGGAACGTGGTGGCCTTGTCCTTGCTTCCGGCCGACGACGTCACCCGGTCGCGACGGGCACCCAGAACCACCGAAACGCGGTCGAAGAAGCGGATCTGGTCCTGCACATAGATGCCCAACTGCTTCTGGCTGTCATAGCTGTAGGGACCGGACGGTGTATACGTCAGCAGGGCGTCGTAATCGATGTCGTAGAGATCGACCAATTCGGTCACACCGGTCGTATCGGCATAGCGCTTGCCGACCTTGTTCCAGCTGTAGTCCAGGCCGACCAGCAGCTTGTGCTCGATATTGGCGCCGGTGTTGAAGGTGAACTGGACGTTGTTGTCGGTCGAGAACACGTTCATCCGCGCATCGCTGGCATCCGCCGTCAGCTTGATGGTGCGGCCATCCGTGCCGTAGACCGAATAAGGGTCCAACGGATTCGTGTAGCTGTCGGCATAATGCGTGAAATACTGGAGGTCGCTGTCGATGTAGCGGGCCTTCAGGCTCACGCGCACGTTGTCGGAGAACTTGTGGGTTATCGCGCCGCCGCCCTGGAGCGAGCGTCCGTTGTACCGGTCCCATCCTGCCTTGCCGACGAAAGTATAGCGATCGAGCCTGCCGCCCGGGTTGTTCGGGTTCGGCCGGAACGTGCCCACGATCGGCAGGAACTGCGAGGTCGAACCGGTATCGTCCTCCTGGTACAGTCCGTTCAGCACGATATCGGTGTCGGGCGTGGGTTGCCAGCGGATCGACGGCGCGAACATCACGCGGTCGTCGGGAACATGGTCCACATAGGTGTCGGCATCGCGCACGCGGGCGACGGCGCGGATCGCCAGATTGTCCGTGAGGGCGAGGTTGACGTCGCCCATCGCTTCCTTGCGGTCGTAGCTGCCGTAGACCAGGTTCGCTTCCCCGCCGGTCTGGAAGGTCGGGGTCTTGGAAACGAGGTTGATGAGACCACCGATCGAACCTTGTCCATAGAGCACGGAAGCCGGGCCGCGAACGACTTCGACTTGCTCGAAATTGTAGGGATCGGACGTGATGCTGGCGTAGAACGAGAAGATGTCGCGCATGCCGTCACGGTATTGGAGCGCTTCGATGCCGCGGATGGTGAAGCCATCGAAGCGGGTGTCGCGGCCGTAGGGGTTGGCCAGCACGCCGGCGGCGTATTTCACGGTGTCGCTGATACTGATTGCACCCTGGGACACGAACTGGTCCGCCGTGATGACGGTGACCGGCTGCGGCACCTCGATCGGCGGCGTATCGGTCTTCGTGATGGCGCGCGAACCGGTGACGAGGATATCGCCGCTCGCGGCAGCATCCTCGGCCGCTTCGTCGGCGGCGAAAGCGACGGTTGGAACGGATGCCAGGGCGGCGATTGCGGCGCCGTTAAGCGCGAGTTTGCGGATGTGATTCATTGTGCGTTCCCTTGCCAGCCTCAGGCTCTTGGGGGCGCCTTAGTCGATAATGCGAGACAGTCGCAATATCTCGAAAGGATTTCGGAGGAGCGTTGCGCTTTAGGCACACTCCTCGCTGCCGCAATGTGATGGCAAAAGCTGGGAGCACCCATTCCGGCGGCCGAAAATCGGGTTCAACCGTGCGGCTAGAAGATCCAGCGATACCCCGGCTTGGCGGTGACTTCCCGCACCGGCGCTGAAAGACCGGCGCCATGCTTCACGTCCTTGACGGTCTCCGGATCGACGAAACCATAGAACACGCCGCGGGAAGCGGACGCGCCGCGTTGCTCTACGTCGCCGATGTTGCGTGCCGTTCCCGAAAGAACGATGCCCTTGTCGTATTCGCCAAGGGCCAGCATGGAGGTCGCCGCCCGCGCCTTGTCCTTCAGCACGGTGTCGCCGCGCAGTACCGTCAACCCGGAGATCACCGCGTCGTCGCGCACTTGCGCCTTGTCCATCACGACGGCGTGGTCCTCGATCCGCGCCCTGTCCGCTACGGTGCCGGAAATCACACGCGCATAGGGACCGACATAGGCTTCTTTCGCAACCTCGGCATTCGGGCCGACCCAGCCGCCGCCATTGGGATGGCGGTGACCACCGGGAATGCCGTCGGGCGCGCCAGGCTGCCAGCGATCCGGCATGGCGCCGTCGAACTGGACCATCCACGGATAGCGGTAGATCGAATAATACGGCTGGTCCCAGCGGATCTTCTGCATCTGGGAAGGCGTAGCCATGACGACCAGATACAACCCGGTGTCACCCGACAATACCGCGATCGTGGCAGCTCCCTTTGCGCCGCGCTGGAGCGGGGTATAACGGCTCTTGCCGTCGGCGCCGACCGCGACCACGCCCCATCGCCAGTCCGATGCCGGCGGCGGCACCGTCTCCGGTTCGTCGGCCAGGCCCGGCATCGAGGCGGCAGCGCTGTTCTGCTGGACGACGCCGCGGAAGGTCACCGTCACATTGTCGCGGCCAGCATCCGCATGGAGCTTGACCACGTTGTAGCCCCAGCGCTGCGGTGCCCAGAGTTCCGGCACGGCGAAGCGGCGGCGCTTCAGGTCGATCGGGTCGAGCACCGTGGCGGAGCGGATGTTCGCATCGGTGGTCTGGTCGTAGGATCCGTAGTTGCGCCGGAACACCGCACCCTGGTCGCTGCCGTCCGGGTTCGTATAATCCCAGTTGGCATTATGCAGCGCCCAATCTCCGAACACGTCGTTGAGCCTGGCCTGGCTCCAGCCCTGGTTGGCTTGGAGCACGCTGAACGGATCGGCGGTGAGCCGCGCCGGATCCTGCTTGCCTGGTGCGGTTCGCCAGATCGCGTTGACCGCCTCGAACCCGTAGGTGTCTTTCAGGTACTCCAGGAACTGCCAGTTGCAATAGCGGCTGCGGGTAGAGCCGTAGTAGAGGTGCGGGTACTGCTTGAGCAGGACCGAACAATGCGTATTTTCGCGGAATTCCGGCAGTTGCACCGTCATCCAGTTGGCATGGCTCTCGAACAGCCAGCCGGTGTAGGGCGAGTCCATCAGGCGGCCCGTGGCGGCCTGGAGTGCATGAGTCAGTTCGTGAGCCAGTCCGAAGCGATCCTTCAGCGCGGCAGGGTCGATCCACATGCCCATGTGGCCGAGTTCGTCCGCGCCGCCGGTCAAGCCGTAGCCTACTCCGACATAGGCGTTGACCTTGAACTTGGCCGCCGAGCCGCAATGCGGCTCGGGAAACTTGAGCGTGTCCAGAAAATAGGTCCAGACATACTCCAGATACTGGGCGGCAGCCTGGGCGACCGCAGGCTCCACCGTTCCCGGCTTCCAATGGAGAGCGAAATGCGCGCTCTCCATCTGGACGGGAAGCGCGGAATTGGCCGCGTCCGAGGGATCGGTGGCGGCGACCTTCCAGTCTCCGGCGGTGCAGGCTTCCTTGCCCGGCGCCTGCGCGAGGACGGGTGCCGAGAAAGCGGGAACGGCAGCGAGCGTCGCTCCCGAAAGAAGAACTGCAAGCGCGGATCGTGGGAAGATCGCCTTCATGGTCAACGCGGGCTCAAGGTGACGGTGGTTTCGCCGCTGCCCAGCGGGATGGCGTAACCGCCGCGATCCGCCGTGCCCGCATCCGCGGCATAAGTCTTGCCGCCGGCCGTGGTGGTTTCGAACAGCAGGCGCGCGGTCGGCGCAGCGGTCGAGGCCGGATCGAGGGTGAGCACGACCTTGCCGGTCTTCGCGTCATAATCGGCGCTCTTGATGCGTCCTGCTTCCAGCGTGACCCACAGGCCGGCCGGCGCGATGAAGAGACGGCGACGGGCGCCGTCCTTCGGTTCGACGCGAACCTTGCCGCCCTTCGCCGTGAGATCTCCGCCGAAGCCCAGCCAGCCGAACTTCGCGTCGTTCACCACATAAGTCGCCGAAGTGATGGCGTGGCCGTAGAAGCCCATACCATAGTCTCCGGTGATGGCGTCCCACTTCATCATGTCCGGCCAGGCGTGGAACGCGGCGGAGCCGAAACCCTTCTGGTCGACATTGGTGATCCCGCCCATCATGCCGCCATAGGCGACGCGCAGCAGGTGCAGGTCGGTGGGGTTCTGGCGATAGGCGTCGAACAGCGGCACGGCATTGAGCGCGGAGCCGTAGTGATGGATCTGCCGCTCGATGCGCGAGACCTTGCCGCCATAGAGGAAGTCCCAGTAGCGCCGGGCATTGCCGTTGTAGCCCCAGCTCGGGATCGTCGGATCATAGCCGAGGATCACTTCGCGGGTGATGTCCGCCTGCGGCTGATAACCGAAGTAGCGCATCCAGGCGTAGACTTCCGGCTGGCCGGTCGAATCCCAGGCCATTTCGCTGCCGAACGGGAACTTTAGCGTGCGCCAGTGATCGGCGCGGCCCTTCATCAGGCCTTCCATTTCGGTGGCCTCGGTGGTCAGGCCTTCGCGCTTCAGGTCCTTCAGGACGTCCAGGAAGATATCGCCCTCCATCTGGCCGAACTGCGCGTAATAGGGCGCATCGCGCATCATCGCGACCGAGGTGCGGTAGGCCCACTCGAGGTAGAACTTCCAATCGTGCTGCTTGACCAGCCCCTGGTTGTCCCGCGCGAGGCGGTAGAGCACCCAGTGACCGATGGCGACGTGGGGGTAGTTGTAGGAGCGGCCGAGGTCGTTCGAATCCTTCTTCGACCAGGCCGTCCAGTTCTTCCAGTTGATGCCGGGATCATAGTAGTTCGGGAACTCGGTGGGCTCGTAGTAGAAGAGGCTTTTCTTCACGGCGCCCGCCTGCGGCCCGTCCTTCACCTGGAGGTGGCCGAGAACCGTCTGGTTGACCATGGTTTCCAGCTTGGCGACTTCCTCGGGGTTCGGATTGTCGAGCTGCTTCATGATCGCTGCCACCCACGATCCGGCGCCGCCCTCGTCGCTCATGCCGGCCACCCATACGCGGCCGTCCTGGGTCAGGATCTTGTTCTCCTCCCGGTCGTAGGAGAGGATCGCAGGACTGCGGTGGAAGGGATCGTTCTTGCCTTCGAACCACTGCTCGGTCGTCGTGAAGCGGCCGATGTCGGCCATGACCTGCTCCAGCGGCTTGGTGATGTAGTAGCTGACGGTCTGCTTCTGCCCGTCGGCATAGGTGACGGTCAGGCGGGCCTGGCCCCAGCCCGAGGCCTTGATCCGATAGCGCGCCCAGTCGCTTCCGCTCTTCTCGGAGGTCGCGGTGAGAGCGCCTGCGGGGAAGGATTCGATCTTCGCGACTTTGCTGGGCGTCTTCAGGAAGAGGCTGGCGGTCTGGTCGGTGGGCACGACATAGCCGGGGATGCCCACGGCGACGGGACGCTTGTTGGCGACGAGCGTGTCCTCGATAGCGCGGATGCTGGGCGCAGTCACGAAGCGCAGCCCGATCGTGCGGCTCTCACCCGGTGCGAGCGTGATGCTGGTCGGTTCGTTCCATTGCTGGCCCGCCTTGGCCCATTCCTTCTCGGCAAAGCCCTTGCTGGCCACGGTCCAGTCGTAGAAGCCTTCGGAGACCTGGCTGCGCTGGCTCCTGTCGGTGAAGATGTCGCCCTTGGGTGCGGCGCGCGCTTCCAGAACGGGACGATAGGCTTCCAGCGGCGTTCCCTTTTCAGGCAGCACCAGCAGGGCCGGGCCTTGTCCGTTCAGCCGCGTGACCTGAAGGTAACCCGCGTCCCGGCCGATATAGGGATCGACGAAGCTCGCCTGGGCATGCGCCTGGTCGAGGTCGCGGTCGAGAATGATGTTGTCGAACACCATGGGCATGCCGAGCCCGCCGATCTCGACAGCCTCGCTGCCGGTGTTGACGAGAGTGAAGCGCAGGGCCAGCACGCCCGCTTCGTTCACCCAGCGGCGCTCGACGCGCAGCGGGATACCCGCGCCCATCGAAGCGGTGATGTCGGCTGCGGCGAGCACGCCGGGAGCGGTCGTCAGCGCGGCGATCTGCTTGCGGGCATGGGCGGAGGAGAAGTCCTGCCAGTCGGTTCCCGCCGTCTTGAGGCGAATATGAATGTCGCCGATGTGGACGTAGCCGTCGCCGGCACGCTCCGCCTCTCGCCCGGCCGGAACGAAGTCGAAGGCGCCGTCGCCCTTTGGCGAGAGGTGCGACAGCGTCTGCGTGTCGGCCCGCAATGCCAGGTCGAAGGCAGGGGTCTGCATCGCGGTCTGCTGGATCGGCGGGAAGACCTTTTTCGGCTTCTGCGCTTCGCCTTCCTCGGCGTAGGCGGCCGTCGCAGGCAGCAGGGTCGGGAGAGTGCCGAGCACCAGGGCAACGAGCGGCAGGGGCTTCAGAAGGCGCTTCATGTCATGTCCTCGCGGGAGATTACGGGGCTGTCTTGGCAGCAGGAGCGGCCACCTTGACAGGGCCGAGAGCGGGCGGCGTTTCGCCGAGTAGATATTGGGTGAAGTAGTCGCGCAGCTTCTTCCAGAAGAACGGGCGGTAGACGTTGTGGGTGGCGTTGGGCATGACGATCAGGTCGACGTCCCGCCCGGCATCCATCAGCGCCTTGGCAAGGCGATAGCTTTCGGTGACCGGCACGTTGTCGTCGATGTCGCCGTGGACCAGCAGCAGGTGCCCCTTGAGCTGGCCGGCGACCGTCATGTTCGAATTGCGCTGCCAGGTCGCCTCGTCGGCATACCCCATCGAGACTTCCGGCCACCAGGCCTTGTCGAGCCTGAGGTCGTGATTACCCGAAGAGGAGACGCCCACCTTGAAGAAGTCCGGCCGGCGCAGGACGAAACGCGCGGTGTCGTAGCCGCCTGCCGAACCGCCGAACACGCCGACGCGGTTCACGTCCATATAGGGGTACTTCGCGGCCATCTGCCGGATCAGCGCGATGTGATCGTCCAGCCCCACTTCACCGAGGTTCTGGAAGGCAGGCAGGCGAAACTTCTGTCCGCGCCGCGAGGTGCCGGTGCCGTCGATCATGACGACGACGGCACCGATCTGCGCCACGCTGTTGCCGGCGACGCGGCGGGCCTCCGACCAGGTCGCGGGAACGTCGGTCGTCGTCGGTCCGGTATAGACGTTGTCGATGATCGGGTAGCGCCGTTTCGGATCGAAGTTCGCCGGACGAAAGATCATGCCGTAGATCGGCGTCTTGCCATCGGCTGCCAAGCCCTGGAACGGCTCGGGCTGGGTATAGCCGGTCGCGCGCAGGCGACTGTCGTCGGCCTGGGCCAGTTCCCTGACGATCCTGCCGGTCGCGCCGTCCCGCAGAACCGCGCGGGTGGGCGATGTCGGGCTGGACATCTGATCGACGATCCACTTGCCGTCCGGGGAGACCGAGGCATCGTGATCCAGCGGCTCGGGCGTGAGTTCGAGTGGTTCCCCGCCCTGCGCCGGCACGCGATAAAGCGCGCGCCAGTAAGGATTGCGTGACTTCTCGCGCCCGACACCCGTAACGATGAGCGAGGACTTGTCCTGCGCCACGTTATCGACGGAGAGCACTTCCCATTCGCCCGTGGTCAGCGCACGCCCCCCGTCCGGCGCATCCGGCGTGACGAGATAGAGCTGGGCCCAGCCGCTGCGCTCGGAGATCGAGAGTTCGCCGCCGAGTTCCGGCGAGGGAAAGATCATGCTGGAGGTGACGGTGACTACCGGCTTCACCGCTTCATGGGCAACGATCCTGGCCGCGCCCGTCGCCGGATCGGCAAGATAGACCGCCTGCTGCTTGTACCCGCGCTCGGTCCAGAGCATGCGGACCTTGCCGTCCTGCCAGCCCATGTCCGGCGGCGAGGGATAGAGGATGGACTCGGAAGGCACCTGCAGCGGCACGATCCGGGCCTTGCCGGTCTTCATCGCGTCCTTCACGTCGATCACCAGACGTGCCGCCTGCGGCAGCTCCTCGGCGCCGGCCAGCGGATATATGTAGCTGAAGCTGCGCGGATAGAGGCTGCCCGGCGGGTTCTGCTGGGTGATCGAGAGCTTCTTGACGTCGCGGGTATCGAGCCGCCACGTCAGGAGATAACGCCCATCGGGCGACCATTGCGCCGAAACCGGCATGACCGGTTCTTCGGTGCCTTCGCGCAGGATGTCGGCGAGTTGCGGGATCGAACGGCCATAGGGCTGCTCCCTTGTACCGTCGGTGGTAAGCGCGACCTCTTTGCCACTGGCGATATCCACGGCATGAAGGTTGTAACCCCGCGCCACGATTCTGGTCTTGCCGTCAGGCGAAAGAAGATCGACTTCCTTGTGGTCCGCCTTTTCCATCTGCACAGCCCTGCCCGCAGTATCGAGGCTCCAGAGAGCGCCGTCGAACGCGCGGAAACGGACTTCGTTCTTGCCGGGGTCGTAGTCCACTTCGGCTATGCGCGCTTCGTCCACTGTGACCACAGCCCCCTTCGCGGCAGAGAGCGCCGCGAGCAGCGTGGCCGTGGACGTGATCTCTCGCGGTTGCTCTCCGGGAAGCGCCAGGAAGAGATAGCGCTGGTCGAGCCGGTTCCCGGTTCGATAAAACAGCCCTCCTTCCACGAAACGCGGGACGATATCGGCGTTGTCGATCAGATCGCCAAGGGCGGGCCCGAGATACTTCTCGGCATCCGAATAGCGCTGTTCGATGCTCGGCACCGCAGCGACGCTTGCCGGAGCCCGCACTTGCGCCGCGATCGGCTGGGACAGACCTGCCCATGCCAGCGCGACGAGACTGATGGATTTCGCCAGAGGCAGGATCGAAGCACGCACGGCAACATTTCGCTCGGTTGTTTCGGAAAGACGACATTGTCATGCCGCTCCAGCGTTCAGGAAGCAAGAACAATATACGATATATAATCAGTTCTCTGGATCGCTGCATCTGACGGCGAGCCGATGTCTTCCGATGGGAACCCATTGACGAAAGAGCCGGAGTACGGCCATTGTATACGATATTCGACAGGAGTATCGTTATGCACAGGGTGGGCCGCGCAGGAAATGCAGTCGGACTGGCAAAGTCGAACCGGCAACGGGTCATGCGGGCAATTGGCGGACTTTGGGTGGGTGCATCTGCTTTCGTCGCCCACGCCCAGGACGCGGCTCCCGTCAGCCGCGAAATCACAGTTCTGGGCAATCCCATACTGGCCGAGGGGGACTTCTACTCGACCGATCCCGCTCCGTTCGTGGCCGATGGCAAGCTCTGGATCCTGACCGGACGCGACGAAGCGGCCAGCGACGTCAACGACTTCATCATGCCGGAGTGGCAACTGCTGAAGACGGACGACCCCGCCTCCGGGAAGTGGACGCACTATCCGGCGATCATCAAGCCGGAGAACGTCTTTTCCTGGGCGGAAAAGGCGCGCGCCTATGCCGGACAGATCGTCGAAGGGCCGAAGGGACCCGACGGGAGGAAGCGGTACTATTTCTACGCGCCGGTGCTGGAAAAGAACAGCGACGCTGAAGATCGATTCGCCATCGGTGTCGCCGTCGCGGAAAGTCCTCTCGGTCCGTGGCGCGATGCTCACCCCTCCGGACCGATCATCTCGCAGAAGGTTCCCGTCGCCAACAAGATCCAGAACATCGACCCGACAGTACTGATCGACGACGACTTCAGGGTCTACATCTACTGGGGTACCTTTGGTCAGGTCCGGGGCATGGAACTGGCCCGTGACATGATCACGCCGAAGGGCCCCCAGCAGACCATCACCGGCCTGACCGGCTTCTTCGAGGCGCCCTGGATCATGAAGCGCAAGGGCACGTACTACATGCTCTATGCCGGCAACAATGCAGGACCCGGTTCCGAGTGCACTCCCGCAGTCTACCATGCCTGCATTGCCTATGGCAGCGCGCCGTCGCCGATGGGGCCGTGGACCTATCGAGGCGTCGTGCTCAAGCCGGTATCCTCCACCACCTCTCATCCGGGCGCGGTGGAGTTCGGCGGTCAGTGGTATTTCGCCTATCACACGGCCGACGCCAAGGGCGGCGGCCATTTCCGCCGCAGCGTCGCGCTGGACAAGATGGCGTGGGACGACAGCGTCACGCCGGCCCGGATCCGTCCCGTGGAGCCGACCCGGCGCCCCCTGCCCGCACCGGCTCCCAGCCGGAACATCGCGCGAGCCGCGTGGGCAACCTCTTCCAACGACCCGCTGCCGGTGCAGTTCTGGATCAAGGCGCTGAACAACGGGGTCGTCAAGGAAGCGCCTCTCCCACCTGATATGTGGGGCAGCTGGTCTCCGAACAATCCGCCCAGCCAGTGGATCGAGTATCGGTGGGACGAGCCAGTGACGATCAACGCGTCGCGTATCTGGTTCTGGAACGACCAGCCCGCCGGATCGGGTGTCGGCGTTGCGCCGCCTGCGAAGTGGCATCTCGAATACTGGAGTTCCGCAGGCAAGCGCGGGTGGAAGCCGGTACCAAACCCTAGTTCTTACGGAACCGATCCGGGCACTTTTCAGAACGTCTCATTTGATAGGATCACGACACGCTGCCTGCGCGCCGTGATGGAAGCTTCGACGGACGGCAAGACCCATGCCGCTCTGGCCGTGCAGGAGTGGGAGGTAGATGCTCCCGCTCCCGCGCCTGTTCATATCCGCAGCGACGGTGCGCCTCCCCAGAACTGCTCGTAAGAGAGCCGAGCATCCGCCTGCGTTCTTGAGGAGGGACGGCCAACGAAAGGGGTGCGGGTCATGAACCTGCGCCCTTTGTCGTACGCGCTTTTCAGATCTTTCACCCACTGCCCTTTAGTCAGACAAAAATATTGCTGATCCGTCACAATTGCCTTGACTCGATACAGCGATCGTAGGACGTATACGATATAAACAGGGCATCGCGTCAAAGGGTGCCGGGGATCAAAACAGGGGGTTTTGCGATGACATCACTTAAAATTCTGAAGCTTTCGACGGCGCTTAGCTCGATTTTCGCAGTCGCGCTCGTTTCGCCTGCCTTTGCACAAGGGCAGATCGGAGCAGCTTCCGAATTGTCAGACCAGTCCGATGCCCCCAAAGCCGACATCGTAGTGACCGGCGTGCGCGGGAGCGTCGAGGCGGCCGCGACCAAGAAGAAGAATTCAAAGCAGATCGTCGATTCCGTGGTCTCGGAAGATGTCGGCAAGTTGCCCGATAACAACGTTCCCGAAGCACTTTCTCGCGTCACCGGCGTCCAGATCGACCGCGCGCGCGGCCAGGGCCAAAGCGTGACCATCCGCGGCCTGGATCAGGTGCAGACGACGCTCAACGGCAACAACACCAACCTCGGCGACGGGCGCGCGATCAGCCTGTCCGACATTCCGGCTGAACTTTTGAAGCAGGTCGATGTCTACAAGACCCGCTCGGCAGACCAGGTCGAAGGCGGCATCGCTGGTACGGTCAACGTCGAACTGCGCCGCCCCTTCGACATGAAGAAGGGTCTCACCGTCGCGGGAAGCCTTCGCGGTTCCTATGACGATCAGTCCGAAAAGGTCAGTCCTTACGGCAGTTTACTGATCGCCGACCGCTTCGAGACCGGTATAGGTGAGATCGGCTTCCTGCTCAATGGCTCGTGGACCAAGACGAACTACCGCGAGAACTACATCGACAGTGAATCGCCCACGAAAACCGTAATCGGCGGCAATACCATCGTCATCCCGTACCGTGCGCAATACGGTATCGAGCAGGGCAATGTGAAGCGCCCCTCGTTCAATGCCGTGCTCCAGTGGAAGCCCAGCGACAAGCTCGATTTCGTGCTGGAAGGCGGCTATATCGGGTCACGCGAGAAGCGTTCGGTGGAACGCCTTTACGTTCAGGACATGCCCTATATCGGCACGGGCAGCTATAGCGATATCGTCCTTCAGCCGGACGGCCGCACGGTGCGGTCGCTGACGATCAGCAATCCGAACGGCATCAATGCCGGCATAGATTCGCAGTACAACTCGCTGCACACGAATCTTTACACCACAAACTTCGAAGCCCACTGGCATTCGGACAAGGTGCAGATCAATAGCAGCGTGCAGTACAACTGGTCGAACGAAGGCAATTACTTCGTAGAGAGCATCCTGAGGCCTCAGGGTCTGACATCCGCCTCGGTGGACTTCGCCTCGGACGTCTACAGCAAGGGCGCGCCGTCGATCACCTTCAATGGTGTCGATGTGACCGACCTCTCCAGCTACGGCGTGCAGCGCTTCCAGGACAATCGCGGTGGTTCCAAGAACAAGGAATTCGCAGCGCAATCGGACCTGACCTTGCAGCTCAGCGACACCTCGCTGCTGCGCAGCCTGCAGGTCGGAGGCCGCTACAACCAGCGCCGCACCAGCCGGTACTACGGCTATCGCGACGGCCTGCCCGAGGTGAACGACCAGCCGGCCCCGCTCAGCCTGTTCCCCGGATACGACACGGCTTCGCTGGTCGGTCCGGACATCAGCGGCTCGACCGCGCAGTGGTATCGCATTCCCGGCTCCGTGGTCCTGAGCCACATCGACGAGGTGCGCGCCTTCATCCGGCAGTACAACCCCGACAATGCCGCGCGCTTTTCCAGCATCTATCCGCCGAGCGACCAGGGCCAGACCTTCAGCTCGAACGAGAAGAACTTTTCCGCCTATGCCCAACTCGCCTACGGCTTCGATATGGGCACCGTCCCGGTCGATGGCCTGGTGGGCGTGCGCTATACCAACACCTGGGGCACTTCGAGCAGCTTCGGCTATCGCCCCGGAACGCCTGCGAACGGCAACCAGGAAATCATCGAGGCCGCTGAGGGATCGGGCAACTACGCCGATATCCTGCCCAGCGCTTCGGCCATCATCCACTTCACGCCCAAGGCTCAGTTGCGCCTGTCTTACAGCACGAACGTCCAGCGCCCGAACTTCTATTCGATGCGGCCGTTCTTCTCGCTCAACACCACAGCCAATCCGCCGGTCGTCTATGCAGGCAACCCTGAGCTGAAGGCCCAGCGTGAACGTGCCTTCGATGTCAGCGCCGAATACTACTTCGGTCGCGGCGGCCAGATCTCGTTCGCGGGCTACTACAAGAAGGCCACCGGCTTCCTGCTTTACAGCCGTGAGCAGGCCTCCGCCGCCCAGATGGCCGCTTATGGCATCAACGTGGCCGATTACGGCGCGGCCTTCGGATACATAGAGCAGGAACGCAACGCCGGCGACGGCACTTTCATCGGCCTGGAAGGCACCGTGCAGTCCTTCTTCGACTTCCTGCCGGGTGTGCTCAGCAACTTCGGCGTCAGCCTCAACGCCTCGCACATCCTGAAGGCACGCGTGGAGTACGACGACGAAGAGAGCTTCCCCGGCGAGTTCGACTCTCCGAATACCTCCAAGTGGACGGCCAACGCCACGCTGTTCTACGACACGCCGAAGTTCAGCGCGCGCGTTGCCTACAACTACCGTTCGTCGTACCGCTCGGGCTTCTGGCTGGACGGCGAAGGCGACGACCGCGCGATGTATTCGCCTTACTACGGCGCAACCGATCGCCTGGACGCCGCCGTGAACTTCACGCCGGTGACGTTCATGACCCTGTCGGTCGAAGCATCGAACATCCTGGGTAGCGACGTCTTCCGCTATCACGGCAGCCAGAACCTGCTGCCGCTGGGCGTTCGCACCCTGGCCCGCACGGTTCAGGGGAGCGTCCGCTTCCGCTTCTGACCTGAAGCGACTGCTCGTCCGGCTTTCGCCTGGCACTTCGGCCGCCATGATTGCTCCGCGCAGCCATGGCGGCATGTCGATGCGGGCTTGCATGAGGCATGCCCGCGCGCCAAGGAGCAAGGATGCGCATCGCTCTCTTCGAACCCGAAATCGCTGGAAACGTCGGCGCCGTCCTGCGGCTGGCCGCCTGCATGGGGGCGGACGTGGACCTCATCGAGCCCATGGGCTTCGAGTGGGACGACCGCCGGGTGCGCCGCACCGCCATGGACTACATCGATCACGTCGCCGTCACACGCCACTGCGATTTCGCGGCCTTCAAGGAGACCATCGGCGCCGGCCGGTTAGTTCTCTTCACGACCAAGAGCAGCGAGTCCGCCTATGCGTTCGAATTCGCTCCTGGCGACATCCTGCTGTTCGGCAAGGAGAGCGCAGGTGTGCCGCTGGCCGTCGCGGATAGCTGCGATGCGCGCGTGCGCCTGCCGATGCGGCCGCAAGTCCGTTCGATGAACCTCGCCACCTCGGCTGCGCTGGCGTTGGGCGAGGCCTTGCGTCAGACCGGCGGCCTGCCGGGCTGATCCTGTGCCCTGCGTTCATCGGTCTTGCGCCCGTTCAAAGTGATTATCCGGGCCTGGACCTGCTTTTCTACGATAAGCCTGTCCAAGGGGCCGGCAAGCCGCCGACGCCAGTTCGGATGCGTGGTGACGGTGCCCGGAATGTTGGGCTGCTCCTCGATGCCGAGCAAGTCTTCGAGGGCGACGATCGCGAGATCGGACTTCGACCCGGCCACGTGGGATATGGCCTTGTCCACCACCGCCCCGGGTGCGCTCGGGGGCGGCTGATCCGCATCGCCGCCAAGCGCATGCCATAGCCTGGTTCTATCGAGGCTTCGCGCGTTGCGCTGTGCGCCGAGTTCCTCACCCCTCCCCAGCTGCTCGTTCCAGTCGATATCGCGGCCGCTCCACCAACCCGCGACAGTGGGCGTGTCGTGCGTGCTCGTCATGGCGACGCTCGCCGGCTCGAACTGGGCGGGCGAACGAAATTGCCCATCCGCCGATCGCTCGAACCAGAGCACACGCATGCCCAGCAGGTCCCGGCCAGCAAGTTCCTCATCGAAGCCAGGCGGACGCGTCCCGAGATCCTCGGCGATGATCAGCGCCTGCGACAGGTGCGATTCCAGCATTATCAAGCGGATCATGTCGCGGAACGGGTATGCCAGATAGGCCCCCTGCGATGCCGGCGCACCCTCCGGGATGACCCAGAGCCGCGAAAGTCCGAAAGCATGGTCTATGCGCATGCCTCCGCCGGTATGCAGAGTGGCCCGCAAGGTCGCCAGCCACGGTTCAAAGCCGGATTGCGCAAGTCCGCGAGGCGAGAAGGCCGTCAGCCCCCAGTTCTGTCCATCAGGGCCGAGCGGATCGGGGGGCGCACCGATCGTGAGGCCTGAAAGGATGCTCTCCTGCATGGCCCAGGCGTCGCTGCCCTGAGGGTCGATGCCAACAGCAAGATCTCCGATCAGCCCGACCGCCATTCCAGCCTCGCGCGCTGCCGATTGAACCGCGTCCAGCGATCGGCGCGTCAGCCATTGCGCGAAGACGTGGAAGGCGATCTCCCGGGCATTGTCGGCGGCGAACCGGGCACTTTCCGAACTGCGCGCGTCTTGAAGCGCACTCGGCCATTTCCCCCAGTCACCGCCGAAGCATGACGAAAGAGCTTCGAACAGGGCGTGTCGTTGGAGAGCTTCGCGTTGCCCGCGCGCCCATGCCGCGACGCGCTGGCGGTCGCTCTCGTCCAGTTCCGCAAAGAGTCTTCGAAGCGCCTGCCTCCTTTCCGGAAGCGCAGTCTGCCAATCGATCAATGCGCCGTCGTCGCCTGTCGCATAAGGCGGTAGCCCGGCAAGTTGCGGAGCGGCTAGTGCCGTGTTGAGAAACAGCCGGCTGGACGGCGTGTAGGGGCTGAACGCGCGGCCAGCATGAGACGAGATCGCATGCAGCGGACTGATCGCCACGACATCCGCACCGGCCTTGGCGAACGACCGGACGGCTTCGTCCAGGTCGCCCAGATCTCCGAAAGGTCCCGGCCGCCCGGTCCTAAGAGACGGTATCTGTATCGCCGGTCCCCAGCAGCGCCCGGTGTTCTCCCGGTGCCCAAGCGAAAAGCAATGCAGCGGAGCCACGGCCAGCCTGATCGTGTGGCCAGCTATGTGCAGGTGGTAATAACCCGGCTCGTGCAAGGGAGGCAGGCGCCCTGCTTCGATGGCGATGTCCTGCACCGCGTCGCCATGTTCCAGCGCCAGTTCGGCACGCGTGGCATGGGCAAGTACCGGTGGGAGCGCCGTCGCCTTCCCCACTTCGGCCGTCAGGAGCCTGGGCATGGCCTGCAATTCGGCGCGAAGCCGCTCCATGCTTTCGCTCATGTCGCCGACCGAGGAAGCAGGATAGCCGATGGCCGTGACGATCCCGACCAGGGTCTCGTCCGCCACGATGTTATCGTTGCCATCAGCGCCTCTCCAATTCCGCGCAACGCCCAGGCCGGCAGCGAGGTCGTGGAGCGGATTGCCGGACGGCGTATCGGACGCGTTGCTCATGGCTTCTCCCTGGGCGCGGGTCCTGCGCCGACAGGAACACCAAAGCGCATCGTCCGCTCAGGTTCCGGACGCCGCCATCAGGGCGAGACCGTGATCTCCTCACGGGAAAAGCGGCGAAACAGGCGTTCGCTGCCGAGGGCCGCCAAGGCATGTTCCCGCATCGCCCGCTCGGCCGCCTCGGGGTCCATCCGGCGGATCGCAGCGAGTACCGCCACATGCTGCTCATGAGCGGCTTGCAGATGTGCGAACTCGGTCGGCGGTTCCTGTTCGAGGGTCAGCGCCGTGGCGGAGGCGAACGGCAGGCTGTCGTTGCGGGACAGCGCACGGCCGATCGAGGGATTGCCGCTGGCCTCCACGATCAGCGTATGGAAAGCCAGGTTATAGTCATGGAAGCGGTCCAGATCCCCGCGATCCAGCGTGCCTTTGGCGAAGATCGCCGCACCTTCGGCAAGACATTGCGCGAAACGCGCTTCTTCCGCCACGGTCAGGCCCCGAGCGGCGAGACGTCGCGCGGCCAGGCCTTCCAGCACGCCGCGAACCTCGATGGCGCCGGTCACGTCGGTGGCACTGATCGCTCGCGGCGCGTAACCGCGCGCGCCAAGCTTCTCGACCAGACCTTCCGCTTCCAGCGCCCGCAGTGCGGTTCGCACCGGCATTCGCGACACGCCCAGCGCTTCGGCGGTCGCGATCTCCGCGATCCGCTCGCCCGGACGGAGCGTGCCTTCCGCGATCATCCGCCGCAGCGAAATGATCACATGCCGGCCAGGCTTCAGCCGCCGACGCTCTTGCGACAAGGAAAGGCCTTCATTTTCCATGCCCTGCTTTCGGCGGCCCCGGCCGCCGTGTCAAACGCCGGAAATCGGCTCTTCCACAAGTGGGCTCTCGCCTTCTGCCGCGATCTCGGCGGCGATCGTCCGTTCGATCATCATGCGCGAACGCACGCCGCCCGCATCGATGTTGAGCTTCAGCAGCCTGCGTTCGGGCCAGCGCAGGAGGTTCGCCTGCTGCCGTTCCAGCATGTCGAGGTCTTCGCTGAAGATCTTGCCCTGTCCTTCGCGGATCGTGTGGGTCAAGGCGTGATCGTCCACGGCGAAGCGGCGGGCCATGCCCCAGAAGTAATGGTGGCTGGTCTCGGTTTCGGGGGTGATGAAGTCCACCACGATGCTGGACGCCTTGGCTTCGTCCGGCGCTTCGTAGCCGCCCTGCCCGGCCAAAGCGACGCCGACTTCGATCATGACATGGCTGGGGAGCGAGAAACGACACACCTGCCAGCGATCGACCGTCGAATCTTCCGGAAGTCCGGCACCGCGGAGCGCCATCTGCCAGAACGGCGGCGCCTTCACGCCGTCCATGTAGCGGCTGGTGACGACCTCGTGATCATCCGCGCGGGTGCGAACGGGCGCTTCGTCGATTTCCTTCTGGCCGATGCTGGCGGCATGGACGTAAGTCTCGTGCGTGAGGTCCATCAGATTGTCGATCATCAGCCGGTAATCGCAAGCGATATGGTAATAGCCCCCGCCATAAGCCCATTCCGGGCTCTCGGCCCATTCAAGGTGATGGAGCTTGCTGGGATCCGCCGTTTCAGGGTCGCCAGGCCAGACCCAAATGAAGCCGTAGCGCTCTATCGTAGCGAAATGGCGGCTGGCCGGGAATCCGCCGACTTTCTGTCCGGGCATTTCCGCAGCCTTGCCGCGGCAGTCAACCACCAGGCCATGGTAGCCGCAGACCAGACGGCCTTCCCGCTGAAACCCCAGCGACAGCGGCGCGCCGCGATGCGGGCAAAAATCTTCGAGCGCTGCGGGCGCGCCGTCGCCGCTCCTGAAGAACACCATACGTTCGCCGCAGATCGTCCGTCCCAGCGGCTTTTCCGCGATTTCGTCGGGGGTACAGGCCACGTACCATGCGTTCTTGGGCCAGGGACTTTTCGGCGCCGCATCCTTGATCGCGCTATCCGTTGCCATGCCCATAATCCACTCCTTTAGGCTGTTATTGGATCCAATAATCTCCCTATTGGATCCAATGTCAAGCGCGATTGCAGGGGGACAAGGCAGAACGCGACAGGATGAGGACACGCTTTTACGGCTCCAGATCGTGCTTCCGGTCGGAACACACTGAAAGACAGGGCCTTGGATCGGGTGGGAACTTCAAGCTGGCGCAGGGTCCGCCAGATCAGCGCGCGTCCGCGCCCCCTTCGAAGCGAGCGAGAAGCCTGCCGAGCGGCCCGCGCAGATAGGTCAGTGCCTCGTAGACATGCTTTGAAGCACGCGCCCAGCGCAAGTAGAGCCACGGCATGCCCGCCGACCGCGCCAAAGCAAAAACCCTGTGCCCGTCAGCCGCGATCCTGCGCCTCATGCGGTAGACGAGCTTGCGGCGCAGCGGCAGATCCCGCGACCTCGTCACCCGCTTGCTCAGCGGCAGGGCCGGCGGCGAGAAGCAGAGCCGGTAGGCCAGCCCTTCCCGCCGATGACGGAAACCGGCGGCCTGCGTTTGGGCGACGAATTCGGCATCGACTTCCTCCAGCGCGAGCCGCCCATCGGCCATGGCCTGTGTGACCAGAATTCCGAGATCGGGATTGCGGACGAGCACCACGTTGGTTCCTCTGCCGTCGGAACTGTACGGTTCCACCCAGGCATCGCCGAAGGCGATGTCTGCCGTCTCCGACACCACGTCGTCGCAATAGTCGCAGGCCGAATTCTGGAAAAAGCCCGCCCCCCAGTCGCCATCGGCCAGGTGCCACCAGTCCTGCCACCGCGCACTCCCGTCCGCGAGCGTCAGGTGGGCGGTGTACCAGTTCGCCGGGCGGCCGGGATCCTTGCGGCGATATTCGACGGCACGCACATCCCCGATCGGCGCCTGAAGTTGCCACGCGAAACTCTCGGCGAAGCGGGCGCTTTTCATATGCCCGCAGAACAGTCCCAGCGTATAGGCGATCCGCTCCTGCAGGATCGGGTCCTGCAATCTCAGCAGTTGCACCGCCTTGATGAAGCAGGGTACGCCCACGACGGCATAGCGCCCCGGTTCGGAGCGGATCTGCTCCAGAACGCCCGACATTTCCACCGGATAGTAGCGCGACCGGGCACCCTCTCTAAGCTCTTCGGCACTGCGCGAAATGCGGTAGGCGAAGAACCGGCCGTCCGCTTGAGGATCCGCGGGTACGACATGGGCGACACCGTCCACCAGTCCGCGCGCCAGCAGTTCATCGGCCACCCATGTCACCATGCCGCCGGAACTGCCGATCTCGCGAAAGCCGCCTTGCGCGGCATGGCCGACGTAGGCGGTCTCGAACTGCCCAAGCCGTCCGTCGTGGTGGCGGGAGATGCCCAGGCGATTCCGGGCGATCGCGTCTTCGTCAGCTGCCTCCGGCGAGAAAGGACATATGCGGGTGAAGTCGGGAGCGCTGCGCCGCGCCCAGTCGCCGCGCGGTTTCAACTGCCCATAAGCGTCCCACCCCATCGCCCCGCGTCCCGCCGCGCAGGCGCCGCAGCCGATGCACAGACCTGCGCGCGCCACGTCCCGGGGGCTGAGCGACCCGTTACCCAAGGACTTGTGCCAGATAGGCCGCCGACTGCTCGCGCCGGGCCGCTATTCGTTGGCCGATGACCGGAGATACCGCCTCTCCCAGCAGCGTCTCGTAATGCGATGATGCGGTTTGCGGCCCTACCACATGCCGTTCGGCACCAAGAAGCCGGGTCAGGTCGTTGATCTTGTTCGCGCGGTAGGCCGACGGCGCGGTGACGAAGGGCCGGGCGAAAAGCAGCGCGAACACGCAGCCATGGAAGAAGTTCGTGGCCACCGCGTCCGCTCCCGCCATCAAGTGGAGAAAGTCGCGCGGAGAGGCCTCGATCCGCTGCTCATCCGCCCATTCGCTGAAATAGCCGATACTGATAACGCGCCGGCCGTTGCGCGATGCCCAGCCGCGCACTTCCCGGCCGAACCACTCCGGAAACCCGTGGCCGTAAAGGAGAAGATAGGGCGCTTCCTCGTCGGCGCCCTCGGCCGGTTCCGGCGGGAACTGAAGACACGGATCGAGCACGACCCGAGGGTCGCGACCCGTGCTGTCGCTCACCAGACGGCGGCTGTTCTCGTCGCGAACGGAAAGGCCCGCGAACCTATCGAGCTTGGCTGCCCAGCTTCTATCGATGCCATGATCGGCGTCGTGATTTCCGAAGCTCGCGGCATAGGCCGCGAGCCGTCCCGTCTGGATACCGTCGCCGAAGAAGATGGACTTGAAGCCGTACCAGGGGTGACGAAAATTCCAGACTTCGTCGCTCCCCACCAGCACCGCGTCGTAATCTCCCGCCCGCTCCGGGCTGTCCAGCGGGAAACGCGGTGACAGCGGCAGCCGCTCGAAAGCCTCCAGGAAGGATCGGGCCTTGACGCCGTAGCGGGCAAGATCGGCACGGCCCACCCGTATCGGCAGCTTGGGCTGGAACGCGCAGCGCCACTCCGCGCGCCTGACATGAGGATCGTCGTGGTCGAGCAGTTCGGCGTCGTATCCTTGTGCCCGCAGACCTTCGGCCAGACAGCGTGCCTGCCAGTACGATCCGTAATTGATGCAGCGATGGAAGGTCAGGATGCCGACCTTCATTGCGACGGCGCTATGCTCGATGTCACCGGAGGCTCTCCTCGGCAGAAATCATGACAAATTGGCCGTGCTTGGGAGCCGGCTTTACAGGGCAACGACGCTGTTTCGGGAAGTGTTCCAACCGGCGCGGAGCGCCCCGCCGGGACCCGGCCAGTCTTAACCTCAGGCAATAGCAGGCGGTTGCAATGCCGGGATGCGGAACCCGCTGCGGCTTCGGCGACATAGACGCTCGATGATCGATTTGCATGCTCAATGGATCGCCTCGATGCGCGCCGGTCGCTACGACGAGGCCTGGACCATCGCCGGGCATGTTCTGGATAGCCGGGATCCTGGTACCCGCGACGATGCCGCCCTCCCCTATCACCAGCGATGGGTCTGGGACGGGCGCCCGGTTGCGGGCAGGCGCGTCGTGGTGCGGTGCTACCATGGCCTCGGCGATACCTTGCAGTTCGCCCGCTTCCTTCCGCTGCTTGCCCAGCGCGCCGCCAGCGTCACTCTGGAAGTGCAGCGCTCGCTCGTCGATCTGATCCGCGCAGCAGGGTGGCCGATCGAAGTCGTCGCTTTCGACGAGCAGCACCCCATCCCCTGCGGCGAGGTGGACGTGGAGATCACCGAACTCGACTTCGCCTTGCGGGCGCCGCCCGAACTGGCGCCGCCGCCTTATCTGAACGCTCCTCGCGCAATCCTGCCTCCAGGGACGATCGCGATCTGCCACCAGGCCGGTGGCTGGGACGGCGAGCGCTCGGTTCCTCAAGGTCTCTTCGCACCGATATGCGCGCTTGCGCCTTGCATCACGCTCGTGGCCGAGCCGAGCGAACTCGATGTCATCAACCGGCTAGGCTGTCCCCTCGACATGGGCGCGACGGCGGCGCTGGTCGCCGAGGCAAGCCTGGTAATAACGGTCGACACCATGATCGCCCACCTTGCCGGGGCGCTTCAGAAACCCACCTGGTTGCTGCTCAAGGCCCGACCGGACTGGCGCTGGCCTGCCGAGGGCGCCGGCAGCGCGTGGTATCCGCACATGAAGCTCTACCGGCAGCCCCGCGCGGGCGACTGGAAGACGGTCATGGCGCGCGTCACGCACGATCTTTCCGCTTGCCACGCTTTGGACGCAAGGAGTTTCACATGACTGGCCTGTCCGTTCCCGAAGTTCCGATATCCTGGGGCGAATTGCTCGACAAGCTGTCCATACTCGAGATCAAGCGGCGCCGGATCGACCGGCCCGAGGCGCGCGCGAACGTGGAACGGGAACATGCCGCGTTGGCCGAAATCGCCGCTACGGTGCTCGCGAGACTGGACGTGATCGAGCTTGTGGAAGCGCTGAGGCAGGTCAACGAAGATCTCTGGCAGATCGAGGATGCGATCCGCGTGAAGGAATGCGAGGCGGATTTCGGACCGGAGTTCGTGGAACTCGCGCGCTCCGTCTATCAGGTCAACGACGAGCGGGCCGCGATCAAGCGGCAGATCAACGCGCTGCTCGCCTCGGAGTTGGTCGAAGAGAAAAGCTACAGTAGATCTCCCGCCCTCAACGGCAATCGTCTCGCCTCGGCGTCTTTCCCGCTCATGTGAGACATTCGAAGCGATAGCTTAGACCGTCGTCCCGGATTCGATCCGGAACCGCTGGCCGAGTCGCGCCCTGCTGCTGGCTTGGCGCCTGAAAAAGGGACAGCGGTCCCGGATCAAGTCCGGGACGACGGATCCAGGGAGAGGAACCGCAAGATAGCCGAAAATCCGGTTTATGAGTTTACGCCCTAGTCATCTGGAACTAAAGTAAGCTTCATTGTATGTTGTGTGTGCGACAAGAGGAGCGCAGCATGGCGAATGCGAGCGGACGGCCGACGGCACCGGTGGTTTTGGAGCCTGAAGAACGTGAGTATTTGGAGCGGCAGGTCCGGCGGCGGCGGGTATCCCGCTCGATATCGGAGCGGTGTCGGATCATCCTACGCTGCGCGGACGGCATCCAAAGCAAGGTCGTAGCGGCGGAGTTGGGAGTGCATGAGCACACCGTCGGCAAGTGGCGCCGGCGCTTTCTCAAGGATCGTATCGAAGGGCTGCTGGACGAGGCTCGACCAGGCAGGCCCAGATCGATCGCGGACGATCAGGTGGCGGCCGTGATCGAGCGGACGCTGCGTTCAAAGCCCGATGACGCGACCCACTGGTCGATCCGCTCGATGGCAGGAGAAACTGGCTTCTCACACACGACGATCCGACGCATCTGGACCGCCTTCGGACTTCAGCCGCATCGCTCGGAGACGTTCAAGCTGTCGAGCGATCCGCTGTTCGTCGACAAGGTCCGCGATATCGTCGGTCTGTATTTGTCGCCGCCCAACCGAGCGTTGGTGCTCAGCGTGGACGAGAAGAGCCAGATTCAAGCTCTCGATCGCGAGCAGCCGGTCCTTCCGATGATGCCTGGCATGCCGGAGCGCCGCACGCACAGCTATGTCCGTCATGGCACGACCTCACTCTTCGCAGCGCTCGATATTGCCTCGGGCTTTGTCATCGGCAAATGCTACAAGCGTCACCGCGCCACCGAGTTTCTCGACTTCCTCAAACAGATCGACGCGCAGGTACCGCGCGACCTCGATGTCCACATCATCATGGACAATTACGCCACTCACAAGACCGCGTTGGTCCGGGCATGGCTCGCCCGTCGCCCGCACTACCATGTCCATTTCACGCCAACCTCGGCATCCTGGATCAACCAGGTCGAACGCTGGTTTGCCGAGCTTACCCGCAAGCAGTTACGCCGCGGAGTTCATACCTCCACGAGCGAACTGGAGCAGGACATCCGAACCTTCATCGAACGTCACAATCAGAACCCAAAGCCGTACCGATGGACAAAGTCGGCAGACGAGATCCTCGCCTCGGTCAAGCGCTTCTGCCAGACCGCAGAACGCACATTATGTGGCGAACTTTAGATTCAGATGACTAG
>NZ_ATHL01000077.1 GCF_000445125.1 Novosphingobium lindaniclasticum LE124
GAGGCAATCTTACACTAACAAATAACCCGGACCACTCGGTGGGGGCCGATCAGGCTAAGCCCCCCCCTCCCCGCACGTTACGAAGTTAGACACTGAGAAATGGCGATGGATGAGATCGGGAGGATAGAGCAGGAGCAGCACCGGGACGATGAAATGGGATAAAAGCAGTCGTCATTAGACGGCCGCATATAGGCTCGACCTCTTTACGCTCGAATACCGGGATAGGCGCCTTGCCGCCTTCCGGCAAGCGGCTTCTGCAAGGCTCTGAATGTCCGCTTTGCTCGGTCAGTTTCTCCAAAGACGGACTTCGCGAAAGTCCCAGGGCAGGCCGCTGACTTGGGCTCGTGCCACCGCGAAGGGAGCGTCGGCTTTCCTGGGGTACTCGCCGCTAAGCCGACCGACCGGAAGGTCCCAGCATTAGCCGGACTTACTCCCTCTCACCGCTTAAAAAATCTATCCGAAGCCCGTAACAAAGGTCGCTGTTACGCGAGGCGTCCTACGGATACCAAATCCAAATATACAAGGGCAACCTATGAACCGGTATAGCTATTACGATCGCAATACCTGAAGTCCAAATGCTTCAAACTCAAAACGTAATTTCCAACCGGAAAATTATGGTTGAAATTACGCTTTCCATCACACGCGCTCCATCAGCACGGCGAGACCCTGGCCCACCCCGATGCACATGAACGCCAGAGCGTAGCGACCGCCGCTGCGCTGCAGTTCCTCGACTGCCGAGAGCGCGATGCGTGCGCCCGACATGCCAAGCGGGTGGCCAAGCGCGATCGCGCCGCCGTTGGGGTTCACGCGCGGGTCGAAGGGGTCGATCTCCAGATCGCGCAACGTGGCGATGGCCTGGCTGGCGAAGGCCTCGTTCAACTCGATCACGTCCAGCTGATCGGCGGTGAGCCCGCTGCGCGCCAGCACCCTGCGTGCCGCCTCGATCGGGCCAGCCCCCATGATGCGCGGCGCGATGCCGGCTGCCGCCATGCCGATGACGCGAGCCCGTGGCGTCAGGCCGTGGCGTGCCGCCGCCGCTTCCGACGCGACCAGCATCGCCGCCGCGCCGTCGTTGAGCCCCGAGGCATTGCCTGCGGTCACGGTGCCATCCGCCTTGACCACGGGCTTGAGCTTCGCCAGCGCTTCCAGGCTGGTGGCGCGCGGGTGCTCGTCTGCGGCGAAGACCAGCGGATCGCCCTTCTTCTGCGGGATCGTGACCGGCACGATCTCTGCGGCAAGGCGGCCGCTGGCCTGCGCGCCGGCAGCCTTCTCCTGGCTGGCGAGGGCGAAGCGGTCCTGCTCCTCGCGGCTCACGCCCCACTGCTCCGCGACATTCTCGCCAGTGGTTGGCATCGTGTCGACGCCATAGGCCGCCTTCATCGCCGGATTGACGAAGCGCCAGCCCAGCGTCGTGTCCTCGATCTTCTGCTCGCGGCCGAAGGCGCTACCCGCCTTCCCCATGACGTAAGGCGCGCGGGTCATGCTCTCGACCCCGCCTGCGATCAGGAAGTCCGCATCGCCGCTGCGGATCGCCTGCGCCGCCATGCCGAGCGCGTTGAGGCCGGACGAGCACAGGCGGTTTACGGTGACACCCGGAACGCTCTCGCCCATACCCGCCAGCAGCACCGCCATGCGGGCGACGTTGCGATTATCCTCGCCCGCCTGGTTGGCGCAGCCCAGGATCACGTCATCGAGCGCGGCCCAGTCGGCAGTCACGTTGCGCTCCATCAGCGCCTTCAGCGGCAGCGCGGCAAGATCGTCGGCACGCACGGTGGCAAGGCTGCCGTTCAGCTTGCCGATGGGGGTGCGGATGGCATCGCAGATGAAGGCTTGGGGCACGGTACTCAGCTTTCGAGGAAGGAGACTATGGCGCCCACCAGCGCCTCAGGGGCTTCGAGCGGGACAAGGTGCGCGGCTTCGAGCGACACATGCGCCGCGCCGGGAATGCGCGCGACGAGATGTTCGCCGTGGCCCTCGAACGGGGTCGATGTGTCGCGAATGCCGGTGATGACCAGCGTCGGCGCGGCGATGGCAGGGATACGGGTGGCCAGATCCATGTCGCG
Source organism: Novosphingobium lindaniclasticum LE124 (assembly GCF_000445125.1). Taxonomy (GTDB): domain Bacteria; phylum Pseudomonadota; class Alphaproteobacteria; order Sphingomonadales; family Sphingomonadaceae; genus Novosphingobium; species Novosphingobium lindaniclasticum. The sequence continues at coordinate 2,064 of NZ_ATHL01000077.1, forward strand.
GATCGCCGCGCCACATGCCGCATAACCCTCGGCATCCATCGACAACAGCTGACGCAGCACGGCCTGGTAGATCGCCGGGCTGGCGGCGTCGGACAGGAAGCGGCCCATCGCCAGCTGCGCGATGGCGGCCATGCCCCCGCCCCGTACCTTGGCGACGCGGTCGGCCCACGATGCGCTGTCCATCGTCGCCGATGTGCAGATGGGGATCAGCCTGTCGACGCGCTGCGGCGCGCGCAGCGCCAGTTCCATGCCGATCATGCCACCCAGCGACACCCCGGCCAGCGAGAAGCGCGCAAGGCCTGCAGCATCGGCCACAGCCAGAACGTCGTCGGCCAGCCGGGCCAGCGTCAGATCGCCCGGCGCGGCGCGCGAGGCACCGTGACCGCGCGCGTCGATGCGCAGCACGGCGAAACGTTCGCGCAGGAAGGGCAGCACCGGTTCCCACAGGTCCATGTCGGTGCCGATGGAATTGAGCAGCACCAGCGCCGGACCGTCCTCGATCCCGTCGCGCTTCCAGTAGAGGCTGGCGCCCTCGACCTCACAGAACGGCATCAGGTGAGAGCCTCGGCTAGCGCCGGTTTGAGCGGTGCGCCGGTCTTTGCCGTGACTTCGGCCTCGGTGACGCCGGGGGCGAGTTCGACGAGCGTAAGCCCCCCGTTCGCACGGTCCACCGCGATCACCGCAAGGTTGGTGACGATGAGATCGACGCAGGCCTTGCCGGTCAGCGGCAGGGTGCATTCCGGCAGGATCTTGGGGCTGCCGTTCTTCGAGAGGTGATCCATCACCACGACCACGCGCTTGACGCCCGCCACGAGGTCCATCGCCCCGCCAATGCCCTTCACCATCTTGCCCGGGATCGTCCAGTTGGCGAGATCGCCCCGTGCCGAGACTTCCATCGCGCCCAGCACCGCCATGTCGATATGGCCGCCGCGGATCATCGCGAAGCTGTCCGCAGAGGAGAAGAAGCTGGACGTCGGCAGTGCGGTGATCGTCTGCTTGCCGGCGTTGATCAGATCGGGATCGACGTCCTCGTCATACGGGAACGGGCCGATGCCCAGCATCCCGTTCTCGCTCTGCAGGGTCACGTTGACGCCCTCGGGCACATGGTTGGCCACCAGCGTGGGGATGCCGATGCCGAGGTTCACGTAGTACCCATCGCGCAGTTCCCTCGCCGCCCGGGCGGCCATCCCGTCGCGGTTCCAGCCTTTGGTTTCCTGGGACATCACGCGATCTCCTTCTCACGAACCGTGCGCTTCTCGATGCGCTTCTCGTTGACCGTGCACAGCACCACCCGGTCGACGTAGATGCCGGGCGTATGGATGCAGTCGGGATCGAAGGTGCCCTCGGGCACGATCTCCTCCACCTCGACCACCGTCACCCTGCCCGCCGTCGCCATGTTCGGGTTGAAGTTGCGCGCGGTCTTGCGGAACATGAGGTTGCCCGCAGGATCGGCACGCCAGGCCTTGATGATCGAAAGGTCGGAGCGCAGCCACGTCTCGCGCACGTATTCCTCGCCCTCGAACACCTCGACCGGCTTGCCCTCGGCCACCACGGTGCCGACGCCGGTCCTGGTATAGAACGCCGGAATGCCTGCCCCGCCCGCGCGGATGCGTTCGGCCAGCGTGCCCTGCGGGTTGAGTTCCAGTTCCAGTTCGCCCGAGAGATACTGTTGCTCGAACAGCTTGTTCTCGCCCACGTAGGAGGAGATCATCTTGCGCACCTGCCGGCTTTCCAGCAGCATCCACAGGCCGAACCCGTCCGCGCCGGCGTTGTTGGAAACGACCGTCAGGCCGGTGACGCCCGACTTGCGGATTTCCGGGATCAGGCTCTCCGGGTTGCCCGACAGGCCGAAGCCGCCGGACATGATCGTCATGCCATCGAACAGCAGGCCATCGAGAGCCTCTGCGGGACTATCGTAAATCTTGGACATGACGATGCATTCCTGTGCTGGTTCTCAGACGTTATCGGCTGCCGGCGTCGCTTCGGCACGGGCACGCGAGGAGAAGCCCTCGTCGCCGGCGTCATGCGCACGCTGCAGCTGGAAATCGAACTGGATGTAGGCGCTGTCGCCCTGGCGGCTCGGCATCGGCAAAAGACCCTCGCGGGTGCCGAAGGCGAAGTCGTCAGCCGCAAACGGATCGTCGCCGAAGTTGATCTGCGTCGTCAGCGTGCGATAACCCGGCGCCTCGATGAAGAAGTGGACGTGAGCCGGACGGTTGCCGTGACGACCCAGCGCCTGCATCAGCTGGTCGGTCGCCCCCTGCGGCGGAACCGAATAGCCGCTCGGCTGCTTGGAGTGGAACGCATATCGCGCGTCGGAACCCAGCTTGATGCGGCGGCGGTTGTTGAACGGGGTCTGCTCAGCTGTGGGATCGAAGTGCGAGTACCAGCCCTTCGAGTTCGCATGCCAGACATGCACGATGGCGCCCTGCACCGCCTCGCCGTCCGGGCCGGTGATCGTGCCGGTCATGTGCAGCACTTGGCAACCCTCGTCGGGATCGGTGCTGAGGTTGACGTTGCCTTCCACCAGCGGCGCGCCTGCGACGTAGAGCGGGCCTTCGATGGTGCGCGGCGTGCCGCCGGTCAGGCCCGCCTCGGCATCCTTGGCGTCCATATAGAGGTCGAGGAAGTGCTCGATCCCGGTGCCCGGAACGATCAGTCCGATCTCACCGGCGCTGTCGGCAAGGTACTTCATCGCCAGCCAGAATTCGCTCTCGGAAATGTCGTGCTTCACGATCAGTTCCATCACGCTTTGGGTCAGGTCGCGCACGATGCCCTTCAGGCGCGGGTTGCCCCCGCTTTCGTTCACGCCCGCCGCCCGGTCCAGAAGCTGCTGGATCTCGGGGGTCTTCACGAAGCTGACGTCCATTTTATTCTCTCCCGTTGTTCTGGGTGATGCCGTGCGGTGACGATCAGCGATCGTCGTCATGGATGGAGGAAGGATGCCTGGCCAGCGGGGTGATCTTCATCGTCATGAAGGGATAGAGCGGCAACGCCATCAGCGTATCGTGCAGTGCGCCGTTGCTTTCCACATCGAAGATCGAGACGTTGGAATAGAGGCCGACCTTGCGCCAGATATGCCGCCAGGTGCCCGCCGCCTGCAGGGTCTGGAAGTATGCCTTCTCCTCGGCCTTGATGCGTGCGGCCTCGGCGGGATCGAAGTCCAGGGGGATGTTCACGTCCATCTCGACCATGAAAAGCATCGGTGTCAGGCTCCTGCGAAAACGGCGTGGAGGGTGGGCGCGGTCCTGTCGCGCCGGAAGAAGGCGATCTTGTCGGGGTCCAGTTCGATGCCCAGGCCCGGCCCGGCCGGCACCGCCAGCGAGAAGTCGCCGTAGGCCAGCGGCGTCGTCAGGATTTCCTCGGTCTGAAGCAGTGGGCCGAACAGTTCGGTACCCCAGGCAAGGTCTGGCAGGGTCGCGAAGACATGGGCAGAGGCGGCCGTGCCGACGCTGCCCTCCAGCATCGTGCCGCCATAGAGCCCGATCCCCGCCGCAGTGCCGATCGCAGCGACTTCGGCGGTGGCGAAGAGGCCGCCCGACTGCGCGATCTTGAGGGCGAAGACGCCCGCCGCATTGGCAGCCGCGATCCGCAACGCCGAACGGGGGCCGTGCAGCGCCTCGTCTGCCATGAGCGGCACCGCCTGCGACTTGGACAGCCGCGCCATGGCGGCGATCGCGTCGCCCGCGATGGGCTGTTCGACGAGGTCGCAGCCGACATCGAGAAGCATCTTCATACCTAGCTTGGCCTGCGCCTCGCTCCAGTTCTGGTTGACATCGACCCGCACGCTGGCCCGGTCGCCCAGCGCCTTGCAGATCGCGCCGACGTGGGCGACGTCGTCCCGCACGTCGCGCTTGCCGATCTTGAGCTTGAAGATGCGGTGGCGGCGCGCCTCCAGCATGGCCTCACCCTCGGCGATGTCGCGGGCGGTGTCGCCGCTGGCGAGCGTCCAGGCGACCGGTAGGCTGTCACGCACGCGCCCGCCGCCGATCAGTTCTGAAACCGGCACGCCGAGTCGCTTGCCCTGCATGTCCAGAAGTGCCGTCTCCACCGCGCACTTGGCGAAGTGGTTACCGCGCACGCACTTGGCGATCTTCGCCATCGTCGCGCCGACCTGCGCGATGTCGCAGGTTTCGAGGACCGGGACGATATACGTGTCGATGGCGGACTTGATGCTCTCGGGGCTTTCCTCGCCGTAGCTAAGGCCGCCGATCGTGGTGCCCTCACCCAGCCCCTCGACGCCGTCGGCATTGGTCAAGCGGACGATCACCATAGACTGGGCGTGCATCGTCGCCATGGCCAGCACATGCGGCCTGATCGTCGGCACATCGACGATGAAACTCTCGGCACGTTTTAGTGCAACCACGTTCCCTCTCCCGTTTGGTATGATGGGGAAGCTAGGCCTTGAAACGGTCAAGCGGAAAGACTATCTCAGTCTCGCATGATACTTCAGAGGTATGATGGAACTCCGACATCTCCGGTATTTCGAAGCCGTCGTCAAAGAACGCAATTTCACGCGAGCCGCCGAAAGCCTGGGTGTTGCTCAGCCCCCCTTGAGTCGTCAGATCCGTGAACTCGAACATGAATTGGGTGTCCAACTGTTCGACCGGGACAGCCGGCCGGTCCGGCTTACCGAGGCGGGCCGCATCTTTCATGATCAGGCCTCGCAGATCCTTTCCAATGTCGAGCAATTGCGCAGATCGATGGAGCGGATCGGGAAAGCCTCGAAACGTCGCTATGCAATCGGCTTCGTGGCCTCGGTCGTCTACGGCGCAATGCCGGACGTCGTGCGGGAGTTCCGCGATACCGCTGGCGACCTTGATGTAGAACTGTTGGAAATGACCACCCTTGAACAGGTGGCAGCCCTGAAGGACGGCCGCATAGATGCAGGGATCGGCCGCCTTCAGATTGATGATCCGGCAATCGCGCGCTCGGTGTTGGCACAGGAACGCCTGGTTCTTGCCGTACAGGCCGATCATGAGCTTTCCCGTCGGGACACGGTCAGCTTGCGCGATCTCACCGATCACAGACTGATCGTCTATCCCAGCCAGCCCCGCCCCAGCTACATTGATCAGGTCCTTGGGATGCTTCGTGACGAACGGGTCTATCCACAGTTTCTGACAGAGGTTCGCGATGTCCAGGTTGCACTCGGTCTGGTCGCGTCGGCTGCAGGTGTGGCCCTGGTGCCAATCTCCATGAAGCGCGTTCAGCGCGATGACGTACGTTACCTGCCAGTACGAGAGAACAACGCGTTTTCTCCGATCATTCTGAGCACGAGAGTTGCGGACGAGTCTTCGGAGACAGCTACTTTGCGGCAGATTGCCGGTCGCCTCTACGGGTGAACTTTCGTCGCCGCCGCCAAGCCTGGAAGACTGTCATCAAAATGTCCGCTTGACAGTTTTCTCGAATCATTAAAGAGTAGTGCTCGCTAATAAAGCCCGTCAGGGGGGTGCTCCTAAGTCGTCAGCATATTGAATCTTGGGATCTCCCGAGGCGAAGATGCTTGTCCGCATTCCCCGGCATCAATTCCAAAAAATAAAAAACGATCAGTAATCGTTCGCGCGCAGGAACTTGGTCAATTTAAGGGGAGCTTCATGCACTACACGTCGCGCTTTCTTCCATGCTCGGCTATGGCGATGGTTTTCGCTGGCCTCACCACCAACGTATCCGCTCAGACTGCAACTACCGTCGCTGGAGGCACCAAGTCCGAAGCATCGCCGCCAACCGGTGGGGGCGATATCGTCGTCACGGCCCAGCGCCGTAACCAGAGCATTCGCGACGTGCCGGTGACCATCGCGGCCTTCGCTGCGGAAGATTTGCGCGACCGCCAGATAACGAACGCTATCGATGTCGCGAAAATTACGCCCGGTGTGACGGCTGCATCGAACACCGGCGGCCAGGCGGCCGCATTTTCCATCCGTGGCGTCACCCTCAGCGACTTCAACGATGGCAGTGAAGCGCCCGTCGCCGTCTATGTCGACGATGGCTATATCCCGACGGTCCAGGCTCAGAGCTTTGCCATGTTCGACATAGATCATGTCGAGGTACTAAAGGGCCCCCAAGGCACCCTCTTCGGGCGCAATTCGACGGGCGGCCTGGTCAACTTCGTCATCGCCAAGCCAACCGAAACGATGGAAGGCTTCGTAAATGCCACTTACGGCAGCTACAATCAGGCGAAGGTCGAAGGTGCGATAAGTGGCCCGATCGCTGAAAACGTGCAGGCGCGCGCGTCTGTGATCTACAACCGTGAAGACGGGTGGCTGAAGAACGATTTTCCCGGAGCGCCTGATCTGGGCGGGTTCGACACTTTTGCTACGCGCCTGCAACTGCAGTCGCAGTTGAGCGACCGCCTCACTGCCCGTGTCAGCGGCCTGTATTTCAAGCAGGACATGTCGATGGCACCTTACAATTCCATCGGTACGGCGCCTATCCGCGATTCCTCCAACCGTGTCGTCGGCGGTTACTACACAGGTGGACCCAACTCGTTTGGATATACACCGCCACCGACCAGCGCCTACCGGACCAGCACCGACTTCTACTGCTCGCGCTGCACTGGCATGAAGATTTACGACGGTGCCCTGCATCTTACCTACGATCTGGGTGAGACGCAGATCTACTCGGTCACCGATTACATCCACATCGCAAAGCGCCTGAAGCTGGATGCCGAAGTCTCTCCCATCAATTATCTGGGGGTTGCGCAGAACGGGCAGACAGGTTCCTTCACGCAGGAACTGCGCGCGACCGGCAAGATTGACAATCTGGTCTGGAATGCCGGAGCCTATTATCTCAATATTCTGGTCGATACCCAAGGCGGTTATCTGGCCCGTGCAAACTCGATCTACGCCCGCAACTATCCGGGCTATGAGGCGTCGGGCATCGATCTTGCAAACGTGGCACAGCTTCGCAAGCAATCTGCGTCGGTGTTCGCTCAGGTGGAGTACGAGTTTGTTCCGACGCTGACTTTCGTGGCGGGCGGCCGGTTTATCCACGAAAGGGCAAAGTTCGATTTTGTGTCGAGCGCCTTTCGTAATGACGACAATGACAATCTCGACACGCAGAACTATCTGTTCACCGTCCAGCCTTCCTACAGCAATCGTATTTCCAACAACTTCTGGACCGGCAAAGCGGGCCTGAACTGGAAGCCATCTGACGATCTTCTCGTGTATGCGAGCGTGAACCGGGGCGTGCGCGGTCGCGGCTTCAACAACAAGCTTCCGGCCGGCCCCGCCCTCACACCCGCGCAGATCCTCTACAAGCCGGAGACGCTTGTTTCCTATGAGGGTGGCTTCAAGTTCTCGCTGGATCGCCTCCTGACGGTCGATGCGGCCGTCTATCACTACGACTACAAGAACTATCAGGCGTTTCTGTTCGTGACCGCCGGCGGCTATATCCAGAATGCGGACGCGACCACCAACGGTGGCGAAGTGGCTGTCACCTTGCGGCCCGTGCAGAACCTGGAGCTGTCTGTCGGCGGATCGTACAACCATAGCACGGTACATGACCTGCCCATCGCACCGGGAATTACCCGGGATGTGACGCCGACTTTCGCACCGCGCCGACAACTCACGGCTAGCGCTTCCTACAAGGTTCCGGACGTGATGGGTGGCGAGCTGGCTTTTGGAGGTAACGTCACGTCCAGCAGCAGCTTCTTCACCAATGCCCGCAATTTCGACAGCCAGAAGCTGAATGGCTACACGCTTGTCGATGGCCGCATCACCTGGCGCGGCGACAGCGGCTTCTCACTCACCGCCGCTATCAACAACCTGTTCGATAAGCGGTACGCCATCACTGAGGCCGATCTGTCGACCTTGTGCGGCTGTACGGAGATTGCCTATGGGCGCCCCCGCACTTGGTCGCTGACTGCGGGCTATCGTTTCTGATAACTTTTGAAGGCGGTGGCCCGGTAAGTTTGCCGGAGCCACCACCCCTCGCAAGAGAACCTTCTCGGTAAGACAGTGGCAAGGATCTACGATCCGATAGCTTGCCGGATCACCAACTGGGCGGTAGGCCATTTCTGATAGCCGTTCGGCATTCGGTAATGAAACTTGAGGGGAAGTCATGGCGCAGGTCAAGAAAGAGGACATGCGAAATGCCATCATGATGGCGGCGTTCGACCTCTTTTCCGAGCGTGGATACTCGTCTACCACCGTTGCTGCGATCGCCAAGGCGTCCAGCATGACGGTAGCCAACCTCTATGTCTATTTCCCGTCGAAGATCCTGCTGCTCTATGCCGTTTACAAGCCGTGGCTCACCAGCAAGCTCGAGGAGATCGAGACGGCAACCATGCGCTACAGATCACCGGAGACACGCCTCCGGCGTCTGATCCTGGGCCTTTGGCGGGATATCCCCTCCACTGACCATGGCATGGCGAACGCTCTGGTCGAAGCATTGGCCACCACGCCGCCCGACGACAAGAAACCGAACGACCTCCTGCTGAGAGTCGAAGAATTCCTGACCGAACTGCTCATCCGCATTCTTCCGGAAGAGCGCCATCATCTTGTCGCCGACGGTCTGATGTCCCACCTCATGTGGATGGCCTTCGACGGCTTTGCAATCAACCGCCGCCTGGGCGACGTTCGTGACATGGATACCCTGACCGATCACTGGATCGCCTTGCTTCTGGGCGACAAGTAACCGCTTCAGGGCACCTCCTGCATCGGCACTGCCAGGCTGCTAAGGCCCGGCCCCATCGCCAGCGCCACGTGGGCAATCCGGTTGTCGGCAGCCGTCTCGTCAGCCACCGCCCCGCCGGAATTTCGGTTGCGCTGCTGATGAATGCTCAGCCCCAAGGGTGAGACGACCAGCCGAAGCCGTGCTCCCACGGGCAATCGGCGCGACACGAAGTCGAACCGGGAGAAATCATACTGGAGACGCTTCCCCGACGGTACCAGCTCCTCTTTCTCGAGGCTGCGCCGATAGCGCGCGCGAATCTGATCCTGGGTCAGAAAGACCTGTGTGCCATCGGGCATCACGGCATAGAGAGCTACCCGTACGTCAGTATCGGGCACGTCCATGGTGAGAAACAAACGTGCCGAAGGGATACCCACGATATCCGCAGCGTGCGTCAGCGGCGCCATGTCGTAGACCAGTCCTTCACCATCGAGGCGAGACACGGCGGTCGCATCGGTAAGCCATTTCGGGCTGACCAGGTCAAACCCTTCCACGCCCTCATTGCGCCCTGGCACGGAGGGATCATACGTATAGCGGTCGGGGGCCTGGCGCACCGCTGAGGGAGCAAGGCTGCCTGCACGTGCCATCGCGCCAGCATCGGTGTCGGGAGAACTGAGCATCAACGTATGCACCGGTGCAGCCGCCGCGGCGATGCTCGGTGCAGAGACCCATTTATCTGCGCCCGCCAGGAAATAGACGAAGTGGTCTGTCAGGAATGCCGGTTTGGCTCCGCGCCCCAGGACCCAGTCAAACCATTGGCGATGCAGTTCGAGCATGTCGACGACGCTCGCGGCGCCCATGTCGACACCGCCCGTGACTCGCTGCGGATTACGAGTACCCGGATGGTCCCATGGTCCCAGCACCAGGTACTGCCCTTCGAGAACTTCCGGAGCGACCACCGACGCCCGCGCTGCGAGATAGGCCCGCAGGCCCGTCTGCGAGGGATCATAGCTGCCGGTGATGCCCAATACAGGGATAGTGATGCGCCCAAGCTGTTGTTTGTCCAGCATTCCCGCATCGGTAGTCTGCGTGCGCCAATAGGCATCCACAGTCGGATGCTTGAGGTTCTCCTGCCATGTCGCGCTCGGCATGCCGACGAGGGAATCGAATTCGCGGTAGGAGACCTTTCCGCTGGCAAGTTCCGAAAGCGCACCAAGCCAGTATGCTCGATCGGTGTAGGCGGCGCGATTGGAGGTCGTACCGGCGGTGTAGGCCAGCCATTGCATCAGCTGCGGGAAAGGCACGTTCGCCCGCATGTCGCGGTCCACCGTGTTCAGGCCCGCCGATGCTGGCGCAATCGCCTTCAGCGCCGACGGCGCCTCCGCCGCGAAGAACAACTGGTTGCGCCCGGCGTAGGAGCCACCCCAGCCAACCACGCGCCCGTCGCTGCCCGGCATTCGGGCCAGCCATTCGATGGCATCGTAGCCGTCCTCGCTCTCATGGTTGGTGGGCAGGAACGCGCCGCCCGACCCTCCGCGCCCCCGCGTATCGACGGCTGCATAGATATAGCCGTGCCGTGCGAACCACATTCCCACGGTATGGAGCGTGTCGATCGTGTAAGGCGTGACCGTCAACACCACAGGCAACGGTCCTGTGGCATTTGCAGGTCGATAGATGTTCGCATTGAGGCGCACACCGTCGCGCACGGGAATCTTCACCGACCACTCCACGCTGACGTCACGTGGCCCCGGATCGGCCGTTGCGGTCTGCGCCTGCGACACCGGCTGCGCTGAGGCCAGACTCGTGACCAGGCAGCAGGCAAGCGCCGTCGCGGCCGCGAGTGTGTGCAGTCGCTTCATCAGCGTGGCGCCACGGGAACGAAGCGCGGACCGACGACGGTGTCGGTGGCCATCGGAAAGTGGATGTTCGTACCGCTGAAAGGCGGGAATTGCGCTCGGTCTGCCTTCATCTCCTCGCGCACGTCGGAATTGAGCGCCGCCTCAAGTGCCGCCGCGCTGTCGAACACGATCTTGTTGCGCTGGAAATACTCCACGCGGGCCATGGGCAAGGTGCCGACCCAATCGACCCGCGTGAAGACCTCCACTTCGCGCACGCTGGGGAAGTATCCCATGATGCGTGCATGGTTGGCAAAGTAGTATCGCAGCCAATCATTCAGCACCTCGGGCTGCCCCGGATAATGTACAAGGTAGCTGCATGGCAGGCCCTGTTCGTACGCCGAAGTCGACGGCGTGGTGAAGGCCCGCGTCCACATCACCTGCTGCTCCCCGGCCGCAGCCTGAAGCGTCGGCAGATCAGCCGCGAAGAGCGAATGGAACCCGCCTCCTTCACCGATTGCCGCCTCGAGCAGATCCAGGCGCGTGAAGTAGACCTGAAGCGTGAGCAACGGAGACGGGCCATCGTCGAAGTAGCGGTCACGCGCGATCTCGGGCGTGAAAATGTGAGCGCGGCTGACGTTGGGCACCGAGCGGACGATCTCGGTAACCCTGTCGTATTCAGCAGCACTGAGCCGCGCAGCAGGATCGGGGTGGGTGAAGGTGAGGAAGAGGGAAAACATGATCGTCCTACTGATTGGCGGTCAGGAGCAGCGTGGCAAGGGTATTGCCCATGACGCGAAGATTGGTGGGCCGATCGAGCACGATCGCTTCGGTCGGTGAATGGGGAGCGACGTACTCCATTCCGGAATCCAGGGTGAGACCGGGCAAACCCATGTCCTGAGGAATGGCTGAATCCGACGATCCACTACGCATGGATGGCTCCATGCCGCCGGAGCGAATGGCCGATACCGCATTACGCAAGAGCATGGTGTCATCGGGGATATGGGTGACGGGGCGCTCTATCGGCAGCACCGTTTCGATCTTGGCTGCGACGGTTCCCTTAGCGCCGCCCCGAGCCGCGTTTTCCGCGGTGGTCCCGTCAGCCACGGCCTTGCGAAAAAACATGTCGAGGCGATCCAGATCAGCGGCATTCGTAGAGCGCATGTCGACTGACATAGAGACGCTCGCAGGGATCGTGTTGATCGATGTGCCCCCGCTAACTAGGCCAACGTTCCAGACGGTGGTCCGGTCCAGCGGGCGATAGCGGTCGAAGCGCACGATCGTCTCGGCCATGGCCGTCGCCGGGTTCACCGTGCCGAAAGCAAACATGGAGTGGCCTCCCGGCCCCTTGTACGTGACGGTGTAGCGCCGCACGCCGATACCGACATTGGTGATCCCGCCCGTATTGCCCGGCTCCAGACCGATGAATGCGCTGATGCGTGAGTGATAGGGGCTGCGCTGCAGCAGATAACGCACCCCACGGAACGCGCCGCGTTCTTCCTCTCCGACGTTGGCAACGAACAGCAGATCCTGCTTTGTTTTCACCGCTCCGGCATCCAGCGCCCGAACGAACGCCAGAAGTACGGCCACGCTTACGCTGTTGTCGCTGATACCCGGCGCAAGCAGGCGATCGCCTTCGCGCCGCACCTTGATCGGCGTGCCTTCAGGAAAGACCGTATCGAGATGCGCACCGATCGCAACCATCGACTGATTTCCAGTACCGGGCCGGATGCCGACGGCGTTGCCTTCCTCGTCAATGTGAACATCGCGAAGTCCTGCCTCGCGCATCATCACGGCCACGGCGCTGGCTCGCTCTGCTTCCTTGAACGGGGGTGCAGGGATTTCTGTGATGCGGATCGTTTCAGCCACGATACGATCATAATCGCGAGCTAGATGCGCCTGTGCGGCCTTGAATGCCGGATCGCGTCGTAAAGCCTCTGCGGTGACCGGCTGCGCGGAGGCTATCGGCGGGAGGGCCGCCAGCATCAGGGCGCCGGGCATGAAGTATCGGATCATTGTCATGCCTTCTTGCGAGGAACGCACAGGATCGCTCCTGCAGACAGAAGTGCCATCAACGCGAACATGTAGAAGTTGGTGGCTACCGGCCAGCCCAGTTGCGCCAGCGTGGCTCCCATCATCGGACCCGCAATCGCACCTGAACGCGAGAAGCTGAGACACCAACCCACTGCCGTTGCACGCAGGTCTGAGGGGAAATAACTCGCGAGATAGGCCGTCACGAGCACGGCGGCCGACACGCTGCCTACACCGGCAGCGGCCACCACCACATAAGTCACGCCGAGCGGCCAGTGGTGAGAGAGCATGAGAATGGCTCCCGCGCCCATGGTGAAGGCCGAGGCAATGGTCGGCCCCCTGCCCCAGCGATCCGCTGCCAGGCCAAGGACGACACCACCAACCGAAGAAGCCAGCGCAAACACACCGAGGAACAGGATGCTGGGGCCGAGATCATAGCCGGCACTGCGCATGATTTGCGGCAGCCAGGTGTTGAGACCGTAGACCACCACCATGCCGAGGAACGTCGTTGCCCAGAAACCAGCGGTCGCCTGTCGGTTTCCGTGTGCGAATATCCGCAGTGCATCCGACCAGGCAGGCTTTCGCCGGTCGGATGGCAGCATTCCATGCGCGAGTGCCACACCGAACTGGTCCGCCACCGCCCGAGCCCGGTCCTCTCTACCCGCCCGCATGAGGTAATCCGGCGATTCCGGCAGGAGAAATGCCAGCACCGGCAACAGAATTAGCGGAAAGGCTCCCAGCATGACCACCGGTCGCCAGCCATGCGCGGCGAGCAGGAAGAATCCGGCGAGGGCAGCAGCGAAGATGCCGATCGAGTATCCGGAATACATCATCGCATATTCGCGGCTTCGCCTTTCGGGCGGTGCGAATTCGGTCACGAGGGCCGAAGCGACCGGGATCATGCCCCCGACTCCTATGCCGCTGACGAGGCGGCAAAGCGCAAAGAGGAGCGGGGTGGGCGCGACGGCGGCAAGACCGGTCGCAGCGGAAAACAGGGCGATGCAGCCCAGGAAACAACGACGACGACCGACCTGATCGCTCAGGGTGCCCAGCAGGAAGCCGCCGATGAACATCCCGATTAGGGCGCTGCTGGCGAGCATGCCCGCTTCCACAGGGGAGAGTTTCCAGACCGGGTCAGCCATCAGACCGGGAAGAACAGCCCCGAAGACTCCAAGATCGTAGCCTTCGGCGAACAGGCCGATCCAACACAGCGCCGTCACTCGTGCAGGGCTGGCAGTACGCGGCGTGGAAGAAAGGGGTATGCTACTCAACGTCCTACCTTTCGAAACCGCTGTCAGATGGCCTGAAGAACTGCCGACAGGGTAGCTGCGTCTCCGCCGAGTGCCAGCACAAGCATGACAACGATCCGCAGCTTCTGGGGTGAGAGGTCTCCTCCGGCGAGAACGCCCGCGCGATCGAGAAAGGCCTGAGATACGACGTTGCCACGCGCCCCTCGGGTCGCCTGTACCACGATCACCCCCTGCTCTGCGGCAGCAGCCAGCGCCGGGGCTTCACCGTTCGCGGGTCGTCCGGGCAGAAGACCCGCTGAGACGATGCCACGCGCACCTGCCGATACGAAGGCCTCGATGGCGGCACCATCGGCGCCGGCATAGGAATAGGCGATGTCCACCCGCGGCAACCCGGATGCTCCACCTGCGATGGCTTCTCCCAGGTCGACCGGAAGTTGCGTGCGAGGCACGGCGCGACGAAGCGAGATGGAACCATCCGCCTCGACCCGACCCAACGGTCCGAACTCACCGGCGACGAAGGCATCGAGCGCGCCCGAACTGTCCTTGGTCACATCCCGTGCGGCGAAAATCAGGTTGTCGATCACCACAAGGACGCCCAGCCCGCGGGCCTGAGGTGCTGCGGCGACGGCAAGCGCCGCCCGCAGGTTGGCCAATGCATCCGACCCTGCCGTGTTGGCGGGGCGCTGTGCGCCCGTCAATACCACGGGCATATCGCCGCCATGGACCAGCGAGAGGAAGAACGCCGTTTCCTCCAGCGTCGCCGTACCATGCGTGATTACACAACCGTCGGCTTCGATACCCTGGACCAGGCGGGCAAGGTCGAGCCAGTCAGCCGGCGTTATGCCGGTGCTGCCCAGCGCCCGGAAGTCGACCGGAGCCAGAGCGACGTCCAGGCCTGCGGTGGCTCCTTCAAGCAGATCGGCAATCGGACGAACGATGCCGCTCTCGCCATACTCGACCCAATCGAAGGGATGGCGCGCTTCCATTGCGAAAGTGCCGCCGGTGCCGACAATGGCGATCCGGGCCGTCACGTCCGTTCGAACCGGACCAGGAGGGCGCCACCTTCCACCCGCGTCTCGTACTTGCGCACGTCGCGGGTCAGAGGCTTGCACAGTGCCTTGCCGCTGCGCACGTCGAATGCGCCGGCGTGCAGGGGGCATTCGATCTCGTAGCCGTCCAGATCGCCATCCGAGAGCAGCGCGTTCCCATGCGAGCACAGATCGTCGATCACGAAGACTTCCTCATCGACCACGAAGATACCCAGCTTGTGCCCATCGACCACGACGCCGCGGCATTCGCCGCCGTCCATCAGGTCGTCCAGGTTGCCGAGATCAAGCCACGGCACGCTCACAGCGAACCCTGGCGTGCGAGCTGTTCGGGAGAGAACATGCGCATGGCGCCGGTCAGCTTGCTGACCTTGGCGATCCCGCGACGTTCGCAATAGGCTGTGAGATCGTCGAGCAGTTTCACCATGGCAGTAGGCTGGACGAAGCTCTGCGTACCCATCTGCACGGCCGTGGCGCCCGCCAGCATGTATTCGATGGCATCCGCAGCATTGGACACGCCGCCGCAACCGATCACCGGGATCGAAACGGCCTGTGCGCATTGGTAGACCATCCGCATGATCACGGGCTTGGTGGCCGGACCCGTGATACCGCCCATCAGGTTGGCGACGCGCGGCTGCCAGGTCTCGATATCGATTGCCATGGCCAGCATCGCATTCGCGGTCACAAGCGCATCGGCGCCACCATTCTCCGCCGCCCGGGCGATCACCGCGATGTCTCCCACGTTGGGGGAGAGCTTCGCCCACACCGGCAGGTGCGTTGCCGCCTTCATCGCGCGGATCACTTCCTCAGTGGCGACAGGGTCCATCCCGAAGGCAAGTCCGTCCTTCTTGAGATTGGGGCACGAGATGTTTGCTTCGATCGCAACGACGCCCGAGTCAGACAGCTTGGCTGCCAGCGCCCCGAACCCTTCCGTCGTATCGGCGGAAATCGACGCGACGATCGGCGTGTTGAACTTCTGGTAGAACGGGACGGTCTTGTTCAGATAGTAATCGGTGCCCTTGCTGGGAATGCCGATCGAGAACAGCGTGGAGTTCTGAAGCTCGGCCACACGCGGCGGAGCGTTCCCTTCACGCAGATCGTCGGTGAACGTCTTGGTGACGATCGCACCGAGGCGGCTCAGATCGAAGACGTCGGCCATGCCCTCGGCCAAAGTGCCGGAGCCCGGCATGATCGGATTGGCGAGCGTGATATCGCCTATGCGTACGGAAAGATCCGTCACAGCACGGTCTCCTCAAGATTGAATACAGGTCCGTCCCAGCAGACGCGGCGATAGCCCACGGTGCGCGTTCCATCTGCTGCAGTGTTACGAAACGGCATGACGCAGGCAAAGCACATGCCCAGAGCACAGCCCATCCGTTGTTCCAGCGCCACCTGCCCGGCGATCCCGAATTCAGTCGAAAAGTCCTGCAGCAGCCGCGTCAGCCGCTTTGAACCGCAGGTCGCGACGAAATCTATCGGGCGATCGGCATGAACGCGGCGCAGCAAAGCTTCGAGCGATGTCGTGTCGCTGTTTCCCACGTCGTCGGTCACGATGACCACTTCTGCACCGTCACTGCGCAAGGCGTCTTCCGCCATTAGCAGGGAGGCCATGCGCGCGGACAGGATCGCAGTGACCTTTGCTCCTGCAGCGACTGCCTCCTGCGCCAACGGCGCAAGGGTCGCGAGCCCGACGCCGCGGCCAATCATCACGACATGCTGCGTGCCCCTGGGCAAAGTGAAGCCCTGACCGACCGGTCCCAGCGCATCGAGGGTATCGCCCTGCCCGAGCGTAGCAAGGCCGCGGGTGCCGCTGCCCTGCACCTTGTACAGGAAGTGCAGCTGACCCTGCTCACGGTCAATGCGATGAATGCTCATCGGACGGCGCAGGAAGTTGCCCGATTCCCCGTCGGGCGGGCACATCAGATGAAAGAACTGGCCCGCTTTCGCCGCGAGCGCGATTGCAGGCGCATCGACGATCAGCAGGCGATATTCCTCGTTCACCCAGTCATTGGAGACGATGGTGCAGAGGTTTTCCGCAACGGGAAAGCTGTCACCGGCTCCGGCTTCATCAGGTTTGACCGCGCAAAGGCTCATCGAGAAAATTCCGTCGCTACAGGAACCGGCATGTGGCCGGCAGAAAGGGGAAATATCTGGACCTGCTCGAACCGCATTGTCGCGATCAGCCAGGATCCATCAAATTGACGTTCGAACCGCTGACGGGTGATACCGCCGAGCAGTACCGGCGCGACCTCTCCGTCGCGGATACCGATCTGCCACAAGCGCCAGCGCGTCTGCGCGGTATTACCATCTAGCGCGAATTCGGGTGCGAGATAATAGTGCAGCGCAAAGTGCCACGGGGGACGGGCGAACCACTCGGTCAGACCCGTGCGCCCGGTAATCTCTCCGCCGAACTCGCCGCCCTCCCAGACGGCATCCTGCGTAAAGCACGATGCCTGCCCTACCGCAGCTGCGGTCATCGCCTCAGCGGCGACGCGCTGACGGTCTGCTCCGTACTTCGCATCGGCAAAAGCCGCATAGCGCGCCTGGGTGTGCTGGATGGCCAGTTCGGCCTCGACCCGCGCCAGCCTGGCTTCGATATCGCTCATGCGAGGGCCTTCAACGCCTGCACCGGATCGCCAAGCTGCGCATCTGTCACCGGTACGCGATCAAGGATCAGTCGTTCGACATGCTTGCGCTGCTTGCCCTCACCCAACAACACAGCGCCGACCAACCGGTCGCCGTCGAGCTGGAAGAGGCAGGCTTTGCCCGTTGCCGGATCGCCGCGTACGACTTCGCGATCACCGGCGCAGAAGCCCACGACCTGGATGTTGTGCCCGAGCTGATCGGTCCACATCCACGGCAGTTCCGAATAAGGCTCCTCACCGCCGAGCAGGATTTGCGCGACGGCCTGGGCCTGATTTTCGGCATTGCGCCAGGTTTCCTGCCGCAGGGCACGGCCGTAGATCGGGCTGCTGGAAAGCGCCACGTCGCCGACCGCATAGATATGTTCGTGCCCTTCAACGCGGCAATGCGCGTCAGTGGGGACGCCATCGGCCCCGGCAGCCACGACAGAAGCGAAAGCCGCCGTGGCGGGCGCCGCGCCCGTCGCGAGCAGAACGGTATCGGCCGCGATCACCGACCCGTCGTCGAGAATGACAGCATCGCCGTGGATCTCGGAAACGCCCCTGCCAAGACGCAGATCCGTGCCCGCTGCGCGGTGCTGCTCAGCCAGCCAGTGCGATGCACTGGGAGAGAGAATACGCGCCATGACCCGCTCGGCGGGCTCGATCACGCAAATCGCTACGCCATGCCCACGCGCACTGGAGGCAACTTCGAGCCCGATGACGCCCGCACCGATTATGACGAGGTTCTTCGCCGCCGTGATGGCGGACTTCAGGCGCAGGGCATCGTCGATCGTGCGAAGGACGTGGACGTGCGAAAGGTCATTGCCGGGGATCGGAGGTCGACGCGCGTCGGCTCCAGTTGCGATCACCAGGCGGTCCCACTCGATCGTCTCTCCGTCAGCGGTGCTGACGGTCCGCTCGACCGGATCGACAGACGTGACCCGACCCACCCGACGCTCGAACCTGCAGGCCTCGCTTGCTTCACACACAGGCAGGCTGAATTCAGCGACGTCCTGCTTTCCAAGGAGGAACTCCTTGGAAAGCGCAGGCCGCTCGTAGGGAATATGAACCTCCTCACCGACAAGCACGATCTCGCCCGCAAATCCGCCTTCGACAAGATGCTGAGCAACGCGCCCTCCCGCATGTCCGGCGCCGACGATGAGGACGCGGGTCATGCTGGTGCCCCGGGAACGCGCACGAGTACGCGGTAGAGCAGTCCGCCGTTTTCGCCATCGCAGCGCCATTCGCGCGGCTCACCCGGAGGGATCACGATGCCCTCGCCGGTGGAGAGGTCATAGACCTCGCCTGCGGCCTCGACATGGAACTCGCCTTCCAGCACGGCAGCCACTTCCTCGAAAGCGTGGTCATCATGCGGAGACAGCGTCTCGCCGTTCACGAACCGGCGCAGTGCCGCCTCGAGATGATCCCCACCGCCGGAAGTCGGGGCGCCATGGACAGGCGTGGGAATGGTGGTGCAACCTGCAGTTCTCATGCGGCATCGTCCCGGTTCTTAAGCGGATAGTACGGTGCACCGTCTTCCGGGCCGAACTCGGCGCGAGGCGGCGTCACCACGTTGAGACGCATGCTGGCGCCTTCAGGACCCATGAAGTTCTCGCCGTAGTGAGACAGGCCACCCGGGATGACCAGGGCCATGTTGGGCGCCATGTCCGTCACTGGGTCTTCGGGATCGCCGAGGCCCGGCCCTTCGATCACGTTGCAGCCGCCGATGATCTGGAGCGAGATTTCCTCGCCATGATGGTGCGCCTTGGCCGGAATCTCCGGCCCCTTGGGCGCAACGAACTTGACCACCGAGACGCTGACGTTCGTTCCAAACAGGTGCTTGGTGTAAAGGCCATCCTCGACTACGGTCTTCAGACCCTGGTCGATGGCGAAAACGCGGCACTTGGCCATAGCAGTTCTCCTCAGTGCGCCGGACGCAGGACGAAGTCTTCCTGCGCCGGAAAACGGCGGGAATCGTAGCCGTCGATGACTTCGGGCTGATGGTAGGACTCGATCGCCGGAGCGATCTCGGCCAGCGAGAGCAGCATGTGGAACAGCGGCTTGTCGTCTTCGGGCATCTCGGCCAACGGCTGTCGATCGAGATAGGCGACAATGCCCTGAACTTCGGGAATGATCGCATCCGCGAACGCCTGCAGGTCATCCTGCGGCAGGCTCAGGCGGCGGATGTTGCGCTCGGTTTCGGTCGCCAGGCACCAGGCGCTGAACGGTTCGAGCTGTGCGAATTGAGTGGGAAGCATGGGCGTGTCCTCAGGCGGGGATCGGCTCGGCCGGCGTGCGGCCCAGAACGCGTTCGATGACTTCGAAGGCATGGCGGACCATGATTTCGTAGTCCTGCAGGATCATGTGCGACTTCGCGCCGGTCTCACAGGCGGACTGGGTGCGTTCGAGGGTCGAGAAGTCCTCCAGCAGCACGTCACGCAGCTGGACCTTCATGTACTCCTGGTAGAAGCGGCCGCCCGCAGTCAGCATCTCGGGATAATAGACGCGCGCCTCAACCAGGGTACGATCATGCGCGATCGGACGGAAGTTGTAGGCCTGAAAATAGTTCGGGCGCAGCGACAGATAGAAGTCCGGGAACACGACATTGATGTCGAACATCCAGTCCGGGCTTCCGGTCCAGTTCACGCCTTCGGGAAGCTCCTCCATCGGGAACTCGTAGCGTGCACCGCCTGCTCCAGCCTTCAGGGCGGCTGCCGAAATCGGCTTGGCCGCCGCAGATTCTGCCAGTGCCTCCTCAAGCGCTGCACCGCCTGCAGTCACGGCCTTGGGATTGCCGTAGACGGTCTTGGTGTTCCCGGCGAGCGAGAGGCGGCGATGATAGTCGCCGCACAGGCCGTCGAGCGGACGCATCGAGCCACCGCTCTCGGTCTTGATCGAATCCGCGATCGAATTCCCGTGAACGTAGGCGACGTGGTAGGCTTCCTGGAAGGCGTCGAGCGCCAGCTTCCAGTTGCAGTCGACCTCGGTGGTCCACGAAAAGCACGAGGTCATCTTGTCGAAGGGATAGCCTTCGACGTTGCCATACATCGGCTCCATGAAGTCGGCGAGCGTCATCGCCGGATTCGGATCGACGTGGATGAAGATGAACCCTTGCCAGATCTCGCAGGCGACGGTCGTCAGACCATACTTGCAACGATCGAGGTCGAAGAAGCAGTCCTCGTCGGGCACCCCGGTCAGGTTGCCTTCGAGGTCGTAGGCCCAGCCGTGGAACTTGCAGAAGAACTTACGGGTGTTGCCGCGTTCCTCATAGACAATCTGGTTCATGCGGTGCGCGCACACGTTGTGCATGGCGCGGATATCACCCTTCTTGGTGCGCACGATAATGATCGAGGCATCGCACGCGGGCAGGTCCTTGACGAAGAAGTCCCCAGCCTTGGGCAGTTCCTCTACCCGTCCGACATGGAGCCAGGTTTTGCGGAACAGCTTTGATTTCTCCTCCTGCCAATACTGCTCGCTGATGTAGGGCTCGATCGGGATCGGGCCGCGACCGAGCTCGGGGTATTTGTCGTGGAGGCGATGGGGAACTTCGGTCACCGGGTTGCTCCGATTGTAGGCGTTGGAAGTGGGCCCCGGGCCGCCTTTCAGGCGCCCCAGGATGCTCGCATCAGAACTTTGCGCGAGCGGCGATGTAGAAGCGTCGGCCGAGCGGATCGTAAGTGCCTGCATCGGTGTTACCGAGGCGACCACCGACGACCGGCGGTTCACGATCGGTTAGATTGTCGATCCCGCCGCGCAGTTCAAAGCCGTCGGTCACGGCCACCCGGCCGAAGAGATCGACCGTGTTGTAGGCGCCCACACCTAGCAGCACAGCACTCGGCGTGGTGATCGAGGTGTAATCGCGCAGAGCGCTGAGATGGCGCCAACGCACGCCGAGACTCCAGTCATCGGCCTGGTAAGTCAGCGTGGTGTTCACACGCCAGGGCACATAAGTGTTGCCGCTACCGATAGTGCCGGCCAGGTCGATGTAAGCGGCGCCCGGCAGGTTCTGGATCTTGAACGTCTCGAGTTTGTTGACCACGACGTTCAGCAGAAGATCGCCGGGGTTGCCACCGAAGCCGACCGCTTCGAGCGGGATGCGCCAATCGAACTGCGCGTCGATCCCGCTGGTCTTGTACCCGCCCAGATTGAGGTAGGGCTGGTTGAGGTTGAAGATCGTACCGTCCGCATTGCGCACGATATTCTGGCAGTAGACGCTCGACTGCGCATAATTCGGGTTCGAACCATTGGCGTTGAAGCAGTTCGCCACCATCGTCGGACCGGTGATCGTGCCAATCGCGTCCTTGATCGAGATGTTGTAGTAATCGACCGAGAGGGTCATCCCACGCAGCAGGGCGCTGCCCTGGAACGGGGAGTCAATCACTGCGCCAATTGTATAGGTGTCGGCCGTCTCGGGCGAAAGCGCCTTTGAACCGGTCGTCGTCCCGGGCACCTGCGTGTAGTTCGCCGAGTACGTATCAATTACGTTTTGCGGAACGCCTTGCGCGATACAGAGCGATCGCACCTGGGCCGCATTGGCTCCGGTACGGTAGGCCGAGCGGACGTCGCAAGGATCGCCGCCGCTGGGCGCGGATCCAAGGTTCGAATAGTTGACGAGGCCGCCCTGGAAGAGTTCGCCCACGTTCGGCGCGCGAACTGCACGCTGATAACCGCCACGCAGGCGGAGACCGCGCGCTACTTCCCAGTTGATGTCGGCCTTGTAGGCGCTGACACCGCCAGTAATGTTGTAATGCGAATAACGGTAAGCCGCATCCAACTCGAGCTTGCGGATCAGCGGAAGGTCAGCGAGCAGTGGCACGAGCAGTTCCGCATAACCTTCGACCACACTGGTGCTGCCCTGCGAGGAAGCCGCCGAGTTAAAGCCGATAACCTCAGGCGGGTTGGGGATCAGCAGCGGATCGGCGGTGAACTTGTAGCCTTGCCGGCGATAGTTGCCACCCGCTGCAAAACGGACCTCTCCTGCCGGAAGATCGAACAGCGCGCCCTGGACGTTGCCCTCGATATTATCCTGGGTCAGGCGCGTACGGCTGTCCGTCTCGGCGGTGAGGTAGTTGATGCAGTCGGCGGAAATAGGCTGATTGCCGAAGACGTTAAGGCCACCCTCGCAGATCGACCGGCCGCCATCTCTTGCATTCAGAAGCGTGCGGGCAGCCGTCATCGTCACTGCACCGCCAGTGATGCGGTCATGCACGATTGTCTCGCCGTGCGAGCCGAACAGCTCCCAGCTCAGGTCCATGCCCGGGAGGCGCCCCCTGAGGCCCGCAGTGATCTGGTAGACGTCGTTCTCGTGCTCAACGATGCGGCGACCTGCATCGGTGAAGCGCTTCACGACCGTGAAGTTCGCGTTGGGCTGCGTCCGCGACGCGAGGATCGTTGCGAGATCAGCCGGGATGAACGGATTTGTCACTGGAACGCTGAGGGCAGTGTTGCCTTGCGCAAGCGTTCCCGAGCCATTATTCACCGTCGTGTAGTTCGTGTACGAACCCTGGACATAGGCATCGATGTTGTCGGACACCTCGTAATCGAGACGCGCAAACCCGGAGTAGCGGGTCATCGGTGCCAGAAGATCGACTTCAACGTTCGGGTCGTAATACAGAACGTTGCCGCGTGCGGAGTAACCGGTTGCAGCCGAGCCGCTGCGGAAATTACGTATTCCGTTGTTGTCGGTGAACAGGCTTCCGTCGTTATTGAAACCCAGGATTGTCGCGGCGGGAATTGCGGAGCCTACAGCGCCGTACGTTGCGAACACGGAATTGACCACGGCCCCATTGGGCAGGTTGCTGGCTGTCGGCGTGTACGTACCGGTCGGCAGGGTGTTCGAAGCCGAGTTGCTGCCACCTTGCGAGAACGCCCGGCTGTAGAAATCCCGGCTGCCAGTCTTGACCGTATCACGCTGATAATATTCGCCAGCGACCATCAGGTGACCGCGACCACCGAACAGCTTTGTTCCCGCAAGCAGCGAATAGTCCCGCGTTGCGCCGTCCCCCTTGCCGGTCAGGCTGTGCTGCGCGTCGAGTTGAAGACCATTGAAATTGCGCTTCAGCTTGAAGTTCACCACGCCCGAAATGGCGTCGGAGCCATAGACAGCCGATGCACCGCCGCTGATGATCTCGACATTGTCGATGAGAATCGCAGGGAGGGTGTTGATGTCGATAGCAAGCGAGGCGCTCGAGGGCTGCAGACGCTGACCGTCGAGCAGCACCAGGTTGCGCGACGGGCCAAGTCCGCGCAGGTTGAGCGTAGCCTGACCGCTGCCAGCAATGTTGTTGGCGTACGCCGTGGCGCCAGGCACGAACTGCGGCAGCTGGTTAAGCTTCGCCTCCAGCGTAACGTCGCCACGTGCTTCAAGCGCTCCCGCGCCGACGGTGACGATCGGGCTGTCTGCAGCAAAATCGCGGCGCGCGATCCTCGAGCCGGTGACGACAATGTCGTTAGCGGCCTCGTTATTGGCAGCGACACTTTCGGACGCACCGGATGAGGCATCCTGCGCACTGGCGGATGCGCTGACGATCGCCAGCGCGGATGCTCCGATCAGCGTGGCGACGTGAAAAGCGCACTTGGCACTACGGCTCCCATGCGACCGGGAAGACTCATTTGTCATGGTATTCAACCCCCTGATGCAACCAAACTTTTTTGTTCGTTCCTGCCGCCGACTCTCGAACCCGGTCAATCTTGATAAACCGAGCATCACTCGTTTTTGGCTTGACGTCAATGCCCTTTCGGGAGAGACGGAAAGATATTGTCGAAAGGCCCCATATCCGCTGAGTTTCGGCCAGGCCGGTAATGCCTTCCACGACCTCAGTCGTCACGAAAAGAGCTACTCCATGCGCCTCTTCAGCTATTTCCGCAGCTCCGCGAGCTACCGCGTGCGCATCGCCCTCAACCTCAAGGGCGTGCCCCACGAGGTCGTGCCGGTAGACCTCGCGACTGACGCGCATTTGCGATCACCATTCGCTAAGGACAATCCGTTCAAAGGTGTCCCGGCGATCGAAACGGACGATGCTGTTCACGGTCAGTCGATGGCCATCATCGAGTGGCTGGATGAGGCATTTCCTGCAAATCCACTGTTACCCACAAAGCCGTCGGAACGGCTTCTCGCTCGCGAACTCGCGCTTGCGATCGCGACTGAACTGCATGCTCCTCTCGGCCGCCCGGCCATTCAGCACATCAGAAGTGAGCTGGGCGGTGACCAAAACGCAGTCGCGACGTGGCAGCATCGCTGGCTGGAAAAGACCCTTTCAGGCGTCGAGCAGCGCCTCGAAGATCGGGAAACCTTGAACTTCCTGTTTGACCGGCCTGGCTATTTCGAATGCGTCCTCATTCCGCAGGTCTACAACGCGCGCCTTTCCGGTTTCGATCTTGGACCATACCCCCGGCTGCGCAAGATCGATGAGGCATGCGCGCGGTTGTCGGCGTTTCGAGCTGCCCACCCGGACGCCCAACCAGATAGCCGCGACCAGATCTGAAATTTCTGCCGCTGTTCGCGACACTCATACACCAGAGGACCTTATGGGCAGGCGCCTGACACTCCATATTCTCGCCGGCATGATCCTGGGTATCGCAGCAGGCTACGTGCTCCACGCCAGCATTCCGGCCGGCGATCCGCATCTCAAGGAATGGGCCGGCTACTTCCGTTCGCTGCCCGACGTGTTCCTGCGGCTGATCAAGATGATCCTCGCGCCGCTGGTCTTCGCCACCATCGTGACCGGCATCGCCGGCATGGGCGACAGCGCCGCGCTGGGCCGCATCGGCGGCAAAGCGCTCGCATGGTTCATCACCGCAAGCCTATGCTCGCTCGGGCTCGGCCTGGTCCTCGTCAACCTGTTCCAGCCGGGCGTCGGTGTCGGTCTGGACACCACCGAAACCCTGGGCGACCTGCAGACCGGCGAGCTGACGCTCCACCACTTCATCCTCGAGATCTTCCCGGCCAGCCCGCTGGCGGCGATGGCCGAGAACAACATCCTGCAGATCCTGGTCTTCTCGGTCTTCGTGGGCGTCGGCCTCACCGCCATCGGCGAGAAGAGCGCGCCCATCGTGCGCGTGACCGAAGCCCTGTCGGAGCTGATGCTGCAGATCACCGGCTATGTCATGCGCTTCGCCCCCTTCGCGGTGTTCGGCGCGATCGCGGCGGTGATCGGCACGCAGGGGCTGGGCATCATCGTGACCTACGGCGTGCTGGTCAGCGAATTCTACTTCGCGATGTTCCTGCTGTGGGTGCTGCTGTTCTGCGCAGGCGGGCTGTTCCTGGGCAAGCGCGTAGTCACGCTGTTCCGCTACATCCGCGAGCCGCTGCTGCTCTCGTTCTCCACCGCATCCTCGGAAGCCAGCCTGCCCAAGCTGTTCGAGCAGCTCGACCGGTTCGGCGTGCCGCGCCGCATCTCGGGCTTCATCCTGCCGCTGGGCTACAGCTTCAACCTCGACGGTTCGATGATCTACATGACCTTCGCGTCGATGTTCATCGCTCAGGCCTATGGCATCCACGTGCCGCTGATGACGCAGATCCTGATGCTGCTGACGCTGATGGTCAGCTCCAAGGGCATCGCCGGCGTGCCGCGCGCCAGCCTGGTGGTGATCGCAGCCACTCTCACCCAGTTCGGCCTACCGGTGGAAGGCATCGCCCTGCTGCTGGGCGTCGACACCTTCCTCGACATGGGCCGCTCTGCCACCAACGTTGTCGGCAATGCCGTGGCGACGGCCGTGATCACCCGATCGGAAGGGATGCTGCAGCCGCTGATGGGCCCGGATGCGGATGTGCCCTCTGCGTCCTTGCATCAATATGCCGATCAACAGACGACAGTCCGCATATAGAACTATATATGGTCGGACAGTGAATGTCTGCTATCTTTGTACAATCACCGCTAAGCCGACTGTCACAATAGCCCCAATGCCGGCCATTCCTGCGCGCTCAAGGCTCAGCTGGCGAAAACGATTGAGTGTTCAAGTCGCACGTCGTCGAGGAGTCGCTCGATGGCGGAACGCTGCCTATCTGTCCCGCTGGGCCTGAAATCCCAATTGCAATGAGGATGGGTTTTGGGGTCGCGAACGATGATCTTGCCGAGAGCTCGACGCCATATTTGCGATGTGCCACCGTTTTCCCGAATGAGCCGGGCAATCAAAATCTGTTCGAGGTCCGATGCAGTCATTGCATCCACTTAACCGCCACCTACTGCAAGACAAGCGCAGCGTCAGGTAGATAGGGCAAAAGGCGACGCCTCGCTGGGGGCGCCGCCTCTCCGATGTTTAGTCGTTAAGCTTGTCTTTGATGCCCTTGGCAGGGGTGAAGCTCAGCTTGCGGGCGGCCTTGATCGTCATCGCTTCGCCGGTGGCCGGATTGCGGCCTTCGCGCTCTGGCGTGTCCTTGACCTTGAACTTGCCGAAGCCGTTGAGCGAAATCTCCTCGCCCTTGGCAGCGGCATCGGCGATCGCATCGAAGACGGCGTCGACGACCTTGCGCGCATTTGCCTTGGTGAGCCCGGCATCGGTAGCGATCGCCTCGGCCAGATCATTGTTGTTCATAGCTGTTCCTTTTTCTTTCAATAAACGGCGGGCCTTACCGCCGCCCGCCAAATCCGTCACGTCCGAGCGCGTTCGCCCGACAATTGTTGAGTTTGCAGGCCGTAAGCTTAGCCAGCGTCTTTCTCGCTCGCCTTCGGCGTGCGTGCCATCCGCTTGGCCCTCGGCGCTTTGCCCGGATTGGCGGGCTGCACAGGTTCAGAGGGTTCTTGTCCCTCGGCTGCAGGATCACCGGCGCCCGGCGTCGCCTGTCCTTTACCGAACAGCCCTAGTTTCCCGCGGGGCTTGCGTACTGAGGTAGAAGCCGGTGCCGGCGCGGCAGCCGGCGTCGCCTCGGCGATTGGAGCAGGCACGACGTCAGCTGTTGCGTCCTCCTTCACCGCAAGCTTCTTTCTGCGGTTTCCCGCGCCGACCGACCCGGAAGTCGGGCTGCCCCTGGGCTTGGCTTTCGCCTCGGCCGCGAGTGGCTCGGCGGAAGCACGCTTATCGTCCTCGGGCACCGCAGCAAGTGGCCGGGCATCTTTAGCTTCTAATGGTTTGGTAGCCGTCTTCTTCTTCTTCTTCGCCTTGCCCGCAGGTTTCACAGATTTCGGGGCCACGCCCTTGGCGGTCGGCAATTTCACCGCAGGGGTCTCCACAGCCAAAGGCTTGCTGTCGGCAGCGGGCTCAGTGCTCGCTGTAGAGACAGGCGTGTCTACCGACCTTTCACCGCCTTCGGCGATGGCAGGTTTTGAGCGATTACCAAGACCTATCTGCTCGGCGATTGCGCGGCGCTTGGCTGCAAAATCCGGGGCTACCATGGGATAATTTGCGGGCAGTTTGTACCGCTCGCGGTAGGTTTCCGGGGTCAATCCATTCGCAGCCAGGTGGCGTTTGAGCGTCTTGTACGGCTTGCCGTCGATGAGACTGAGAAGATGCGCGCTCGACGCTTGGCTCTTGCGGACCGAAACCGCTGGTGTGAATGTCTGCTCTTCTTCGGCCACCGGGTCGGATACCGTATCTTCGGACAGCGCGAGGCGGGTTTCACGGATCAGCCGCGGAAGATCGTCGGAGCCGACCGTGTTGTTGGCGAGATAAGCGCTGAGCAATTCTACAGTCAGGGCCGTAAGATCGGCGGCGTTTTCGGTTTCAGCCATAAGGGATAGTGTTCCTGCTGTGTTGAATCGACGTGGAGATTGCGACGCGCTGCTTGTCACGATGAATGAAACTTTGCGCAACGGATAAAGTGCCAGACAGGGGAACGCATCGGTTCCCTGCCAGTCAATCAGATAAGATCGGATCGCGGGGCGAACTCCCCCAAACGTCATGCTTCCGCCGCAAGAGTGGCCATAAACACCCATGCTAGTAACGCATGCAATCCGGGGATGAGCATGTGCAATACGCGCAATTGCAAACTCCTTGGCGCATCATCATATGCCGCCCTGCCTTTCAGGCATCCTCTCCCAAAACTTTTCAAGCCGACCTTCGGGTCGGCTTTTCTTTTTGGCGCACAGTCTTCACCTGAGGATGACCTTGATGCCCACCCGCCGATGATCATCGAGCGATCCCCTGCCCGTCAACACGTTCTGCGCCGGTTGTCCGCCAGGTTATCCACAGTCCAGCCTGATTTCGGCAGCGGCCCGCCATCTATCGTCAGCGAAGCGCATGCGAGAGCTCACGGATGAAGATGGTCTGTGCGGGCCCTCCAATTGGGAAACGCCGTCTACCTCGTGACGCTGCGCGGTAACTCTGGCCCGCCCATAAGCGTTCGCAAGGGTCAATCACTCCCCCCCGGGTGACAAGCGAGCGCGCTTCGTCGCGTATGCCGTGGACACGGCCCCGCCTTGTGATCATAGCTCGCCTCATGAACTCCCCGCTCACTACCACCATCCTTCAGGTCATCGAACGCGCGCCGCAGTGGGTCCGTCATGACCTCGAGGCCAAGGACGCGGTAATCCGCGCGCGCGCCGAAGAAACGCTGGCAGCCATGATTTCAGCCGCGCTCCAGGACACGCAGAACCAACCTCCAGCCTGATTGGCCCGTCAGGTGCCCTCTCCTTCTGATTGCATGGCGCGCCAGGCTGCCGGCCGAACCATTCTTCCGGTACGTCTTTGATGGAGCCGAAGGAGACAATCGCGTGATTGGCAAAATTATTGGAGCGGTCGCCGGCAACCAGGCTTCGAAGCACGTACGAGGCCTCAATGGAACGGGCGGAGCCCTTCTGGGTGCCGCAGTGCCCATCCTGCTACGTCGGCTGAGCCCGCTCACGCTCATCGCGGCAGCAGCCGGCGCATACGCCGCCAAGAAACATGCCGACGGTCAGAAGGCTGAAAAGCTGCCGGGCGTAAGCCCCAGCGGTTTCGTTGAACCCACGCGTACCCAGGCCTGACGCAAGGCGGGGCACCCGCCGGGGTGCCTCGCGGGCTCGCTGAGCGCTCAGCCCAGCTTCTTCATGAGCCGTCCGGCCGCGCCGTTTTCTGCCGCGAGGTTGCGATTGTAAGCAAGCGGCATGCGCGGGCTTTTCCAGCGCAGCGCATCCATGATGCCCGCGAGATCCTCGCCGCTGGCGAAAAGATCCTGATTGAGCCCGACACGCGTGGAATGTCCGCTGATGCGCTTCAGCCAGTGCTCGAGATCATCCCCTGTCAGATCAGGCAAGGCCCCCTTCTCGAACGCCCGCCGGATGATCGCGCGCCATATCGGCCCGATCGAGCCAGGATGCAGCGCGGCATCGCCGATGCTGTATTCGGTACGCGCCGGCACGGCAGGCTTGGGCAAGGCCTTGCGCCAATCATACGCTTCGCGCCCGGAAAGCGTCCTCAGATCTCGGCCGGGTACACGGGCCCTCGCCTTGTAGCGGCGCACGAAGACCCGCCGGAACACCGCGCCCTCGCTGATCCTAGCCGCGTCCATCCAGGCATTCACCGCACGCACGGTCCGCGGCGACAGGAAAGCGGTAGCCCCCTCCCCTTCGCTGTCGCTCTTGCTGCGAGGGATCGCAAGCAGCCGCGCATCGGGATCGGTGGCGGGCAGGATGTGTCCAACTTCGACGGCGACCAGTTCGCTGGCCCGCAGCCCGGTATCGTAGGCCAGACTGAGGAGCGCGCGATCGCGCAGGCCGACGAGATCCTCGGCACAGCTTTCCAGCAGTGCGCGCAGATTCAGACCCCGTGCCGGGTCGCGTTCGATGTCCGAGACAGCACCCTTGAAGCGCAACGGCGCCGCCTGGCGCTGGGCCACCCCCTTTTCCTTACGGATCGCCGCCACCGTCAGCTTGACCAGCGGGGCTATTGTGGGATCGATCAGGCCCAGCAACTGATGGAGCCGTGCGATCGAGGCCTTGTAGCGCGCCAGCGATGCGGGACGAGCCCCCTGCCCCGCCCGGCTCTTGAGATAGTCCGCAACGTCCTCGGACCGGGCCGGCACGGTGATGCGACGTTGCTCGCGGCACCACAGGTCGAAGGCGGACAGGTCCGAACGCAGCGCTGCGAGCGTGTGCTTCGACGCCGCCGCCTGGAAGGCCTCGAGCAAGGCGGCATCGACAACGACGCGTTCCGCGGTGCGCAGCGAGGTGATCAGCGGCACCACGGTCCCGCGCATGCCCTCTGGGTCATCGCGGCGGGATCCCCCCGATAGCTGGGAACACCTCAAGGTTTGTTTGCTACGCAACGCTAAGCCGGACAAAGCACGAACCTCGAAGAATTAGGGCGATTTTCTGCCGCCGATGCCATCGACGACAATCAGGGCTAACCTGACCCCTTGGGATCAATCCGACTCTGGTGAGGTGGAGCATGGCTCGGCGAAATCTGCTGACACAGGACGAGCGCCAGCGGCTGTTTGAGCCGCGGACAGATCATTTTTCCGTTATCCGGAACTACACACTGGCCGCAGAAGACCTGGAAATGATCGGCAGGCGACGCGGCGACGCCAACCGGCTGGGTGTTGCTGCCCACCTTGCCTTGCTGAGACACCCTGGCTTCGGCTTGCACGCAAACAGCGACCTTCCCGAGCCTGTGCTAAACTACCTGGCAGCTCAACTCTTCGTTCCGACGACAGCGTTCCAGACGTACGGGCATCGCCAGCAGACGCGCACTGATCACGCGGCTCTCGCCGCCGGCTACCTGGATCTTCGAAGCTTCACGCGCGATAACCTCGCTCACGCTATCCAATTGGCCGCGCGGGCGGCGGCTCGGAGCGATCGCGGCGAAACGATTGCGCACGCTTTGATTGAAGGCCTCAAGGCGGAGCACTTCATTCTACCGCCGCCCGACACGATCGAGCGTGCGGGGCTTGCCGGCAGGGCACGGGCGCGCAAACAAGCCGCCGCTGAACTCGTCGCCGCACTGGACGTCGAGACCATGGAACGGCTCGACGCTCTCCTCGTCAACGACGCGGAATTCGGTATGACCCCGCTCGCGTGGCTGCGAGATCTGCCTGGGGCACCGTCGACCAAGAACATCAATGCCCTGCTCAGGCGTCTACAGTATGTACGAAAGCTTGGTGTGAACGCCAGCCTTGGCCTTGCAACGTCGGGGTTCCGGTTTGGCCAGTTCGTTCGCGAAGGCGCGGTGGTGCCCCCCTTCCTGCTGGCCGACTATACCGCAAACCGCAGACGCGCGACACTCGCCGCAGCCATAATCGATCTGGAAGCGCGGCTCGCGGACGCGGCCATAGTGATGTTTGAACGGCTCATCGGCGGGATTTTCACTCGGGCCAAGCGAGGGCAGGAACGCCGGTATCAGGATGCGGCCCCATCGGTTGGCAAGTTGATGCGCCTGTTCGGCGCTACTATTGCCGCGCTCGACATGGCAGAAGAGACCGGTGGTGATCCGCTACTCCTCGTCGATGAAATGGTGGGCTGGCATCGCCTGATGTCCGCGCGTCCACACGTGGATGCCTTGGCAGCGATTGGGCAAGAAGATGCGCTGGTGCTCGCGACCCAACGCCATTCGACGCTGCGGCGGTTCTCCGCGAATTTTCTCGATACCTTCACATTCCGCGCGTCAGGGGCCGGATCCAATCTGCTTCCCGCGATCGAACTGCTCAAGGAATTCAATGGCAAGCGCGGTTCGCAGCTGCCCGAAAGTCCGCCTATGCCCTTTGCGAACCGGCAATGGTCCAAGCTGATTGAGGTGGTCCCGCCTTCTTGGACAGTTTGGCGTCTGATTTAAGCTAATCCGGTTTGTCGTTCATGCCGCCATTCTGGTCATCAGATGATGGGGGGCATGCCCCCCATCATCTGATTGCGTGATCCGCCTATAGGCCTCTGCCGGGGTTTGCCCGGCCAGACCCGAGTGCGGCCTCAAGGTGTTGTAATAGGTGATCCACCGGGCAAGGCCAGTGCGAAGCTCTGATCCGGTTTCGAAGGCATGGAGATAGACGCACTCGTACTTCAGGGATCGCCAGAGGCGCTCGATGAAGACGTTGTCCATCCAACGCCCCCGACCATCCATGCTGATGCGAACCTCGGCTTTGCGCAGTACGCTGGTGAAGGCCTGCGACGTAAACTGGCTGCCCTGATCCGTGTTGAAGATCTCGGGCTTGCCATAGCGGGCAAGCGCCTCCTCCAGCGCCGCGACGCAGAAGCCAGCATCCATCGTGTTCGACAGCCGCCAGGCCAGCACCTTGCGGGTCGCCCAATCCATGATCGCTACCAGGTACAGGAAGCCACGCCGCATCGGGATGTAGGTCACGTCGGCGCACCACACATGATTGGGCCGCTCGATCGCCAGCTTGCGCAGCAGGTACGGATAGATCCGGTGCTGTGGATGCGGATCGCTTGTGCGCGGCCGCTGATAGATCGGTGTCAGGCCCATCTTCGCCATCAGCCGCCGCGCCCGGCGGCGACCAACATCATGGCCTATCCGCTTCAGATGCCGGGCCATCTGGCGGCTGCCATACCATGGGCAATCAAGAAAGGTCGCATCGATCACTTCCATCAACGCCAGCGTCTCATCCGTCTCGGGCACTGGCGTATAATAATAGGCCGATCGGCTGATCGAAAGCAGCCGGCATTGGGCAGAGATTGACAGGCGTTGGTGAGCAGGATCGATCTTCGAGCGCCTCCGTGCCACGCTCATCGACCGGAGGCTTTCGCTAAAAAATCCCGCTCGATGACGAGTTGCCCGATCTTGGCATGAAGCTTTTCCAACTCGGCCTCGCTGGTCGATTTCGTCGCTTCGCCTGCCCCTGAGAAGGTCGTTGCCATGCCATCGACCGCCTGACGCTTCCATGCCGCGATCATCGTATGATGCACGCCATGCTTGGCGGCCAATTCCGCCAGCGTCAGATCACCACGGATCGCCTCCAGCGCCACCTTCGCCTTGAAGTCTGCAGAATACCGCTTTCTCGTCGTCTTCATTCCCGTCCGTTCCTCACGTCGGGATTAGCTTA
>NZ_ATHL01000078.1 GCF_000445125.1 Novosphingobium lindaniclasticum LE124
CTAGTCATCTGGAACTAAAGTAAGCTTCATTGTATGTTGTGTGTGCGACAAGAGGAGCGCAGCATGGCGAATGCGAGCGGACGGCCGACGGCACCGGTGGTTTTGGAGCCTGAAGAACGTGAGTATTTGGAGCGGCAGGTCCGGCGGCGGCGGGTATCCCGCTCGATATCGGAGCGGTGTCGGATCATCCTACGCTGCGCGGACGGCATCCAAAGCAAGGTCGTAGCGGCGGAGTTGGGAGTGCATGAGCACACCGTCGGCAAGTGGCGCCGGCGCTTTCTCAAGGATCGTATCGAAGGGCTGCTGGACGAGGCTCGACCAGGCAGGCCCAGATCGATCGCGGACGATCAGGTGGCGGCCGTGATCGAGCGGACGCTGCGTTCAAAGCCCGATGACGCGACCCACTGGTCGATCCGCTCGATGGCAGGAGAAACTGGCTTCTCACACACGACGATCCGACGCATCTGGACCGCCTTCGGACTTCAGCCGCATCGCTCGGAGACGTTCAAGCTGTCGAGCGATCCGCTGTTCGTCGACAAGGTCCGCGATATCGTCGGTCTGTATTTGTCGCCGCCCAACCGAGCGTTGGTGCTCAGCGTGGACGAGAAGAGCCAGATTCAAGCTCTCGATCGCGAGCAGCCGGTCCTTCCGATGATGCCTGGCATGCCGGAGCGCCGCACGCACAGCTATGTCCGTCATGGCACGACCTCACTCTTCGCAGCGCTCGATATTGCCTCGGGCTTTGTCATCGGCAAATGCTACAAGCGTCACCGCGCCACCGAGTTTCTCGACTTCCTCAAACAGATCGACGCGCAGGTACCGCGCGACCTCGATGTCCACATCATCATGGACAATTACGCCACTCACAAGACCGCGTTGGTCCGGGCATGGCTCGCCCGTCGCCCGCACTACCATGTCCATTTCACGCCAACCTCGGCATCCTGGATCAACCAGGTCGAACGCTGGTTTGCCGAGCTTACCCGCAAGCAGTTACGCCGCGGAGTTCATACCTCCACGAGCGAACTGGAGCAGGACATCCGAACCTTCATCGAACGTCACAATCAGAACCCAAAGCCGTACCGATGGACAAAGTCGGCAGACGAGATCCTCGCCTCGGTCAAGCGCTTCTGCCAGACCGCAGAACGCACATTATGTGGCGAACTTTAGATTCAGATGACTAGTAGCGCCATCAAACAACCCCAAGCGGCAGCGGATACACTCGCCGCGAGCACCAGGCCCAGGATTGGCCGCCTGTCCTCTTCGCTCGCGAATATGCGTTCCAGCCGGGGCTCAGGCCAGCGAACAAGGCGTCCTGTTGGACTACGCCCCCAAGACGCCCCCCAAGGTGAGGGTGAGGGTGAACGCGGCGCTCCTCCTTGCAGGGCCGCATCCCGGTGGAACCCGCCCGCTCCGGGCACGCGCCTATCAGACGAAGAAGACATCGGTCGCATCGATCATCGGCTTTCCGCGCAGATTGGCGAGGGCAACGGCTGCTGCCGCGCCGCTGCCATCCGCGTCGTAATAGAGGGTGCCCATCGCGGCATCGTAGAACAGGTGCATGTCGGCAGAGGTCGCCTTCTTTCCAAAACCGAGGTCGTCCAACTCTCCGGCCGGGCGATCGGACAGGCTCGCGAAAGCGGAGCGATCCAGGGCGATGCGGTCGACTCCAGGCGCGAAATCCATGATCGTGTCGGCCGCCCTCGCGCCTTCGGGCACATCGAACAAGAAGATGTCCGCGCCGCCCCCGCCCTCCAGCTTGTCGGCACCGCCTCTTCCCGAGAGCAGGTTGTCGCCAGCGTTGCCGTAGAGGATGTTGGCCAGGCCATTACCGGTGCCTGCGATCGCGCTGCTGCCGGTAAGGTAGAGACGCTCGATGTGGTCGCCCAACACGAAATCAACCTCGGAGCGGACCGTATCGATGCCCCCGTCAGCGCCTTCCATCACGATGTCGCCAGCGTCGTCGACCTGGTAAGTGTCGTCCCCGCTGCCGCCTTCCATGCGATCGGCGCCGCGTCCACCGTCGAGGCGGTCTGCTCCGTTGCCGCCACTCAGCACATCGTCGCCCTCCAAGCCGGACAGACGATCGTCGCCTGCCCCACCCTCGAGGCGGTTGCCGCGCGCATCCCCCCACAGCACATCGTTGTAATCGGAACCAATGGCGTCTGCCGAACCGACCACGATCTTCTCACCGTCCACCACTGCGCTTGCTTCGTCCAGTTCCAACCGAACACCAGCCTTCGCATCGCTAAAGTCCGCCGCTATCGAGGGGCGCACGACAGCCGGCTCCAGGAATATCTGGATATGACGTGCCGTCTTATCCCCAATGGCGTCAGAGCCGGATGAGACGACAAACTCCACCTTGTCGCCGGCAACCAAGCTGACATGATCGAGACTGAAGCGGAGGCGATTGCCCTGCGCCGGATCGTAGACACGCTCGTTCAGCATCTGCCGCTGGTTGACGGTGACGGTCAGGTAGATGCCGTCCCTGGAATGGTCCGCAACGTCGTAGTCGCCCGCGATGGTGAACACGCCGCCCACGGGCACCGTATATCGCTCGACAACGGCATAGCGCGATGCCGGGTTCAGGCCGCCGGAAAAATCCGCCGGCGTCACCGTCGTCGCATCGACAGCGAAAGGTCGCAGCCATTGAGAGCCGAGATACGGCGTCCACGGCTCCCCGCTTTTCAGGCCTCCCCCCATGGTCTGCAAGGCGGCGATCTGCCCTGTGCCGGAAAGGGAAAAGTACGACCACGATCCCTCGAAGCCGCGCCCGCCAGCGTCCGTGTTGGTCACGTCGAACTGGTCGAAGCTGTCGGCAACGAGGGTTCCGGCATGAAACCGCAGCGAGGACGCCGATATGTCGCCATCGGACCTCAGGACGATCGGCCGTTCCGCCGAAAGTCTTCCGTCAAACTCGGCGAGGTAATTGCCTTCGAGATCGTAGGCGTGGACACCGGGCGCAAGCGTAACCGCCCCCGTCTTTCCCCAGACCACCGCCGCGTGGCGGCCGAAGGTGTAGAAATGCGTGAAATCATCCGTGGTGACACGCGCGATCGTATCGGCCTGGGCCAGCAGGCCCTCCAGAAACCGAAAGGCCTTTCCTGCGGGAGTGGCGGTTCCATCGATCGTGTTCCAGAGTTCCATGTTCGGATAGTGCGATTGCCGCGCGAGTGCGTACCAGCTTGCACTTTCAATGCCGGCCGCCCCCATGACGCTCAACATCTTGGCGAAGTAGGCAGGCGCATCTTCCAGCGAGACGAAGTCACCTCCGAATTCGGTAACCCTGATATCGAGGTCGCCTCCGACTACGTCGCGAAGAACGGCAATCTGATCGGCGAATTGTTCCGGCGGCGTCGTATAGGGGTGGATCGACAAGGTATCGAGAATGTCGAGCGTTCCCAAAGCTTTCAGATCGGCGAGGTAGTCCACCGGAATGGAATGGGTCGCTCCCCCCACCAGTTCGACGTGAATTCCTGCCTCGGTCAGGGCCGTGTCCACCGCCGCCACGAGCTTGGCGTAATAGTCGTCGCGGTAGGACGCCCCCGCGCCCGCGATCGGACCGGTAACGAACGAGTTCGAGTTGTATTCGTTACCGATCTCCACCGCACCCACGCCGGGATAGCGTTTCAAGCTAGCGACGACGAAGTTCGCGAAAGCTTCTCGCCCGGCATCGCTGTGAACGGTAAAGCCCTTGTCGTAGAGTATGTTAGCATTAGCGAAAGTCAAAGTGACGAACAGTCCCCGCTCAAGCGCCTGATCAAGCCAAGCAGCCTGAGGGACCGAGAAGTCATACCGTCCGGCAACCGTCTCGATGGCATGCCAAGGCAAGCTGTCGCGAATGGCCCCGGCGCCAAGGGTGTGCGCGGCATCGAGAAGCGATAGGCTCCAGCCCTGGCTGAAATGAGTCTGCGCCCCCAGAACGATAGTCATCTTTTCCGCCTCTTGGTTCATTTCGCTCTGAATAGGCGCGAGAAGATTACAACTCCTGTAAACCCATGGTTACGACCACCATCATCTTCACTATCGAAATCGGAGTGGCGTAATATGTAGATCCACCTAGCCGCGCTTCTAATATGATATAGACGCGCACGATCAGGCATTATGATCCATGACGGTTCAATTTCCACGATCCTTCGTAGCGTATACTCCAAACTGGAGGAGACAGACTACGCACGCGCCGTTTCTTCAAGCTAGATGATGTTCCTGCCGAAGAGCACCGTCACGTCTTGGAGATCGAAAGCCGCAATGCCCGCCGGAACTCGCGATGGAAGGCCGATCGGCCGCTTTCAAGCGCAGGACGCCGCTGCCGATCAGTCGGCGGGCGGTACATGAACGCCCTTCCTCTGGTTCTGTTCTGGACCCTTGTCATCTGCGCGATCGCCAGTCGCCCCCCCTTCGCGCTCTATCTGTTCTTCGCGACGATGCCCTTCGGTGCCTGCGCCGCCATTCCTACGGGCGTCACGGGAGGGCTCACTCTGGTGGCCACGCCGATCGTCGCGCTGGTCGTCGTCGGCAAGGCCTTTCTGAACCGCAGCGGCCCGGCATCCTTCCTCACCTTGGCCCTGCTGCCCGACAGGCTGCTGTGCCTGTTCGCCTTCTGGATCGTCGTCTCCGTAACGACCCTGTTCATGCCCCGGATCTTCGCCGGCGAGATCCTCGTGGTCCCCGTGCGCGGCATCCTGAGCACGCCGGCGCCTCTGTTCCCCTCGACGCAGAACCTTTCGCAATGGGTCTACATGACGATTTCCGTGTTCACCGTCTTCGCGATGGCGCGGCTGCTGCAAACGGCCGCCATGCGCCAGCATGCCCTGCAGGCCATGTGCCTCGGTGCCGCCATGCTCATCTTCACCGGGCTGGTAGACTTCGCCAGCCAGTATGTGCCTCTAGGGGCCCTGCTCGCGCCGTTCAGGACGGCGTCCTACGCCCTTGCCACCGAAGTGGAGGTGCTAGGCTCCAAACGCGTGGTCGGCCTGATGCCGGAAGCGTCCGCCTTCGGCAATTATTGCCTGGGTTTCCTATGCGCACTGCACTTCTACCGCCGCGCGATCGTAGATCCGGTGGTGAAGGAACGGGTCTGTCCCGTCCTGCTCGCCCTGCTCGTGATCCTCTGCTGGCAATCGAAATCATCTGCGACATATGTCGGCCTGGTACTCTTTTTCGGGATGGCGGCTCTGGAATGGCTGCTTCGCGCCAATGCGGAAGGCCGCGGAACGACGATCTACAAGCAAGGGTTGCTGGGTGAACTCTCGGTACTTGTCGCTGTACTGGCCGGCGTGACGCTGACCCTGCTGTTCAAGCCCGACCTCCTCGATCCCGTCCTGGCAATGATCGACAGGATGGTCCTGCAAAAGACATCCTCTCTGTCCTACGAGGAACGCGGCATGTGGCGCTTCATCGCACTGTCCAGCGTTTTCGAAAGCTACGGCATCGGCATCGGGCTGGGAAGCACTCGCTCCTCCAGCAGCATCGTCGCGATCCTGAGCGCCTCCGGGATACTCGGCGGGCTGCTGTTCTATGCCTTCGCGGCGCAGTCCTTTTCCCGCGCGCCCCGCTATCCTACGATCGAATCCCGGATCATCAACTCCGCCTTTCGCTTTTCCTACCCTCCCATGATCGCCGTCTCGCTGATGATTGCGGATGCCAATTTCGAACCGCTGACCGGGTTCGGGTTCGGCATCACCGCCGCTCTGTCCATCGCCCTCAAGCAGAAGCCCGGCGCACCGATCATGGCGAGGACCAGGGCTCCGGCAGAGACCCCGGCGATGCACGATCGCGGCGACGACGCATCTCCGCTCCCGGCAGATCGCCAACCAGCGCCTTCCTCATGAGCAAAGGCATTCGCATGACCACCGCGCCCCAGAGGCAATCCCGCTATGCCTTCCTGGACGAACTGCGCGGCCTGGCAGCCCTCATCGTCCTGCTGTTTCACGTCGGCACCCGCACCGGCGCTCCCGCCATTGCCGCGAATGGATATCTCGCCGTCGACTTCTTCTTCATGTTGAGCGGCTTCGTTCTAGCGGAAGCCTATGGAAGCAAACTCGGCGCGGACATGACCTTCCGAGAATTCGCGCGGCGGCGCCTGGCCCGAATGATGCCGATCGTGGTGCTGGGCGTGTGCCTGGGTACGGCCTATGCCCTCCTGCGCTGGATCGCCGCGCCCGCACGGTCCGACAGCCTCTCCGGCATCCTGGCCAGCACGGCGCTCAACACGCTCCTGCTTCCGAAATGGTGGCATGGATCGGCCACCGGGTGGGAGGCCTTTCCCATCAATGGCCCGCTCTGGTCGCTCTTCTTCGAAATGGTGATCAACTTCGTGTGGGCCGGCTGGCTGGTGGCCCGGCACAAAGGCACGCTCGTCCTTTTGACGTTGGCCAGCATGGTTGTGCTCGCCGCAATGGCGGGCAATGCCGGAACCATGGATCTGGGCTGGGAGGTTCCCTCACTGCTCGGCGGCCTGGCCCGCGTGACTTTCGGATTCCTGTTCGGGCTCGTGGTTCACGCCTTTCGGGAGCATCTGCCGGTGCTAGGCAAGCCTGCCGCCCTGGCGGCCGGGATCATGTTGGTCGCGGCGCTCGTCATACCGCTTCACGCGGTATCATGGACGATTGCGATGACGCTCGTCGTCCTGCCCGCCGCATTACTGCTGGCCGTATGCGCGGGACGTCAGCACCTCATTCCCGGTGCCCCGTTTCTCGGAGCGATCTCCTATGCGGTCTACGGCCTGCACGTTCCTTTTCTGGCG
Source organism: Novosphingobium lindaniclasticum LE124 (assembly GCF_000445125.1). Taxonomy (GTDB): domain Bacteria; phylum Pseudomonadota; class Alphaproteobacteria; order Sphingomonadales; family Sphingomonadaceae; genus Novosphingobium; species Novosphingobium lindaniclasticum. Next base: position 6,743 of record NZ_ATHL01000078.1, read on the forward strand.
CTCTATTCTGGAATGGCGGAGCGGTTTACCGGGCGAAGCGAGGCAGGTTTCGAAGCCTACCTCATGGTTTTCCTTATTCTTGCCGTGGCCGCGCTCGCAACGACCTTCTACGACCGTCCCGCCCAGCGCATTCTGCGCCGGACCCTCGATCAAGGATCGCGGGCCGCGCGCCGCGGATCCCTGCCGCGCGACGCCCTGTCCTAGTCGATCCATATCTCGATTGCGCGTGATCCGGCGCGCAGGCTCCGCTCCGCTCTGGATCCGATGCCGGCGCTTGCGAACCCTACTGCGGCGCCACCACCCTCTGCCGCTGCTCGCCCAAACCATCGATGCCGAGGCGAACTTCATGGCCGGGCCGCAAATAGCGCGGCGGTTTCAAGCCCAGCCCCACACCCGCCGGCGTACCTGTTGAAATCACGTCCCCCGGCTTCAGGCTCATAAACTGGCTGAGATGCGCGATGATCTGAGGCACGGTGAAGATCATGTCGGCGGTCGTGCCGTTCTGATGACGCTCGCCATCGACTTCAAGCCAGATCGCGGCATTGGCGATATCAGGCACTTCATCGGCCGTGACGAGCCAGGGGCCGGTGGGACCGAAAGTGTCGCACCCCTTGCCCTTATCCCAGGTGCCGCCGCGATCGAATTGGAACGACCGCTCGCTGACATCGTGAACCACGCAGTAACCTGCCACATGGTCCAGCGCATCTTCTTCGGCGATGTAAGCACCCGCTTTGCCGATGACGACGCCGAGTTCGACCTCCCAGTCCATTCGGTCGGATCCTCGCGGCTGGACGATATCGTCGTTGGGGCCGACTACGGCGCTGGTCCACTTGTTGAACACCACGGGTTCCGCAGGCGGCTCCATGCCGCTTTCCCGCGCATGGTCGATATAGTTGAGACCGATGCACACGAACTTGCCGATCCGGCCGACGCAGGCACCGAGCCGCACGTCTTCTTCGATGAGCGGCAGGTCCGCTGGGTCGACCGCCCGCAGCCTGGCCAGCCCCTCCGGCGTGAGCACGTCACCGGCGATGTCGTCCACGATCGACGACAGATCGCGGATGCGACCCGCGTCGTCGAGAATACCTGGGCGCTCCTGGCCCACTGCACCAAACCTGAGCAATTTCATCTGCATCTTCTCCTGCTCGGCAGCCGATCGACGATCGACCCGCGCCTTTATGACTTCTGCGGCCCGGCACTGCAGCGCGTCGGCGGGCTGCACATCGGGACGCCGATGCTAGAGCGGTTTCCGATCCGATTGCATCGGATCAACCACTCTAACTTTCTGGTTTGACGCATTTTCCGAGTCATCAGGTGATTCCCCCTGATTGGAAAATGCTCTAGTCATCTGAATCTAAAGTTCGCCACATAATGTGCGTTCTGCGGTCTGGCAGAAGCGCTTGACCGAGGCGAGGATCTCGTCTGCCGACTTTGTCCATCGGTACGGCTTTGGGTTCTGATTGTGACGTTCGATGAAGGTTCGGATGTCCTGCTCCAGTTCGCTCGTGGAGGTATGAACTCCGCGGCGTAACTGCTTGCGGGTAAGCTCGGCAAACCAGCGTTCGACCTGGTTGATCCAGGATGCCGAGGTTGGCGTGAAATGGACATGGTAGTGCGGGCGACGGGCGAGCCATGCCCGGACCAACGCGGTCTTGTGAGTGGCGTAATTGTCCATGATGATGTGGACATCGAGGTCGCGCGGTACCTGCGCGTCGATCTGTTTGAGGAAGTCGAGAAACTCGGTGGCGCGGTGACGCTTGTAGCATTTGCCGATGACAAAGCCCGAGGCAATATCGAGCGCTGCGAAGAGTGAGGTCGTGCCATGACGGACATAGCTGTGCGTGCGGCGCTCCGGCATGCCAGGCATCATCGGAAGGACCGGCTGCTCGCGATCGAGAGCTTGAATCTGGCTCTTCTCGTCCACGCTGAGCACCAACGCTCGGTTGGGCGGCGACAAATACAGACCGACGATATCGCGGACCTTGTCGACGAACAGCGGATCGCTCGACAGCTTGAACGTCTCCGAGCGATGCGGCTGAAGTCCGAAGGCGGTCCAGATGCGTCGGATCGTCGTGTGTGAGAAGCCAGTTTCTCCTGCCATCGAGCGGATCGACCAGTGGGTCGCGTCATCGGGCTTTGAACGCAGCGTCCGCTCGATCACGGCCGCCACCTGATCGTCCGCGATCGATCTGGGCCTGCCTGGTCGAGCCTCGTCCAGCAGCCCTTCGATACGATCCTTGAGAAAGCGCCGGCGCCACTTGCCGACGGTGTGCTCATGCACTCCCAACTCCGCCGCTACGACCTTGCTTTGGATGCCGTCCGCGCAGCGTAGGATGATCCGACACCGCTCCGATATCGAGCGGGATACCCGCCGCCGCCGGACCTGCCGCTCCAAATACTCACGTTCTTCAGGCTCCAAAACCACCGGTGCCGTCGGCCGTCCGCTCGCATTCGCCATGCTGCGCTCCTCTTGTCGCACACACAACATACAATGAAGCTTACTTTAGTTCCAGATGACTAG
>NZ_ATHL01000079.1 GCF_000445125.1 Novosphingobium lindaniclasticum LE124
CTAGTCATCTGGAACTAAAGTAAGCTTCATTGTATGTTGTGTGTGCGACAAGAGGAGCGCAGCATGGCGAATGCGAGCGGACGGCCGACGGCACCGGTGGTTTTGGAGCCTGAAGAACGTGAGTATTTGGAGCGGCAGGTCCGGCGGCGGCGGGTATCCCGCTCGATATCGGAGCGGTGTCGGATCATCCTACGCTGCGCGGACGGCATCCAAAGCAAGGTCGTAGCGGCGGAGTTGGGAGTGCATGAGCACACCGTCGGCAAGTGGCGCCGGCGCTTTCTCAAGGATCGTATCGAAGGGCTGCTGGACGAGGCTCGACCAGGCAGGCCCAGATCGATCGCGGACGATCAGGTGGCGGCCGTGATCGAGCGGACGCTGCGTTCAAAGCCCGATGACGCGACCCACTGGTCGATCCGCTCGATGGCAGGAGAAACTGGCTTCTCACACACGACGATCCGACGCATCTGGACCGCCTTCGGACTTCAGCCGCATCGCTCGGAGACGTTCAAGCTGTCGAGCGATCCGCTGTTCGTCGACAAGGTCCGCGATATCGTCGGTCTGTATTTGTCGCCGCCCAACCGAGCGTTGGTGCTCAGCGTGGACGAGAAGAGCCAGATTCAAGCTCTCGATCGCGAGCAGCCGGTCCTTCCGATGATGCCTGGCATGCCGGAGCGCCGCACGCACAGCTATGTCCGTCATGGCACGACCTCACTCTTCGCAGCGCTCGATATTGCCTCGGGCTTTGTCATCGGCAAATGCTACAAGCGTCACCGCGCCACCGAGTTTCTCGACTTCCTCAAACAGATCGACGCGCAGGTACCGCGCGACCTCGATGTCCACATCATCATGGACAATTACGCCACTCACAAGACCGCGTTGGTCCGGGCATGGCTCGCCCGTCGCCCGCACTACCATGTCCATTTCACGCCAACCTCGGCATCCTGGATCAACCAGGTCGAACGCTGGTTTGCCGAGCTTACCCGCAAGCAGTTACGCCGCGGAGTTCATACCTCCACGAGCGAACTGGAGCAGGACATCCGAACCTTCATCGAACGTCACAATCAGAACCCAAAGCCGTACCGATGGACAAAGTCGGCAGACGAGATCCTCGCCTCGGTCAAGCGCTTCTGCCAGACCGCAGAACGCACATTATGTGGCGAACTTTAGATTCAGATGACTAGAGTGGTTGATCCGGTGCAATCGGATCGAAAACCGCTCCAAGAAAGCCCTAGGCGGCCCGGCGGGACCTCACGCGCCAGTCAAGGCATCCGTTCAGGCAAGGCCCTCGTGATCGAGGTGCAGGTAGTTGGGATTGAACAGCGCCACGGACATCAGACGGTCGAGGTCGAAGACCTTCAGCCGCTTGTTACGCAGTTCGATGAGCTGGTCCCGGCGCATTTCCTGAATGGTGCGGTTGACGTGCACTTGCGTGAGGCCGGTGGCTTCCGCGATTTCGGACTGGGTGAGCGGGAATTCGCACTCGTCGTCGTCGGTGCGGCCCGTGGTGCGCAGGCGCACGAACATCTCGCAGAACAAATGCGCGATGCGCTCGTAGGCTGTGCGCTGGCCGATATTGGTGGTCCACTCGCGCTGGATCGCGACCGTGACCAGTTCGTTCCACCAGAGTGCCTGGGCGATGCGGGGCGAACGCTCCATGATTTCCTGGAATTCGCTTTGCGAGATTTCCGCCAGCTTCACCCGCGTCACCGTCGAGAGCGAGTGGTCCATCTGCTTGAGGATGAAGATATTGGCGTCGCACAAGTCGCCAGCGATGAAGAACGACAGGATCTGCCGCCGGCCGTCGGCGAGCTGCTTGTAGCGCTGCGCCCAGCCTTCGAGAATGACGTTGACGAACCGCGGGCGTTCGCCTTCGCGGATGATATCCTGCCTGGGTTCAAGAATGCGAACCCGCCGTTGCAGCGCTTGGGTCAGTATTTCACGGTCAGCACTGGCGAGCCTGACAAACGCGGAAAGATGCAACGTCAAGGAATGTTCCGGTCCCCGAGAGAAGATTATCCATCTTCCTTGGGCGGTCCCATCGGTCGCTACATTCACATGCGTTAATCCTGAGTGACCTGGGCGACACTCTCGCATGAAAATCGGCCGTTATCGCGTGGTTAGCTTGCAGATGTGCGTGGCCAGTCAATAACTTAAATCAAGGAACTCCGGGATTTTCGGGAGTACGATCCCTCACGTCGCATCGCCTGCGCGGTCGTTCGCTCGGCGTGATGCTTTCGCAAATCCCATGGAGAACACATGTCCGCCGAACTCGCCGACGTCCGTGTCCTCATCGTAGAGGATGAATATCTGATCGCTCTCGAACTCGCCGCGGCGCTGGAAGACCAGGGCGTGGCGGTGATCGGCCCGGCGACCACCCTGGCCGAGGCGGAAGCCTTGTGCCGCAACACGGACGGGATCGACGGCGCCATCCTCGATATCGACCTGCGGGGCGAGCCCGTCTACCCGCTGGCTGACGCGCTGCGAGACAATGCCGTGCCCTTCCTGTTTTCGACAGGCTGCGATGCGAGCCAGATCCCGGCTCGCTTCATCGATGTTCCCCGCTGCGAAAAGCCGGCCGGCAGCGCGGAAGTGCTGCGGCAGTTCACGCGCAATCTTCAACTGGGGGGAGACGCGGTCACTTCGTGATCGAGCTCAGGTTTATGGCGGACTGCTTGCCGTTGCGTGCAACAAGAACCTCGAACGCCACCCTCTGCCCTTTCGCCAGACCGGGCAGCTGCGCGGCCTGAACCGTCGTGACGTGCACGAAATAGTCCTGCCCGCCCTCGTCAGGCGCTATGAAGCCATAGCCCTTGGCCGCGCTGAAGAAAATCACCGTTCCGTTCGGCATGAAAGTACCCCCGACACCCGTCGGCAGAGGTAGCGGCTGCGACCCGACCGTCTATCACCCAGGATATAGGTCCCTCCTCACGCGCCTCACTTCCGTTTTCGCAGCCCTTGGCCGGATCACGGCTCGGCGGATCGAATGGCCTTCACCTCCAACCGGATGGTGATCGCGAACTCGATCGAACCATCCTCGTTGCGCACGGAGACCAGAAGCCGGCTGTGATCCAGCAGCATCGGCTCGTCCTTGAGCAGTTCCCCGGCGAAGCGCACGGCTTCCCGGCGCGCGGCGTTTTCGTCGAGAAGCTCGGTGCCGGCCAGGTCCACTTCGCGCACGCCATTCGTGACTTTGAAAAAGTACCGCATGTCATCGACCTCCCGCCTCCTTCGGTGAACGATGCGGCGCGGCAATTCGTGCCCGGAGGGGTCAGCTTCGGCGGTGAATGTGCAGATAGTTGGGATCGAAGGCCGCGATCTCCTCCAGCCGGCGCGCATCGTGGATCTTCAGGGTCCGGTCGGTGAGCGAGATCAGCCCTTCTGCACGCATACGCCCCAGCACCCGGTTGACGTGCACTTTGGTCAGGCCGATGGTGTCGCCAAGCTGTTCCTGGGTCAGCGGAAGGAACACCTCGTCGCCGGACACCAGGCCCACCTGCTCCATTCGCAGCCGCACCTCGCAGAACAAATGGGCGATGCCGCTATAGGCGTCGCGCTGGCCCATATTGACCAGCCATTCGCGCAGGACCGCCTCATCCACCAGGGTCGACCAGAACAGGGCCTGCGCGATCGCCGGATGCTCATTGAGCATCTGCTGCATCTCGTTCCTGGAGATCGCCGCGACGCGCGCATCGCTGAGCAGGCCGATGGCGTGATCCATTTCCCTGAGGATGAAGATGTGAATGTCGCACAAGTCGCCGGGGATCAGGTAGGCCAGGATCTGACGGCTGCCATCGGGGAGGATCTTGTACCGGTAGGCCCAGCCTTCGACGAGCAGGAAGACTTCGCTCGGCCGGTCGCCTTCTCCGATCAGGTCGCTGCCCGCCCGATATTCGCGGGTACGCGAACAGATAGCGTTCAGCAGGTCGAGATCCCCGTCCTGAAGCGCGGCGAAGCTCGCCAGCTTGCGAACGAGGGGATTGGCCAAGCTGTTTCTCCTGGATAGTGCCGGACTCGGGTGGGAGCAAAGGCCGAGCCTATTCCCATTTCCGCGGCATGTCTGCCAAATCCCTCATGCGCCCTCGCGATCGGGGACGGCGGTGAACGGAACCAGGAAAGGTGGGAGGGTTGAAAAAAGGACCGTCCGGGGGGCCGTGACGGTCCTTTCCCTCGAGGGCGGCGCGCTGCATTGGGGCGCAGTCGAGCCGCAGCGCGCCCCTAGCCGAAGCGTGTCGAAGTGCACAATAGCCCCATTCGACGACTTGTGAGCGCAGCGCGGCGAACTGCGCCCCGTGGCTGCTCTACCCCTGTCGCGAAGAACGCGGACGCTCCGGATCAGTTTTGTGGAAGCGATAAGCCTGCCGCGCCTGAGGCCAGCCCCGCACGAATGCGCCGATCCGGCTGCTACCCAACGCCCCGCCGAACAGAAAGCCCTGCGCAATGTCGCAGCCCAGTTCGCAAAGGCGGCCAAGCTGCGCTTCGTTCTCCACCCCTTCGGCCACTGTCCGGATGTTCATGCGTTGCGCGATGTCGATGATGCCGTGAACGATGGCGAAGTCGGAGCTGTTGGTCCCGTCCAGCCGCGAAACGAAGGATCTGTCGATCTTCAGCACGTCCACGGGGAACTGTTGAAGATGGGTCAACGATGCGTAACCGGTGCCGAAATCGTCGAGAGCGATCGTTACGCCCTCGCTCGCGAGTGTCCGCAGCGCCCGCTCCACGGTATCGGCGGCCCGGCCCAGGAAGACGCTTTCCGTCACTTCCAGCTCCAGCAGGCTGGGCGAAAGGTCCAGGGCATGCAGTCGCGAGAGGATGCGCTCGGCAAAGTCGTCGCGCCGGAAATCGACCGGCGATCCATTGATGGCGATCCGGCCGGTCTCGATGCCGCGCTCCTGCCACTCCGCCATGTCCTTCAGAACGCGCTCCAGCATCCGGTCGGTGAGTTGCGTGGAGAGCGCACTGTCCTCGAAAGCAGCGTGAATGGTTCCGGGCGGCTGCAATCCCCGTTCCCGGTGATGCCAGCGCAGCAAGGCCTCGAAACCGACGATCTGGCCGCTCTCCAGGCTGATCTTGGGCTGGTAGAAGGGAACGATCCGCTCCTCGCCCAAAGCGTCGCGAGCCTCGCGCAGCATGGAATTGCGGCTTTCCACCGCGTGGCGCAGTTCGGGATGGAAACTCTCGACATCTCCGGCGCTGCGCGCCTTGGCGGTATAGAGCGCCAGGTCCGCGCTCTTGAGGATCGCTTCCGCGTCGGCGCCGTCCCGCGGCCAGATCGCCGCACCGGCGCTGACGCCCACTTCCACCACGCTTTCGTCGATCGTCATCGGCTGCGCCACCGTTTCCAGGATGCGCTTGATCCGGGACGGCGCGCTTTCGTCGAGGTCCGGAAGGATGATCGCGAACTCGTCCCCGCCGAGCCGGGCTGCGATTGCGCTGTCGGGAAGGCCGGCGGAGAGCCGATCCGCAACGGCCTGCAACACGGCATCCCCGGCCCCATGCCCGAGGCTGTCGTTTATGCCCTTGAAGTTATCGACATCGAAGACCACGACACCGACGTGCGAGCCGTCGCCATGCGCGCGGGTGAGCGCCGTTTCCAGGCGAACGGCGAAGTGGGCGCGGTTGGGCAGGTTCGTCAGCGCATCGTGGTAGGCCGCGCGGCGCAGTTCGGCCTCGGCGCGCCGCGCCTGCGTGACGTCCTGCAAGGCGCCGATCGAGCGCCGTGGGCGGCCGTTCTCGTCCCGCAGCACATAGCCGCGCGACAGGAGGTGCACGTAAGACCCATCGCCCGAACGGAAGCGGAATTCGTGGCTCCAGCTGTCGCATTCGCCGATCTGGACGCGCGCTGCCATGGCATCGACGCTGGCCACGTCCTCGGGATGGATCTGCGCGCGCCACCACGCGACGGAAGTTCCGCGTGCCGCTTTCGCGTGACCGTAGATGCTCTGCCCGCCGTCCGCCCACTCGATCCGGTCGGTTCCGTGCGACCAGTCCCATATAAGATCGTTGGTCGCCCGCGAGGCCAGCCGGTATCGCTCCTCGCTGTCGCGCAAGGCCGCCTCCGCCGCGACCTGGTCGTCGATGTCTTCCAGGTTGCCGTACCACTTGACGATCCGCCCCTCGCTGTCGCGGCGGGGGTAGGAGCGCGCCCGTACCCAGCAGTAACGGCCATCCGCGCGCCTCAGGCGGTAGCGCACATCCGCTACCGGATGATCGACGGACTGGAGCGCCGTGCGCCACTGGTCGAGCACCCGCTCGACATCGTCTGGATGGACCGCAAGGATCCAGCCCGAGCCCATGCCCTCCTCCACGGACATGCCGGTCAATACCGTCCAACGCGGGCTGATCTCGCAAATGGATCCGTCCGGGTTGCTGGTCCAGGGGATCTGGGGATTGAGATCGACGGAGTAGCGATAATGCTCCTGGCTCTGCTCCAACGCCTGGAGCAGCAGGCTCATCTCGGAACGCGAACGCAGTACTTCGGAGAACGCCGAGCGGTTGGTCGCCAGGGTGCGCAGGATGACCACGGCCGCCAGCAGGAACGTCAAGCCGGTGCCGAAGAGATACCAGTCGCCAGACACCAGCATCTGCACGGTAACGGGTGCCGCGCCGAACAGCATGACCAGGCGTGCGGCCGAGGGAAGCGCCTGAAGGCAATAGCAGCAGCCGATCGCGCCGACGAAGACGTAGAGCGCCACCGAACTCGCCCGAAGCGGATCGGCCTGGGCGAACAAGAGCAGGCCCCAGAGCCCGAACAGCAGGCTGAGAACCACCGCCGCGATCTTCGTTCCGCGAAGCTGCCGCCGGATCGCCGCGATCGAAGGCGCATCCCGCCGGCGTGCCAGCCACACGGCGGCGCGCAGCGACGTGACGAGGATCAGCGCCGCCGGCACGCCCATGCTCAGCAGCGGCGGCACTTCCCGGCTGGCGACCGCCGCCAGAAAGGCCGCGTTGATCGTCATGAGCAAGTACATGAGCGGGATCTGCTGACGCAGACTCAGGTACTGCTCTCGTACCAAAGCTTCAGATTGCCCGTCCGGCTCCCACAGACTCTTTAGAATTCGCACCCTCAGCCATATAGCATGTTGATCGGAGGGCAGGGTCACATAGATTGATTAATAATTCTTCCGATCCATCTTGTGCATTACGCCTGCTTTTGCATGCGCAAGAAACATCAGCGCCGGTTATTTGCCTTTAGGATCAAACACCTGAATCCTCTTGCCCGGCCCCGATCGGCTCTAGGCCACTTCGGCGCGGCGCTCCCAGTTGTTCTCGAAATAGCCGAAAACCTCGTCCGCTTCGATCGGCCGGCTGTAGAAATAGCCTTGCAGATGGGTGCAGCCCGCGCTCTTGGTGGCTCCGATCAGGTGCGCGTCGCTGATGCCTTCCGCGACGACTTCGGCACCGACGTGACGCGCCATCGTCACCGCCGCTTCCAGCACCGCCACCGAAGCCGGATCCTGCCCCAGGTCCATGACGAGGCTGCGATCGAGCTTCATCCGGTCGAACTTGAAACTCTTGACCATGGAGAGCGAGGAATATCCCGTCCCAAAGTCGTCCAGCGCGATGCGAAAGCCCAGGTTGCGCAGCATGTTGAGCGTCAGCAAGGCACGCGTGTTGCGTTCGATCGAAAGCGATTCGGTCACTTCCAGGAACAGGCGGCTCGGCGCGATGTGGTAGCGGTTGCAGCAGTCGAGCAGGAACGTGCTGAAGCCGTCGTGCTGCAATTGCAGGGGCGAAAGGTTGATGCTCATGTCCATGCCGGGCCAGCGTGCGAAGTCCTGCAGCGCGCGCTGGATGATCCACTCGCCCAGCCGCACCATCAGCCCGCTGCGCTCAGCTGCGGGGATGAAGGTGGACGGCGGCACTTCGCCGAGTTCCGGGTGCTTCCAGCGGACCAGTGCCTCGACCTCACGCGTGTCGTCCTCTACCGAGTGGATTGGCTGATAGACCATGCGAAGCTGTTGCTTTTCGAAAGCGGACTCCAGGTCCTTCTCCAGTGCGCGGTCGATCGCCCGCTCCTCGGCCATCGAAGGCGAGAACGAGGTCGCGCAGTTGCGGCCGTTCTTCTTGGAGGCGTAAAGCGCCATGTCCGCCTTTCGCAGCGTGCCGTCGATGTCGATATCGGCTGATGCGGGAAGATCCACGATCCCCAGCGACACCGTGACTACCACCGAATATTCGCCGAGGCTGAACGGCTCCCGCACGGCGTTTACCAGCCGATCGGCGAGGGCTTCGCCGTCCACGCCGGGCGCCAGCGGCATGGCGAGTGCGAATTCGTCGCCGCCGACGCGGGCGATTATGCCATCCGATCCCAGCACTCCTTTCACGCGCAGACCGATCATGCGGACGAGTTTGTCGCCCGCAGCATGGCCGTAATCGTCGTTGATGTGCTTGAAGCGATCGATGTCGATCAGCATGCAGGCGAAGCGGCGGCCGCCACCGGCGGTGAGCAGCTTGACCACGTCCTCCTGGAAGGCCCGGCGATTGGGCAGGCCGGTCGCAGGATCGCTGAAGGCCAGGTTCTTCACTGCCTTGGCGTTCTTGCGGAAAGTTTCCAGCGGGCCGGACAGCGCCTTCAGTTCCTTCAGCCGGAATGTGCCGATCTCCAGATCGAGATCGCCTTCGGCAAGGCCCTGGAGGTAACCGTGCATCCGCCGGATGGCCGGCAGGATGTTGCGCAGGATGTCGAAGAGGACCAGCAGAACCACCAGGATCGTGACGAGGCCGGTGCCCAGCACCAGCATCTGCCAACGGCCGATGGAAGCGATGAGCCGCTTCTGCGCGGCCTCCCGGTTCTCCCGCGCCTGGGTGACGAGATTGTCCGCGAAGTGTGCCATGGCATTGTTGCGGCGTTCGATGCGCGCGATCAGCCCCTTGCTGGCCGGAACGCCGGTGGCGGCGCTGGCCTGAACTTCCAGGATCGCCGCGACATGGCGATCGAGATCCGAGAACGGGTTATCCGCTTCCGGCACGCCGGAGAACGCGGCGCCGCTGCTGCGGAGCCTGGCGAGCCGGTCGCCGATGGCGATCGCGGAGTCGGTAAGCTCGTCGCTGGTGCTGGCGGCATTGCTGGCCACCAGACCGCGATTGGTCGCCATGCGCAGCTTGCCCACGGCGACGGCGAACTGGTCGGCGCTTTCCGCCACTGCCGACATGGTGATCAGCGCGGCGCTTTCCTGCCGCAGCGCGAAAGCCTCTCTTTGCGTGACCACCTGAAGTACCACGCTGAGTGCCGCGATCAGGCACAGTGCCCCGACGAGCCTATTCTCCAGCGACGCGAAGAAGCGCGCCAATCCCCATTTCATATCAGCCATCTTGCACCCGAATTTCGGTCCGGGATCGTCCAGATCCCTACCCCAACCACGGCTGCGGCTAATCCCGAATGGCTAACAAGATCTAAGTATGTTAGTTATTTAATTTAAACATCCGTCATAACGCTGTAACATTTTCCGGCAGCACCGCAGCCGAGATTTCGGGCGCGAGAATGCCCTGCGATTCTCCAGCGATGGGGCCGGGTGCGTCGCCGGTCTTCCGAAGATCGAAAGATCTACTTCTTCGTGAAAGCCGCGGCGATCTTCAATTCGACTTCGTCCGACACCATCGGCACGCCGAATCCCAGACCGAAATCGCTGCGCCTGATCTGCGCCTTGGCCTCGAAGCCGATGTTGTCACCGCCGCCCATTTGCGCCGGCCCCGGGCCTGCTCCGTAAAAGCGCGCCGACAGGACCACCGGCCTGGTGACTCCGTTCAGCGTCAAGTTGCCGGTGACGTCGGCTTGGTCCGCCGCTTTGCGCTTCACCGCAGTGGACACGAAAGTCGCCGCGGCAGGAGCGGGTCCGAAGAAATCGGGCTTTCCACCCGCTTCCCTGGGGCCGCGCAGGAGGTGGTCGGTCAGCCCGGCACTGGCCGTGGTCACTTTGGCGACCGGGATCGTCACCGAGACTTTGGCATTCTCAGGCGTCTTCGGATCGATCTGCAGCGAGCCGGTGATGTCTCCGAAAAGCCCGAAGTATGGCGAGAAGCCCAGGTGGTCGACTTGCCATTCCACCAGGGTATGGTGCGGATCCGCCTCGTACGTGCCGGCCTTGACCAGGCTTGCGTCGCGTTTGCCGGGTGGGCCGGAAGGCTGTCCCTGCGCCAAGAGCGGGGCCGCGGCGATGGCGCCCACGCCGGCGACCAGACCGAGAGCGGCGGAAAGAGCCAAATAGCGTCGCATGCGGGATCCTCGATGAAGCGGGCTGTAGGGAAGGGATGCTGCCTTGTGCGCCGCGGCGTGTCAAAGCGAAATAGCGGTCAGATCGGCTCGAATTCATATTGCCGTCAACAATGCTTGCGACGAATACTGTTTCGAAACGTGTCATCTGCTGAAAAACAACGTCCGTAAAAGAACGAAGCACTTGCATGAAGGCCGATGCGGTGCTCAAGAAAGGCGTGGGGGGAAGCAACAATGCAAACGGGTATGCACGGTATTATGGTCAACGAAGCTCTTCTTGAACTCGCCGCCGATATCATCACGGCGCACGTCAGCAATAACAAAGTGGAGCCAGACCGGCTGCCGGCCCTGATCCAGTCGGTCTATGGATCGCTCGCCCAGCTCGGCCAGGCGCCGGAAGTCGCCGAAGAGCAGCGCAAACCAGCCGTTTCGGTTCGTTCCTCGGTGAAGCCCGATGCCGTGACCTGCCTGGAATGCGGCGAGAAGCTGAAGATGCTGAAGCGTCACCTGATGACCGACCATGGGCTGACCCCAGAGGATTACCGCGGGCGCTGGAACCTGCCGGCCGACTATCCGCTGGTCGCTCCCGAATATGCGCAGCGCCGCAAGGAACTAGCGCACAAGATCGGCCTTGGCCGCAAGCCGCAGGGCGCGGACGAAGCGGCGGTCGTGGAATCGGCGTTGGAACCGGCATCGCCGAAAGCCAAGCGAGCGCCGCGCAAGAAGGCGGCGTCCGTTCCTGAAAGCGAATGACCGGGCGGCGCTGGACGCACTTCAGCGCCAGCCTCGTACAGTGAAAAAAAGCCGCCTCGATCACGCGAGGCGGCTTTTTCTTTGCATAGCCTGAGAAGGTGAGCCGAACGTCAGGGAGCCGCAGCATCGAGGAAGGGCTGAACCCTCAAGCGAGGGAAGACCTCTTCGATCGACTTGATGTCCGGCAAGATATAGACGTAGCCGCCTTTCTTCTGAAACAGGGGCACGACGCCCTTGTTGTAGAAGACCTTCGGAACATTGATGCACCCGAACGTGATGCGATTGTCCGCGATCGTCTTGGACAGCATCCGCTCTCGGCGCTTTTCCTTGTTCCCCACCGGGATCGTGTGGAGCGCCACCGAAGTGGCGTAATCCACCCAGAGGACCTTCTGGTTGCCGGCCGCCTTTCCGAACTTCGCCAAGAAGCGGCCGGCAGGCGTGGTACGCTCTGCCGGGCCGATCTCGGAAAGGGACTTGGCGCCGATCCCTGGAGTGGCATCGTCGCCCGGCTGCACGCCGATCAGAACCGGCGCATCGCCGAGTGCCTTGCCCTGCCCATTGAACAAGTAGGCTCTGGCGGCCTTCTTATCGATGACGACATAGGGCAGCGATCGATTGTCGTGAGACGAGGCGACCCATCGAACGACGCGCGAAGCCTCGTCCGATCGTTCCGCCTGCGCCCCCCCGCCAGCCGCTTCCTTAACGGTAACGCTTTCGGTCGCAGCCTGCGAGGACGCCGGAGCAGACGCACTTTCCGCCGCACCGGCAGGTGCCGCAGCAAGAAGCGCGAGTCCGGCAAGCGCCAGCGGAACGGTGATCATTTTCGAAGTGCACTCGGGGAATCGGCCGACACCAGGACGGTGTCGACGCTGGAACGTCGGGACTTTATATCAGGCTGGGCCGGAAAGCGACCTCAGTTGCGGGCGCGCTTGCGCTGAGCCTGCTGCATCTGCTGCTCGACACCGTCGACGCGGGCGTTGAGCTGGTCGAGGCGCTGGCCGTTCTGCTGAGCCTGACCCGAAGCGGCCTGTGCTTCGGAAAGCGCCTGCTGAGCCGTGGTGTCGGTAGCCTGGAGCTTCGTCTCGAGTCCATCGACGCGTTGGTTAACCACCGCGACCTGTTCGCGCACGAAACCCTTGGTGGCGCAGCCACCCAGCCCCAGAGCGCCTACCAGCATTACGACTGCGGGAGCAAGTTTCGTCATAGACGGCGACATGGTATTTCCTCCAATTGGTGAGTATTAACCCATTCTCCCAAGCGCAGGCTTGCGCTTCGAACAATATGATTCTGTCCGATTGTGCATCCTGTAGGCTGAAGCGATGACGATCGCTATTCCCTCATACCGATGGATAAGACGCGAGTTGTGCCGACCAGCAGATCAATACTTTATTTATAAGGATTTCGACGAACGCATGCTTGATGCCCGATGCGCGATGGCGCTCGGCTTCAGTCAGGTCATCCTCCCGCGAACCGCGATGCGCCGGTTCGCTCGTTAGGCCGGATATGAACCTGTCCGGATGGACGCCATATGAACGAAACGGGACACAATGCCGCCTGCGCCTGCTTGCGGTCCCTCGGTCAGCGGCAAGGGACCATTCCGCTTTCGCGGCGCACGTAATCGCTCAGGGTCTCCGCGACGGAATGTGAGAGTGACAGGAACTCGCGGCGCCGATCCGATTCGTCGGGATAGCGCACAAGTATGCCCTGCTCGACCAGACGCCTGACGAGGCGCAAGGCAGTCGTCATCGGCGCGCCTGAGGCGATGCAAGCGCTGGTGACGGACACCTTGCGGCCTTCGAACTCGGCCAGCAGCAGATCGAGAAGCATTTCCCAGGCCGGATCGCCGAACAGTTCACCCCCGCCGATCGCGCGGCGGACGACGGCATCGCGCAGCAGCCCTCGGATATAGTCAGGGATAGCCGCGGTGGCGGTGGCCGGCTGCTCCCCTTCGTCACTCGGCGCCGGCTCAGCCCGGGCTTCGGGAGACGCGAGAGCCCCCGCATCCGCGCCCGGCACTCGCACCCGGATCAGCCCGGCGACGTGGCCCAACTCCCGCGACAAAGCGGCCAGCCGTGCGGACAGGCTCTTCTCCTCAGGGACGTTCTCACGTGGAATTTGCGGGCCGCTTTCCATAGCACGCTGCAAAGCCTCGGCCAGACTGGCGGGAGCTACCGGCTTTTCCAGCAGATCGACCACCGATGCGCGCAAGGCGGTGAGCGCCAGCTCCTTGCTGGGTCGCGCGGCCGTGAGAATGACTTTCGGGCGCTGCCGGGCGGCAGGAGCGCGGCGTGCCAGCGTGCCGATCAACGAGAGATCGCCGGTGCCGGGGAAATGGCTGTCGACAATGGCGACCCTCGCCCGGCCGCGCTCCAGCAAAGCTTCGGCTTCCCAGGCGTCACGAACAGAAATGGGAGACAAACCGAGACGCCGAACTTCGATAAGGCACTGTGTTTTGGCGACTTCATCAAGGTCCAGAACGAGAACTGCACGCTCTTCGTCCCCTACTGCATCCGACTTCATGTGAAAGATGTTCTCTGGCGACTTTCGGGCTTGATACCCATTGGCGAACATAGGAAAAATCGGGGCGGGGGCGACAATCTAGGTTATTGCAGCCAGGTAGCACCGCAGAAAAATCGTCCTGATCAGGTCTGGACATGCCGCAGTTCTGATGGAATTCGTCCAAACGCGCCGCGAATTGCAATAGTGCACCTTGAAAAGTGCACATTTGGACAAGGGCGGAAAGAAACGGTTCCGTCTTGTCATCAGCGTCACCCGATCGGCGGGCGACGAGCAGAAGGAACTTGCAGTTGATCACGATCCTCAGCGCACGCCGTTACCTGGGACTGGCAGGGCTCGCCCTGCTGACGTCCTGCGCGACCCTTCCGCAGGACGATGCCGCTGCACCCGATATGAACGGCGCGGAAACGATCGCGATCTCGGTCGGCCCGTGTTTCGGCTTCTGCCCCGTCTACAATGTCGGCATCGTCCCCAAGGGCAAGATCACGTTCGAAGGCCTGCGCCATACGGTGGTGCTCGGAGAACGGCAGCGCGAAGCGGGCGCGGCGGCATACCGCGCGCTCTCCGCCGACCTGGCGCCCTATCGCCCGCAGACCGGAACGAGCACCACGGTCGAATGCGAAGCGGCCATCAGCGACACGTCCACTTATACGATCACCTGGACCGACCCGCGCGGCAACCAGACCGTCGCCCGCCACCACCGTGGCTGCTCGAGCGGCCCCGGCCGAGCGCTGGATGGCCTTCTCGACAGCATGCCTTCCCGCCTCGGCATAACCGACTGGGCGAAGCAGATCACCCGGCCGGGCGAATCGCGCGGCTGAAGATGCGCCTCAGGACGGCTTGCGCACCATGGCGACCGCCTTGCCGAGCATCTCGGCGGTGGCGGCGCCGGGGAGCAGGTACGAGCCGATCACCATGGCCGGCGTGCCCGTCAGGTTCATGCCTTCGGCAAGCCGTCCGGTTCGCGCGAGGGCGGCGTCGATATCTCCCTTGTGCAGGGCGAGGTCGGCCTTGAGCCGTTTCACGTCGAGCCCTGCGCGCTGTGCTGCAGCCGCGATCGCCTGGCTGTCGAGCCGACCGCTCGTGGCCATGAGGGCGTCGTTGAACGCGGCATGCTTGCCCTGATAGCGCGAAGCCAGCGCCGAGCGCGCCGCCTCCACCGAGGCCGCGCCGAAGATCGGCCAGTCGCGATAGACCACGCGGACCTTGCGGTCCTGCCGGAGCAGTTGCTGGAGCGAAGCGTGGAGCTTGCGGCAATAGGGGCATTGATAATCGGAGAAGACGACGATCGTGACGTCATATCCCGCCGGCGCCACGCTGGGCATGGCGGGATCGTTCTGCAACGCGGCCAGCAATGCACCGTTCCCGGCGACCTTTCCCTCGGCTGCCAGCGCGGCTTGCGCTGAAGTGGCGAGGCCGGTGCCGAGAAGCACGGCCAATGCCGCTGCAAGCGAGAGGCGCCCTGCCTGCAAAATCCTCATTCCATATTCCTCCGATAGCCTCAGCGAACCCGGCCGGCGCCGGTCCTAGACCATTTTCTAATCAGGTGGAATCACCTGATGACTCCGAAAATGCTTCAAACCAGAGACTTAGAGTGGTTGACCCGATGCAACGGGATCGGAAACCGCTTGTCTTATGACATCGCCGTCCGTTTGGGCCATGCTGGATTGCCCGGACCGGGGTGGCCACCCCGGTCCGGGCGGGAGGGACGGATCGCGAAACCGCCGGTCGTTAAGGGACCGGATTAGAGTAGGACCGCCCCTTTCTTTTCCATCAGGCCCGAACGGATACCGGGGTTTTGGACCCGGATGACAAGCATGGGACAGCGGCAGTGCAAGGGCCAGGCGGTGCGGAATCATCGATGTTCTCCGGTTTCGAGGACCGGCCCGGATCCGACGAGACGGAACCGGGCCGACCATTATCAGCGGTGGAAACGCAGGCTCAGGAAGAACGTGCGCCCGATCACGTCGTAGACGGCCGACTGGTAGCTCAGTTCGAAGTTGGCGCCGCCGGCCTCGGCGCCCGGTATGCGCGGGGGCTTGCGGTCGAAGGCATTTTTGAGGCCGCCGGACAGCTCGATATTGTCGGTCAGCGCCACGAAAGCCGAGAAGTCGTTGTAGAACACGTTCCGCGTCCAGACCTTGCTGTACTTGTCCGGCGTGATCGTGGTGGCGGCCTTCATCGGCGAGAAATGGCGCAGGGTCCAGGTCACGCCCATCCCCTCGCGCGAGTAACGGGTGCGCACGCCCCCCTTCCACTTGGGCGATCGGCTTGGCCGGTCGAATTCGGCGACCTCGCCCTTCCGCTGCCGATCAACATGATCCACGCGGCAAAAGGCGATTCCGATGCTCTCCTCAAGCACAGCTTTATTTCCGGTCGCAGCTCACACATTTTCTGGCAGCGCAAAGACAGTCTTACCCCCTGGCTTGCCATGCTGCCGGAGAACGGGGCAGCGCTGGAATACTGGGATGCGCCCAAGAATTCGCCCGACCTCTACAGGGTTTTCTTCCACGCCGCCGCTGAAGTCGCCGCCGTGCAGGCGGCAGGTTCACGCTGGCGCCTGCCCGCGACCAGCCTCACGCTCGCGCCGGGGGAGACAGCCCGGAGAGGCGTGCGTTTCCTGCTCGTGGACGGCTACGCCGCGATGCGCCGGACCATCGCCGAGCATGGGCTGATCGACGTCGAAGTCGTGCCGGGCATGACTGTGCCTACTGATCTGGAGGTGACGCTCTCATTGGGTTCCAGGGTCCCGGTCGTCCGGCTGGAACCCGAACACTCCCAGCATACCGAATGCACAGCGCTTGGAGAGCGGGCCGGGCGGAAGCTCTTTCACCTGCGCTTCGCGCGCCTCGGCGAAAACCACGTCACGCTGCATCAGGTAGACGGAGGGCGGACAACGCTGGAATTCTTCGTGACCGAACCGGTCGAGACAATGATCGCCAAGCGCGGGGCTTTCATCGCCGCACACCGTCACCGCGATCCCGCCAAGTGGTACGATGGCCTGCTGGCCGAATGGAACATGGAAAGCGAAACCCGGCTCGGTCCGGATAACTACGACCGGATAAAGGGCTGGCGGATCTACGAAGTGACCTGCGACGATCCAGGCCTCTCCAAGCCTGCCTTCCTGGCCGCCAAGAACGCCGATTATCCGGTGCAGGCCGAGATCGACGCGCTGGACGACTATGTCGAACACTTCGTCTGGGGCGGGCTCCAGCGCACGACCGAAGAGCAATGGCCTTACGCGCTCTACGGCATTCCAGACTGGAAGCGGAACCGCGACAGTGCCGACCCGGGTGACAAGGGCCGCAAGCATTTCTGGCGACCCTACGATTACCCGCACATCGTGCTGATGTATTTCGCACTCTGTCGCATCGCGCGAGACCGGCACGGTTTCCGCACGCGCCTGAATGCAGCCGCCTATCTCGAACGCGCTTTCGGCACTGCGCGGGCCATGTTCATTGCGCAGGCCTCGCAGCAGAGCTGCTCAGGGAACGCCGGATGTTCGCCTTCCAGGATCGCGTAGCCAATGCCAGCGTGACGGCTTCGGCGGCTTCCAGGCAGCAACTCGACGCTGCCGAATGACCGAGATGGGCGCGTAGCAGCCTTTTCCGCGGTCGACCCAAGTCGGCCATTCGCAGGCCGATTTTCAGTGCTCAGGTCCGGACGTTCCGCTAACCCGCGCCTGTCGATTTCAAAGTCTCCATCGCGGTACTAATGAGCACGCTCATTCTCCGCCCGAAGGAGGCAGCGTTCGCACGCCTTGTGACAGCGGTGCGATCATGGTAGCATCAGTTATGCTCAAGGCCCTGCCTAGCAAATAGTCGTGACCGCCACTGCCCGATCAGCGTCGATTGTTGATCGAGCAGTTGCACGTCGTGACGACTTGCTATGGCGGACCAGTTCTCAGATCGTATTCGTCAGAGCCTGCGCCAGAACATCGGCCAACCGCAGGCCGGCCTGCTTGAGGCGATAGGACACGAGATAGTAGTTGCGCGTCTCGTAATCGGGCGGGAGCACCTTTGCCGT
Source organism: Novosphingobium lindaniclasticum LE124 (assembly GCF_000445125.1). Classification (GTDB taxonomy): domain Bacteria; phylum Pseudomonadota; class Alphaproteobacteria; order Sphingomonadales; family Sphingomonadaceae; genus Novosphingobium; species Novosphingobium lindaniclasticum. Next base: position 17,507 of record NZ_ATHL01000079.1, read on the forward strand.
GGTTGGGCATGCGATACCGGTTCGGCCGCCGCAGGCCGCGAGCTTGTAGGCATCGTTAGTGCCCGGCGTCACCGAATCGAGGCAGATGTACTTCTTCGCGAGATCGCGGCTCTCTACGGCCCAGTCACGCGGTGTTCCGCCCACCGGAGGATTGAGCGAGGTATTCCCCCAAAGCTCCTACCCCAGCGTGTCGGCGGTCCCATCCTTGCCGAGATGCCGCTTCACGATGGCATAATCCCAAATCGAATGGATATCGGATGCGATGGCGTTGCCGGCTGCGTCGACATTGAGGATGCCGCCGGGAATGATGACCTTGATCTGGGCGCCGGGCTCGGTACCGTGCAAGGACTGATGCAGGTCGCCCACCAGGTGCAGTACGAACTTCAGCGCTTCCAGGCGCTCTGCCGATGTATGCCCTGACGCATCGTGCAGGATCGCGGAATACTGCACAATCGCCTTGTCGGCACATATCGTCTGGGGGCTGTCGGCGATGCAGGCAGGCTCCGATGCCATCGGCACGGTGCCCAGCACCGGGATGTGGACCGAATGGGCCAGGTTGGGGTAGCTCGTGCGGAAATCATCCGCCCTTTTCGCCACCGCTTCATCGTACAGTTCGCCATCTCCCAGCAGCGCCTTGACCTTCTGCCAGACCGCCGGGTTGTCCTTCTTCAACTTCGCTTCCGCGATTCAGCCAACAACGGCGTGCGGAGTGCGGGCCTACGCATGGGCAGGCGCAGCGACGGACATGACTGCCAGGGGCAGCAAGCAGGCTGCGAGACGCGGCCGTTTCAGGATTGTCTTGTGGGTCATCGTTCCTCCAGAGCATTTGCGGGGCTGCAACCATGGATCCGGCGGCACGTGATGACGGGCATGCACGGCCTGGCATTTAAGGCGTAGGCACCTGGTCCTGCAGCTTGGAACCGTCACTTAGATGCAAAGGCACAGGCGATCCTCCACGCCGCGGACGATATTTTTGGGAGAGAGGCTGATGACGAGGAAAACCTCCGCGGCAGGGCGCAGCTGTATCCATAATGTCATCATCCACGGATAGTCGCTGCGTCGATGTCCTTCTCGCGAGAACGTGCCGCCTGGCTGGGGCGCAATGTCTATCCTTACGAAGCTGCGCTGCGGCAGTGGCTGAGGCCGCGGGCGGCATCGGCCGGGCTGGAAGTCGATAATATCGTGCAGGAAACCTACGCGATCCTGGCATCGATCAATCAGGTCGATCACATCCGCAACCCGCGAACCTACATGTTCGAGGTGGCCAAGTCGGTCGTGCTGCAATCGCTGAGACGCGCCAAGGTCGTCACGATCGATATCGAGGCGAACGCGCAGGTGCTGGATATCCCGGAGGACGCGCCCTCGCCCGAACGTGTCGTCGCGGATCGGCAGGAACTCTTGCGCGTATCGGCAGCCATCGCCGCGCTGCCTGACCGGTGCCGAGAGGTCTTCACCCTGCGCAAGGTCGAAGGTCTGAGCCAGCGTGAGACGGCACAGGCTCTCGGGATCGCCGAAAGCACGATCGAAAAGCACATGGTCAAGGCGCTCGCGCTGCTCACAAATGCAATCGGGCGTGGCGGAAATTCGCGCGATGCGTCATCTAGGCTGCGTGAGCAGCGAGACGACAGCAACACCAGCGACCCTTCCGGACGGCGTGAACGCGCGTGATGAGCGCGCCGCGCACTGGGCGCTGCGTGCCGACTCCGAATCGCTGACGGCTGAAGAAGAAGCCGAACTGGAAGCCTGGACGAGCGCCGACCCGCGCCATGCCGGGGCCTTCGCCCACGCCATGGCGAGCAATGCGTACCTCGATCGGGCCGTTGCGCTGGGCGTCCATCGCGATATTCCCGAAACGGTCGCTGAGGCTAACGAAGAACCCGTCGCGCAGATCGAACCGACGCCGAAACGCGGCATCAGCCGCCGGCTCTGGCTGGGCGGCGCAGCCAGTGCAATCGCGGCTTCCCTGGTAGCAGCGGTGGGTTGGGATCGGCTGATAGGTTCCGAGACCATCATGGCCGACAAGGGTGACGTGCGCCGCGCCGCGCTGCGCGACGGTTCGGCCGTCACGCTCAACACCGGCACCGAAGTGGCGGTCGACATGAAGCGGCTGGAACGCCGGGTCAGCCTGCTGACGGGCGAAGCGAACTTCGATGTTGCCAGCGATCCGGCACGTCCGTTCATCGTCGATGCCGGCGCGGTGCGCATCCGCGTGGTGGGCACCAGCTTCATCGTCCATCTCTCCGACCTTGGCGAAGTCTCCGTTACCGTGCGCGAGGGGCGAGTGGAGGTGCACCACGGGCACACTTCGGCACTGGTGCTGTCGGCCGGAGACCGGGTGCTGGTCCCGTCGCAGGGCGCGGTGGCCATCGAAAAGCTCAGTGCCGGTGAGCTTGACCGGCTGGGCCTGTGGCAGCGCGGGGAAATGGACCTGACGGGCCTGACGCTCGCCGATGCGGCGCGCCAGTATGCCCGGTATTCGGATAGGCAGATCGTGATTGCCGATCCCGATGTTGCCCGGCTCAAGATAGCCGGTGTCTTTTCCACCAGCGATCCCGCCGGCTTCGCGCAGGCAGCAGGCCTTGCTCACGATCTGCGCGTGCGCATCTCGGACGATACGATCACACTTTCGCGAAAATAATTTCGGACCAGGTGGAGGATCGCTGGGTGGCTCGCATCTAGTCCTGTGAACGCGGCAGAAACGCCGCTGTGGGGAATTTTGCAGATGCCTTCGAGATTTCTTTCCGGCTGCGGGCTGGCCGTCGTCGCTTGCGCCATCGCCACGCCTGCCATCGCGCAGGAGCGCCAGTTCGACATCCCCGCCCAGCCCCTGCCTGGCGCGATCGCCTCGCTCGGCCGACAGGCGCAATTGCAGATCGTCGCCCCCGACTACGGGCTGGAACAGATCCGCAGCCGGCCGCTCAAGGGACGCATGGATGCGCGAGCGGCGCTACGTCTGCTGATCGGTGGCACCGGCCTGGAAGTGGCTGCCGATGACGGCGCGCGCATCGTCCTGCGCCGCGTCAGGGTCAGCGAAGCACGCCTCGCCGTGCCCAGCGATGGCGCGGCAGCGAACGACATCGTGGTGACGGGCTTTCGCGCCAGCCTGAGCAAAGCTAGCGACATCAAGCGCAACTCCGACGCCATCGTCGATGCGGTCGCTGCCGAGGACATCGGGCAGCTCCCTGACAACAGCGCGACCGAAGCACTGGCGCGTCTTCCCGGCGTGCAGGTCTTCCGCAACCGCGGCGAAGGGCAGGCGATCACCATTCGCGGCATTTCCAGCGTTGTGACCATGATCAACGGACAGGAAGCCTACACCGGCTCTTCGCGCCGAACGCTGCTCAACAGCTATCCCGCCGGCCTCATCCGCTCGATCGAGGTGTACAAGGCGCTGACCCCGGACCTGATCGAAGGTGGTATCGGCGGCGCGGTGGACGTGCAGCTGCGCCAGCCGCTCGATTTTAGGAAGGGCCTCAGCGTTGCCGGCACCGTGCGCGGTACTTACGACGACCAGGCCGACAAACTGATGTACAACGGCGACGTGCTGATCGCCGGCAACTGGGATACCAGCGCCGGCGAGATCGGCGTCATGGTCAATGCAAGCTACACGCGCAGGGACTACTACGAATCCTATCGCGAAAACCTTGCCCCTCAGACCAGCACGGCAGGCTACAGCTTTCCCAGCGGCATTCTCGCCAAGAACCCGAAGGGCCGTTACGAACGCCCCGTACTGACCGGAGAGATCCAGTGGCGTCCGGCGTACAATCTCGGTCTATACGTGCGCGCGACTAACGTCACGGATGACAACACCTATACCGACACCGATTTCCAGACGAACATCGCGGCCAGTACCGTTCTTCGCAATGTCCAGCTCGTGGACGGCACGAACATCGTCAAGACCGCCAGCTTCACCGCCACCGCCAGTTCCGGGTCGCGATCGAACTACACGCGCCAGTTGCTGGACACAACGCAGGTCGAATTCGGCGCGGACTTCACTTCAGGGATCGCCAAGCTGACGACAAGCGCGGTCTACACGACGTCGCGCGTCGAAACCGACCAGCAGCTGTTCCTGCTCGGCTTCAACAAGGCGCCGACCATCGATGCCGTGTTTCAGAGCGACAGCAAATGGGGCGGCCTTTCCTATTCTTACCCGGGCGTCGATCTGGCCGACATCAACCAGTTCCACGTCCGCGCCTATTCAGACACGCGCGAACGGCAGAAGGGCAAGGGCCTGCAATGGCGCACCGATCTGGAGCTGGATACCGGGACCGGGTTCTTTCGCTCGTTCAAGACCGGCTTTCGCTATGCGCGACGCACGGCCGCATATCGCTCGGGAACGGGGCTCGTCGACCTGAATTCCTTGAACCTGCCGATGTCCGCCTTTCCCGGCGGCGCAACCCCGGCGGTTCTCTCCCGCAGGCCGGGCGGCGATGACGCTGCGATCCCGACCGGCTGGGTGGGTTACGACGCAACCTATCTGAACAGCGAAGCCAATGTGATAGGCCTCAACAATTACATCCGCACGCTCAAGGGAATGAGCGGATACTTCACCGATGAAGGACGGCCCGCCTTCGATCCAATCAATGCCTTCGACGGCAAGGAAAACAGCTTCGCAGCGTATGGCCAGTTCAAGTACGGCTTCGAACTGGGCGGCGTCCCGATCGACGGCGTGGCCGGGGTGCGAGTGGTAAACACCTGGCTTTCGATAGACGGCACCCAGAGCATTCGCGAGAACACACCGACCACGGGCGGCACGATCACCCGCTTCGCACCGATCCATGGCCACCAGAACTATGTGGACGTCGATCCGGCGATAAGCGCCGTTGCACACTTCACACCACAGCTGCAGCTTCGCGCGGCGTGGACGAAAACCTTCAGCCGCCCCGATTTCAGCAACCTCAATCCCACCGTCGCACTGGTGCAGGTCCAGACCGCCTCGGGCGATTACACAGGTGTCGCGACGGCGGGCAATCCCGACCTGAAGCCAGTACGCTCGAACAACTGGGACCTCTCGCTCGAATATTACATCGGAAACGCCGGATCGCTGTCACTCGCCGGATTCTACCGCGACGTAAACGGCTACATCGTGCGTACGAAAGTGACCGACGACGGCATCCCCGGCGCCCTGGGCACGGTGGACGTGACCAAGTACGTCAATGCGGGCGATGGCTATATCAAGGGCATCGAAGTTGCGGGAAGCACCTTCTTCGACTTTGCCCCGGGCATCCTGCGTCACTTTGGCGCCTCGGCCAATTACACCTACATCGAATCCGAACAGAATCTGCCCGCAACCGCAGTCACCGCCGCATTCAAGGGTCAGACGACCGGCATCTCCAAGCACAGCTACAATGCCAGCCTGTTCTATGACGACGGGAAGTTCCGCGCCAAGGTCGCCTGGTCGTGGCGCAGCGATTTCACGCTGTCCTACAACCTGACGGATCCGACCAAGAACCTGAACTGGTATCCGATCTCGCGTCTGGCGGCATCGGCGACCTACAGCATCAATCGCAACCTTTCGCTTACGCTGGATGGCACCAACCTGCTCAATCGTCCGCAGCGCGCCTATTGGGGAACGAAAGCCTTCACCGATCGCGTCTACTTCGAAGGGCGCAGCTATTCCGCAGCCCTGCGCTTCAAGTTCTGAAGGAGCACCGCCATGAAGATATGTGCCGCGCTTGCAGCGTTCACCGGGCTTCTTCTCGCCACCTCCGCCATCTCCGCCCAGAGCGCACCGGCTGACGGATGGGTCGGCGCCTGGGGCTATGCGACATCGCCCGCCACCAAAAGCGTTGCGGACACCCTGCCGGCCGGCACCTATCGCTATCGCATCCGCTCCAGCCAATCGGGCAATGCGCTTCGGTTCCTGCTGACCAACCCCGATGGCGCGCAGTCGCTACAGATCGTATCAATGAACGTGGCCCGGGCCGCCGCGAAGGACGGCTTCGCGATCGATCCGGCCCAGTCCCGGCAGATCGGCTTTGCGGACGGCCCCTTGCTGACCCTGCCGGGCGGCGGCACGATGCAGACGCAGCCCGTGCAACTGAACGTGCGCGCAGGCGAGGATCTGGTGGTAAGCATCGTCACCTCCGCACCCAGCACGACCGTAGCGGGCAACGCCGGTTTCCCTGTCGCCTTCGCTGCCGGCACGGTAGATGCGACAGGCGCGGCGCTCGCCACCGTAAAGCTGCGCCCGCTCGTCAGCCAGCTTGCCGTCCACAACGATGCTGCGAAATGCACCATCGTGACCTTCGGGGACTCCATCACCGAAGGCGCACGCGGCACCCGTGCCGACTGGCGCGGATGGCCAGGCGTACTGGCACGCCGGTTGATCGAGGCGGGATCCGGTCCGCACTGCGGCGTCGTCAATATGGGGATCAGCGGCAATCGCCTGCTGCGCGACGGGCGCGGCACGGCGGGCGTCGACCGGCTGGAGCGCGATGTGGCGTCGGTTCCGGGCGTGACTCACCTGATCGTACTCGAAGGCGTCAATGACATCTGGCGCAGCACCCTGCCGGGAGAAACGCCGATCGCAGTCGCAGACCTGATCGCAGGATATCGCAAGATCATCGCGTTCGGCCATGCCCGCGGCGTCCGAGTCATCGGCGGAACCATCACGCCCGGTTCGGGATGGAAGGCCTATAACGCGGGCATGGAGCAGATCCGACAGGATACGAACCTCTGGATCCGCACGGCTGGAGAATTCGACGCCGTAATCGATTTCGACGCTGCACTACGCGATACCTCCACTCCGCCGGCGGTGAAGCCTGCATTCGATTCCGGTGATCATCTTCACCCCGGAAACGGCGGGTACGAAGCCATGGGTCGTGCCGTGCCCCTGTCCCTGTTCCGGGGCAGCCGTTGACCCCTCTTCCCTCGAGACCGTTCGGCCGTGACCTCGCGCTCGGGCTCCGGCTAGGAGGCCGGTCATGATGAAGCATATCGGCATCGGCATCGGCATCGCCGGCATCGGCCTCTCCTGCCTTCCCGCGGCGCTGCTCGCCGATGAGGAGATCGCTCCGGTCGATCTGGTGGATCCGTTCGTCGGAACCTCGGGCGATCACGGTCAGCTGACCCCGGCCGCCACCGGCCCCTTCGGCATGGTACAGCTGTCGCCGGACACTGTCCCGGCCCAGCATGCAGGCTACGATTATCGCGCGGACCGCCTGCAGGGCTTCTCGCATACCCGGGCCGTGGGCGTAGGGTGCGGCGGCGGTGGCGGAGACCTGCTGGTGTCGGTGAGCTACGCCGGGGAGACCGGGCCATGGCCGATGGACAAGGCGTCCGAAAAGGCAGGGCCAGGCTGGTATTCCGTGCGGTACGGTGGCGGGATCCAGGCCGACCTTGCCGCGATCGGCCCCGGAGGCCTTTCGCGCTTCACGATGCCTCGCAACGGAAGTGTGCATATCGTCCTCGACCCCCGCCACGGCTACACCAAACGGCACAGCGGCGAGTGGACCAGCACAAGCGCGAAAGACCTGCGCGGCAGCATGTCTGCGGGAACAGTCTGCGACGAAGGCATCTATCACCTTTCCTTCGCCAGCACGCTCAGCCTGAACGGCAAGGTGCTGAAGGCGAAGGGCACTGCTATCGACGGTGACCGGATGGCGTTCGATGTCCCGGTCTCGGCCGGGGATCGGATCGAGGTGCGCACCGGCCTTTCAGTCGTGAACCCGCGTTCGGCGCGGCGTGTGCTGACGCGGACCCTTGGCGAGCGTTCGCTTGAGACGATCCGGCAGGACGCACGCGCCGCCTGGTCGCGCGAACTGGAGCGTGTTCGCGTTCCCGGGTCCGACGAGCGGGCCAGGCTGTTCTACACCCACCTTTTCCGCGTGTTCCAGACCCCTGCCCGCATCGATGACACGGATGGCCAGTACCGCCGCTCGGACGGATCGCAGCACCGGGTGACGGGCGGACACCATCGCTATTCGGGTTGGGCGATCTGGGACAACTATCGCACCCAGCTACCGCTCCTCGGATTGCTCGACCCCGAGCGCTCGGCCGACGTAGCCGCCTCTCTCGCGGAACTGTACATCGCCGGCAAGGCACAGTGGGCCACGAAGACCGAGCCGTTCATCACCGTGCGCACCGAGCACGCGGGCGTCGCCCTGCTTGACTTTCGGCGCAAGGGCATTGGCGGCTTCGATGCCGCCGCCATCCTTCCGCTTATGGTGAAGGAACTGGATATGCTGCCGCAAAAGGCGCCGGACCAGCAGATCGAGACGGCCTACGATATATGGGCCGCAGCCGAACTGGCAGGGGATCTTGGCGATGCCGAGCTGGCAGGCCGGTTGCACAAGCGCGCGCTGCAGTATCGATCGATGTGGCACAGCGTCTTTGAAAATGTTGCGCCGGACTTCGATGTCGTGAAGGCCCGGGGGCTCTACCAGGGCACCTTGTGGCAATATCGCTGGGCACCGGTCTTCGACCTGCCGTGGCTGATCGATGAGGAACTGGGGCAGGAACGCTTCAACCGGGAGCTAGGCACGTTCTTCGACCAAGACCTCTTCAACATGACAAACCAGCCGGACATCCAGGCGCCCTTCCTGTTCGCCATGGCGGGCCAACCCGATCGGACAGCGACGCTTGTCGGTGAAATCCTCGATCGCCCCATCGATCACTGGTACACCAACGCCGGCAAGAGGCAGGCACCCTGGCACGGCCGCAGCTTTGCGCTTGCCCCGGAAGGCTATGCCGATGGCATGGACGACGATGCCGGGGGAATGGCCGCCTGGTACGTCTGGGCATCGCTCGGCCTCTATCCACTCACCCCCGGCAAGTCGGGATACGTGGTCCTCCCACCCGCGTTTGACCACGTTGCCATCCAGCCAAACGGCGGGCGCAGCATCCGCATAGCGAAGCCTTTTGAAACCGGCGGCGGCCTTCACGCGCAATGGAATGGGAAAACCCTGACCGCATCATGGCTGGAGCATCAGCGACTAATTTCCGGTGGCGAACTCCAAGTATCCCCAGGCAATAGACACACCCATCCGGCGTGTCTCTGACACTCGCGCCATATCGCCTTCAGCCGCCGCGGATCACGACCCTTTGTCGCCGTTCAGCAGCCAGTTTTGCGTTCCTAGCTGCGGACGGTCAGGTCCCATTCTGCACCCCCAAGACTGGCCGGTAGCGGAATTTCCGCATTTCGACAGAAAGTGCTGTCAGCTGCCTGTCGGCTTTCAGGCCAAGCTGTTGCCTGCTCAGATGACTGAAATAGGATGAATAGTGAAAGAAAAAATGCCATGTCTTTCGAATGGCTTACACTAAGAAATCTTTCGACCTAGGGGGCGAAGTGGTGCAATGGGCGCAAAGTCGCTTTCGTGTGCGGGTCCCCGCTCTCATCGCCGCAACTTATGCGTTGATTGCTGCTGTTCACCTCATGAAGCTGCCGGAATGTCGAAGGATTTCGGGCGCTTGCGTACGAAATTCTAACATGGAGGAACCCGCGGGCCGCATAGGCTGGTCTATGGGGATTTGTGCTTTGGGGTAGTCTGGCTGGGGCCACCGCGCACGGTGCGACGCGGGCTAGCGCCGACGGTGCCCGGATGTTTCGGAAGGGTGGAGAGGGGCTTCCAGAGCGTTCGTTGGGTGCCGAGCCAGGCGTTCATAAGATGAGACGCGTGCGGGGTGGTTGCCCGGCGTGCGGATCTGCCGGACTTGGAGAGGAGCGAGCCATGCCGGGTCATGGCGCAGGCATCCGGGCGAACGTGGTCGGTGGCGGCGGTGCACGTGGCTGGCGCCAACGGGCGAAGGCCTCGATGATGAGCATGTGCCCGCCGCAGCACGGGCACGGTGGGCGATAGTCTTCAGCCTCCTCGGGCTGCGGCTCGCTCGGGGCGGCATCATCGAGGAGGTGGCGGGCCAAGGCAAGCGAGGCCTTGCGCGCGGAGCCGGCGAGCAGGCCGTAATGGCGGATGCGATGGAAGCCCCGGGGCAGGACGTGGGTCAGGAACCGGCGGATAAACTCGTGGGTCTCGAGCGTCATGACGCGCTGACGGTCGGCGCCGTCACGGCGGTAATCCTTGATGCGGAAGGTCACCCCATTCTCGTCGAAGGCGATGAGGCGGCGGTTCGAGATGGCGACGCGGTGGGTATAGCGCGCGAGATAGGCGAGCACCGCTTCGGGACCGGCGAAGGGCGGCTTGGCGTAGACGACCCAAGGCTTCTTGCGGACAGGGGCGAGGTGGCGCTGGAAGGCATGGGGATCGGCGAGACCCGCCAGCGACCCGAAGAAGCCGAGCCGCCCGGCGCGATGGAACTCGGCAAGGCGGGCGAGGAACAGGCGGCGGAACAGTTTGCCCAGAACACGCACGGGCAGAAGGAATGCGGGCCGGGAAGCGATCCAGCGTTTGCGATCGTGCGCGATGCCGCCGCCCGGCACGATCATGTGGACGTGCGGGTGGTGGGTCATCGCCGACCCCCACGTATGCAGGACGGCGGTGATGCCGATGCGGGCGCCGAGATGTTTGGGATCGGCAGCAATGGTCAGCATCGTCTCCGACGCCGTCTTGAACAGCAGGTCGTAGACCAGGGCTTTGTTCTGCAGCGCGATGGTGGCGACCTCGGCGGGCAGGGTGAAGACCACGTGAAAGTAGCCTACTGGCAAGAGATCGGCTTCGCGCTCGGCCAACCAGGTGCGCGCGGCCGCGCCCTGACACTTGGGGCAATGCCGGTTGCGGCACGAGTTGTAGGCGAGACGCCAATGCCCACAGTCCTGGCACGCTTCGATGTGGCCGCCGAGGGCTGCGGTGCGGCAGTTCTCGATCGCCGTCATGACCTTGAGTTGAGCGAGGCTCAGGTGTCCGGCATGGGCCGCCCTGTAGCCGGGCCCGGCGCTGCGGAAGATATCGGCGACCTCGAATGAGGTGCGCACGGTCTCAGCCAGGAGGGGCCTTGCCCTCCATCAGAGCGACGATCCGGTCTAGCGGGCTGGCGACGGCCTGGATCGTGCGGGTCGAGACCTTGGTATAGACCGCGGTCGTGTCGATCTTGGCGTGTCCGAGCAGGACCTGGATGACGCGGATATCGACGTCCTGTTCGAGCAGGTGGGTGGCGAAACTGTGGCGCAGCGTGTGCGGACTGATGCGCTTGCGGATGCCCGCGACCTCAGCAGCTTCCTGGACGGCGCGGTGGAGTTGCCGCGATGAAATGGGATCGGTGTAGCTGCGCCCGGGGAACAGCCAGCCATGGGGAAACATCACGCCGCGTCGTTTGCCCTCGCGCCACCACAGACGGAGCAGTTGAAGCAGATGCGGCGACAGCATGGCGTTGCGATCGCGCGCGCCCTTGCCCTGTTCAACCCGGATCAGCATGCGCTCGCTGTCGATATCGTCGACCTTGAGATGGGCGACCTCAGAAACGCGCAGGCCTGCACCATAAGCAACGCCAAGCGCGGCTTTGTACTTGATGCCGGGTGCTGCCTCGAGCAACCGGGTAGCCTCCTCGACGCTGAGGACTTCGCGCATCTTGTCCGGACGGCGTGTCGCGATCAGTCCGCGCGCCAGGTCACGGCGCCGGAGCGTGACGGTATAGAGGAAGCGTAGCGCCGACACCGCGCCATTTATGGTGCCCGCGCTGGCTCCGCTCTCGTGCTGGTGGATCTGGAAATTGCGCAGATCCTCTGCGGTTGCCGTATCGGGTGGTCGTCCCAGGTAGGCGGCGAAGCGGCGAACGTGCCGAATGTACTGGTCTTGTGTGCGCGGCAGCAGGCCTCGCATCATCATGTCGTGCTGCATGCGCTGGCGCAGCGGGCTGATCGAGGCAGGAGTAGAGATCGTAGCCATCGTGAGTTCCTCTCGTTCAAGGGAACTTCACTCTGGGACGGCAACCTCACCCCGACCAAAACCTCACGATATACCCTTACCTCTCACCACGCACCCCTCCCGCGAAAGCGGGTTCGTCCATGGCTCGTTCTCATCGGCCTCCTCCCTTATCTTATTGCATCCTTTGCCACCTTCTATGAATTACGTGCAAATGACCGTTCGGGGCGGTGGATAATTCTCATGATCGCCCATTTCGGTCTTGGGCCAAAGGTCCTTGGTGTTCCGATTGTGGGAGTGCTTATCAATTTCGTGCCAGCAATCCTCGCTTCAAAACGGAGTAAGGTTCCGAAAACAGACCTTGTACGAACCCGCTGGCGCGGGATTGGCGGCCGGGTCTGATGTCGTGCTGACCTCGCCGTCGACGCGTCTGGCTTGAGCCGGTTCGAGCGGGGGCAGACCCTATCGACTCCTTCAACCAAGGAGTCGAACGATGAACACCACCACCGTTATGATGCCCGTCCGGACGTTGCGCGAGCGCATGGCCGAAGACATGGACCTGCGCCACCTGTCACGCGCCACGCAGCGCAACTATCTGCGGGATGTGGCGCGGTTCGCCACCTGGCTGGGCCGTCCTCCTGATACCGCGACGGGTGAAGATCTGCGCCAGTTCCAGCTCGACCAGCGCGAGGCGGGGCTCGGCGGACCTACGCTGAACAGCATCGTGTCCGCGCTGCGCTTCTTCTACACGCATACGATCGACCGCCCGGACCTGACCCGCAAGCTCTACCGGGTGAAGCATCCCCGGTCCTTGCCCACGGTGCTCAGCCGCGAGGAAGTGACGCGGATGCTGGGCGCGACGACCAGCCTCAAGCATCAGGCCATCCTGTCCGTCGCCTATGGCGCGGGCCTGCGCGCTTCGGAAGTGTCCAAACTCAGGGTCAGCGATGTCGATGGCGAGCGCATGCTGCTCCGAGTGGAATGCGGCAAGGGTGGCGGGCATCGCAACGCCATGCTCCCGAATGACCTGCTGCATCTTCTGCGCGCATGGTGGAAGGAGGGACGAGATCAGGGCGTCATGCACCGCGATGGCTGGCTGTTCCCGGGGCAGCATTATCTCAAGCCCATCTGCTATCGACAGATACATCGCATCGCGGCCGAGGCAGCACGCGCTGCCGGCATCACGAAGCGGGTCGGACCCCATACCTTGCGCCACAGCTTTGCCACGCATCTACTCGAAGATGGGATCGACATCCGCATCATCCAGGCGCTGCTCGGGCACGCGAAGTTGAACACCACGGCGCTCTACACCCAGGTGGCAACCCGCACCTTGAGGAACGTGGTCAGTCCGCTCGACAAGCTGGCTGTGCTCCCGGCTCCTCGATCGCAGGCATCGCCAGACGGTTGAGGCGTGCGCGCCGGCCATGAGGTCGCCGACATATTCCGCGCTGCCGGGCCGGCCTACCGCGCGGCCCACACCGGACATCTGAGCCTGACACAGCTCAAGGTCATGACGGCGATCGAGAACTGCCGCACCGCTGCCCTGGGCGGTCATGTCGAGGCCTGCGAGGACTGCGGGCATTGGCGGATTGCCTATAACAGTTGCCGCAACCGGCACTGCCCCAAGTGCCAGGGTGCGGCGGCGCGTACCTGGCTGGCGGAACGCGAGGCCGATCTGTTGCCGGTGGGGTACTTCCACGTCGTCTTCACGCTGCCAGCGCAGATCGCCGGGATCGCCTTCCACAACAAGGCGCTGCTCTACGACCTGCTGTTCCGCGCGGCGTCCGAGACCATGCTGACGATCGCGGCGGATCCCAGGCACCTCGGCGCGCGCATCGGCATCACTGCCGTGCTGCATACATGGGGTTCGTCGATGACGCACCACCCGCATGTGCACATGGTCGTGCCGGGCGGCGGCATCGGCCCGGGCGGGACGCGATGGATATCCTCGCGTCCCGCCTTCCTCCTGCCGGTCCGTGTCCTGGGCAAGCTGTTCCGCCGGCTATTCCTGACCCGGCTGATCCAGTTCCACGATAGCGGTAAGCTCGCCTTCTTCGGATCGCTCGCGCCACTGAGCGAACGCCGCGCGTTCCTGCGTCATATCGCTCCGGTCCGTAAGAAGCGCTGGGTGGTCTATGCCAAGCCGCCGTTCGCTGGCCCCGAAGCGGTGCTGGCCTACCTGTCGCGCTATACGCACCGGGTCGCCATATCGAACCGGCGGATCCTGGCCTTCGATGGCGCTGACGTGACCTTGCGCTACAAGGATTACCGCCGGGATGGGGCAGATCGCCAGCGCATCATGACGATCCCCGCCGACGAGTTCATCCGGCGGTTCCTTACCCATGTCCTGCCGCGCGGCTTCCACCGCATCCGGCATTACGGCCTGCTGGCGGGCTCTCGTCGCCAGGCCAGCCTCGGGCTTGCCCGCGACCTGCTCCAAGTCGCACCCGAACCTGAAGCGCCCGACACCGAAAAGCCGACGGACCTGCGCCCGCCATGCCCCTGCTGCGGCGGCCCCATGATAATCGTCGAAACCTTTGAGCGCTGGCGGCAACCGCGTGCCCCACCGGAAATGCTCTTGTCTACCCGGGAAACCGCGTCATGACCCGGCATGGCCCGACCGTCATCCCTCCCGCAACACTTCGCTCGCGGGACCGGACCTTCGTCGCGCCTATCGCCATCTTCATGGCGCAAGAACGCCTGCTGCGGGTCCGACGATGCTCCATCGGTATCGCCGACCATGACGGCGGCGGGCTTATGGCCAACCCATGTCTGCGTCCGCAACGAAGCACATCAAGCTCCAGACGGCGCCGAAACTGAAATCCCCATAGCGCATTTCTTGCCGATCCGCGGGTCGTACATGTCCGGGTTTGCGTACGCCTGCCGGCGCCCGAAACCCTTCGAC
>NZ_ATHL01000080.1 GCF_000445125.1 Novosphingobium lindaniclasticum LE124
CTAGTCATCTGGAACTAAAGTAAGCTTCATTGTATGTTGTGTGTGCGACAAGAGGAGCGCAGCATGGCGAATGCGAGCGGACGGCCGACGGCACCGGTGGTTTTGGAGCCTGAAGAACGTGAGTATTTGGAGCGGCAGGTCCGGCGGCGGCGGGTATCCCGCTCGATATCGGAGCGGTGTCGGATCATCCTACGCTGCGCGGACGGCATCCAAAGCAAGGTCGTAGCGGCGGAGTTGGGAGTGCATGAGCACACCGTCGGCAAGTGGCGCCGGCGCTTTCTCAAGGATCGTATCGAAGGGCTGCTGGACGAGGCTCGACCAGGCAGGCCCAGATCGATCGCGGACGATCAGGTGGCGGCCGTGATCGAGCGGACGCTGCGTTCAAAGCCCGATGACGCGACCCACTGGTCGATCCGCTCGATGGCAGGAGAAACTGGCTTCTCACACACGACGATCCGACGCATCTGGACCGCCTTCGGACTTCAGCCGCATCGCTCGGAGACGTTCAAGCTGTCGAGCGATCCGCTGTTCGTCGACAAGGTCCGCGATATCGTCGGTCTGTATTTGTCGCCGCCCAACCGAGCGTTGGTGCTCAGCGTGGACGAGAAGAGCCAGATTCAAGCTCTCGATCGCGAGCAGCCGGTCCTTCCGATGATGCCTGGCATGCCGGAGCGCCGCACGCACAGCTATGTCCGTCATGGCACGACCTCACTCTTCGCAGCGCTCGATATTGCCTCGGGCTTTGTCATCGGCAAATGCTACAAGCGTCACCGCGCCACCGAGTTTCTCGACTTCCTCAAACAGATCGACGCGCAGGTACCGCGCGACCTCGATGTCCACATCATCATGGACAATTACGCCACTCACAAGACCGCGTTGGTCCGGGCATGGCTCGCCCGTCGCCCGCACTACCATGTCCATTTCACGCCAACCTCGGCATCCTGGATCAACCAGGTCGAACGCTGGTTTGCCGAGCTTACCCGCAAGCAGTTACGCCGCGGAGTTCATACCTCCACGAGCGAACTGGAGCAGGACATCCGAACCTTCATCGAACGTCACAATCAGAACCCAAAGCCGTACCGATGGACAAAGTCGGCAGACGAGATCCTCGCCTCGGTCAAGCGCTTCTGCCAGACCGCAGAACGCACATTATGTGGCGAACTTTAGATTCAGATGACTAGGGCGTAAACTCATAAATGGCACCATTGAGGCGTCCAAATGGCGAACAGCTCGGGCCGAAGCGGCCGCCGGGCGGGCTGGYTGCCCGTCCAAGGTCGYTTYGGYKCGAGAKGGAAGCCATTTGGGCGTCCTTCGGATTTGACGCAAAATGGTCCATCGCTTCGTCAGGAAACCTGGAAATACGGAGGTATTCCTGCGGCTTCCTTCCTTGCGCTGAACCATTTTGCCTCAAACCTCGATGGTGCTATCTATGAGTTTACGCCCTAGACCGCGAAGGCTCGATCAATGCCGCTCGCTTCTCGACCGGCGGCTGATGCGATAAGGCCCGCTTCGCCTGGCAAGACCCTGTCCCTTCCAGCTCAGATCGACCAACCCCTCGGAAACCAGGGCATCGACCGCGGCGTGGACCGCCGGCATCGCTTCTCGCCAGTCGTCCTTGCCTGCCAGAGCCCGAGCGACCTCGCTTGGACAGATCGTCGCGCCGGCCCTTCGCGCGCCGAGAAGCTGCAAAGCGGCGTCCCGCGCGTTCATGGTTCCCGGGGCTTCCCGCGCCGCCGGGCGCGGCCGGTCGTCAGGAGATCCGGCCTCGCCGGAGGTTTCCATCCGGCGGGCGGTGCCCTCCGTCCCTGGCTCGTTCCAAGCCCCATGGCGCCCGGCATCTGGCGCTCCAATCCCGAGACGTCGGCCTGGGCAGCCTCTTCCGCCGTGGCGCCGCCCCGCATGAGGTTGATCCTGTCACGGCATCTCTTCGCCTCCTCGAAATCGAGTGCGCGGGCAGCGGCGTCCATTCTCTTGCGCAAGTCTTCAATCGTGTCGCTCATGACGACGCAACGCGCGGCACCGCGCTTAAGTGGCGCCCGGTTTCAATTTGAAGCGCCGAGACGTGGTTTCACGCCGCCGCGCCTCCTCGCCGCCTACAACGTCGCCGCCGCGCGCGCCGCCTGGTTGTAGTCTCCGGAAAGCATGCGCAGGGTTTCCGCGGTTCGCGAGAGCGCCGCTTCGTCCAGCGACGCCTTGACGTCGCCCACCAGCACTTTCTCGCGAATGGAGCGATAGGCATCGCAGAAGTCGATGCCCGCCGCCGTCACTTCGATGACTTTCTCCTTGCCGACCCGCCTCGTCACCACCAGCCCGGCGGTCGACAGCTTGCGGACGGCGTAGTTCACCAGATGCGCATCCTCCACATGAAGCACCAGCATGAGGTCCATGAACCGCTTAGGCCGATCGCGGTGCCGCACCGAATGGAGCACCAGCACTTCCAGAGGAGTGAGCTGCTGCCCAACCGCCGCCGCACAGCGCACGATCCATTTCTGATAGGCATTGGCCGCCAGGGTGAGACTGAACTCCAGTTCGGAGAGCGCGGGAGATGTGCCATCGGCAAGGTGCGCGGAGGAAATGATCGGACCGGGTTCTTTGGCGCTCATAGGGGTGTATGAAATCGCGCCGGAGCGCTTGTCAATCATGCTCCGGCAGGTCGTTGGGCGATGCAGGGACCGCTTGACAGTAGGAGAAAAACACCGTCATTCACAATTTATCGATAAAATGTCGGAGTGAGCAATGACTGGGGGTTGGCAGTTCTGGATCGACCGGGGCGGTACTTTCACGGACATCGTCGGCCGGCGCCCCGACGGCACGTTCGTTTCGACCAAGCTGCTGAGCGAGAACCCCCAGCGCTACCGCGACGCCGCAACGGCAGGCATCCGAGCCCTGCTCGATCTCGCACCGGATGCACCTCTGCCGCCAGGTCTCGTTTCCAGCGTGAAGATGGGAACCACGGTTGCCACCAACGCCTTGCTCGAACGTCAGGGCGCGCCGCTGCTGCTCGTGGTGAACGAGGGCTTCGGCGACCTGCTGGAGATCGGCGACCAGAGCCGTCCCGATCTTTTCGCGCTCGATATCCGGCTGCCGCAACAGCTCTACACCGCGGTCGAGGAAGTCGGCGGGCGATGCGATTTCGATGGCAATCCGATCTCGTCGCTCGATGCCGGCGCCGCCGCGCGAATGTTCGCGCGGCACCGCAGCGAAGGGATCACCGCCTGCGCCATTGCGCTGGTGCACGGCTGGAAGTATCCCGAAGTGGAACTTCGGCTGGCGGATCTGGCAAGGCAGGCCGGGTTCACGCAAGTCTCCACCAGCCACGGCACCAGTGCCCTGCTCGGCCTGGTGCCGCGTGCCTCCACCACCGTCGTGGATGCCTATCTCTCTCCTGTCCTGAGCGACTATGTGGGCCGGGTCGTCGATCGGCTGGGCGACGTGCCGCTTTACTTCATGCAGTCCAACGGCGGGCTCACGGAGCATGACAAGTTCCAGGGCAAGGACGCGATCCTGTCCGGTCCGGCCGGCGGCGTCATCGGCGCTGCGCGCACGGCGCAGGCGGCGGGCTTCGAACGCATCATCGGCTTCGACATGGGCGGCACGTCCACCGATGTCGCGCTCTATGCCGGCGCGCTGGAGCGGGTGATCGACGCGGAAGTGGCCGGCGCTAAAGTGCGCGTGCCGATGATCGCGATCAACACGGTGGCGGCGGGGGGCGGCTCGGTCCTGCACTTCGACGGCGCTCGCTACCGCGTCGGGCCCGACAGTGCAGGCGCTGACCCCGGTCCGGCTTGCTATCGCCGGGGCGGCCCACTGACCGTGACCGACGCGAATGTCATGCTCGGCCGGATCACGCCGGCGTTCTTTCCGGCGATCTTCGGCCCCGACGGCAACCTGCCGCTCGACCGGGACGTCGTTGCCCGGGGCTTCGCCGCGCTCGCGAAAGACGTGGAGGCGGCAACGGGACGCGCCACCGAACCCAGGGAAGTCGCGGAGAGCTTCGTGCGCGTGGCCGTCGCGGCGATGGCGCGGGCGATCAAGGAAGTCTCGACCGAGCGTGGCCACGATGCCGCCGACTTCACCTTGCAATGCTTCGGCGGCGCCGGCGGGCAGCATGCCTGCATGGTCGCGGCGGAACTCGGCATATCCACGGTTTTCATCCATCCCTTCGCCGGTGTGCTTTCGGCCTACGGCATGGGCCTGGCCGATCGCAGCGAAGTACGGCGGGTGGCGATCGAGCGTCCGCTCGATGCCGGAACCGTCACGGTCTTGCGTGGGAATGCCGATGCGATCGCGGCGGAACTCGCCGGGACGATCGCAACGAATGGCGCGAGTGCGGCGCTGCGCACCGAAGCGCGCGTTCACTTGCGCTATCAGGGCACCGACACCAGCATCGCAGTCGCGCTCGACGACAGGGGCGCGATGAGCGAGGCTTTCGATAGGGCCCACTTCGCCCGCTTCGGCTTTTCCACGCCCGGCCGTGCGTTGGTGGTCGACAGCATCGAGGTGGAAGTGATCCTGCCGGGCGAGCCGGTAACCATGCCATCTTTAGAGCAACGGGCGCAGGGCGAAGCGCTGCCGATCCTGGCGCAGATGCCGCTCTGGGCGGAAGGGGCGGAGACCCTTGCCGCCGTCTACGATCGCACCGCGCTGCTGTCGGGCGACCGCATCGCCGGCCCGGCGCTGATCCGCGAGCCGCTGGCCACCACGGTCGTCGAGCCGGGCTGGGTTGCGACGACGGACGGTTGGGGAAATCTCGTCCTCCGCCAGGAAGGCTCCGCCGCCGCAAAGCCGGACCGCGATCAGGGCGAAGATGGGCGCGAAATCGCCGATCCCATGATGCTCGAACTGTTCAACAACATGTTCATGGCCGTCGCCGAACAGATGGGCGCCGTGCTGCGGCACACCTCGACAAGCGTCAACATCAAGGAACGCCTCGATTTCTCCTGCGCACTGTTCGATGCCCAAGGCAACCTGATCGCCAATGCGCCGCATGTGCCGGTGCATCTCGGCGCCATGGGCGAGAGCGTGCGTGCCGTACTGGCAGCGCGGAAAGGTAGTCTCAAACCCGGCGACATGGTCGCGCTCAACGATCCCTATCGCGGCGGCACCCATCTGCCGGACGTCACCGTGGTGGCGCCGGTTTTCGACGAGGCGGGAGAGCACATCCGCTTCTTCGTGGCCAATCGCGGCCATCATGCCGATATCGGCGGCATCGCGCCCGGCTCCACGCCCGCGGTTTCCTCCTGCCTGGAGCAGGAAGGCGTCGTCATCGACGATTTCCTGCTGCTGGAAGGCGGCACATTCCGCGAGCAGCCCTTGCGCGACCTGCTTGCCGCGGCACGCTATCCGGCGCGCAATCCCGACATGAACGTGGCCGATCTCAAGGCCCAGGTCGCGGCCAACGAGACCGGCATAGGCGAGATCCTGGCCCTGCTGCGCCGCTATGGCTGGAGCATGGTCTCCACTTATGTCGGCCACATGATGGCCAATGCCGAGGAAAGCCTGCGCCGGGTGATCGACCGCATCGGCGACGGCGCCTTCGACTATCGCATGGACGACGGGGCACGGCTGCGCGTCAAGGTGAGCGTGGACCGCAGCCGTCGCAGCGCCACGGTCGATTTCACCGGAACCGACGCGCAGCGTCCGGGCAATTTCAATGCGCCTCCGGCAGTCACCCGCGCCTCGGTGCTCTACGCTTTCCGTTGCCTGGTGGATTCCGACCTGCCCCTCAACGAAGGGTGCCTGGTTCCGCTGGAGATCGTCGTCCCCGAGGGCACTTTCCTGTCTCCCCGCCCCAGCGCAGCGGTGGTGGCGGGCAATACCGAAGTCAGCCAGGCGGTCTGCAATGCCCTTCTCGGCGCGCTCGGCGCCACCGCCAGTGCGCAGGCGACCATGAACAACTTCCTGTTCGGCAACGAGCGCGTGCAGTATTACGAGACGATCTGCGGCGGCGCCGGGGCCAGCGCCCGTGCGGACGGCGCCTCGGCGGTCCACACCCATATGACGAACACGCGCATCACCGATCCCGAAGTTCTCGAGATGCGCTATCCGGTGCGGCTCGAATGCTTTGCCATCCGCAAGGGGTCGGGCGGCGCGGGATACCATCGCGGCGGCGACGGCGTGGTGCGCAAGGTCGTGGCGCTGGAACCGTTGACCGCAACCATCGTCTCCTCACGCCGCAGCGAGGGTCCGTTCGGCCTCCAGGGCGGCGCGCCAGGACAGGCCGGACGGCAATGGGTCGAGCGCGGGGACGGATCGCGAATCGATCTGGGCGGCACAGCGGAAGTACCGCTGGCCATGGGAGATGCCATCGTCATAGAAACGCCGGGCGGCGGCGGCTTCGGCGCCGCTTCCGACACCGCGACGCCGGTTTGAGCAAGAAGAGGGGGCACATGGCATGCTGGTTCTGTTAGCCGTCGTCGTCCTGGTCGCCGGGCTTATCGCCCGCGTAAATCCACTGGCCGTCGTGCTGGCCTCTGCGGCTACGGCGGGGCTGGCGGCGGGATTGCCGCTTGCGGAACTGCTCGCGCGGTTTGGCGCCGCATTCAACGCAAACAAGTTCGTGACCGCGGTCTTCCTCGTCATCCCCACCATCGGACTGCTCGAACGCCACGGATTGCAGGAACGCGCCAAGCAGTTGATGCGCGGGCTGCGCGGCATCACCCTGGGGCGGCTGCTGTTCGCCTATCTGCTCGCCCGGCAGCTGACCTCCGCCGTGGGCCTGACCCAGCTTGGCGGGCAAGTCACCATGGTCCGGCCGATGCTCGGCCCGATGGCGCAAGCGGCTGCCGAGCAGGACGGCTCCGCCCTCGACGCCGATCGCGCCAAGGCCATGGCAGCCGCGACCGACAATATCGGCCTGTTCTTCGGGGAGGACATCTTCCTGGCGATCGGCTCGATCCTGCTGATGAAAGGCGTGATGGAAGGCTACGGCATGAAGGCCGAGCCTTTCGCGCTATCCCTATGGGCGGTGCCGACCGCGATCGCGGCCCTGCTGATCCACGGGGGCCGCGTTCTGCTGCTCGACCGGAAGCGCAGGCGTTTACGGGACGAGATCGCGTGATCGGGCTCGAACTCGTCTATGCGCTGGCGGGAGCCATGTTCCTGGGGTTCGCGCTGGTCACGGCGCTGCACCGGCGCGACCGGAAGGGCCGCGCCACGGCGCTGCTCTGGGGGCTGATCGCGCTGAGCTTCCTGCTGGGCGACTATATCTCCGACACTGCGAACGGCGTGCTGGCGATCGTCATCGTTGCGGTCGCCGTGTCCGGGCGAACCGGAGCGGCTCCGGCGCCCGGTGACGAAGGGCAGGAAGCGGCAGCCGCGCGCTACGGCAATCGCCTGTTCCTTCCGGCACTGGCCATTCCCGCGATAGCACTGGCGGGCACAGTGCTGTTCAAGTCGGTTCCGGGAATCGTCGAGGCCTCCGACGCCACGCTCGTCTCGCTGGCCCTCGGCGCCGTGGCTTCGACGGTTATCTGCATGATCTGGTTCCGTGCACGCGCGCAAGCGCCCCTGCGCGAAGGCGTGCGTCTGGCAGACGGTCTCGGCTGGGCCATTCTGATGCCGCAGCTTCTGGCGAGCCTCGGCATCATCTATGCAGCGGCGGGAATGGGCACGGCGGTGGGCGGCCTGCTCGACCATGTCGACACCGGCGGCAGCCTCTTCGCGCAAGTCGCGCTCTATTGCACGGGCATGGCGCTGCTGACGGTGCTCATGGGCAATGCCCTCGCCGCATTTCCCGTCATGTTCGCGGCCATGGGCGCGCCGCTGCTGGTGAGCGTGCAACACGGCGATCCGGCCGCCGTGGCAGCGATCGGCATGCTGGCCGGCTTCTGCGGCACCCTGCTGACCCCCATGGCCGCCAACTTCAACCTCGTGCCCGCGGCGCTGCTGGGCCTGCGCGACACATATGGCGTCATCCGCGCCCAGGCCCCCACGGCCTTCGCCATGCTGGCAGCCAACATCCTTCTTCTCTATTTTCTAGGGTTCTCTCGATGACCACGATCCTGACGGCGGAACATGCTTCGCGCTTCGCACAGCTCACGCTTGGCCACCTCGGCAGGGAATATCCCAACAAACTGGAGCATGTGCTCGAGGGGCCGGACGGTGCGGAGACCCCCTCGGCGCTCCACCCGGTGTTCTACGGCAGCTTCGACTGGCACAGCTGCGTCCATGGCTGGTGGCAAGTCATGCGCCTGCTTCGCCTGTTCCCCGACATGCCCGAAGCCCCCGCCATTCGCGCGCGAGCAGACGTGATGCTGGTGCCAGAAAAGATCGCCGGAGAGATCGCCTATCTCGCCCGCCCGCTGTCGCAAGGCTTCGAGCGGCCTTACGGCTGGGGCTGGCTGCTGGCGTTGCATCATGAACTCTCGCTTCACGATCACCCGGATTGGGCCGAGGCGCTCTCGCCGCTGGCCGAGAGCTTCGCGCAGCGTTTCGAGCACTACCTGCCCAAGCTGACTTATCCGATCCGTCACGGCGTCCACAGCAATTCGGCCTTCGCCCTCGTGCTTGCCCACGAATGGGCACAGGAGCGGCACGCCGATCTTGCCGCCTTGATCGAGAGCCGCCTGCTCGACTGGTTCGGCAAGGATCGTGCCGCGCAGGCCTGGGAACCGTCCGGCGACGAGTTCCTTTCGCCCACGCTCACGGAAGCCCTGGCGATGAGCCGCGTTCTGCCGCCGGCTGCGTTCACGGAATGGTTCGACGCCTTTCTCCCCGAGATCGCGGAGGGGCGGCCGGAGACCTTGCTGACTCCCGCCTTCGTCTCCGACCGGACGGACGGCAAGATCGCGCATCTCGACGGGCTCAACCTCAGCCGCGCCTGGTGCTGGCGGCAGATCGCAGCGGCCCTGCCCGCAGGTCATGGAGTTCGCGCCAGGGGAGACGAAATCGCGCGGCGTCACCTGGACGCGGCTCTTCCCCATATAGCGGGCGACTACATGGGCGAGCACTGGCTGGCGACTTACGCCCTGCTGGCGCTTGGTCCCACGCGCTAGGCCCGGCTCACCGCCAGCGCTGCCTGAAATGAGAGTGTGGCGCCGCGGAGAAATCGGTGCTAGGGGCGATCGATGAATTTGCCTGAGCTGAGTGGCGCCCGGTCGATGCGGGTGGTAGCTTTCCGACAAAGTCAAGATATGGAACCTGTCGCGAAAGTAGACGCCGATGTTTTATCGTACCAGTCCGTGCGGCATGGATGGAATGGGAAACACTCAGCCGCGGCCGTGGCAGGCTTATAGGTAAACAGGTAAGTGCATTTTCCCATGCTTCCATGATCATCAGCCATCCATCAGGATGGCGGTTCGTCAGGAAGCGCGGGGAAATTCATTGACATCATTGCAGATGCCGTGCGTGCCGCGCTCACGCGTACGGGTAGATATTTCCCGAGTGTAGCGAAGGTAGAATTCAGTTCATGTCATTCGACAGAGGAAACCGCGGTAACGGCCGCGACCGGTTTGGCGGCGGAAACGATCGTTTCGGCGGCGGTAACGACCGATACGGAGACCGTAATGACCGCTTTGGCGGCAATGACCGCTTTGGCGGCAACGACCGCTTCGGCGGCGGCAATGATCGCTTCGGCGGTCAGCGCGGTGGCTTCGGCGGCTCGCGCGGCGGCGGCGGGTTCGGCGGTGCGCCGGCCCAGGTCATCGGCCAGGGACGGGGCACGGTGAAGTTCTTCAATTCCGACAAGGGCTTCGGCTTCATCCAGCGCGAAGACGGCGGCGAAGATGCCTTCGTCCACATCAGTGCCGTGCAGTCGGCCGGTCTCGAAACGCTGGCCGAAGGCCAGCAACTGGAATTCCAGCTCGTCGAACGCGACGGCAGGATTTCCGCGAGCGAACTGACGATCGTCGGCGAGGTAATCGTGGCGGCACGGCGCGAATCGGCCCCGATGCAGCGCCGCATGACGGGCGAAAAGGCCGCGGGCACGGTCAAGTTCTTCAACGCGACCAAGGGCTTCGGCTTCGTGTCGCGCGACGATGGCCAGCCCGATGCTTTCGTGCACATCAGCGCCGTCGAGCGTTCGGGCCTCTCGGGCCTGCACGAAGGCGACCAGATCGAATTCGAAATCGAGATCGATCGCCGGGGCAAGGCCGCAGCGGTCAACCTGGTCCTGCGCTGACGACGTGCGGCCCCGGTTTGCCGTCGCAAACCGGGGCCGCCGCCGACCTGGCGAGGCGCCTGCATATCCTGATCGGCAGCGTTCAGGGCCGTGCCCCCTCGCAATTGGTCGCATGAGTGCTTAAATTCGGAATTGGAAGTTCCCCGCTCGCTGGCTAGGACCGGCCGACGGCAGGCCGCCGTCGGTACCGACCAGCTATCGCCGCGTCATCGACAACAGGATGTCGCGGCGCGATCGGTGAGGGTTTCAGATCAAGATCTTGTCCTGTCGGCGCAAGCCTTCAGGCCGAGGTGCAAGGGAAAAAGGCGTAGAAATGAGCAACGACGATCGCAGTGCGGATGGAGACGCACCGCTTCTCGATCTCAACAAGGGATCGGTCGAGCGCTTGATCGCGCGTGCGAAGCGCCGTGGCACCATCTCCGTCAGCGAATTGAACGCTGCCCTCCCCCAGGACCAGATGTCCTCCGAGCAGATCGAGGACATAATGGCCGCGATCTCGGAAATGGGGGTCAAGATCGTCGAAAACGACGAGGATGACGACGAGGACGAGTCGGAGGCCGATTCGCCGGT
Source organism: Novosphingobium lindaniclasticum LE124 (assembly GCF_000445125.1). Lineage (GTDB taxonomy): Bacteria > Pseudomonadota > Alphaproteobacteria > Sphingomonadales > Sphingomonadaceae > Novosphingobium > Novosphingobium lindaniclasticum. The sequence goes on from NZ_ATHL01000080.1 coordinate 10,691, forward strand.
CGGCGAAGACCGCGGCGACGGCGAATTCGGCGACGGCGGCGAAGTCTCCCCCCGCCGGGCGGCCGATAGCAAGAATGCCGATTCGCTGGGCCGCAGCGACGATCCCGTGCGCCTTTACTTGCGCGAGATGGGCGCGGCCGAAATGCTCAGCCGTGCGGGCGAGGCCGCCATCGCCAAGCGGATCGAAGCCGGCCGCGACATGATGATCCTGGGCCTTTGCGAAAGCCCGATCACCTTCCACGCCATCATCCAGTGGTCCGAAGCGCTCAACAACGGCGAGATGCAGCTGCGCGAGATCCTCGATCTCGACGCCATGCTCTCGAAGGAGCCGGCGCCGGAAAGCCTGTCCGAGGACGGTGAAGGCGACGACGACGGCGAGATCAGCGAGAAGACCGCCGGCCCCTCGTTCAAGGACGAGGACGATTCGGACGAGGACAACTCGGAAGAACTGGACGAGGACGGCAACCCGATCCCCAAGCGCGAAGCCGAGGAAGAGGAAGAGGACAACACCCTCAGCCTCGCCCAGATGGAAGCGGCGCTCAAGCCCGAGGCGCTTGAGAAGTTCATGCTCATCACCGAGCTGTTCCAGGCCTTCGAACGCCTTCAGTCGGAACGTCTCGACGCGCTGGCTCTGGGCATCGATTTCCCCGCCGCCAAGGAAGACCAGTACCAGCAGCTGCGCGAAGACCTGACCGCTCAGGTCGAATCGGTGAAGTTCCACGCGACGAAGATCGAATATCTCGTCGACAACCTCTATGCCTTCAACCGCCGCCTGACGACGCTGGGCGGCCAGATGCTGCGCCTGGCTGAGCGTCACAAGGTCAAGCGCGCCGACTTCCTCGATACCTACGTCGGCCGCGAACTGGACGATACCTGGCTTGCCGAAATGTCCAGGAAGGACAAGAAGTGGGCGGCCTTTGCGGAAGCCGAGGCCGATCCGGTCGAACGAATCCGTTCGGAAGTGTCGGACATCGCCGCCGCCACCGGCATGGCGCTTCCCGAGTTCCGCCGCATCGTCAACATGGTCCAGAAAGGTGAGCGCGAGGCGCGCATCGCCAAGAAGGAAATGGTCGAGGCGAACCTGCGCCTGGTGATCTCGATCGCCAAGAAGTACACGAACCGCGGCCTTCAATTCCTGGACCTCATTCAGGAAGGCAACATCGGCCTGATGAAGGCGGTCGACAAGTTCGAGTACCGCCGCGGCTACAAGTTCTCCACTTACGCCACCTGGTGGATCAGGCAGGCGATCACCCGCTCGATCGCGGATCAGGCCCGCACGATCCGCATCCCGGTCCACATGATCGAGACGATCAACAAGCTGGTCCGCACCAGCCGCCAGTTCCTCCACGAGCAGGGCCGCGAGCCCACGCCCGAGGAAATGGCCGAGCGCCTGTCCATGCCGCTCGAAAAGGTG
>NZ_ATHL01000081.1 GCF_000445125.1 Novosphingobium lindaniclasticum LE124
GCGGCGTCTGGCGGGGCTCAATAGTTTCCCCGCGCTGCCTCCTGCAGGATCATTTTATCGAGCGTCAGATCCGACACCGCCTGCCGCAGCCGGGCGTTCTCTCGCTCGAGATCCTTCATCCGCCGTGCCTGATCCATCTTCAGCCCGCCGTACTCCTTGCGCCAGCGGTAATAGCTCTGTTCGGTGACGCCGATCCGCCGGCAGGCGTCGGCCACCGTCCCGCCCTGCGCCAACACGATCTCCGCCTCACGCAGCTTGCCGATGATCTCCTCGGGCTTGTGCTTCCGAGCCATTCCATTCCTCCTTCGTGGTCCAGACTACGATAGTCGATGGGCCACTCAGAAGGGGGCAGATCAGTCGATGGGCTTCAAGTGCACGGTCGTCGCGCTCTCGCTCATTCGTAAGCGTCCGCCCTCGGGCGTGTTGCGGCATTCAGGCCTGGCGCTGATGGACTATCCGCTAAGGAGTCTCTTTCTGGGCTCCAAAAGGAGGCCAAGTGAAGGATCGGGTGGAGATCATCGCGCCCACCGAAAGGCGCAGGTGGTTTTCGGATGCCGAGAACGCGGCGATCTTCGCCGAGGCGGATGCAGACGGCTTATGGGTCCTCCCGCGCTTCACGTATGGCTTAACATAGGTCGGCGGCATCAGGCATATTTCCTGCCCGATCGCGATGAGTTCCCGCGCCCAATGATGCGCAGACGCGCAGGCTTCCATGCCGATCAGACAAGGCGACAACTTCGCAAAGAACCGGATGACCTCGGCCTTGCGCAGCTCGACACCTCGAAAAGCCGCTGGCGCCTAGCCTCTCCTAGTCACCGGGGCGGCCAGGAGGGTTGGCGGGAGTAGCGTAAGGTTCTGTTCTGAAGTAGGAAATTGGGTGTCTAAGCCATCCCTTCTCCGGGACGGAAAAAGCCACAGGCCACACCCGCCATGAACGATGCTAGCCCAAGCCGATTTGGATTCCCAGCGGTCGGCCGAAAGAAAATCACAGCCGCCTTCGACGGGAGACGGTTGACTTCGGACGGTGGGGTTTTGCTGCTGGCCCAGGCCGAACGCGAGCTGGATATCTGCAGGCAGCTTGCCGCTTGCGTTGCCGATCCGCGCGATCCCTGTCGTGTGATCCATAAACCGGATGATATCCTGCGGGCACGGGTTCTGGCGATTGCCTGCCGCTACGAGGACGCCGACGACCTTGATGCCCTGCGACGATCCGGGCTTTCGCCTGGCGCTGGGCAAGCTGCCGGGTTCGGGCGCCGGCCTGGCGAGCCAACCGACGATGAGCAGTTGGGAGAATGCACCGACCACGCGCGGGCTGGCGCGCATGATGCCAGCGATGGTCGGCATCTATTGCGGCAGCTACCCCGCGCCGCCTGAGGCGGTGACGCTCGATATCGATGACACGTGCGACGTTGTGCACGGCTATCAGCAGCTCTCGTTCTGGAACGGTCACCACGGCGAGCGCTGTTTCTTGCCGATCCACATCTATGACACGGCAACGGGACGGCCGGTCGCGATGCTGCTGCGTACGGGAAAGACGCCTTCGGGCGCGGCGGCAGTCGGACACATTCGGCGCCTCGTCGGCATATCCGCCGGCACTGGCCCGAGACGCACATCACGATCCGGGGCGACGGGCACTACGGCAGACCCGAGGTCATGTCGTTCTGTGATGCGCACGGCATCGACTATGTCTTTGGTCTTCCCACCAACGGTGCCTTGCGCACTAATCCCGGCATCGTCGCCGCCGCCGATACCTGCGCGGTCAAGCGCGCCGAGGAACAACGCGTGGTCCTGCGCAGCTATGCCGAGACCCGCTATGGCGCGAAGAGCTGGAAATGCCAGCCGTTACCCGGATCGAGGCCAGTACGCTCGGCATGGATATCCGCTACGTCGTCACGTCGCTGGCACAAGGCTCCGCCGAGTATATCTACGACAGCCTCTACTGTGCCCGTGACCGAGCCGAAAACCTCATCAAACTGCACAAGACGCAACTCGCCAGCGATCGCACCTCGTGCCGCTCGGCCAACGCAAACCAAATGCGGCTCATCCTGCACACCGCCGCGTTCTGGCTCATGTGGCGCATCCGGCGGGCCATGCCAAGGGCCTCCGCTCTTGCCGCCGCCGAGTTCGCCACCTTGCGCCTGCGGCTCCTCAAGGTCGCCGCCCGCGTCGTCGAAACCGCCACCCGCTTTCGTGTCGCCTTCGCTTCCGCCTGTCCCGACGCCGCCGTGTTCCAGGCCATTGCCGCCGCGCTCAGGATATCCCCGACTTAGCTTGGGCGACCATGCCGCAGAACGCTCACACCCTGCCCTTCAACCCAGCAAACCTCTCGATCCCACGCGATGAAAAAGACGCTACGATCCCGTTCGACCTGATTACGTGGAAAATCCGCAAGCAGGTGTGCGCTCGGGAATGTAGGCGCTCAATGAATAGGACGGGCTAGCGCTTGAGGTGATTCACCGCCTTTGCACGACGGTGGAGGCGATGATGGCGGGACAGCCGAGTTTCTTCGATCTTTCGGACCGATACGAGGCGTTAAGCGCGGCAGGCCATGCGCTTGAACGGCTTGCGGCTGTCGTCGACTTCGAGGTTTTCCGCGGCCCGTTGGTAGCAGGGCACTGCGGCGGAGTGTCCGCGGCAAGGGTGGAAGGCCGCCGTTTGATCCGGTCCTCATGTTCAAGATCCTACTCCTGCAGGCGCTCTACTCGCTGTCTGATGAGGCCACCGAGTTCCAGATTAAGGATCGCCTGTCGTTCCAGCGCTTCCTAGGGCTCGGGCTCGACGGCACGGTGCCGGACGCAACGACGGTGTGGTTGGTCCGCGAGAGGCCGGTCAAGGCCAAGGCGATCGACAGGCTGTTCGCTCGCTTCGATGCCGCGCTCACCAAGCGGGGCTATCTCGCTATGGGTGGGCAGATCATCGACGCCACGGTCGTGCCGGCACCCAAGCAGAGGAACACCGAGGCCGAGAAGATGGCGATCAAGGAGGGCCGGGTTCCCGAGGACTGGAAGCCGGCCAAGATCAGGCAGAAGGATCGCGATGCGCGCTGGAGCGTTAAGTACACCAAGGCAAAGGTGAAGGAGGGCGCCGATCCCAAGGCGGCGAAGCCGGTCGACCTCGCTATCCCGATGTTCGGTTATAAGAAACACATCGGCATCGACCGCGGTCATGGCGTCATCCGCACCTTGGACGCGAGCGCCGCCAATGCTCACGACGGCGCGCGGCTGCCCGAGGTGGTCAGCAAGGACAACACCGGCTCAGGCGTGTGGGCCGACACCGCCTACCGGTCCAAGAAGAACGAGGCCTTCTTCGCCAAGGGCATGTTCACCAGCCACATCCATCAGAAGAAGCCGCCTCGCCGGCCGATGCCCGAGCGCATCGCCAAGGCCAATGCGAAGTGCTCCGCCGTGCACTCAGCAGTCGAGCACGTGTTCGCCGGCCAGAAACACCGCATGGGGCTTGTCGTCCGCACCATCGGCACCGCCCGCGCCCGCATCAAAATCGGAATGGCGAACCTCGCCTATAATTTCCGACGCCTCGCCTGGCTTGAGGAGAGAACTGCGCTCGCGTAACGCCGAAAACCGGCCTTCAGGCCGCCCAACACCCGAAAATCAGAAGATCAGGAGGATGAAACAGAGGCACACCGCCCCCCCCGCCTTCACCTTGCCATCATGCCGAAATCAGCCGGTTCTTCGAGGCGTCCAGCTTGCGCCGGATCGCCTTTGAGCCTGTTGCCGATTTCGCCCGCGTGATCAAGAAGGCAATCCGCCTTCGCCGTCGAAGCGTATTCACCCAATGCCTTTTCAGGCGTCAAGTAAACCGCCGCCTGATGTCAAGGCCTTTGCCACGCCTCCTCAAGCAGCATCTGAGTGGAAAAGTCGCGCCAGCACATGCAGATGAGTGTTTACCGCACTTCCCAGATGGCATCGCAATGCGCCAAAACAGTGGCATTGAAAAGGCATTGCACGGAAGGCTGCCAGGCGGACCGCAACTCTGCTTACGGCAAAGCAGGTTGACTGCTACAGTCTCTTCCTTGCATAGGATTGCCACCAATGCGAGACGGGTCAGCTGCTCAAATTAACCATCGCCCAACCGCAGTCTGCCGTACTTTTCCCAATTGGGGTAATAGACTATCGATGGAAGAAGTGGATGCCCTAATGCCGCGGAAAGCTATTATAGTTCTTGGTATGCACCGGTCAGGGACAAGCGCGCTAGCTCGCACTTTAAATCTTCTCGGGTGTGATCTGCCACACACTCTGATGCCAAGCGCGCCAGCAAATCCAACCGGCCATTGGGAATCAACCGCTATCATGGCGCTCAACGACGAAATCCTGCATTCCGCAGGCAGTCGGTGGGACGATTGGCTTGAAGTTAATCCGAGTTGGTATGAGTCGCCTGTTGCGAAGAAGTTTGTTCAACATGGGGTTGCTGCCTTACGTGAAGAGTACGGCGAATCGCCACTTTTCGTGTTTAAAGATCCGCGAAATTGTCGTTTAGTTCCATACTGGTTCGATGTTTTCAGCCAATCACATATAGCGCCCTTGACTGTTATCGCCTTGCGTAATCCGCTTGAAGTTGTCGCTTCCTTGGAATTGCGAGATCAACAACCTCGGGATTATGCGATACTGCTGTGGTTACGTCACGTCCTTGACGCTGAGCACTACACTAGAGGGAAAGTTCGTGCCGTCCTGTCTTACGATAACCTTTTGAACAATTGGGCGGGAGAAGCCGAGCGACTACAGACATTATTAGGCGTCACTTGGCCTCGCTTCTCGCCTCTCTCTTCCCTGGATGTGGAAGCATTTCTTGACCGCACCAACCGCCATCATCACCAATCGTCTCAAGACGTCTTCTCTAACCCTCTACTTTCAGACTGGGTGCACGACGCCACTAAGATTTTAACGATGTGGGCAAATTTGGGTGAGAACCAACAAGACTATATCGTGCTCGACAACATCAGGTGCCAACTAAACACCGCCGGACCAATATTTGGTCGATTAACATACTCCACCATACATCAGGAACAGATAAACCGTGAATTAAGAGCCTTAATAACAGTCAAGGACGAAGATTTAGGTCGCCTTAACCGCAATATATCAGCCCTCCAACAAGAGTATGAAAACAAATTGGATCTAGCAGATAAAAATATTTTCAAAGCACAGAGAGAGGTCGCCATCAGCCAAAACGAATTAGCCCTCACTCGAAGTGCTTTAGCAGATCGAGAAAAAGAAATCTCCCAGGTTAAGGTAAGATTACAGGCCGAGCAGGAACGCGCTGATTTAGCTAATGAAGCACGCTTTGTCGCGGAAGCAGACGTGGGAACCTTGCGTGAACGATTGGCGACATCGCAGTCGGAGGTCGTCGCCTTAAGCAAGATTTTGAAGGAGCGTGAAACGGAATTAGCAGACATACAGCTGCGGTCGCCCTCAGAGGATCCGGTCGAGATTCAAAATGAGATTTCGTATTTGGCAAACCGTCTTCGAGAGAAGGAGGTGGCTGAAGATCTGCATCTTCAGCAAATCGAGTGGCTTAGAAAGGTAATTGCTACGATTATTGGCTGCCCGCGATGGTGGGCTTTCGTACCAAAGCTGTTGAGCAACAGGTGGAGAGACGAGCGACTTATTCGTAGCAAACTTTTTGATTCTCAATCCTACACAGCCCGTTATCCAGACGTGGCCTTATCAAAGGCCGATCCACTGCGGCATTACATTGTACATGGTATGGCTGAGAATCGCATCATTGAGAATCTTAATCAGTAAGTAGGATACTGCGGCGGGCCAAATGAATAAAAATCTTTCTCTGCTCAAGGGTTTTGATGCCGACTGGTATTTAGCCGAATATCCTGACGTTGCCGAGTTAGGGATGAAGCCACACGAGCACTTCTTGTGGATTGGCGGCCGCCTCGGGCGGAAGCCTGGACCTAATATCAATTTGACTGCGGATGAAATAGCTCAGTTCCATAAGGCTGCTGATATTAAGAGAGTATCAGCTTCTCACATAGATTCATCAAAATTTAGGGTTGGCCGCGTGCCTGCTATATTTATCAACGATGGAGACGCATCCGTTGATAAATCTTTCGCCGCCAGTATCGCAGTACATGCGCATTTATATTATCCAGATCTTGCACCTGAGTTTGCTTCATTTTTAAACAGAATGCCGTACTCATTCGATCTTTTTGTATCTGTTCCAGATGAGGGTGCAAAATCGAAAGTGATTTTCGATTTTCGCGAGATACATAACCTCGGAAAGCTTGACGTTAGGATTGTTCCAAACGTCGGACGAGACATAAGTCCTTTTGTGGTAGAGTTTGCAAAGGAACTATCAGGGTACGACATCTGCGCGCATATCCAATCAAAGAAATCCCTCTACAATCAAGGGGCTACCGATGGATGGAGGCAATACATCTTGAACTCTTTGTTTGAGAGTTCTGAGCGGATCGCATATCTACTGCATAGCCTAGATAGAGGCCGATTTGGCATCATATATCCTCAGACCTACTATAATATTCCTTACATGGCCCACACCTGGTTAGCGAATAGCGGATTGGCTAGGCAATTTTCACCTCGCTTGGGACTGTCGGGATTACCGGACGGCTATTTCGATTTTCCCGCAGGTTCTATGTTCTGGGCAAAAACTGATGCTATCAGGCCTTTGCTGGAAGCTGGTCTTGATTGGCCTGATTTTCCTCCTGAGCAAGGCCAAACTGATGGCACTCTTGCACATTGCATTGAACGCATGTTGGGCCTAGTTCCGGCATCGCGGCATTTCCAACACGGGGTGATCCGAGACAAACTCACCCCCAGTTGGTCCCGCTGGCGGCTTAACCAGTTTCTCGACAGGCCCCTGCAACATTTGCATGATGCAATCACTCATCCAACGACGAAGGTTGTCGCTTTCGACATCTTCGACACCTTAATAACGCGGCCACTGCTTGATGCCGATTATGTCAAAAGCATTTTGAACACCGAGTATGCAGCAGCAGGGCATCAGGGATTTCTTTCTGCGCGCGCTTCCCATGAAGAGGCAGCTCGAAATGCGAAAGGCGCCGACGTAAACATCCACGAAATATACGACAGCCTTTTGAAGGCAAGCTTCAATGCTGAATTATTATCTAAAGAGCGTGAAATAGATCTAGAAGTTAAAACGGTCCGGCCTCGAAACGACGTAATCAATCTATTCAATTTTGCTCGACTGGCGGGCAAAAGAGTTATTCTCATAAGCGACATGTTTCTGCCCCAAGACGCCATCGAAGCTATGCTTGAGAAATGCGGCATTAGTGGTTGGGATCATTTTTATCTCTCCTGCGAGGTAGGTTTACGAAAGGATAGCGGTAAGCTTTACCAGCATGTTCTCAATCACGAGAACGTGTCGCCCTCAGAAATCGTCATGTTTGGTGATAACGAGCGTTCGGACTTTCAAATTCCGGCGGACTTGGGGCTGCAAGCGATCCACGTTATGAAACCATCAAATCTGCTGAAAGCTATTCCGCGCTTTGCGGATCTTATTCCTGATGCACGTTCGGCTTCACCCGGAGAGCAGTTCGTATTTGGCGCAATCGCAGCCGAAAATTTTAGTTCCGTTTCGTTCCCGCAGTTTTCTGCAGATGACATGTTCAGAAGCGCTCAGCAGATCGGTTATGGCTTACTGGGTCCAATTGTTTTATCGTTCTGCCAGTGGCTTGAACGAAAGGTTGCAGAAGATGGCTTGAAATGCCTCCATTTCCTGGCGCGTGAAGGCAAGTTTTTGAAACGTGCGTTCGATCTGTGGCAGCGAACGCGGCCACACCCAACGAAGACAGAATATCTCCTAATTTCCCGCCGTGCCATTACCGTCCCTTGTATAAGCGAAATTTCGGATGCCCTCGATATTGCGAGCGCCAATGATTTTTACGGAGCCAGTATCGAATCATTTTTGGTCGAGCGATTTGGCATTACGTTGGATGACGCGACTTGGATCGAAATAGAAAGAAGAAAACTGTGGCAGCGAGATCAGCCACTCGAGATCCGCAATGGTAGCGTCGAGCACCTGAAGCCGCTCATCGCAAGGATTATGCCTGAGATCATCAGTGAGGCGCAAGCCGAACGTGAATCTGCTTTAACCTACTTCAAAAGGATGAAGTTAGATAATAAAGAATCGGCTGTAGTAGATGTTGGCTATGGCGGCACGATCCAGCGACATCTCATTAAACTTTTGGGGACGGAAATTTCCGGACTTTACTTAGTGACTGACGAGAGAGGGCACGACTGGGGCGTGCAGTCGGGCGTGTCGGTAAACGGTTGCTTTGTTGAAGGAGCATCAAGAACACCGCAGGCATCTCCGATGTTTCTCCACAGCTTCCTAATAGAGAAAATGTTGAGCGCTAGTGACCGTCAAGTCATGCGCTATACAGGAGATGGTGAGATAGAGTTTCGTGACTTCCAAGAAAATGAGGATAAAGGCGCTGACACACGCACGGAAATGCAAGATGCAGCTATAAAGTTCATTACGGAAGCGGCAACTATCCGCGATGATTTGCTTGGCGAGTTTACAGTAAGTTCTAAACTCTGCGAGACTTTGTTTGCACGCTTTTCTACTCACCTATCGCCTAACGAACGTCGAGTATTCGAAAACCTCGCTCTGGACGATTTCTATTGCGGTAGAGGAATCGTGAACTAAGTCCTTCCGAGTTATTTGTGGCTAATTTTTAAGTTAAGGCAAGAACCTCTGAGCTGGACACATCGAAGAACCGGTAGCGTCTTACGACTTGAGAAGATCGACTGCCGGAACGCGAGGGCCGACGCAGTGGACAGTTGGACAACCGGTGACCCTGTCCCCGTTCTGCCATCGGTCAGAACGAGAGATCCGGCACTTCATCGGCCGAGGTTAACCCCGGCCGATGAAGCAAATTCGGCCGGCGTCATGAACCCGTAAGCGGCCAAAATCCGCGTAGCCATCCGGTGAAAGCCGCGGCGTAGCTCGGATCAGGTGACGATCGGGCGCTGTGCTGGTTGCCAATTCCAGGGCATTAGCTGATCGAGCTTGTCGGGCCGGATGCTCAGCAATGCGAGCGAGTACATCGGCGAGCCAAGCCTGCGGATCGACGTCGTTGAGGCGGGCTGTCTGGATCAGGGTGTAGAGGGTGGCCGCACGCTGGCCGCCGCGATCGGATCCACAGAACAGCCAAGCTTTCCGTCCGAGCGGCACACAACGCAGAGCACGTTCGGCGGCATTGTTGGTCAGACAGACCCGGCCGTCGTTGAGGAAGCGGGTGAAGGCATCTGACCTGCCCCCCGAAAGGTCCCTCATTCTGATGTAGAGTCTGCCCACGAGGAAGGAGCAGACGCATGAGGAAGAGCCGTTTCACCGAGGCGCAGATCATCGGGATGATCAAGGAGCAGGAGGCAGGGCTTCCAACGGTCGAGGTTTGCCGGAAGCACGGCCTGAGCACGGCGACCTTTTACAAGCTGAAGGCGAAGTATGGCGGCATGGAGGTTTCCGATGCCCATCGGTTGCGGCAGTTGGAGGACGAGAACGGCAAGCTGAAGCGGCTCCTAGCCGACAGCATGCTGGACAACGCGATACTGAAAGACCTGCTGGGAAAAGGCTGACGACGCCGGGCCAGCGGCGCGACGTGGCGCTCGGTGTGATGCGGGACTACCAGGTCTCGCAGCGCCGGGCCTGCGTGCTGATTGGCGTCGATCCCAAGACGGTCAGGCGCGAACGCCCGCCGGACCACGGAGCGATCCGCGAAGCCATGCGGGAGATTGCAGGGCAGCGCCGTCGGTTCGGCTATCGCCGGATCGGCGTCATGCTGGAGCGCAAGGGCATGAGCATGAACCACAAGAAGCTCTACCGGCTATATCGGGAAGAAGGCTTGTCTGTACGCCGACGGCGCGGCCGCAAGCGCGCCCGGGGCAGTCGGACGCCGGTGCCGGGAGCACTTCGCCCAGGCGACCGCTGGTCGATGGACTTTGTCGCCGATACGTTCGGGGCATCGCGAAAGTTCAGGATTCTGGCGATCAATGATGATTGCTGCCGGGAGAACCTGTGCCTGGCGGCGGACACCAGCATCTCCGGCGCTCGGGTGGCGCGCGAACTGGATGCGCTGGTTCGCCTGCACGGGAAGCCGGCTTGCATTGTCAGTGACAA
>NZ_ATHL01000082.1 GCF_000445125.1 Novosphingobium lindaniclasticum LE124
GCGGCGTCTGGCGGGGCTCAATAGTTTCCCCGCGCTGCCTCCTGCAGGATCATTTTATCGAGCGTCAGATCCGACACCGCCTGCCGCAGCCGGGCGTTCTCTCGCTCGAGATCCTTCATCCGCCGTGCCTGATCCATCTTCAGCCCGCCGTACTCCTTGCGCCAGCGGTAATAGCTCTGTTCGGTGACGCCGATCCGCCGGCAGGCGTCGGCCACCGTCCCGCCCTGCGCCAACACGATCTCCGCCTCACGCAGCTTGCCGATGATCTCCTCGGGCTTGTGCTTCCGAGCCATTCCATTCCTCCTTCGTGGTCCAGACTACGATAGTCGATGGGCCACTCAGAAGGGGGCAGATCAGTTGCCGATCCGCTATCGCAACGTCATCGCCGTTCTCAAAAATCCTTTCTACGCAGGCGTTTACGTTTATGGAAAAAGCGAGAAGCGAACCTCCATTGTCGATGGCCGAGCCCGGCGGAGCTACGGGCACGGCAAGCCGGTGGGGACCTGGGAAGTCTTCATCAGGGATCACCATGAGGGGTACATCAGCTGGGAAGAATACGAGCGCAACCAGAAGCAGCTGGCACTCAACAACTATGGCAGCGCCGGCGGTGTGAAATCCGGCCGAGGGGGGCGAGCGCTACTCTCGGGCATCATGACGTGCCGACGGTGTGGACGGCGACTGACGGTCACCTACACCGGAAACCCGCAGAGCCGACCGGTGTATCGCTGCGACAAACCAAACCTTATGATGGGCTTGCCCCGATGCATGACCTTCGGCGGTCCACGGGTGGATGCAGCAGTTGCGCGCGAACTGCTACGCGCGGTAGAACCGTTGGCGATCGAGGCCGCGTTCGAGGCGGAGCGGATGCACAGGGAACGACAAGAAGAGCAGCGCCAGATTCTCGACCTGGAACTTCAGCAGGCGCGTTACGAGGCCCACCTTGCCGAACGCCGCTACGCTGCCTGTGATCCCGATAATCGCCTGATAGCGGCGCAGCTGGAGAAAAGCTGGGAAACCGCATTGCGGCGCATCCGTGACCTGTAGGCGCGCCAGCCCGCGGAAAACCCGGCAACCATTGAGGTCGATCAGGGTGCGTTCGCCGATCTGGCGGAAAACCTTTCGGCGGCGTGGAACGCTCCGGATGTGACGATGCGCGCTCGCCAGCAACTGCTGCGCACATTGATCGCCGACATCGTCGTCGATGTCGATGATGCTGTGCGTGACGTCGTGCTCACGATCCATTGGCGGGGCGGTCAGCACTCGGAACTGCGGGTTCGCAAGCCGAAAGCCGGCGAGCACGGATGTGCAACAGCGGAGGATGCGCTTGAGGTGATGCGCAGCATGGCGGGCCGTTGGTCCGACGAGCATATCGCCGCGACGCTCAACCGGATGGGCTTGCCTACAGGCCAAGGCAAAACCTGGACGGCGCACCGGGTCTACTCTGTTCGGCGTGTGCGAGGGATCGATGCCTACCGGTCTGCGGTGAAAGACGGCGAATGGCTCACCATGACTGAGGCGGCCAAAGCGCTTGGTACCTCAAGCCATACGGTAAGACTTCTCATCAAAACCGGCGTGCTTCCGGCGGTGCAGGTCGTACCGCGCGCGCCGCATCAAATCCGCTCCGCCGATCTGATGTTGGAAGCGGTAAAATCTGCGGTGGCCCGAAAGGGTCGCCCGTGTCGCGTTGTTGACGCGGATATGCTCCCTATGTTTACAGATACTTGAATATGGAGTGCATAATGAAACACGCTTCGGCCTTGGCAGGAAGAACTGGCTTTTCGCCGGTGCCGATTGCGGCGGCGAGCGAGCTGCCGCCATGAATACACTTCTCGAAACGGCCAAACTCAACGGCGTCAATCCGCAGGAATGGCTGGCTGACGTCCTTGACCGCATCGGCACAGGGCATCCGATCAACCGGATCGACGAGTTGCTGCCATGGAACTGGGCCACCCCGCCGGAATGAACGCGCATTTTGGGTGGATTTCAGCCATTGTGCTGTTCCCCATCGCGCTCATAATGGGTAGATGAAACGGGGCGTTATCCAACAGATTGGCCGAGGCCTTGGGGTGACCGTAGCGGCGAGCATAGGCGGCGGGTTTCTCGGCGCTGGAATGTTGGGTGCGAACCCTATCGGCGGCATCGGCATGTGGCCCGCCACTTTGTTCGGATCATTTGCCGTTCTTGTTCCAGCCTATTTCATCGCACGCGAAACAATAGGCCTCAGCCGTAGGCAATCCTACGCCGCAGTGATGTTGGCGGGCTTCAGCGTCGGTACAATTGCGATGCCACTCATTTTTGGGAGTGCTCCCGAATACACGAAGCCAGCCAGCGAATTCGGTTTCTGGTGGCTTGGCGGTGCTTTTGGCCTCGGCAGCGGCATATCGTGGATTGTCGCTCATCATTTAACTAGGCCAAAAGCTCGGGTAGAGGCCGCCTGCTGACGGGCGTTTTCTCCCGACAACGGTCCCGGGCGGACGCTTACGATCTACGCAAGGAGAACCATAATGTTCTGGTAATTGACACGCGCTGATCCACGCCACGCGCACCGCCGAAGGCGCAGCCGTGAAATTAAACGATAGAGTTAAACTTCCTGAATGGAGGGCGAGGTGGTCGAATCGATAAGCTCGACTTATCACCGTAGCCAATGGAGCAAATAAAATTGGCCTTGATCGACGGTGCCGATGAAAAGAATGCGCGCTCGACCTCCGGCGCGGAGAAGCCCGACATGGGGCCGACATCCAGCCCAACGGCTCGGGCTGCAATCATCAGATAGGCACCTTGCAGGCTAGAATTGCGAAACGCCGATATCTCTCTTGACTTTGGGTCCGCAAACCAGCTGCGCGCGTCGGCGGCTGGAAACAGTTCAGGCAAATGCTCGTGGAACTCAAGATCCATCCCAATTACCGCTGTCACGGGTGCGCTTGCGATTCTATCGGCGTTCTCGCGGCTACATGCTTTGGAGAGCAGCGCTTTCGCTTTGTCGCTTGCGCACCACACGATCCGGGCTGGCATCTGATTGGCCGATGTCGGCCCCATTTTCATAATGTCCCATATCTCCTCCAGCAACTTCGGCGGAATCGGAATGTCTAGAAATCTTTCAAAACTCCGAGCATTGCGGAAAATTTCGTCAACGGCGTCGGCATGAATTGCAACAGTCATTCATCAGCCCGATCAATGGTGGGTGAGGGGCCGAACTTACCGTTGGGAACGGCTATTCGATAGCTGCACCTGCGTGATTTCGCATTTGCGAAGACTAGGCGAGCAGCCGCAACGCGGTTCTAGGGCATCATTCCGGTTTCGCGCCGGGCTGTCTGCTGTTGGCGGATCATGTGTTCGCCAAAATGCGTCATGGATGTGATCAAGGCAACACCCAGTGCGGAATCGTGTTCACGACAGGCGATTGCCAGGCGTTCGTTGTCGAGCAATATTCGGTCGAATTCCCGGGATACATCGCCGCCGAGGCGAGTAACGCTCATGCGCATTTTCCACGAACGTAACAGGCGCTGAAGACTGCTGTTGCCGCACCGATCTACCCAGAAGTTATGAAGCGCGGTCCGAGTCGCCAGAAAGCTGGGAACGTCGCGGCGCGCCGCTTCTGTGCGCAATTTCGCCAAAATTGCATCCATTTCGTCTAGGTCCTCGCCAGATGCATTTTCGATGAATTTGCGGATCATGAACCCATTCAGAACGGCTCGAATGTCGTATAATTCGGCAATTTCCGCTAGACTGATGTGGGCCACACGCGGCCGTCGGCGGGGGAGGATTTCTACTAGGCCCTCCTTCTCCAGCAGCATCAGTGCTTCCCGGATCGGAGTTCGGCTTGTGTTGAAGCGGCTCGCCAGTTCCACGGAATTTAAATCGGCACCGGGGAGCAGGCGTCCTTCGGTGATGTCGCGGGCGACTTCGGCGGCGATCTGGCCGACCAGAAGATCTTGTCGCTCATACAGCTCCAGCGGGACATGCGTATCAGCGACGAAGTTCGGCTGAATTTGAGGCTCGTGTTCCATTTGAACTGCATAGACAATCGGCCCGTCCCGGCAAAGTGCTCGTTACCTGTGCGGGGTTCCGGATATCGGCTGCTCGATGAAGTGAGTCGATATGTCGACACTTCTGCGTCGCCAGTTCATGACGAGGTGAAAGGAACCGAATGACCATGCTGCTCGACATACCTCACATGGACCCTTTGGAAGATGCCACGGCACTCATCGGGAACCGCGCCGCGTTGCAGGATGTCCTCCGCGAACGGGGATACTGGTTTTTTCGTCAGGTGCTTGATCAGGGTGCGGTGGCGCGAATGCGGGAGCGTTATCTCGCGGTCCTGCGGGACATGGAGCTGATCGCGCCGGATGCTGGGGAGCCCATCTGGAATGGGCGCTCTCTGGAAGGCTTCCCCGAAAAGATCGAGGCGCTGCACGACCAGCGGGCGTGGCGCAGTTTCGTAGCTGAGCCTGAAATCCAGTCGTTCTTCACGCGCCTGCTCGGTGCGGCCCCGTTCTGGATACCCAGCGTTGAATACCGTATCACTCCTCCCAAGACCGGTGCGGCCCGCGATTTCCTGACCGGCCGTCATCAGGACGGTTTCGCGAATGGTGGCATTCCGATGCTGACCTGCTGGGTGCCGTTGACGGATATCGACGGAACGGTTGGGGGGCTGGCTCTGGCCGAAGGTCTGCAGACCGGCGGCATCCTACACGACCAACTTGATGTACCGCGCCATCGCATCCCCGACGGGACGATCCCGGACGACGTATGGCACCGCAGCGACTACCGCCCCGGAGATCTCGTCATGTTCTGTCCGGAAATCCCCCATAGCGGAATGGTCAACCATTCTGACCGGTTCCGTCTTTCCGTCGACGTGCGGGTAATGCCGATCGATGGCGAATTGCCGCTTGTCGGAACCGTCCTGGATATTGGCGAGGGCTATGTGCGTATCGCCAACCACGATGGACGCGACGTGCGCCTCATTCTCGATGAAGGCACGTACTGTCGGGGGTTGACGGGTGCGCGCATTCCCTTGCCGGACATGGTGTCCCGCGTGCAGGTCGGGGACGCGGTGATCGCGGCGTTCGAAGGGGATCGAGCTGTCCTGCTTCGACCGCAGCGTTGACCAACGTGTCGACACATCAGGCGTAAGAGCATAAGCGGTACAATCGAGGCCCTTCGATAGTTTTCGTCCAAGCATGCGCAGAGGTTTCGATCGAAATCTCTGCGCATGCCTGTTTGGTCAGGTGGGGGTCGAACGGCATTTGTCGCCAGCGGACAGAAGCGAAGCGCCCGCGACGGACGTGGTGCTGGCAACACCGCACAGCGTCATGGCCCGTGCCAGCTCCGAGCCCAGGGAACAGAGCAAGTCATGGACACCATCGGCGCCGGAAACTGCCAGGGCATGGCTGGTCGGCCGACCTACGAGCACTCCGGCGGCTCCCATCGCGAGAGCCTTTAGTACTGAGGTGCCATTGCGGATGCCGCCGTCCACCAGAACGGTGTGCGGTCCGCAGCCTTCGATCACCGGCCTCAGGGCCGTGGCTGTATCGATCGCCCCGGAAAGCTGGTTGCCGCCATGGTTGGACACGATGATCGCATCCGCGCCATTGGCAAGGCACAGCCTGGCGTCATCTGCGCGTAATACCCCTTTGACGATGACCGGCATCGCCGCATGGGCGGCCAGCCAGGCCAGGTCATCAAGACCGGCACCGGTGAACATTGGCTCGCCCATGCCAGTTGCGATCGTTTCCCATTCCGCAGGCGGTGGGGGTGGCGGCGCCGGGCGACCGTCGGGCAGCAGGTCTGCGGTCAGCACCAAGGCCCGGCACCCGGCGGCGCGCAACATTGCCATGCGATCTGCCATCAACGCGCGGTCATGCGTCACGTAAAGCTGCTGCCACCATCGCGCCGTCGGAACGCGCCGGGCCAGTTCAGGAGTGCTGTCGATCACGGAACTGGGAAGCACCGCGATCGTCCCCGCTTTCGCCGCGCCCTGAAGCACAGCCAGTTCGCCGTCAGGGTGGTAACGGGTCGCTCGCCCGTTCGGCGTGGTCAGGACCGGCAAGGCCACATCGACGCCCAATATCGTCGCATCGGTCCTGACGCTTTGCACACCGCGCAATATCGCAGGGTATAGCGCCAGCTTGTCCCATGCCTGCGAGGCCGCTTCCGTTCCGCCATCGGCAACGTGCTGGAGATACTCCCAGACCTGAGGTGGAAGAATGCGGCGGGCGTTCTCCTGCCATTGTGCCGTCGTCTGCGCGGACATCAGCGGCCCCCGAACATGGGAGGACGTTTTTCGCGGAAGGCATCGACGCCTTCGCGGTGGTCCTCGGTCTGGGACATGACTGGCTGCATCGCGAATTCCGCTTCGAGAAACTGGTCGAACGAGCTGGCCGATGCGATCCCGAACTGGCGCTTGGCCATGCCCAAGGCAAGGGTGGGGCTTGCCGCAAAGGACGCGGCAAGGGCCTGGGTCCGTTCTGCCAGTTGATCGGGCGAAACCCGTTCGAGCACGAGCCCCAGCGCAAGAGCTTCGTCGGCATGGACCATGCGGCCCGAATACACGATCTCCTTGGCCCGCATCATGCCGATCTGCCGCGAAAGCAGCCACGCTGCCCCGGCATCGGGGGTGAGGCCGATGTTGCGGAAGATCTGTGCGAACCTTGCGCGATCGGTACAAACGACCATGTCGCAAGCGAGGGCGTAGCTCCATCCCGCGCCGACACATACGCCGTCCACCGCCGCGATCACCGGCTTGTTCAGGCCGGCGATCGCCCGCGCGACGCGGTGCAACTTTCGCATCCGCATCATCGAGGTGGCGGGACTTCGCTCTCCCATTTCGGTGACGTCGACACCGGCACAGAAATGTTCGCCCGCGCCGGTCAGGACCACGGCTCGAACGGCATCGATCTCGGCCAGATTCTCGAACGTGGTCCATAGCTGCTCCCGCATGGCGAGCGAGATGGCGTTGCGCTTGTTGGGTTGGTTCAGCGTTACGGTGGCAACGCCTTCCGCAATGGTGGTTTCGACTGTCATGGATATGTCCTCCGCATGGAGACAAACGACCTGCTGGCGCTCAGGTCAAAACCCGGCGGCGCATTTTCGCTTATGCGATGAAAGGGTGCGCCACTGCCCATAAGGTTCGCCCATCCGAACACTCACCTGCTTCAGGACCCTCGCGATTGACGCCCTTCACGCGCTGCTGCTCTTTGCCCGGGAGACCAACCGGAGTTTCGTGATGACGATCGCCGATCGCCTTGCTAGTTTTACCTGCGACACCAATTATGCCGACATCGACCCGGCCGTGATCGAGCGTGCCAAGGACTTGTGCATCAGCTCGCTCGGCTCCGCAGTGCTTGGCGCAACCATGGATGTGCCACGCACCGTGGCGCAGTATGTGCGTGAGCAGGGCAGCTGCGATGAAGCCAGCGTGATCGGTTTCGCCTTCGGCGCCACGGCCGAACAGGCGGCGATGATCAATTGCGATTCCTCGCACTGCACCGAACTGGAGGACGTGGCTTGGCCGGAAGCGCAGTATACCTGCTGCATCATACCGGCAGTCTTCACTCTCGCGCAGGCTCTTGGATCGTCGGGTCGGGACGTGATCGAGGCGGTCGTGATCGGGTTCGAGGTCGCAGCCCGGCCGGGGATGGTGTGCTCCAACGGCGGCGCTGCCGCACGCGGCTGGCTGTCGTGCGCAAATGTTGGCGTACTCGGCGTGGCTGCTGCGTCCGCCCGTCTCATGAAACTCGACTTCGCCCAAACGCGCGATGCGATCACGCTTGCAGCATCGCTGGGCGGTGGGCTGGTGCGGCAGACCGGATCGGGGGCGCACGTCGTCGAGGCCGGCTTTGTCGGGCGCGACGGTATTGCCGCGGCCCGTCTTGCAGCACGGGGAATTGGCGGTCATCCGCGCATTTTCGATGGTGAGGCCGGCTATTTCGATGCCCTGGCAGGGCAGCCCGACCTTGCGATGGAACTGGGGGCCGGCCGCGATTTTCGCATTATGGCAGTCGGGCAGAAGAAGTATCCGTGCTGCTATATGCTGCAACGCACCATCGATGCGTTGAAGGCTGCCATGGCCGATCACGGCTTCTCCGGCGAGGATGTCGAGGATGTCATGGTCGAGGTCAATGCGGCTTTCCCGGCGATCATGAAGTACGATGTGCCCACCGATGTCGAGGAGGCGCGCTTCAGCCTGCAGCATGTCGTTGCCGCGACGCTGGCTGGAGAGGCCATGGATGTTCGCAGTTTTGCCGCGGACAAGGTTGCCGATCCGCGCATTGCGGCCGATCGTGGCAAAGTGCGCATGGTGGTGCATCCCGAGTGGGGCTACGACCAGCTGGGCGCGCAGGATATCATTACCGTCACCTTGCGGGACGGCCGCCAGATCGGCACGACGGCAGTGAGGGCACACGGCGATGCTGACGATCCGCTGAGCCGTGCAGAGACCCTCGACAAGTTCATGCGTTGCACCAAGGGCCTTCTGCCACCTGGCATCCAGGCAGAGACGGCAGCCATGCTGGAGGCTCTGGAAACCCTGACGGATGTAGCGCCGCTGATGACAGCATTGTCGGCCGCGCCCGCATTTGCCGAATGAGGGCTCTGGCATGGATCTGAATTTTACCGAAGACGACCTGCGGTTCCGTGATGAAGTGCGTGGTTTCCTGCAGGATACGCTGCCTGACCATCTGCGTCAGAAGATGATCGCGCGTGCCCACTTGGGCAAGGCGGATATCGTGGAATGGCAGCGGATCCTCAACGCACGGGGATGGGCGGTTCCCCATTGGCCGGTGGACTATGGTGGCCAATCCTGGACGCCGACGCAGCGTTATATCTTTCAAGAGGAAATGGCGCTGGCGCATGCGCCCGAAGGCTCTCCTTTCAACGTCAACATGATTGGTCCGATCCTGTGCCGGTTCGGGACCGAGGACCAGAAGGCGCGGTTCCTTGCCGCAACCGCCAACATCGACATCTGGTGGTGCCAGGGCTTTTCCGAACCCGGGGCCGGGTCGGACCTCGCAGGGTTGAAATGCAGCGCGGTGCGCGAGGGCGATGTCTATGTGATCAACGGGCAGAAGATCTGGACCACGCAGGCCCAGCATGCCGACTGGATGTTCGCCCTCGTGCGCACCGATGCTACCGGGCGCAAGCAGCAGGGCATCACCTTCCTGCTGCTGGATATGACCACTCCGGGCATTACGATCCGCCCGATCCCCTCGATCGACGGCGTATCCGACCTCAACGAGGTGTTCTTCGACGATGTGCGGGTGCCGGTGGAGAACTGCATCGGCGAGGAAGGGAAGGGCTGGGACTACGCCAAGCATCTTCTCGGGAACGAGCGATCGGGGATCGCGCGCATCGGCCTGTCGAAAGAGCGGCTCAAGCAGTTGCGGCATCTGGAACGCACGATGGCCGCAGACGGCCGGCTGGATAGCGGCGAACAGGCCCGCCTTGCGCGGCGCCTGGCCGAAGTGGAGGTCGAACTGCGCGCTTTGGAATTGACGCAGTTGCGGGTAGTGTCGGCGGACGCGCATGGCGGCGGGGCGAATAGCGCCGCATCCATCCTCAAGGTCCGGGGCACCGAACTGCAGCAGCGCATGACCGAACTGGTCGCAGAGCTTGCCGGACCGGCCGGGCTGGCGTTGCCGGTTCATGACGACGCTATCGAGGGGGGCCACGAGGAACCGGCCGGCTGGTTGGCGAACGCGGCGCCTTACTACTTCACCATGCGCAAGGTGTCGATCTTCGGAGGCTCCAACGAGATCCAGAAGAACATCATCGCCAAGACCATCCTGAGGCTGTGAGGGTATCATGGACTTCAACCTGAATGACGAGCAGCGCCTGCTGTCCGACACGATCAACCGCTTCGTCACCGACCGTTATGATTTCGAACATCGTCTTGCCGCCATGGCCCAGCCGGACGGTTTCAGCCGTTCGACCTGGGAGGAGCTTGCCGAACTGGGACTGCTGGCGCTGCCTTTTGCCGAAGAGGACGGCGGGTTCGGCGGCGGCGGGCTGGAAACGATGATCGTGATGGAGGCCTGCGGCAAGGGGTTGCTGCTGGAACCATTCCTGGCGACCGCGATCCTTGCCGGTGGCGCGCTCAGGTTGGCGGGGTCAGACCCGCAGAAATCGCAACGGATCGAGGAGATCATCAGCGGCGCGCATATCATGGCGCTGGCGCATCACGAGCCCGATGGGCCGCGTCATACCCTGACCCGGCTGACCACGCAGGCCTTGCCCGTCGAAGGCGGGGGCTGGCGCATTGACGGACGAAAGACGGCGGTGATCGCAGGCGCCGCGGCAGACGAACTTGTCGTCAGCGCGCTGGCGCCGCAGGGGCCAAGCCTGTTCCTGGTCGATGCCGCGAACCCGGGCGTGACGGTGGTCCGCCGTCACGGTTACGACGGCGTGGCGCTGGCGGACATCGCCTTCGACGATGTGCGACTGGACGAAGCGCATTGCCTGGGCGTCGCGGGCGAAGGCGCGCAAACGCTGCGCACGGTGTTCGAACATGCCAATGCGGCGGTTTGCGCAGAGGCCGTGGGCATCATGTCGGACATTCTGGATACGACGATCGAGTTCCTGCGCACGCGCACGCAGTTCGGCGTGCCCATCGGCAGCTTTCAGGCGTTGCAGCATCGCGCGGTCGACATGTTGATGGAGCTTGAGATGGCCCGCTCGATGGCGATGCTGGCAGCGATGTCCCTTGAACTGGATGCCGAGCCACGCGCGCGCAACATCGCCGCGGCAAAGGCGCGCGTGGGAAGCGCCGCGCGCATGCTGGGCCAGCAGGCAGTGCAGTTGCATGGTGCGATCGGCCTGACGATGGAGTACAAGGTCGGCCACGGCTTCAAACGGTTGACGGCGATAGACGCGCTGTTCGGTGATGCGGACCATCACCTGGATGCGCTGGCACAGGCCGGAGGCCTTCTGGCGAACGCATGACAGCCAACCTTCATGATCTTGTTTCATGAAGGTTGGCAAAGCCCTCGCGGTTTTCCAGGTCTGCAGCGTCAGATGCTCGCAGGCCTGGCATACATAGAGCAGAAGCCGGCACCTCACAGTGCCGGCTTCTGTCAATTCCTCAGTATCCCTTGAATGTCGGCTTGCGCTTCTCGGAGAATGCGGTCGCCGCTTCCTTGTAGTCGTGCGTCATCATGGTCATGGCTTCATAAGCGATCGACAGTTCAAGAATCTGTCCAAGCTGCGCCTTGAGCTGCTTGTTGATCGCCGCTTTCGACCAGCGCACCGCCCACAGCGGATTGGCGGCGATTTCCAGCGCAATTTTGTGGGTCTCCGCCATCAGGTCCTCGCGCGGGAGGGCGTAGTTGACCAGGCCCATCTCCGCCGCTTGCGCGCCCTTGAGCAACTTGCCGCGCATCAGAAATTCCTTCGCGCGCTGAGGGCCGACAAGCAGGGGCCATACCACTGCACCGCCGTCGCCCGCGACAAGCCCGACCTTGACGTGCGTATCGCCCAGCTTGGCATCGTCCGCGACGAAGCTCATGTCGGCAAACAGCGCCACGGTCATGCCAAGGCCTATGGCATCCCCGTTTACGGCCGCAAGGATCGGCTGCGGCACCAGCAGCATGTGCTCGAACAGGCGCAGCGTGTTCTGGGGAACGCGCAAGGCATATTCCAGGCCGAACTCGGTGCCGGCCCGGGCCGCCATCCGCTTCACGTCGCCCCCGGCCGAGAAGGCGCGGCCAGCGCCGGTGAGGATGATGACCTTGATGGATTCGTCCCGCGCCAGATCGAGCCAGATGTCCTCCATCTCGCGATGTTCTTCGGGACCGATCGAGTTCAGCGTTTCCGCGCTGTTCATGGTGACGACGCCGATCCCGTCGGTCACTTCGACCTTCATGAACGTGTAGCGGTCATACGTGACCGGGTTTAACCACGGGCGTTGGGTCGTCATGCTGCTTCTCCTGCTATTGCGTGCCCACTAAGGATGCGGGCCTCTTGCCATTGTGCGAATGTCGATCCGGTGGCGGCGAGATGGGTCAGAAGCTGCGCCGGTTCCAGCGATGCATCCCCGGTTTGCCATGCGAACGCTTCAAGCCTCTCGACGATGTAAGGCAGCCCCATCAGATCCGCGTGGAATAGCGGGCCACCGCGCCAACGCGGGAAGCCGTACCCATAGATCCAGACCACGTCGATGTCGGAAGGGCGGCGCGCGAGGCCCTCTTCCAGTATGCGTGCGCCTTCGTTGATGAGCGGGAAGATCATGCGCTCGATCATTTCCGCTCGATCGATCTGCCGACGGGCGATGCCCAGCTGCGAGGACACATCCTCAATGATCTCGGCCACCACAGGGTCATCCACCGGCTGGCGTGACCCGTTGGCGTAGCGATAGTAACCCGCGCCGGTTTTCTGGCCAAGACGACCACTTTCGGCAACGCGATCGGCAATCGGGAAATGCGTCCCCCGCCGCTTGCGGATGGCGTATCCGACGTCAAGGCCAGACATGTCGTTGGTTTGCAGGGGCCCCATGGGGAAGCCGAAGTCCCTGATCGCCGCGTCGACATCACCCGGCAGCGCACCTTCCTGCAGCAGCCTTTCCGCTTGTGCGGAGCGCTTTGCCACCATGCGATTCCCGATGAAGCCATCGCAGTTCCCGGCGATCACGGGGACCTTGCCGATGGCACGGGCCATCGCCATGGCCGTCGCTATCGTGCCCTCGCTGGTTGCCTGGTTGGGGACGATCTCGCACAGCTTCATGACATTTGCGGGCGAGAAGAAGTGCATGCCGACAAATCGCGACGGATCCTGCAGGAATCCTGCCATCTGATCGACATCGAGAGCCGATGTGTTCGTGGCCAGGATGGTGTCGGCAGCGCAGATGCGCTCCAGGTCCCGGAAAACCTCGCGCTTGAGGTCCATGTCTTCGAAAACGGCTTCGATAACCAGTTGGGCATCGTGCGCCGCTTCGCGCGCTCCGTGAGGCGATATGCGGGCGAGCCGCAGTTGTGCTTCCTCCTCGCGCAGTGAGCCGCGACTGACCGAATTGGCGTAGTTTGCGCGAATCCGGACCATTCCCGCTTCCGTCGCTTGCGCGCTGACGTCGATCAGGTTCACTGGGTATCCGGCCGCGGCGAAGGCCATGGCGATGCCGCCACCCATCGTGCCTGCGCCGAGTATCGCGACCCTGGAAGGAAGATCGGCTGGAGCGGCGTGGTCCGACTTTCCCGCAAGCCGCTCGCTGAAGAAGACGTGTCGCAGCGCTCGCGACTGGTCGCCTTGCGACAGGGCGGCGAATGCCTCGCGATCGGCGGCGATCGCGCTGTCGATGTCCATTGTCAGCGCGCGGCGCACGGATGCAGCGCATTGCGCTGGAGCATCTTGCCCGTGGTATCGCGCAAGCAGGGTTTGCGCGTGGCTGTCGAATGCAGCCAGATCGCTGCGATCGCCTGCCAAGTGTGTATCAATCGCTCGGGTGGGACGCGGCCCTCTGCCGTCAGCAATGATTTCCCGCGCAAAGGCTATGGCCGAAGACAGCAGATCTTCCCCCACCACCCGGTCGACGATGCCTTGCGCCAATGCGGCAGATGCCGAAAGGCGGTCCCCCTTCAGCGTGAGAGCGAGCGCCGGCCTTGCCCCCGCCAGCCTTGCCAGGCGAGCTGCACCGCCGGCTCCCGGGATCAAGCCCAGCTTGACCTCGGGCAGTCCCATCGAAGCGGTGTCGATCGCCACGCGGTAGTGGCAGGCCAATGCGATTTCAAAGCCGCCGCCGAGCGCTGTGCCATGGAGAGCTGCGACGACCGGTTTCGCACAGGCTTCCACGGTGTTGCACAAATCTGCCAGAGCGGGAGGTTGGCGAGGCTTGCCGAATTCGGTCACATCTGCGCCCGCAATGAACGTCCGACCAGCGCAGGAGATCACGATCGCGGTGACTTCGGCGGACGAATCCGCGGCCTCCACGGCATCCAACAAACCGGCTCTCACAGTGTTGCTGAGTGCATTCACTGGCGGATGGTTGATGACGATAATGGCGATATCGGCGTCGTAACGCACGGAAACGGGTGGAATCATGAGAGAGTTCCTTGACTGCGCAATTCGATAACCGCGTCGAGGGCAATTGCCCCGCAACCGACTGGCAGGATGCGTAAGGGGTTGATTTCGAGTGTTTCCACACGGGGATTGGCAACGGCGAGCGCGGCGACCGCGACAATTGCCCGCGCTGCAGAGTCCACGTCGGATGGAGCATCTCCGCGATACCCGTCCAGCAGAGGGTAGCTTTTCAACTCACGAAGCATGACGTGCGCTTCATCAAGCGTGACCGGGGCAGGGCGGATCGCAACGTCCTCGAAAAGTTCGGTGGTGACGCCGCCAAGCCCGATCATCACGATCGGACCAAAAGCGGCATCTCGGCGTGTGCCCAGGATCAGTTCCACGCCGGGTGGGACCATTTCGGACAGCAACAGCCCATCGATGCCTGCCTCCGGCAACGCACGGCCGACGGCTTCCAGCATGGTGCCGGCTGCTTCCAGGACGTCCTGCGGCGAGGTCAGTCCCAGGCGCACGCCGCCCACATCGCTTTTGTGCAAGATGTCGGGCGACACGATCTTGAGCGCCAGAGGAAGCTTCATCGTGCCCGCCAGACTGGCGGCCTCGGTTGGGTCGCGGGCGATCTTCTCTTCAGGGATGGCGATGCCGACGCTGCGCAGCACGTCCTTGGCCTCTGCCTCGTTGAACGATCGGTTGTCTGCAAGGCGGGGGACACGTGTCGTGGCATCGACGGTGCCCGTCTTGCCAAAACAGGACTCGAAGCGAGCCAGCGCGGCCATCGCCTTCACGGCGCGTGCAGGCTCCTCGAAAACCAGGAAGCCGCCCTCGGCATAGCGCTTGGCATCCTGTTCGCCGCAGATGATACCCAGGCCGACCGCGATGTCCGGATAGTCGGCGCGAAAGGCGACCAGGGATTCGCGGATCTTGTCCGACAGCCCTGGGACATCTGCGTAGACCCCAAAGAATGCAAACAGCATGTCGAAGGCATTGCTACCTGCCATGATCCGAAGGCTTTGCCCCAGCAGGTCAGGATCGGTCGACAACTGTGCGGTGATGTCCACCGGATTGCGTGGGCTTCCCGGGGGGCAAAGCGCCTTCAGCAGAGCCTGTGAAGCCATGTCGATCGCAGGCGTGGTCAGCCCGGCATCTGCCGCAGCGTCGGCGATCTGTGCGCCCATGCCGCCCGAGATGGTCGCCACGCCAAGCCGGCCCCCCTTGGGAAAGTTTCCGGTCGAGTGTAGCGCCGCCTGTGCAACATCGAGCAGTTCTTCGGTCGAACCCGCGCGATGGACGCCATAGGCGCGGAAGATGGCGTCGTAGACGCGATCTTCGCCCGCCAGAGAGGCGGTGTGCGATGCCGCCGCGAGGGCGCCCGCCTGGGTCCTCCCGACCTTCAGTGTTATGACAGGCTTGCGGGCGCGGCGGGCCGCTTCGAGCGCCGCAAGAACCGAAGCGCCGTTGCGGATGCCTTCGATGTAGGCGACGATCACCTTCGTCGCCGGATCCGCCACCAGTGCATGCATCGCTTCGCCGAATTCGACATCGGCCTCGTTGCCCGTGGTGAAGAACGTGCCGATCGTCAGTCCGCGCTGCTGCGCCAGCTTCAGGATATGGGCCGCGGAACCGCCGCTCTGACTGACCAGCCCGATAGTGGGGCCGTCGACCGTTTCCTGAAACTGCGTAGTGAACGACAGCCAGGCGCCATTACGGGCATTGTAGACGCCCAGGCAGTTCGGGCCGATGATACGGAGGCCGCTCTCTTGCGAGATGCGGTCCAGGGCCCTCTGTCGTGCTTCGCCATCGGGGCCTGCCTCATTGAAACCCGCACTGAAGATCACGGCACCGCGCGCGCCCTTGGCGGCCGCCTCCTGCACCGCGGGAATGACGTGATTCTCCGGGACGGCGATGACGACGGTATCTATCGCATGAGGAACTTCTGCGATCGAGGGCCACGCGGGCAGGCCTTGCACCGTCTCGTGCTTGGGATTGATCGGGAAGATCGGTCCCGCGTAGCGCCCTCGCAGGAGGTTCGCGACGGTGCGACCGCCGATCCTGGTGGCATCTTCGGAGGCGCCGACCACGGCAATTGATCTGGGATCGAGAAAGCAGGCAAGCGATCCCGCTCGCGATGGGTTTTGCGGGATCCGGATATCGTCTTGCACTCGTGTTTCCTTCCGGGGTGTTCCGGGACTGTGGGCAGCGCCTTCACTGTGCCTAGCCAAAACGCGACGTGGAAAAAACTGTCGACATACGACTGTGGAACTTATCGAAATGACGATGCTGGGCCAGATCGCTCTTTCTCATGCGAGTCGCGTTTGCGGGCCATGCCCGGGAAAGCCGCCGGTTTCAGCCAAAAGGTAGCTTGCGGATTGATGTGCCTTCGACAGACCCGCGGCGGAGGTGCAAAAAAGTGTCGACACTTATGCAATCGTGGTGCATGCTTTCGGTAACGGGGCAAAAAAGCCCTGGCAAAGGAGAGAAGCATGTCCAGACAGATCGGCGCGAAATCCATCAAGTCGGCGCAGCGCGTCTTCGAGGTTCTCGAATACTTCGATGCCGATCATCGCGAGGCGGGTGTCATGGATATCGCCCGGCGCTTCAATTACCCGCAGTCCAGCGCGTCCGAGTTGCTGAGCTACATGGTTTCGCTCGGCTATCTGCGTCGCGGACGCGGCAGCCGGTCCTATGAACTGTCGATGCGCGTGGCCATGCTCGGTGCCTGGGTGCAGCCGCGGCTCGTGCGTGACGGCCGGCTCCTGCCACTGATGGACAGCCTTGCCGAGCAAACGCGCGGCTCCGTGGTGCTTGCCAGCAACAACGGCGTCGAATTGCGTTGCTTTCATGCGGTGTGTCGTAACGATGTCGGCGGAGGGGATTCCATCGGCGCTGTGCAGCAGGGCGACATGTTGCCGTTGCTTCATTCTGCCGAAGGTCTGGTTCTCCTGTCCCGCTGTGAGCGGCAATTGGTGCGGCGGTACGTGCATCGCCTGAACGCCGAGGCCGTCGATGCGGAAGCCCGTGTCAGCTTCGATGAACTGGCGGCGCGCCTGGATGAAGTCAGCGATAGCGGCTTTGCCTGGGTCGAGCATGCAGGTGGATTGTCGATCGCGGTGAACCTGCCGCAAAGCGAGCCGACGGAGCCGCTTGCTCTTGGTTTGCGAGTCGGGCCGGGGGCTTGCCGCGAGACAATGCTGCGAATGATGCAGAGCGCGATGTCCCGCCATCTCGGCTTGTTCGAAGTGATGCCGCCAGCCCATTCCGCACGTCCTTCGTGGCCGGCTGCCATGGGAGCGCAACGATGACCGTCCCGCTTGACCTGGCGCTTGCCGATATTCGTGAAGGTCGTCCGGTGGTGCTTGTCGGTTCAAGCGACCGACCAATGGCGGGCGCCCTTTTCGTCGCGGCGCAGCATGCGTCGCCTGCATCCATCAACTTGATGGCGCGTCACGCACGCGGCCTGATCTGCTTGGCGTTGACGGTGGAGCGTGCGTGGAAACTTGGCCTGCAGCGGATGGAGGCCCGCAACAGACGCAGCCAAGAGAGTGCATCGACCGTTTCGATTGAGGCTCGTGAAGGTGTCACAACCGGAATATCGGCATTCGACCGTGCGCGCACGATCGCGACGGCGCTGGACCCCGAAGCCTCTGCGGGCGACCTCGTGACGCCGGGGCATGTATTTCCTCTCGTCGCGGAGAGCGGTGGCGTGCTTCAGCATGCAGGCTATACCGAAGCAGCTGTGGACCTTGCGTTTCTGGCAGGAATGACGCCGGCGGGCGTGATCTGCGAGATATTGGATGAGCAGGGCAATCTCGCCGGTCCAGCCTATCTGGAAGCGTTCGCCGTGGAGCACGACATGCACATCGTGCAGATCGCCGATGTCATTGCCGCTTGCGATCGCGAGGTAGGCGGCGTCGCCTCTGGAATGGTGCGCCGGATATCAGGCTTCCGTGAAATGGCCAGGCTCAATGCGGCGCACGTACGGGCCGATCAATGCGCGAACCTGCGCTGACAGCGGGTTGGCGGGATAGCCTTCGGTGTGGTCTGCAAGCTTAGTCCAGCCAACTTGCACGAGATAGACTCCGGGGCGTTCCACTGACCGTAGCAGGCGTGCTTCGCAACATCCTGGCACGTCCAGCAGCAGGGGTCTTGCTTCGGCAAAAGCGCCTTCGAACTCCCTTGCCAGCGCGGGGTCCGTTTCGAACTGATTGATTTCCCAGATCATGGGGGAATGAAGCGCCCGATATCCGGGCATGGCAACTGCTTTGGCGGCTAGAGTGGCGACATTTCGCCAGTTCGATATTCCGGATTTGCAGCGTAATCACTACAGAAAGCCGAATTAAGGCTATAAGTGTCGACATATTGAGAGGAGGCAGCGTGACAAAGGCTACTGCATCGCGCGCAGAAATCCGGGACTTCTACGATGACTGTGCGGCAGTTCTCGATGCTGAAGATCTGGCGGCGTTCCCGGCATTCTTTACGCAGGACTGCCTCTATCGCGTCATTAGCCGAGAAAACCACGACGACGGGTTGGACCATGCCCCGATCCACTGCCGTGGAAAGGCGATGATCATAGACCGCGTGACGTCCACGCGAGAAGTGGCGCTCTACCAGCCGCGTTCGCTGCGGCACTTCATCAGCGGTGTGCGGATCCTGTCCGACGACGGAGACGAAATCCGGTCGAGCGCAAACTTCCTGATCATCGAATCGCTGGTGGAGCAGGAGCCGCAAATCCTGATGGTCGGTCGTTATCTCGACCGGATCGTTCGTGAGGAGGGGGAACTGCGGTTCCGTGAACGCTCCTGTGTCTACGACAACTATCACATCCGCACCACGCTTGTGATCCCTGCATAAAGGCCGATCCCATGACGACTGCAGCTATCGAGACGCCGCCGGCCAAGTGCTGGCCTGAAGATGGCATCACCCGTGTTCCGGCGTGGATCTACAGCGATCCCGACATCTACGCGCGGGAGATGCAGACTTTCCATTACGGAAAGACCTGGAACTTCGTCGGCCTGGACTGCGAAGTGCCTGAACCGGGCTCATTCAAACGTAGTTGGGTGGGCGAGCGCCCGGTGATCATGGTGCGCGATCATGACGGCACGATCAATGTCGTCGAGAACCGCTGTGCGCATCGAGGTTCGCTGATCTGCTGGGAAACGCGCGGCAAGGCGCGCGATCTCAGTTGCCCGTACCATCACTGGTCGTATGACCTGAAAGGCAACCTGATGGGCCTGCCGTTCCTGCGCGGCGCGCAGGGAAAGGGCGGGATGCCACGTGGCTTCGACAAAAGCCAGCATGGCCTGACCCGCTTGCGCGTCGCGGTGCGCGGGGGCACGGTATGGGCGACTTACAGCGAAGACACCCTATCGTTCGAGGAATACACCGGCCCGGAGATCCTCGAACGGCTGGACCGTCTGGTATCGCGGCGCCCCTTGCGCCTGGTCGGCTACAGCCGCCAGATGGTGAAAAGCAACTGGAAGCTCTACTGGGAGAACAGTCGCGATCCCTACCACGCGACCTTGATGCACCCGTTTCTATCAACGTTCGGCATCCTCCGCACCGATGGCGACTATCACAGCGTGCCGCTCGAAGGCGGCAAGCACGAATATACCTATTCCCAGTTCGATCCTGAACTGCGCAATCGCACCTCGGAAGCAAGCCAGCAGATCAAGAGCATCAGCAACGACCTCAAGATCCAGGACACCGAAGTTGTCACTTCGGTGATCGACGAATTCAACGACGGCATGATGGGAGCCTTTCAGTTGTTCCCTACCGTGCTCGTGCAACAGTATTTCAACTGCCTTGTCGTGCGGCATATGATCCCCAAGGGGCCGGGCGCGCATGAACTGGCGTGGACCTACTTCGGCTACGCGGACGATGACGAGAAGATGCGCGAATTGCGCCTCAAGCAGAGCAATCTGGTTGGACCCGCAGGCTTCGTTTCGCTCGAGGACAGCGAGGTTCTCTCGCTCATGCAGCCGGTAGTCGAGAGCCGCCCGGATTCTCAGCAGGTGCTGGAAATGGGCGGGCACGGCACCGGGGCGCAATCCACGATGATGACGGAGACGCTGATCCGCGCCTTCTATGAATTCTACCGCCGCGAAATGAAACTCTGAAGCAAGAGACGCCATGACTGACTGGACCCGAGTTGCCGACGAAGGCGACGTAACGGAAGGCGAACCCTTCCCGACCGAAATCGACGGTGTCGAGATCGCTCTGTACCGAATGGAAGGAGACATTCTGGCGATGGGTGACATCTGCACCCACGAACATGTCCGGCTTTCGACCGGCTGGTTCGAGGACGGGCGCATCGAATGCCCGCTTCACCAGTCCTGCTTCGAAGTGCGTACCGGGAAGTGCGTTCCGGGCGGCCCTGCCTGGCAGGACGTGCCGGTCTATGCCGTCAAGATCAAGGACGGCGAAATCTATGTGAAGGCGAGTTCATGAGCGGTGCATTCCTTTATCCTGGCCTCCGCACTCCGGTAGGGCGCTATGCCGGTACACTGTCTCAGGTGCGGCCCGACGATCTCCTCGCCGGCGTCCTGCGGGCGCTGGTGGATGCCCATTCCTTTGACGTGGCGGACGTCGAGGACGTGATCATGGGGTGTACGAGCCAGGCAGGCGAAGATGCCCGCAATGTCGCGCGTCATGCCGCGCTGGTTGCAGGCATCCCGGTGACCGTTGCCGCACAGACCGTCAACCGCCTGTGCGGAAGCGGGCTCGCGGCGGTGGCCGATGCGGCCCGCGCCATCGAGGTGGGACAGGGGGGGCTTTTCATCGCAGGAGGGGTGGAAAGCATGTCGCGCGCGCCTTTCGTCATAGCGAAGGCCGAAACGGCGTTCGCGCGCAAGGCCACCGTGTACGAGGCGCTGGGCGAGCGTTTTCCCAATCCGATCATCCATCGCCAGTTCGGGCGGGAAAGCATGCCGCAGACCGGCGAGAACGT
Source organism: Novosphingobium lindaniclasticum LE124 (assembly GCF_000445125.1). Classification (GTDB taxonomy): domain Bacteria; phylum Pseudomonadota; class Alphaproteobacteria; order Sphingomonadales; family Sphingomonadaceae; genus Novosphingobium; species Novosphingobium lindaniclasticum. The sequence goes on from NZ_ATHL01000082.1 coordinate 20,948, forward strand.
CGCGACGGAACAGGGCATCACCCGTGAGCAGGCGGACCGCTTTGCATTGGCCTCACAATCCAAATATGCGCGTGCCGCGGTCGATGGTTTCTTCGCCGGCGAGATCGCGCCGGTGACGATTACCGGCCGCAAGGGCGCGATCAGCGTGGTCGACCAGGACGAACATCCGCGTGGATCGAGCACGTTGGAGGGTCTCTCCAAGCTGCCCGCCCTGTTCGATGGAGGGGTGGTGACTGCAGGCAATGCGTCGGGTGTGAACGACGGCGCGGCCGCGATGTTCGTGGGCAGCCTCGCCGCAGGCGAAAAGGCGGGAATTGCACCGCTGGCCCGCATTGTTTCCGCGGCAGTGGCAGGCGTCGAGCCGCGAGTGATGGGCTATGGTCCGGTGCCCGCGTCCCTGAAGGCGCTTGAGCGGGCGAACCTTTCGCTGGCCGATATCGACCTCATCGAACTGAACGAGGCTTTCGCCAGCCAGGCGCTGGGATGCCTGAAGCTATTGGGCGTCGATTTCGAAGACAGCCGCGTCAACCCCAATGGCGGCGCGATCGCCATCGGTCATCCATTGGGCATGTCCGGCGCACGGCTGGCGATCACCGCTGCGCGCCAGTTGCAGCGCGGTCAGGGCCGGTTCGCGCTCGTCACCATGTGCATCGGTCTGGGGCAGGGCATCGCCATGGTACTGGAACGCCAACCTTCCTGAACAGGGTTTTACTCATGAATTTTGAACTGACTGAAGAACAGGCGATGTTTCGGGACTCCGTCGCGGGGTTCGGTGCGCGCTATCTGAAGGACGGTGCGCTCGAACGCGCGCATTGCGATGACTACCCTTGGGATGTTGCGGAACGCATGGCCGAGGCGGGACTGATCGGGATCACCACGCCGGCCGAGGATGGCGGCGTCGGGGGAACCCTGATGGATGCGGTGATCGCAATCGAGGAAGTAGCGGGCGCCTGTCCGCGGTCTGCCGATGTGGTCCAGGCCGGGAACTTCGGCGCGATCCGCGTGCTGGCGCAGTATGGCTCGCCGGACCAGAAAGAGCGGGTTCTGCAGCCATTGCTGAAGGGCAAGGCGCTGATCGCAGTCGCCATGACCGAGCCCGGTGCCGGTTCGGCCGTCACCGAACTGGTCACCAGCGCTACGCCCGATGGCGAAGGCTACCGCATCAGCGGGGAAAAGGTGTTCACCACCCATGGCCTGCATGCGACCGTGTTCCTCGTCTATGTTCGCTTCGGGCCGGGTCTTGATGGGATCGGGTCCGTGCTGATCGAACGCGGCGCGGAAGGGTTCAGCTTTGGCAAGCCTTCGCGTTTCCTGTCGGGAGAAGACTGGAACACGCTCTACTTCGACAATGTCTACGTACCCAAGGAGAACGTCGTCCTGGGCCCGGGCGGGTTCAAGAAGCAGATTGCCGGCTTCAACGTGGAACGCCTGGGTAACAGTTCGCGCTCATTGGCCCTTGGCCGCTATGCCATGGATCGCGCCCGCGAGCACGCGGTCGATCGCCGGCAGTTCGGCCAGCGGCTGGCGAACTTCCAGGGACTGCAGTGGAAATTCGCCGAAATGCAGGTGAAGGCCGATGCCGCGCAACTGCTTCTTTACCGCGCGGCAATCGGTGCCGATACCGGTTTCCCCTCACCGCAGGATACCGCGATCGCAAAGCTTTCATGCAACCGGGCCGGTTTCGAGATGGCGCATGAATCCATGCAGATCATGGGCGGCATGGGTTATAGCGAGGAAAGCCTGATCGAATATTGCTTCCGTCGCACGCGAGGCTGGATGATCGCGGGTGGCACCACCGAAATCCTGCTCAATCGGATCGCCGAAGGCGTCTTCGGTCAGAGGCTGCCCATTCGGGATGCTGTCTGACGGTCAGGGCCGCCCGCGCCAAGGCCGGGCGGCTCTTCCGTTCAGGGAAAGGCGATATCCGAACTGAGTGCGATCATGCGGCGATACCCTTCCAGCCTTGCGGCGAACGCATCCTCGGCCCGGGTCAGGACGTCGTCTCCGACCAGCACGCGCGCAGGTGGGCAGGCATGGTCGGCGAGAGCTATCACAAACTGCGAAATGCGGGCTGGATCGCCTGTCTGATTGCCGTCGGAGCGTGCAAAGGCCGCTCTCCGATCGGCATCGAAGCTGACGTAGCGATCCAGCTGCCCTTCGCCGGTGCGCAAGCTCCCCCCTGCAAACGCGGTTCGCATGCCGCCCGGCTCAATGGCGATCACGCGGACTCCCAGAGGCGCAACCTCACGGTCCAGAGCTTCCGAAGCTGCCGATAGGGCCGCTTTGGATGCGCAATACAGACCGAGGCCGGGATAGCTTTCCAGCGCCGCCAGTGACGAGATGTTGAGGATGCGTCCTCCGGTTTCCAGCAGATGCGGCAGGGCGGCGCGGGCCAGTGCAAGCGGACCGAACAGGTTGGCATCGAACTGCGCGCGTGTTTCGCTTTCGCTGGCGACCTCGACTGCGCAGGACAGCGCATAGCCGGCATTGTTCACCAGCCGGTCCAGCCCGCCCATGGCGGCGATGCCCTCTGCGACGATGGCAGCGGCTTGTCCGACATCCTGGCAGGCAGCATGGATGCCAAAGGATCGACCGGGCGCGATCGCGCTGAACGCGCGGGCGGCATCGGGCGAACGGGTAGTGCCGGCAACCTGATCGCCGATCGCCAGGGCTGCCTTCGCCAGCGCCGCGCCCAGTCCGCTGGACGTGCCGGTGATGAGCCAGCGGCGCCCGGTCACGCGGACCATCCGTCGAACACGTCACCTGCTTCGCGCTGGATCATGGTTGCGGCTTCCATCTGGCCATAAACCAGGGCGTTTCCGATGGTGTCGAGAGTATCGGCGCGGCTGACACCCCAGGCCTTGCAGAGCAGCACGTTCTCGCGGATGCCTTCGGCAACCCGGCTCATGACGTGGTAGTACAGCATTGAGGTGGGCCAGAACTGCTTAGGCAAGACGTAGAGCATGTTCTCCATGCGCGCGCGGTGCGTCTTCAGCAGCATCGGGCGATGTTCCGCAAGGAACCGCACGTAAGGCGGGATTTCGCCGATGGTTCGCAGATACCAGTCGTAGAGGTTCGACTTCTCGCCATCGTCCAGGGTCACGGTGGAGAAGTCCAGCCCAGAACGGAATGCTTCCAAGTCCGGGGCCCAGCCTTCGGGGAATCGTGCGGGAGCTTCGGCAACTTCCGGAAACTGGATGTCGCGCGCAGCTTCCTGAATCGCCTCCATACCCCGTGGACCGGCGTGGATGAAGGCAATCGCCAGCATTTCGAGCGCCTGCGCCTGGTTGACCCCGCGCTTGAGCCAGCTGTGCAGGACGTAGCGTACTCCGGTGACATGGCCGCGCAGAGCATAGAATGTCAGGGTACCATTTCCCGTCAGGGCCGGTTCGACGCGCAACGTGAGGCTCGAATAGAGCCGGTAGCGTTTGAGCACCTCAGGATTGCGATCGAGCCACCAGTCGAGGCCGTCCAGCGAATGACCGAACTGGGCCGCGTAGTGGCTGCGGAAAGCGTCCTTCTCCTGCGCCGTAATCGTCTGTGGTGTCGACAGATCGAGGCCGCGGTGGGTCCAGTTGCCACTGGAAGGGTCGAATCCGTGGTTGATGGCACGCAAGGTCGCCACTGTCTCCGAAGGCATATAATCTCCTCTCGTTCCGGTCATGCCCGTGAATGCGGGGCCACGCGTCTTCGTCGCATGGTCCTGACGGGTGGGCCATAGGCGCAATCTGCCTGCGCCCTATTCATCGCATGATCGAACCGCTGAGGGCGGATGGTGGGATCACTTCGCCCACTCGATCAATCGCCGGCAGAAGTGGCGCGTGTTGACGAAGCGGATGCGCCCCGTCATTGAAACATGAAATGTCGACACCTTGCCAAGGCAACGGTCGGAGAGGAGCAATTGCATGATGAAGCTGTCCGTTTTCATGTCGCCCACTGGCGGGCACGTTGGCGGCTGGCGTCTACCGGAGGCGATTTGTGATGCGGGCTATGAGGTGGACCGCTGGGTCGAACTCGCCAGGATCGCAGAGCGCGGCAAGATCGACATGCTGTTCCTGGCCGATGGCAATGGCGTCAACGGCATAGACAATCCCGAACTGCTCAGCCGCAACCCGACCACGCGCCCGGTGGTGATTGAGCCGGTATGCCTTCATTCGGCTCTGGCGATGGTCACCACTCGCATAGGGCTCGTTGCGACAGCGACCACCACATACGACCAGCCATTCACCGTCGCCCGGCGTTATGCTGCCCTCGATTGGTTGAGCAAGGGCCGTGCAGGATGGAACGTCGTAACCTCGTCCAATCCGGACGATGCGAAGAACTTCGGCCATCTCGAACACGCTGGCGCTACCAGGCGCTACGAGATGGCCAGTGAATTCGTCGATGTGGTCAAGGATCTGTGGGACAGCTGGGATGATGACGCCTTCCTCTTTGACAAGGAGGCCGGTAAGTTTCTCGATGCGGACAAGGTGAGGCTTCTGAACCACAAAGGCTCGCATTTCTCTGTGCGCGGCCCGTTGAACAGCGCCCGACCGCCGCAGGGGCACCCCGTCGTGGTCGTTGCCAGCGGATCGCCGGACGGCATGGAACTTGCGGCCCGCACGGCCGATGTCATCTTTACGGTTGCCGAGACGAAGGAAGCCGCGCAGGCCTTCTATGCCGACGTGAAGGGACGCATGGCCAAGTACGGCCGCAAGCCCGAGGACCTAGTTGTCATGCCCGGCGCCAGTGTCTTCGTCGGCGCGGACGAGGAGGCTGCCGAACGCAGCTATCGCGTCCTGCAGGAACTGATCCCCGACAGCGTTGGCATGCCGACGCTCGGTCGTCTTTGCGGCCTTGATCTTTCGGGCTTTTCTCCGGGTGATCCATTGCCACCGCTGCCTGAAACCAAGGGCATAACCAGCTTCCGCAATCTCATCGAGACAATGGCGCGGCGTGACAATCTGACGATGCGCGAACTGTACCGCCGGATATTGCCGGCGCGCGGTCACGTCCTGATGAAGGGAAGCGTCGAACAGGTTGCCGACATCATGCAGGAATGGGTTGCCGATAAGGCGTGCGACGGGTTCAACCTGATTGCAGCCTCGCTGCCCGATGGGCTCACCGCGCTGGTCGATCTGCTCATCCCGGAACTGCAGCGGCGCGGTCTGTTCCGTACCGAATACGAAGGCAGCACCCTGCGCGACAGTCTGGGGCTGGCACGGCCTGCCAATCGCCATTTCTTAGAGGGAGCACGCTGATCCATGCGGGCTGCCGTACTTCATGCGCCCGGCGCACCCGAGGCCTTCGTCATCGAGGATGTGGCGCAGCCTCCTGTCGGGTTTGACGAAGTGCTGATCCGGGTCGGCGCTTGCGGGGTATCGTTTCGCGACGTGGTCGAGCGCAACGGCACTTATCGGCGTGACGTCAGCTATCCGCTTATTATCGGGCTGGAGATCAGCGGCACGATCGTCGAGCGTGGCGAGGGTGTTACCCGTCTGCACGTGGGCGACAGGGTTTGCACCAAGGCGTTTTCCAGTTGCGGCAATTGCCGCCTTTGCCGGGAAGGGCGCGAGACGACGTGTGCCGAGCGGCGCACGGTGCGTGGCGGATATGCCGAATATGTCGTGCTGGCTCAGGACGCTTGCGTGCAGACCCCTGCTGACATGCCTTTCGAGGTGAGCTGTTCGCTTGGCCCGGGCGCTGGCGTGGCCCTGAATGCCCTGCGCGATACCGCGCACATATCCATTGGCGAGACAGTGCTGGTCACGGGTGCCACAGGCGGTGTTGGCGTGCCGGCGGTACAAATCGCCCGCGGCATGGGTGCCAAGGTTATTGCGGTGACCCGCAGCGAAGGCAAGCGTGCCATGCTCGAAGCGGTGGGCGCGCACGATGTCGTCGTGGCTGGCCCGGCCGATTTTGCGCCTCAGGTACGCGAACTGACCGCCGGTCGAGGCGTCGACGTAGTTGTTGATACGATCGGAAGCCGCGTCTTTGATGCCGCATTCGACAGCCTCGCCGTCCACGGGCGCTATGCCATGGTGGGGCAATTGTTCGGGGAATCCATTTCCATCAACCCGGCGCGGATATTCTTCAAGCGCGCACAGATACTGGGCGTCGGCAGCGTCAGCCGCGTCCAGCTGGAAGATGTGATCGCGCTTACCGCCCGCGGCATGATCCGACCCGAGATCGCGCAGATCATGACGCTCGACGAAGTGGCCGATGCTCATCGGCTCGTAGAAGGAGGCGCGACGGCAGGTCGCGTGGTGCTGAAGCCATGATGCAGGACAAGTTCGGAGCGGAGCAGATCGGGGCAGAGCTTCCCGGCGTGGTTGCCGATGAACGCCTCAAGGCGATCTACACATGTATCGTCGACAAGATGAAGGAAGTGGTCCGCGAATTCGAGATCACCCAGGAAGAACTTCACGTCGCGGGCGATTATCTCAACCGGCTTGGTCAGTCCGGGTTCTGCCGCAGCCTGGTCGACGTTTCCCTGGCAATGACCAGCGTGGATGCAACTGCGCGGGTTTCCGGCGGCACGCGGCCCAACCTCAAGGGGCCGTTTCACAAGGAGACCGCGCCCGTGCGCTTGGATGGCGATCTGTTCGATGCCGATGCTCCGGAAGGATCGCCGGTGCTGATCCTGGAGGGCACTGTTACCGATACTGCGACCGGGCAACCGATTGCTGGTGCGCTGCTCGATTTCTGGCAGGCCGACCACGAGGGGCACTACGATCGCCATGGGCATCACCTTTCGGGGGTTGTCGTCAGCGACGCCGAGGGGCGTTACCGGGTGCGCACTGCGGTTCCCAAGGATTACTCGGATCACGACGACGATCCCATCGGCGAACTGTTCCGGGCGATGGGCCGGCACAACCGCCGTGCCGCGCACATCCATCTGCTGGTGCGCGTGGGAGGCGAGCAGCGTCTGATCACGCAGCTTTTCATTCCCGGCAACCCCTATCTCGCCAGCGATTATGTGGAAGGCGCGGTGAGCGAGGACCTGATCCTCGACATGCATCCCGTGCCGGGGGCCAATGCCCTGTTTAAGGCCCGCTTCGACATTGCCGTGGCGGCCTGACAATGGCCAGTGCATCCATCCACGAGCTGCGGGCCCTGTTGCAGCGTAGCGGTGCGGTCCCGGCGCCGGGCATCCACGATGCTCTTGGCGCGCGGATAGCCGCGATGGCCGGACATGAAGTGCTTTATCTGGGCGGCAACGCGATGGCGCTGGGGCTGGGAAAGGGCCAGCCTTATCTGACCCTGACCGAAACGGCCACGATCACCGCTGGCGTAGCGCGCGTGGTGGATCTGCCGCTTGTGGTGGATGCGGGCGCGGGGTTCGGCGCGGTGTCGCACCTGCATCTTGCGGTGCGCGAACTGGAAAGAGCCGGCGCCACTGCGATCCATATCGACGATCAGCCCTATCCCAAGCAGGCGGACTATCATCGGGGGCGGGGGGCGCTGGTGCCAGTGGATGCCATGGTCGCGCGCTTGCGGGTAGCCTGCGCTGCGCGTTCGGACATGCTGGTGTTTGCCCGTACCGATGCACTGCGGGTTTCCGGCTCGCTCGATGAAGCGATCGAGCGGGCACAGCGATATGCCCAGGCCGGGATCGACGGTCTTATCGTACTGGATCTGGCACCGGCCGACGTGGCTGCGCTGCAGGCGGCAGTGCCCGGTTTGCCGGTGATATGGATCGGCGGCGTAGTCGCGCCGGTTCCTTCAAGGGAAGATCTGTCCGGTGCGCGCTTTGCGTTGGCGCTCTATCCCTTCAACGGGGTGGCCGCGGTCAGCGACGCGCTGGGCGCGCTGTGGCGTGGCCTGGCTGCCGATGGCCTGATCGGCCAGACCGATGCTCTGCTCGCGCAAGCCCGGATGGATACTCTTGCCATTGCCGACATGCAGCGCTGCTGGGTTATCGAGGAAGCAAACGGATGAACATGGACGGCAGGCCCCGACCGCAGGGTGATACGCTTTCAAGAGTGCTGGCCGAAACCGCGGCACGCCAGCCCCATCACCCCGCGATCCTCTATCACGGGCAATCCATCAGTTACGCCGAACTCGATCACGAGGTCTGTCGCGCGGCACGCGGGCTGCTTGCCCTGGGCATAGGGATTGGCGACCGGATCGGCGCGCTGCTGGGCAACCAGCCCGAATGGGTGGTCATCGCACTGGCCGCATCGCGTATCGGCGCGACGTTCGTACCGCTCAACACCTGGTACAAGCGCACCGAACTGGCCTGGACGCTCGAACATTGCGGGTTGCGCCTGCTCGTTGCGGTTCCCCGGTTCATCCGCACCGATTTCGTTGCGCTGCTGCATCAGGTCGCCCCCGAAGCGCTCGGCAAGAAGCTGGGCGAGGCCGCCGACTCCCGATTCCCGATGCTGGGCAGCCTGCTTTTCGTGGGCGAGGCGCCGTCGGGATCGGCCAGCTGGAACGATCTGCTGCGGCTGGGTGACACCGTTCCCCTGTCGCAGCTGGCGACGGCAGAGGCGACGGTATCGGCCACAGGCGCGGCATTCGTCCTGTATACCTCGGGCAGCACCGCTGACCCCAAAGGCGTCGTGCTCGGCCATGGCGGCGTCGTCGCCAACGGGTTAGAACTGGGGCTGAGGCGCGGCATTGTCGCGCAGGACCGGGTCTGGCTGGGCACTCCGCTGTTCTATGGCCTGGGGGCGACCAATGCCTTGCCGGCGACGCTGACCCGAGGGGCGACCCTGGTCTTGCAGGACTACTTCGAGGCCGGCAGCGCGATCGAGACGATCGCGGCCACCCAAGCGACGGTCTATTACGGCACCGGCAACATAACCCGCGCGATGCTCGATCATCCTGACTATCGCCAGGCACGCATTGGCTCGCTGCAAAAGGGCAATGCCGGCACGATGGCCGAATACAAGCGCCTGACGCTTGTGGAAATGGGGATCAGGGGCGCGGTGCCGGCCTATGGCCTTACCGAAACCTACGGGAACGCCACCGTGGGATGGCCCGACGATCCGCTGGAGGCGAAGCTGGAAACCAGCGGAACCCCGCTCGACGGCATGGAAGTGCGCATCGTCGATCCGCAGACCCGAAACGATTTGCCGCAGGGGCAGACCGGACTGGTGCTGATCCGGGGCCATGTGGCGCAGCAGTACCTCAACAACCCGGAGGAAACCGCACGCTCTATGGGGGCGGACGGTTTCTTCGATACCGGCGACCTCGCGTTCCTGGACGCTGATGGACGCTTCCATTTCCATGCCCGTCTGAAGGAAGTCATCAAGAGCGGGGGCATTAATATCTCGCCGGTGGAAGTCGAACAACTCATCGCCAGCCACCCCGATATCCGCGATGCCTACGTGGTCGGCTGCGACGACCCGGTGAAAGGCGAGCTCGTCGTCGCCTTCGTCGATCCGCTGACGCCGCTGCAGGCCGAGGACGTGCAGGCTTACGTCAAGGAGCGTGCGGCCTCTTTCAAGGTGCCCAATCACGTGCTGTTCCGCAGCGAGGAACAGCTTCCCCGCCTGGCCAGCGGGAAGGTGGCAAAGCACCAGTTGGCGCAGGAAGCCCGGCGTGAACTCGGACTCTGACTTCCAGCCTTTCGGCCTGTCTGGCAAGGCCGCCATTGTCGGAGTGGGGGCGAGCGGTTTTGCGCAGCGACCGGACGCCTCGGTGTTCCAGTTCGCTGGCGACGCGCTGGTAGCTGCAGTTGCTGACGCGGGGCTGGTGAAGGAGCAGATCGACGGTCTCATCGTTCAGGTTGGCAGCCCGCGCGGCGCGGATTATGATGGCATCGCCGAAACATTCGGCCTGACACCGCGGTTTTGCAGCCAGACCTGGGCGCATGGACGGTTCGCCGCCACCGTGCTCGCCCATGCGGCGATGGCAGTGGCAACCGGGCTCGCCACCCGTGTCGCCTGCGTGATGGCGATGAAGAACAGCGACTTGGGGCGCATCGGCGAGGCCAACAATCCGTTCTTCCACGAACAGTTCCGCGAAAACGGAGGGCCGCACGGCGAAGCGGGGCATGTCGGTATGGCATCTCCCATCGCCGGGGCGGCGATGGCGTTCGATTTCTATTGCCGGCGCTATGGCCACGACCGGGAACTGCTGGGCGCGGTGCCGATCACGTTTCGCCGCCATGCCCGCCTTACCGACGATGCCCTGATGACCCGCGAAATGGACTGGGCGGACTATCACGCCGCTCGCCCCATCATCGATCCGCTGCGGCTGCTGGATTGCTCGCCGGTGGGGGACGGGGCGGTGTGCATGATCGTCTCCGCGCCGCAGGACAGCCGCTCGGTCGTCATCACCGGCGTCCAGGGCATCCGTGCCGGGCGGGACAGCTTCATCTTCGCGCCGCACGGCCTGGGTGTCGGGCAGCAGTCCGGGCAGCGCCTGACGCGCACGCAGGCACGCGGGCAGGCCGCCTATGAGATGGCTGGCATGACCCCTGACGGCATCGACGTGCTGGGCCTGTACGATTCGTTCTCACCGTTGCCGCTCTATGCGCTGGAGGATTTCGGCTTTTGCGGAGAAGGCGAGGCGCTGGCCTGGGTTCAGGACGGGCGCATCGGCCTGGGCGGGGAAATTCCCATCAACACCAGCGGCGGACAGTTGAGCCAAGCGCAGATGAATGGCTGGGGGCAGATCCGGGAACTCGTGACCCAGTTGCGGGGTGAGGCCGGCTCGCGACAGGTGACCGCGGCTAGGACCGCGATGTGGGCGACGGTCGGCGGCGATGCGCTGGTCCTGGAGAAGGCCTGATGCGCAGTGAAACGATAGCCCCGACGGTCAACGACCTGAATCGCCCATTCTGGGAAGCCGGTTCGCGTGGCAGCCTGGTGCTTCCGCGTTGCCTGGGCACGGGGCGGCTGTTCTGGCCGCCGGCACCGGTGAGCCCGCATGATTGGGGTTCGGTCGAATGGGTGGAGGTGACGCCGGTCGGCACGGTAAGGTCGCTATGCGTCTATCGCCGCGCCTTCCAGCAGGCCTTTGCGCCCCTCATGCCTTACGGCATCGCCATGGTGGCAGTGAAAGAGGCGGTGATCCCCCTTTATGTGCCGGGCACCGTCAGCGTCGATCCGGGCCAGCAGGTGCGGATCGGCTTTGAACCCCTTTTTTCCGCCACTGCCGATCACGGGCTTGCTGTGCCGCAGGTGATCGGACCTGCATAGCAGAGCATCGCATTCAATGCCGGACGCATTGGTGGTCCGGAAAGGAGATCAACGTGCACGATATCGTCATTCGCGAAGCAACAATTGTCGACGGCAGCGGTGGCAGGCCCTTCATCGCGGATCTGGCGATCGACGGTGATCGCATTAGCGCAGTAGGCGGCCAGATCGGCCCGGGGCGGCAGGAGGTTGCGGGCAAGGGGCTTGCGCTGATGCCTGGCATCATCGATGCGCATACCCATTACGATGCTCAGGTAACGTGGGATCCGTTCTGCGATCCTTCGCCGGCGCATGGCGTGACCAGTGTCGTCGTCGGGAATTGCGGTTTCACCATCGCTCCGACCCAGCCTGCCCACCGTGAGCGCATGATGCGTCACCTGATGCGGGTGGAAGGCATGTCGATCGAGGCGCTGGAAGAAGGTATCCGCTGGGATTTCCAGACGTATCCCGAATATCTCGACATGCTGGAGCGACAGGGTGTCGGCCCCAATCTCGCGGTCTACATCGGCCATTCCGCATTGCGCACATATGTCATGGGGGACGACGCGACGAGCCGAGTCGCCACCGACGAGGAAATCGCCGTCATGCGTGGCATCGTGGCCGAGGCGATGGTCGCGGGTGCGGCCGGCTTTTCGACTTCGACGCACGAGCAGCATGTCGGTGATGGCGGCGTGCCGATGCCGTCGCGCCTGGCCGACGAGCGCGAGATGCGCGCGCTGATGGGTGCGGTCGGGGAAAGTGGCAAGGGCATGCTGATGGTCGTGAAGGGCTCCGCCACCAGCGTGCCCTATCTGGAAGGCCTAGCGGAAGCGGCTGACAGGCCGATGCTCGTCTCGGCGATGCGGCATCACCCCTCTAAGCCCGACCAGGTGTTCGATGACCTGCGGCAGATGCGTGCAGCGCGCGAGCGGGGCAACCGGCTTTACGGACAATGCTCGTGCATGCCGATGTCGATGGATTTCACGCTGGCCGATCCCTATCCGTTCGAAGCTTACGACGCCTGGGCGCCAGCCATCCGCGCCGGATCGGGCGATGCCTACAAGGCCGTGCTCGCCTCTGCCGATTTCCGGGCGGCGATGAAAAGCGACATCGAGAACGGCGCCGGCGCGCGGATCTTTCGGGGCGACTGGTTCAAGATGATGGTCGCGGAAGCCGGTACACCCGAAAACCGGGGGCTCGAAGAGCGTTCGGTGGGCGAACTGGCGGCGGAACGCGGTGTCCACCCGCTGGACTATTTCCTCGACCTGGGTCTGTCGGAAGACTTGCGCACCAATTTCACGACCGAGTTTTCCAATTACGATGTCGAGGCGGTTGGCCGCATCCTGGCGGATCCGGAAAACCAGATTTCACTGGGTGATGGCGGCGCGCACTTGTCCTTCCTGTGCGAGGCCGGGTTCGGCCTGCACCTGCTGGGGCGCTGGGTGCGGGACCTTGGTGTGCTGTCCCTTGAAGAAGCGGTGCGCCGCCTCACTTCCCAGCCGGCGAACCTGTTCGGCTTCGTCGACCGGGGCGAACTGAAGCCGGGAGCGGCCGCTGACATCCTGTTGTTCGACCCGGCGACGGTTGGCATCGGCGCGAAGCGACGTTTGTTCGACCTGCCTGCTGGGGCCAGTCGCCTGCGCACGGATCCGGTTGGCGTGCATGGGGTGTGGGTCAACGGCGTGCAGGTGGCGAATGCCGATGGCCCTATCGAAGTTGGAAGTGCCCGTCCGGGCAAGGTCTTGCGCGAATTTGCATGATCCATCGCCAGTCCGAAATTATCGCGGCCACCTAGGCTCGATGGTTCCGAAGCAGTAACTGTCGACAGTTACTGCAGGGCGCAGGAAATTCTTGGGAGAATAGGCATGTCAGTTTCCGATCAGCAGGATCGTCGTCAGGTCAGTGGCGGCTTTGCCCCCGCCAGCGGAAACTGGGTTCACCGCGGGCTCGATCTTTCGGCGCCGACCACGATCACCCCGGAGGAAATCGAGGCGTTCAAGAGGCATTACGGCGGCCAGTTCGGTGTACCGATGACCGGGCTGGACTGGTGGATTGACCGCAATCCCGAAGTGCTCAAGCGCTACCGGCTGTACTGCAGCCTGACCCTGCGCGTCGAGCCTGCTGTGATGGGCGGGGGGACGCTCGCGTACTACATGCTCATGGGCTACGTAAAAGGTGCGCGCTATGTGATGCACAGCTTCCTGAACGATGGCCTCAGCCGTGCGCAAGCGGATGAAATGATCGCCCTGGCCTTCGTACATGCCGGTCCGCGCGGCATGGAGACGATCCAGGAGGCCATGCAGGGACTGGAATTTCCCGAGCAGCCGGACAAGCCGGCGCGGTTCCCGCAGGGCTGGGCGCCGGACTTGGATGCATTCCGGTCGGGGCTGGACTTCACCACGGTGACGCTGGACGATGGCGAGAAGTCGAAGCTCTACGACTGGTATCTGCGCACCATCGGTGAAATTCCGCCTTACGTGCGGTTTCTTGCCGAACATCGCCCGATGCTGCTGAAGACGCACCGTGCACGCATGGAAAACATGCTTTATGTTCTGCCCAAGCAGTGTTGGCCCACCGCCATGCTGTACTACCACGTCATGAGCCGGGTTGCCGAAGGCATCCGCGAAAACGTGCTGCTCTGCAAGGCCTGGGGCGTCAGTCGCAGCGATACGCTCGACACGATCGGAAACGCCCTGGTCTATGGCCAGATGGAGGCGGCAACGATGGTTCAGCGCGAAGCCGGCGACGTGTTCGACGGCTGGAAGGATTGAGCCCGATGACGCTTGCGCTAACCGAAGAAACCGAAGATCTGGCCGAAATTCGGCGTGCGGTGCGGTCCTTGTGCGAAGATTTTCCGGGAGAATACTGGCGCGCGCTGGATCGTGAGGGAGCCTATCCCACGTCCTTCGTGGACGCCCTGACGCAAGCGGGCTTTCTCGCCGCGCTGATTCCCGAGGCCTATGGAGGCAGCGGATTGAGCCTGATGGCCGCCGCGGTCATCATGGAGGAAATCCAGGCGAGCGGATGCAATGGCTCTGCCTGTCATGCGCAGATGTACGTGATGAACACCATCCTGCGCTATGGCAGCGAGGAGCAGAAACAGCGCTACCTGCCCGGTATCGCTGCCGGATCTCTGCGGCTTCAGGCCTTTGGCGTAACCGAGCCGACGAGTGGCACCAACACGCTGGGCTTGCGCACCACAGCGGTTCGCGATGGCGACAATTACGTCATCAACGGCCAGAAAATCTGGACGAGCCGGGCCGAGCACAGTGATCTCATGCTCCTGCTGGCCCGGACAACTCCGGCTGAACAGGTCGCCAAGAAGGTCGAGGGGCTGTCGGTGTTTCTGGTCGACATGCGGGAGGTTGTGGGCAACGGCATGACCATCCGGCCAATCCGCACGATGATGAATCACGCGACGACCGAGGTGTTCTTCGACAACATGGTCGTGCCCGCCGCCAACATCATAGGCGAGGAAGGGAAGGGCTTTCGCTACATCCTGTCCGGTATGAACGCGGAACGTATCCTGATTGCGGCGGAATGCATCGGCGACGCCAAATGGTTCGTTGAGCGTGCAACAGACTACGCGCGCGGACGCCAAGTGTTCGGACGGGCAATCGGCCAGAACCAGGGGGTACAGTTCCCCATCGCCAAGGCATATGCCCAGATGCGCGCCGCCGAACTGATGGTTCACCATGCGGCCAGACTTTATGACACCGGCTCGAATCCGGGGGCTGAGGCCAATATGGCCAAGATGCTGGCAGCCGACGCTAGCTGGGCTGCGGCAGACATGTGCGTGCAGACTTATGGTGGTTTCGCCTTTGCCGAGGAGTACGATGTGGAACGCAAGTTCCGCGAAACGCGGCTCTATCAGGTGGCGCCGATTTCGACGAACCTGATCCTCTCGTACATCGCGGAGCATGTCCTCGGGCTCCCACGTTCGTATTGATCAAATCAGCCGCCGCAGGCGGGGCACTTCGCATGCTCGATAAGCTGTTTGGGCAGTTGCGGGAATGCCGAGAAGCGGCATAGTGTCGACATAAACAGAAATGGAGAGAGCTATGGCCGAGATCAAGAACCCGCCGATCGCCGAATGGCGCATGCTTGTCGACGGCCAACTTGTACCAGCCTCGTCCGGAGCGGTTTTTGACAACGTCAACCCGGCCACCGGACAGGTTCTGGGCGTGACGGCAGACGGCACTCGCGAGGATTTCGAACTGGCGATCGCTTCTGCGCGCAGGGCCTTTGACCAAACCGACTGGTCGCGGGACAACGCGCTGCGAGCCCGGTGCCTGCGCCAGTTGCACGCGGCTCTCAAACGCCATGCCGAGGAAATTCGTCCGCTGCTAGTGGCGGAAGTCGGCACCCCTATATGGCTGACACGTGATACGCTGTTCGACGTTCCGGTCGAGCGGCTTCTGGATTATGCCGACAAGGCCGAGAATTTCGCTTTCGACGAGGAGTTGGAAGACGTCGATTTCCGGGGTGTCGTCAGCAAGCGGCGTATCCGCTACGAACCGGTTGGCGTCGTCGCTGGGATCATCCCGTGGAATGGTCCGTGGGGTTCGGGCCTTGGCAAGGTCGGGCCAGCGCTCGCATCAGGCAGTGTCATCATCCTGAAGCCGTCTCCCGATGCTCCATGGATGGGAACGATCCTGGGCAAGCTGATCGCCGAGGAAACGGATATCCCGGCCGGCGTCGTCAACATCGTCACGTCAAGGGATAATCTCGCCGGCGAAATCCTGACCCTCGACCCTCGCGTCGATATGGTCGCCTTCACCGGATCGGCTCCCAACGGTCGGCGCGTTGCGGAAGCGGCGTCGGGATCGCTGAAGCGGCTGCTGCTCGAACTGGGCGGAAAATCGGCCTATGTCGTGCTCGAAAGCGCGGATGTGGCGGAGCATGCCGCATTGGCTGCGCGCACGATCTGCGCCAATGCCGGGCAGGGATGCGTGGCGCGTAGCCGCCTGCTGCTGCCCAGGGCGCGGTACGAAGAAGGTGTTACCGCCGCAAGGGATGCCATGGCGCAGGTCCGCTATGGCGATCCGCAGGATCCGAACAACTTCATGGGACCGCTCAACAGCAAGCATCATCGCGAACGGGTTTTGAGCCACATTGCAAAGGCACTGGCGGAGGGGAACCGTCTGGTTCACGGTGGGCACGTGCCGGCTCACTTGCCCGATGGCGCCTTCATCGAGCCGACCTTGTTCGCCGATGTCCGCCCAGGCGATACCATCGCGCAAGAGGAAATCTTCGGGCCGGTCTTGGCAGTCATTCCATACGATGACGAAGACCACGCGCTGGAGATCGCCAACGACAGCATCTACGGCCTTTCCGCGCAAGTGGCTGCAGCCACGAACGAGGAGGCCTATGCGTTCGCAACGAAGCTGCGCACCGGCACGGTCAGCGTCAACGGCGGCACCTGGATGCACATGGACATCCCCTTCGGCGGCTTCAAGCAGAGCGGCATCGGGCGTCAGTACGGGCGCCAGGGTTTCGAGGCCTATCTGGAGATCAAGGTGCTGGGCATGCCATCAGGCGAAAAAGCACAGAGCCTGGCATGGGGCGAAGTGGAAACCAGCAAGGAAGCGGTGTGAGCGATTCCATGCTAACGATCGAGCAACGCCTGCGAGCCATTGAGGATCGCGCGGCGATCACCGAACTGCTCTATGTGATCGCCAGTGGCATCGACCGCTACGATGGGCCGGCGCTGCAGATCGCCATCGCACCGGACGCCGTACTCGACATGGGAGGGGAAACGCCCATGACAGGCGCGGCCTTCGCCGCGGGGCTGCGTGCCCCGGCGACGCCCCGCCCCGGGCGCATGCATGTCGTGTCCAATGCTATCATCCAGCTCGACGGCGACGTCGCCTGCGCAGAATCGCAGATCGTTTCGTGGCAGGACCAAATGCTGGACGACGAGCAGGTTACACGCGTGCGCGCCGGTCGCTATCTTGATCGTTTCGTGCGCAGCAACGCAGGCTGGCAACTCTCAGCGCGCACGCTCATCGACGAATGGGCGCGCATCGATCCGGTCGACCGCACTCCCCCGCAAGGCAGCAACCTCGCCCGGCCGGCGCCTGACGATCTGCGCTATGCGCACTTGAAGGCCCGCGCATGACGGCAGAGTTTGAAGGGCGGACGGCGATCGTCACCGGGGCTGGTTCCGGCAATGGTCGCGTCCCCAGCATCGGCGAGGCGATCGCTCAGTTGCTTGCCCGCAGGGGTGCCAGCGTCGTGATCGCGGACATTGACGAGCAGGCGTCGCAGCATACAGCGGATATCATCTCCGATGCCGGTGGTAATGCCGTGGCCGTATGCGCCGACCTGACGAGTGAGACCGAATGCGAGATAGTGGCCAAGACCGCGCTCGACCGCTTCGGCCGGATCGATATCCTCGTAAACAACGTCGGCATCGGCAAGGGCTCGGTCGTCACCGATCTGGTCGAGGCGGATTTCGACGTCGCAGTCAGCGTCAACCTCAAGACCGCCATGTTCATGGCCAAGGCAACCCTGCCGCATATGAGCGCTGAGGGTTCGGTGGTTAATTTATCGACCACCGCGGTCCTCCATCCAACCGCCAGCTTGGCCTACAGCGCGACCAAGGCGGCTATGGAAGCTTTGACCGCACATATCGCGTTGCAGTTCGGGCCAGACGGCATCCGCTGCAACACCGTGCGTCCGGGCGAGGTCTGGACTGCGATGGTCGACCGCAACTGCCCCACGGATGATGCGGCGCAGGCGCTTCAGGCAGAGCGCGCGAAGCGCGTCGTGTTGCCTTATGGCGGGAATGCCTGGGACATCGCGGAACTGGTTGCGTTCCTTGCTGGGCCAGGAGCACGCTGGATCACCGGGCAGACTATTTCGGTCGATGGCGGCGCTCCGCTCATCCGTCCCAACCCGGACTGGAAAGCCCATCACAGCTATTGGAAAGCGCCTCGCTGACCGGAGAGCATTCCGCGGACCGTCAGATCGGCGGAACGCTGCCTGAAGGTGCATCCCACGGTCTGGTGAGGCTGACGCGGCCGCGTTCGATCATGCGCCGGATCACCGGCCGCCCTATGTGAAGGGCCGCCACCCGTTCCCGCACCGACTGGTCCTCGTGGACGGGACGCACCTGGCGGCGTAAATGCTCAAGCCAGTTCGGGCTCGAAAAACGCTCTTCCCACAGCCTCGGGTCATCAAGGTCCTGCTGGATCGACCAGCGACGGGCGCCGTCGCGGCTTCGGATCCTGCCGAGGTCCTGCATGGCGGCAACGAATGCTTGGGCGTTCGCGGAAGGAACCTCGTAAGTCAGCGAGATCACGATCAACCCTGTGCCATCGTCGAGCGGGGGAGAGATGGGGTCCTGAGGCATGTCGCGGACAGACCGGATATCCGGTTCGAGATCGCTGGCGACCGGAAACCATCGGTCGAGCAGCAGCGATGCCGCCATCGTCAGGGCGGCTGCGATGAAAGTGCTGCGGATGTCGGTGAACTGGGCCACCGTCCCCCACATCAAGCTGCCCGATCCCAGCCCCGCGAAGACGGCCATCTGGTTCAGGGCGATGATGCGGCCAACGACCCAGCGCGGCACGATCATCTGCACTGACACGCTTAGACCGGTCAGCGTTGCCACCCATGCTCCGCCGATCAGGGCCATGAGGACGATTGCCGGAATCAACAGGGGGAGCAGTGGCAGCGCCACCGTAGCCACGGCGGTCAGCATCGTCGAATAGCGCAGGAGGTTTGCCCGCGTGATCGGCAGGTGCGCCCGTATGATCGCACCGATAATCGCGCCGGCGCCGAAGCCGCCCAGCAGCAGCCCCAGCGTCACGGGGCCGCCACCGAAAACGCTGCGGGCGAGCACGGGCGTGAGCGCCCACACGCAGCTTCCGCAGAAGCCGAAAGCGGCAGCGCGGACCATCAGGGCGAAGCAATGGGGAGACAGCCAGGCGTAACGGATGCCCGCGATGGCGCCTTCCGCGATCGTTTCCGGGGGCAGTTGTACGACCGGCTTCGGCCTGCGCCAGGTCGAGATCACGCCGATAAGGCTCAGGTTGGCCAAGCCATTGAGCACAAACACCACGCCGCTGCCCGTCGCTGCAACAAGCGCTCCCCCGATAGCGGGGCCTATGCTGCGGGCGACGTTGAAGCCGATGCTGTTGAGAGAGGTCGCCGCTTCGAGCTGGGGGCGGCTGACCTGCTCCACAACCGATGCCTGCCAGGCGGGGGCATAAAGGGCATTCCCGCAGGCGATCAAGAACGTGGTGATCAGCAGCCCTGCCGGGGTAATCCAGCCGGCCAGGGTCAGGGCGGCAAGCGAAAGGGTGACGATCGCCATGGTAGCCTGTCCCAGGATCATGATCGTACGTCGGTCGACGATATCCGCCAATGTTCCCGCGACCAGAGCAAACAGCATCATGGGAATGCTGGTCGCGGTTTGGACGAGAGCCACCGTCTGCGCCCCCGGCGTGAGCGACGTCATGAGCCACGCCGCAGACACGGACTGCATCATGCTGCCAAGATTGGCGACAATGCCGGCAAGCCAGAAGCGTCGGAACACCTTTATGCGCAGTGGCTCCACCGCGCGCCGCCATCCCTTGCCGTCTAATTGTCGCTGCATCGGCGCCTCCTCGCAACGGAAGCTAGAGGCGCAATGCGCTGAAATCACCCTGCTCTGATAGAGTTCGAATATGCGAAAAATCGTCGAGGGTGATCCGTGGTCTATCTCGATCGTCCGAATGCGGCCACCTTGACGTCAAAGGAGAAAATGCATGAATGGCCTTGTCGCAGGAAAAACTGTCTTGGTAACGGGAACGGCAAGCGGGATCGGCCGGGAAACGGCATTGGCATTCGCACGCGAGGGGGCGTCGCGTATTGCTTGCGTGGACATCGCAGATGAACCGAACCGCGAGACGGAGGCAGTCCTGACCGAGTTGGGCGTCGAAGTGCTGCGCCTGACTGCGGATCTGGGCAGGGTCGACGAAATTCGGGCCGCGTTCGCCGCAGTGCAGGAGCTATTCGGGTGCCTCGACGCTTCGGTTCACATCGGTGGGTATTCCTGGCGTGGAGAGACGCTGCAAGTCAGCGAAGAACTCTGGGACAAAGTGCTCAATGCCAATCTGCGCAGCACTTTCTTCTGCTGCCAGGAGGCGTTGCGCATCATGTATCAGCAAAAATCTGGCGCGATCGTAAACATGTCTGCCGACGCTGCGTTCTTCCCGATGTATGGCTTCGCGCTGCAAGCGGCCGGCAAGGGTGGTATCGTCAGCATGACCCGCACGCTGGCGCTCGAAGCAGCAGAACACGGGGTGCGCGTAAACGCCGTTTCCCCGGGGATCGTGCGCACCGCCCAAGCCGGTTTCAAGCGGCCCGAAAGCCCCAAGCTGCAACGCCTGAAACACATTCCGGCTGAGGCAGTGAATCACTTGGCCGACCAGACCGTTGCTAATCGCTACCTGTCTGCAGAGGAGGTGGCGCAGGCTTTTGCATTTCTATGCAGTGACCGTGCCTCGGGGATCAGTGGCGACCTCCATCACGTCAACGGCGGGGGTTACTTCAGCCTACAATACTAGCAAGACTGTCGACAGATTGTGGATATCATCCAAGAACCAAGCGTGTTCGAATAAGCGATGAATGTTGAAGTGCCGACACAATGGCTTCCCAGCCGCAATGTCCGACGATACCAAGTCCACGTTAGAAAAGCAAAATCAACGGCATGCCGAAAGGGCAAATAAGGCTGGGAGAGGCAAGAACATGGTATCAAGGCGCGCACGGGCTAAGGTTCGGCTTGGAATCCGGGTTTCCGTTATTTCGCTGGGAATTGCAGCTGGAGCGACAGTTGCGACGGCTCAGGATGCCGCAACGACACCACCGGTCCAAGCGCCACCTCCTGAGCAGGGCGGGCCGGCTGCTGAAACCCCTCATACCGACGGCGGCGCGATTGTCGTCTTCGCACGGCGTCGATCCGAAACGGCACTGGATGCACCTTTGGCGATCACCGCGCTGAGCGCCCAGAATATTCGTGACCAGTCGGTCGTGAGCTTTACCGATCTGACCAAGGTTGCGCCGAATGTGATCCTGCGACAGACCAACGGCGGTGGTGGCACAGTTGCGGCCACTATCCGCGGGCAGACCATCGCGCAGGCCAATATTGCCAACGATTCCCCAATCGGTTTCTATTTCGACGATGTTATCCTGGGCCAGCCGAAGGGCGCCACCGCGGGGATGTTCGACATCGCATCGGTGGAAGTCGCGCGCGGTGTGCAAGGAACTCTGCGTGGCCGCAACAACACCGGCGGTGCCATCAGCGTCTACACGAACCGTCCGGAACTGGGCGAGTATTCCGCCGATGGCGGCATAACCTACGGATCGCGCGATTATTTGCAGCTCCACGCGATCGCCAACATCCCGGTGGGTGAAACGCTTGCCGTGCGTCTGGGCGCGCAGCGGATCACACAGGATGCACAAGGCCACAGCGTCATCACCGGACAGGGTTTCGGCGGACGCAACGAATGGATCGTGCGTGCGGGCGTGCTGTTCGAACCGGCTCCCGGCATCTCGGTCCGCGCCACATATGAGCATACCGACATAGACCAGAACCCGGCAGGCCGGCGCCTGATTCCGGGCAGTCTGACGTACAACGCACTGCTTTCAGGCACGCGTACCGCGCAGAACCCTTCCGGTGCGCAGTATAGCGCCGACGAGCTTCTGCCCAAGCGCTTCTGGGACGGTGCGACCAGTTACGAGATGCCCAATGACAGGGCGAAGATCGACTTCGTGCGAGCCGTAGCCGAGGCCGAGATCAGCGACGACATGACGTTCAAGGTCATTGCGGGCTATCGCGAATTCGTGGCTTCGGGCGGCATCGACCTCGAAGGGTCACCTGCCACGCAGCTCGAAAGCGAGAATGGCGGCACCTCGAAGCAGTTCACGATCGAGCCGCAGCTTTCGGGTTCGCTGTTCGGCGACACGCTTAGTTATGTCCTGGGGTATTATCACTACAGCGACAAGGGCCAGTTGGTCGCGAACACTTATTCCTACGGCATCAACGCCGCCGCGCCCACAACCCCCTTCCGCAACAGCATCGTCATCCGAGAGAATGCGCACAACATCTCCGATGCCGGCTACGGGCATCTTGAATGGAAGGCGACCGACAAGCTCGAACTGGCGGCCGGCGTGCGCTACACCAAGGATCAGCGGGAGGTTTCTCCGAACCGCTATCTCGAGCACGACAACCCTAACGGATCCACGTATCCGCTGTTCCAGGCGGGCCGGGTCCAGAACGTCGGCTGTCTTTTCACCAGTCCGCAGGACGGCGTACTAAGGCCCGCTGGTGGCTTCGTAACGGTCGGCACCAGCGTGATCGCTTCGGGCGCTTGCCCGGATGTGACCCTGCGCAAGAACTACAGCTACTGGTCGTACGAATTCACCGCGCGCTACAAGATCGACAACGACCTTTCGGTCTATGCGCGCACCGGGCTCGGCCAGAAGTCTGGCGGATACAACATTCCGGTCGTCTCCACCGTGGTTCCGCCCTACAAGCCAGAACGGGTTCGCGACTACGAGGTGGGGCTGAAGGGCTCCGGCCTGTTCGGCGGCGCATTCGATTTCTCGCTTGCGGCGTATTATAGCGACTATCAGAACCTGCAGCGCTACCTCAGCAATCTTCTGCCTGGCGGCGTCGGCGTATCGAACCTTATCATCAACGCCGGCTCGGCGCGAGTGCAGGGCCTTGAGGGCGACTTCACGCTGCGTCCGGCCGAAGGCTTCCAGATCAGCGGGTTCTTCGGATACACTGACGCCAAGTACAAGCGCTTCGATACGACTGGCATCGACGGAAACCCGCTCGACCTCAGTGACCAGAAGTTTCTGAGCACGCCGAAGTTCAACAGCCGCCTTGGCTTCCTCTACACCCGCGACGTCGCAGGCGGCGAAATGCGCGTGGGCGGTGGCTGGAACCATCAGAGCAACAGCACGCTGAGCGTGATCGGTTTTCCGGGTGCTGAGACCGGCAAGCTGGACCTCTTCGACGCGCGCATATCGTGGACGACCCCGAACGATCGGCTGGAGTTTGCGATCTATGGCACCAACCTGTCGAACAGGAAGTATTTCACCGACGTGGGCATCAACACCATCGGCGTATCCACGTCGCCGACTGCGGTCAGCGGAGCCTACGGCGTACAGGCTGAACCCAGGTTCATCGGCGCCAGCATCCGCTTCCGCTGGCCTTGAGAGATACTACGAGCCACGCAGGCCAAGCACGGGATGTCGAGACAGATGGGCATGGATAAAGACTTCGATCTGGTCGTTGTTGGTTATGGCGCTGCCGGTGCCGCTGCCGCCATCACCGCGGCAAGGCTTGGCGCCAACGTAGCACTGTTGGACAAGCAGCCTGCCGATGCGCATTATTCCAGTACCCGGATGTCAGGCGGCCTGATCATGGGTGCGAACGATGTGGATGCTGCCGCCCGTTACCTCGACGCCTGTTCCGGAGACATGATTCCGCCTGAAGTCAGTCGGGCATGGGCGGAGCGGGCGATAACGGTAAGCGACTGGTTGCGCGACATCGGCATTGAAACGGTGCACATGGCGGGAGGATGGTATCCCAAGCTGCCGGGGTTCGAATCCATCGAGGTCTTTGCCCCCCTCGACAAAGGCATCGATCCGGCCAGCGTGAAGATCGATATGCCAGCGCCGGGAGAACTTGCTTTCAAGGGGCCGGTTCCATTCGGGAATGGCCAAACCCTTCATGACCAGCTGTTGGAAGCGGTCGCCGCGCATCCATTGATCGACGTGTTCTTCGAGCATGCCGCATCGCGTCTGGTGCAAAATGACGGAAAAGTGGTGGGTATAACCTGCGAGGCGGATGGTCGCTCAGTGACCTTCGGTGCCCGTAAGGGCGTGGTGCTTGCCTGCGGCGGATTCGAACAGGACCAGGAGATGATCCGCAACCATCTCAAGGCCTATCCGATCTATTTCTATGGTGCGTCAGCCAACACCGGAGATGGCATCCGGATGGCCCAGGCCGTGGGCGCCGACCTGTGGCACATGAACCAGATGATCGGCCGCGCAGTCGGACATTTCAAGCACCCTGATGGGCGCGAGATCACTTTCAACATCTCGGTCAACCCGCCCGGCTACGCGATCGTTGACAAGTATGGGCAGCGGTTCGCGAATGAATACCTGCAGGCGGTATCGAAGCCGAACTTCTACTACGAACTTCTGCACTACGATGCCGACCTTCTTGAGCATCCGCGCATCCCGGCTTACTGGATCTTCGATTCCCGTCGTCTCAATGCCAGGCCGCTCTCAGGAGGCTCTTATGGACACTACGCCTGGAGCAAGGACAACCGGGCCGAGATAGACATGGGGTGGATCAAGGAGGCGGCCACCGTCGAGGAAGCAGCCCGGGCGGCCGGGTGCCTTGATCCGGAAGCGGCGGCCCGGACTATCGAGAAGTACAACGAGGTCTGCGCCAGCGGTGAAGACGAACTGGGCCGCCCCGCCGATTCGTTGGTCCCCATTGATCAGGGGCCGTTCTACTGCGTGCCGGTATATCCGGGCGGCGCGACCACCAACGGCGGCCCGCGCCGCGACGTATCCGGGCGCATTCTGAACGCTTTCCACGAGCCCATCGAGGGCCTGTTCGGAGCCGGGGAACTGGGCGGTGTCATCGGCATGCTCTATCCGTCGCCTGGAGCCAATCTTGGTGAAGCCTTCGCTTTTGGGGCCATTGCGGCCGAAACCGCCATCAACGGCAATTCGTGAGGTGCGGTATGCATCGGGACCATCGAAAAGGCGGCCAGATGCTGGATGCTGATATCACCGCGCCGCCGGTGACGCCTGCCCGGGCGGGGCTGGGCAAGGCCAGTTATCTCGCGCTCGCACTGCTCACACTTATCTACTTGTGCAGCAGCATCGACCGGATGATCATTTCGACGATCGCGGAGCCACTCAAGCGCGATTTCGGGCTGAGCGACACGCAATTGGGGGTTCTGACTGGCCTGTTCTTTTCGATGTCGTTCGCGGTGTGCGGCATTCCTCTCGGCATGCTTGCCGACCGTGTCAATCGGCCCCGCCTGCTGGCGGCTTTGCTGGTGATCTGGAGCGCGTTGACGTTCGCGAGCAGTGCAGCACAATCCTATTTCATGTTGGCGCTCGCACGCATCGGCGTGGGTGGCAGCGAGGCGGGCGCATCGCCGACCTCGATGTCGATCATCAGCGACCTGTTCCCACCGGAACGACGCGGTGTCGCCTTGTCGTTCTTCTACATGTCGACGCCAATCGGGACTGCCATCGGGCTGGGTCTGGGCGGTTACCTCGCCGCAGAATTCGGCTGGCGCACGGTGTTCATGGTGGCGGGCATACCAGGCCTGATTCTCGCAGTTCTCTTGTTGCTGTTCGTCAAGGATCCCGGCCGCGGAAACTTCGAAAGCGTCGGACCGGTTTCGGCGGCGGTTACGGCGGACAAGCCATCCCTCATGGCGGCGCTGCGAGTGCTGCGTGACATTCCCGCCATTCCTTTGGTGATGCTGGCTGGCATGAGCCTGGTCGTCGGCCAAGCTGGCAGCCATGCCTTCATCACCCCGTTCCTGATGCGCGTACATGGCATTACCATCGCCGAGGCCGGGATTGCCGGCGGCATGGCCCAGTTGGTCCCGGGCGTGTTGGGCGTACTGGCAGGCGGCTTCCTGGCAGACCGCATGGCGCGGCGCGGGGGTGGGGCAGGGCTGTTCATGATCGGTGTGGTCATGCTGGTCACGGCTCCCACCTCGATCGCGGCGTTCCTGATGCCTGACTGGCATGTCGCGATGGCGTTGCTGGCGTTCTCCAACTTCATGCTGGCGCTTTACTACGGCACTCACTTCTCCATGCTTCTCAGCCTCACCCCGGCCTGGGTCCGAGGGACGATCACCGGCATCCACACCGTTGCCCTCACATTGATGGGCTACGGAGCCGGCCCGGTGATCACTGGCGCTGCGAGCGATTTTTATGATCGCGCCGGTATCGCCAATCCGCTGCGCTGGGCCGAAGTGACCGTCTGCACCATGTTTCTGCTGGCCGCACTGTTCTACTTCGCCGCCGGGTTGCGGGTACGCCATTCGCACCGCAGCGCGCTGCGCTGATCGGCATCGCGCGCCAACGCATGTCCCTTTTTCTGGAGTATGAGATTATGAGTTCGACGCAGAGGGTGGCGATCGTCACGGGATGCGGCAAGCGCGATGGCATCGGTGCGGCCATTGCCCGGCGCCTGGCCAGCCAGGGTATCGCGGTCGTCGTCACCGACATCGCGGCAACCGGGGTGCGCGACCGCTTCGAGCAGGACCGACCGGAAACGGCGCAGTGGAAGGGTGTCGACGATCTCGCTGCGGAGATCGCCCAAGCGGGGGGCGATGCGCTGGCACTGACCGGCGACATCAGCAGCAAGGGCGACGTCGACGGCCTCATCGCAGCGGTCGCCACGCGTTTCGGGCAGGTCGATATCCTCGTCAACAATGCCGGTGCGCCTTTCAGCATGGCTCACGGCGACGTTGCCGACATCGATCCGGCAGAATTCGATCGCGTGATGCAGATCAACGTCACCGGCACGTTCCTGATGTCGCAGGCGGCGATCCCTTTCATGCGGGCAGGCAAGTGGGGGCGGATCGTCAACGTCGCCTCGGTGGCGGGGCGCGTGGGATCGAAGGCCAATTCCGCCTATGCCGCCTCGAAGGCAGGCGTGATTGCGCTGGCGCAGACCTTCGCGCTCGATCTGGGCGGCGATGGCATCACTGCCAATGCGGTGCTGCCCGGTTTCATATTTACCAGCCGGACCCTGAGCGGGATGAGCAAGAAGATGGGCGGTGTCCCCCTCGACGAGGAAACGATCGCCAGGTCAAAGCCAAGTGTTCCGGTCGGGCGTGACGGCACGCCCGAAGACATCGCCGCAACGGTCGCGTTCCTGGTGAGCGAGGATGCCGCATTTACCACCGGGCAGTCGTTCATCGTCGACGGCGGCAGCCTTCGGCTCTGACGCTCCCATGAACACCGAAAGCGCTGATTTCGTGATCGTGGGAGGGGGTACCGCGGGCTGCGTCCTCGCCAACCGGTTGACGGCCGACGGCACGACTACGGCATGCATGATCGAGGCGGGCGGAGAAGACAACAGCCCGTGGATCCACATTCCGCTGGGCTATGGAAAGCTTGCCGCGCATCCGCGCTACAGCGTTCGCTATGAAAGCGAACCGGAGGCCGCCCTGGCGGGCCGCTGCCTGGGCATCCCGCGAGCCCGGGTGCTGGGCGGCTGCAGTTCGACCAACGGGCTGCTCTATGTGCGCGGACAGGCGCAGGATTACGACGACTGGGCGGCAGCCGGAAACACCGGCTGGAGCTTCGCTGAAGTGCTGCCCTATTTTCGCAAGGCCGAGGATTTCCATGCCGGCGCCGATGCTTTCCACGGCACCGGCGGTCCTGTGTGCGTTTCCCCACCCGCCGCTCATCATCCTCTCGCAGAGGCGTTCATCGCGGCAGGACAGGAAGCAGGGCTCCAGCGCGTCGACGATTTCAACGGCGCTTCACAGGAGGGTGTCGGTTACTATCACATGACCACGCGGCGCTTGCGGCGCTCCAGCACCGCGACTGGATACCTGCGCCCTGTTCGCAAGCGGGCAAACCTTCGTGTGCTCACGCACGCGACCACATCGCGCATCCTGTTCGAAGGTCGGCGTGCGGTCGGCGTCGAGTATGAGCGTGGTGGACGCACGCAGCGCATGATTGCGCGGCGCGAAGTGATCCTGTGCGCCGGCGCCATCGCAACGCCGCATCTCCTGCTGCTGTCCGGTGTCGGACCGGGCGCGCAATTGGGACGGTTCGGTAAAGATGTGATTGCAGACGTAGCCGGTGTCGGTCGCAACCTAGCGGACCATGCCAATGTCCGACTGAACTATCGTGCGGCGCGTCCGATCACCATCAATGATCGGCTGCGCAGCTTGTGGGGCCAGGCGGGTGCCGGGCTGGAATATCTGCTGAAGGGCACCGGACCGCTCACTGTGAGCGCTGGCTTCGGCGCGGCGTTCTACCGCACCGATCCCAGGCTCACTCGACCAGACTTTCAGGGCTATCTGCTGCTGTTCCGCACCGACGCCAGTGGCACGCGGCTCGAACCGTTTTCAGGCTTCATGACTTCGGGCTATCAGTTGCGGCCGGAAAGCCGCGGCGAAGTCGCGCTGGCAGATGCGAACGCCTCGTCGGCACCGAAGATCCGCCTCAATCATCTTTGCTCTGAAATCGACCGGCGCGTGACCCTTGCCGGCGTGAAGCAGCTTCGTGCCCTCCTGCAAGCTGTGCCCATGGCACCTTTCGTGAGCGAGAGCGAGCCGGGGCCTGATGCTGAGGACGAAGAACTGATGGCTTATATCCGCGAACGTACCGGCACCGGCCATCACCTGGCGGGTAGCTGCCGTATGGGCACCGGGCCTGATGCAGTGGTGGATCCGCGCCTGCGGGTCCACGGCCTTGCCGGGCTGCGGGTGGTCGATGCATCGATCATGCCGGCGATGGTTTCGGGCAATACTTGCGCGCCGGTGGTGATGATTGCCGAGAAGGCCGCCGACATGATCCTGGAGGACAACCGATGATCCCGACCCTCACGCCGATGCGCGCTTTCGAGCAGCGGCACCCGGGCTGTCTCTACATCGGCGGCACATGGCAGCGGCCGGTGGGGCAGGCGGCACTGGACATCGTGCATCCGGCTAGCGGCGATGTGGTCGCTCGGGTCGCGGCGGCCGGTCGGGGGGACGTTGATCGCGCGGTGGGTGCAGCGCACAGAGCGTTTCATCATGGACCCTGGCCAAGGCTGGCCATGGCCGAACGTGCCGCGCCGCTACGCCGGCTGGCCGTTGCGATCCGCTCTCGCGCCGATGAGATTGGCCACGCCGTGACACTTGAGATGGGCGCGCTACTGAGCGAATCCCTTGCAGGCGCACGGGCCGCCGCAAATCTTTGCGACTACTATGCCGACCTTGCCGAGTCCGTTCCCGATAGGGAGGAGCGCGCCTGGGGCGGCGGAAAGGCGTATGTCGCTCAGATTCCAGTTGGGGTTGTCGTAGCGATCGTGCCGTGGAATGCCCCGCTAAGCCTGTCGATCCTCAAGCTGGCTCCGGCACTGGCGGCGGGTTGCACGATTATTCTCAAGACAGCGCCCTCAACCCCGCTCGATGCGTTGCTATTGGCGGAATGCATGGACGACGCCGGTTTCCCCGAGGGTGTCGTCAGTATCCTTCCTGGAGACAACGATGCTGGCGAGGCCCTGCTCCGGGACGAGCGGATCGACAAGGTCACCTTCACCGGGAGCACCGGTGTAGGGCAGCATATAGGGGCGGTGTGCGGATCCCGGGTCGCACGGCAGGCGCTGGAACTGGGAGGCAAGTCCGCGGCGATTGTTATGCGGGACATGGATGCCGAGACCGTCGCTCGCCGCTTGGCCCCTGCATCCATGCGCTTGACGGGGCAGGCTTGCTCGGCCCTGACCCGCGTCCTCCTGCCAAGGCAGCACGCGGCATCATACACCGAAGCGCTCGTCGCAGAGTTCGCGAAACTGAAGGTGGGTGACCCTTACGACGCTGCCACTTCGCTGGCGCCTCTGGCGCTGGAAAGGCAGCGGGACAGAGTGGAGGACTATGTGAGCTCAGGCATCGCCGAAGGCGCGACGCTCGCATACGGTGGGCGACGTCCCGAGGGTTTCGAGCGTGGATGGTATCATGAACCGACCATCTTTGCCCGCGTCTCCAATTCCATGCGTATTGCCCGGGAGGAAATCTTCGGGCCAGTGGTAAGTCTCATCGAGTATGATGGCGAGGAAGAAGCCATCGCAATCGCCAATGACTCCGATTATGGGCTTTATGCTAGTGTCTACAGCGATGACGAGGATGCCGTCTGCCGGCTCGCAGGCCGGTTGCGAGTGGGCAATGTCTCGCGCGCTGGTTTGTATATCGACAGGACGCTGCCCTATGGCGGGCTCAAGAAGTCGGGCGTTTCGCGTGAAGGTGGGATCGAAGGGCTGCGATCGTTTCAGGAAGTGCAGACCATCTATCTACCGGCAACATGAACGACCCGGTCGTGGGGTATTAGGCAGGAGGGCCTGCCGCCTCACGGCTTTCGCTTGATCGTTACCAACGCAAGACGGCTTGGCTTGGTTGGCTTCGCGCTTCGGCGCTTATGATAATTTCGCAGGGGTCTGATCCGCGTCCTCGCGGCCGGAAAAGATCGCGTCGATGATCGCTTCGACCGTCCGGATACGCGCAAGCCGAGGCATGATCGAGCGCAATATCATATCGTGTTCTTCGGCTGAAAATGAGGTCGTAGTGTCCTCCGCCAGGATTTGGTCATATCCCAGTGCCATGGCCTCGCGCATGGTGGTGTCAACACCGATCCCAAGCACGAGGCCGCCGACGATCAGCGTTGTTACGCCGCGGCGACGCAGGTGGGTGTCGAGGCTGGTGCCATGGAACGCGCCCCAATTGTATTTGTCGACGATGATGTCTTGCGGCTGGACCTCGAGTGCGGCGCATAAAGTATGGCCATCCGGCGCGATCGCATAGGCCTGCGCCGGATGTTCGAGAAGGGGGGCGAGGGGAGGCACCATGCTGCCCGGGTGGCCGACGCGGACCAGGATGACGGGCATGCCTGCCGTTCGGCAGGCGCGGGCGAGGCGGGCAGCGCCGGTCACGCATTCCGCCGGTGTCCGGGGATGCGTGGCGAAATCCAGCGTGAAATTCTGAAGATCAATCAGCAGCAGGGCGGTGCTGTTCGCGTCCAGATCAGTGGCGTTCATAGTTCTATTCCGTTGATGCTGAGGCAGACATGGTCATCGTGTTGCCTTGGCGGTTCCACAACTTTGCACCGGCACCATGCGCTTCGCCGCAAGTATGCAGCATGATTGTGTCGAACGCCGGGGACAAACCGCGAAATTCGAAGGCAGTGACCGGCGTGCTGAGGTTACGAGCGGCAAGGCGCATAAGGAGAATGGCCTGCAATGGGCCTTGAACGACCAGGGCCGGATAGGTCTCCTCCGCCAATGCGTAAGGCCGGTCGTAATGGATCCGATGGCTGTTCATGGTGAGAGCGGAAAACCGGAACAGCAGTACCGGATCGGGAACGATATCGTTCTGCCAGGGAGCGGAGGGCAGATCGCCACCGATCGGCAAGGGCGACGTCTGGCGAGCCGCCTCGCGATAGACGATGTCTTGCTGTTCTTCGATGGCGACCCCGTGATCGTCCGAGATTTCGTGATGGACCTTCACGAAGGCGAGTTTGCCGCTCTTGCCTTCCTTGTGCGAGATGTCGGTAATCTGCGACGACCGCGAAATTGCCTGACCAAGACGTAACGGCCGGATGAACCGGAGGGAGCCTCCGGCCCACATCCGACGAGGAAGCTCGATCGGCGGAAGAAATCCACCTTTCTGCGGGTGGCCGTCGTGACCGGTGTGGTCGGGCGCAGAGACGTCCCAGAAGTGCAGCCAGTGATAAAGGGGTGGCAAGATGGAACCATTAGCGATCGGGTCGTCGCCCAAGGCCACGAGCAGGGCGTTGACCCGTGCCACATCCAGCCGGTCGGACCGTGTCATCTTGCTGCCGATCCAAGCCGAAATGTCGCCCATGGATACCTCTCGTTGCTTGTCAGTCGTGGAGCATAACAGCATCGTTCCTCCACGCTGCACTTCGGCAGCGCGGGGATCGAACGATGTCGAGTATGCGATGTTATCCCCGCTCAGAGCTTTCCGGTGAGTTCCGGCAGGGCGGTGAACAGGTCGGCGACGAGGCCGATGTCGGCGACCTGGAAGATCGGGGCGTCTTCGTCCTTGTTGATGGCGATGATGGTCTTGGCGTCCTTCATGCCTGCAAGGTGCTGGATCGCGCCCGAGATGCCGACGGCGATGTAGACGTCGGGAGCCACGATCTTGCCGGTCTGACCCACCTGGTAGTCGTTGGGGACGTAGCCCGCATCGACAGCCGCGCGCGAAGCGCCGACGGCGGCGCCCAGTTTGTCGGCGAGGGGGAGGATGGTCGCTTCGAAGGTTTCCGAATCCTTCAGCGCACGACCGCCCGAGACGATGATCTTGGCGCTGGTCAGCTCCGGACGCTCCGACTTGGCGATTTCCGCGCCCACGAAGCTGGAGAGGCCCGCGTCGCCGGTGCTGGCGACGTCCTCGACCACGCCCGAACCGCCGGTGGCTTCAGCCTTGGCGAAGGCGGTGCCGCGCACGGTGACGACCAGCTTGGCGTCGCTCGATTCGACGGTGGCGATGGCGTTGCCTGCGTAGATCGGACGGGTGAAGGTCTTCTCGCCTTCGACCGAAAGGATGTCCGAGATCTGGGCCACGTCCAGCAGAGCGGCAACGCGCGGCGCGACGTTCTTGCCGGTGGTGGTGGCAGGCGCGACGAAAGCGTCGTGATGGCCCATCAGTTCCACGATCAGCGGCGCGACGTTTTCGGCCAGCGCGTGCTCGAATGCGGCATCGTCGGCGAAGTGGACTTTGCCCACGCCAGCGATCTGCGCAGCGGCATCGGCCACGGCGCGCGCGCCCGATCCAGCGACGAGGAGGTGGACTTCACCCAGCTTTGCAGCAGCGGTGACGGCGGAAAGCGTCGCGTCCTTGACGGCGGCGTTGTCGTGTTCGACCCAGACGAGAGTCTTGGACATCAGGCTACTCCCAGTTCCTTGAGCTTGGCGACGAGCGCGTCGACGTCGGCGACCTTGACGCCTGCGACACGCACGGGCGGCTCGGCGACCTTGAGGGTCTTGAGACGCGGAGCGATATCGACGCCGTAGTCGGCGGGCGACTTCACATCGAGCTGCTTCTTCTTCGCCTTCATGATGTTGGGCAGCGAAGCGTAGCGCGGCTCGTTCAGGCGCAGGTCGGTGGTCACGATGGCGGGCAGCGCCAGCTTCACCGTCTCGAGACCACCGTCGACCTCACGGGTGACGGCAACCGAATCGCCGGCCACGTCGACCTTGCTGGCGAAGGTGCCCTGCGGACGGCCGGTGAGCGCGGCGAGCATCTGGCCGGTCTGGTTCGAATCGTCGTCGATCGCCTGCTTGCCGAGGATCACGAGGCCGGGGTTCTCTTCACCCACGATCGCCTTGAGGATCTTGGCGACGGCGAGCGGCTCCACTTCGGCGTCCGTCTCGACGAGGATGGCGCGGTCGGCGCCCATGGCGAGCGCAGTGCGCAGAGTTTCCTGCGCCTTCGTCGTCCCGACCGAGATCGCGATGATCTCTTCGGCCTTGCTCGCTTCCTTGAGGCGGATGGCTTCCTCGACGGCGATTTCGTCGAAGGGGTTCATGCTCATCTTGACGTTGGCGAGGTCGACGCCGGTGCCGTCGGCTTTCACCCGCGGCTTGACGTTGTAATCAATGACCCGCTTCACGGGCACGAGAATTTTCATCGAGAGTTCTACCTTTCAATCTAGTCTTTTTAGGCTGCCTTCATTTGCAAGGATTGCACGAGCGCGAATACGTACAGGCTCATCAACCATAGCCCCGTCCACCTTGGCCGCTCCGTCACCGCTATCTAAAACTTGCCTGGCCCAATCGGCTTCAGCGGCGGTGGGCCTGAAGCCTTCACGCGTTGGGTCGACTTGCCGCGGATGGATGAGCAGCTTGCCTCCAAAGCCTAAACCTTTGGCGTATCGGGCGTCGTCCCGAACGACGGCACCATCGGAGACATTGGTAGTCACGCCGTCCAGCGGGGCTGCTAGCCCACCGAGACGAGATGCGAGCACCAGTTCCGCACGGGCCGTCTGCAGAGAGTTTCGCGAGTGGTCACATCCGAGATCGGCAATATAGTCCAACGATCCAAAAGCTAAGCGTGTGACAGAACCGCTGCACGCGATGTCACGCGCAAGCGCCATTCCCCTGGCAGTTTCAATGAGCGCCACAACTCGATGATGTAAGGCAACCCGGGCCAGATCCTCGACTTCTTCAGCTTTGGGAACAACGATCGCGGCCAATGGCAATCGCGCCGCCACCTCCAGATCCTGTTCGTGCCATGGCGTTCCGACAGGGTTTATCCGCAGCAGCACCGGCAAGTGCGTGAAATCACATCGTAAGGAGCTGCGCGCAGCCTCCTTTGCCGACGGCGCCACGGCGTCTTCCAAATCTAGGATAATTGCGTCGGGCTGGCTGGCTGCGGCCGTAGCAAACCATTCAGGACGGTCTCCGGGCACGAATAATGCTAAGGAGAATGGGCTGGGAGCCATTGCCTTCATCAATCGTAATCCGTCTGGACACTCATGTCGAATTTGTGAACTTGCGATTCAGCTGTCGGATGAAGCATGGGGCATTGTTGCCTAGCTATTGGCGTAGCGTGACTAATAGCGCTTTCATGCGTCGGCTTGAATTCCTCGCCCCCGATTTCGCGTGTGCGAAGTCCAAACCCCTTCGAAATTCGCCGGAGAGCTTTCGCTTGAAAAGTGAGACGCCTAACTTCATGCGCTAGGCATTGCCTGCTAGCCTCGTCGGTGATGAAGGGCCCTTCATCACCGACGTGTTGCGCCCGGCCAAGCGGCCCAAAGGCAAAGAAATTAGGGTTTTTCTGCGGCACCTTGGTGGGCGCGCTGCGCAAGGCTTGCCCAAAAACGCAGATTCTGCTGCATCGTGACAGCCACTATCGCTGCCCCGAGGTCATCGAGTGGTGCAGGGCTGGCGGCCACGACTTCATCGTAAGCGCGCATTTCTTAGCACGCTGCTTCCGCGGGCAGTGCGGCCATCACAGTTGACGCTGGACGAGACAGGCCACCGCAGCGACGTCGGCGGGTCAGGCTTGTCCTTCAAAGTTGAATGGCAGCAAGTCGTCGATATCAGCGTCGTGAGGGCGCTGGGGCAGTTCAGTGAGGACATGGCGTAGCCATGCGAGAGGCTCGACGCCGCAGGCGCGGCAAGTCAGCACCAGCCTGTAGATGACGGAAATCGCGCTTGCGCCGTCCACGGTGTC
Source organism: Novosphingobium lindaniclasticum LE124 (assembly GCF_000445125.1). Classification (GTDB taxonomy): domain Bacteria; phylum Pseudomonadota; class Alphaproteobacteria; order Sphingomonadales; family Sphingomonadaceae; genus Novosphingobium; species Novosphingobium lindaniclasticum. The sequence continues at coordinate 56,016 of NZ_ATHL01000082.1, forward strand.
GCAGAGAAGCCACGATTTTCTTCCTATTGCAAAAGCCCTGATGTTACGTTCGAGAAGATTGTTGTGTATCGGCATCCTGCCGTCTTCGACGTAGCGCGTCTTCGTCTCGGCTCATAGATCGAGACCCAGGTTCTTTTCGGGCAGGCCTGGAATTTGATCGTCATCGCGGCCAGGCATCGGCGGAATGCCGGTTAGGTCATCAACGGCGGTATCGCCGATGCCGAGGCCATCCCCCTCGAGGTGATCCAGCAGTGCTTGCCGGAACGGATCGACGTCTTTTTGGTCCTGCGCGGGGGCAGGAGGCTCGTCGGCACCGGGATCGTAGATCTGATCAGCACTGGCATCGAAGGTGGAATAGTCAGTGTCCCATGGCCCCATTGGGGGCAGGTCGTCCAGATCCAGTGAATCGGGGCCGGACATGCCGTTCTGGCTCGTCCCCACTTCGCTGCCTCCAGCGGCCGCGTTCTCGTTGCCACTGGCGCCAGTTCCAGCGCGGCCGTCCTGTGCATCGGCCGCGGGCATTGGGGGCAGATCGCTCAAATCAGCGGTGGCATCCCTGCCAGGGTCGTTCGGCGCGCCACCGGCACCTCTTTCACCCTCGAGAGCATCAAATGCGGCGGTAAGCGCAGCGTCGGCCGCTTCCTGCTTGGCATCGACACCATCGATGTCGAGCTGCCCGGTGCTTTCGAGAGAGGAGGTCTTGTCACCGGGATTGGAGTTCAAGCGCCATTCCAGCTTCTCGCGATTATCGACGATCATGGTGAGGCCGTCGCGCACACGAGTTACGAGGACGTTGAAAAGGCGCTGGTTCGAGAGGTTATGCTCATAGGAGAGCATCACCCCGATCCCCTTATCGGCCGTGACGCCCTGAGCCATGTGCATATTGAGGGCGTAGGCGAGGCCGATCCTGCTGAGCATGGGATCACCGCGCTCGAGTGTCAGGCGCTCGTTATTCGCGGTTTCGACGGTGACGTTTCCCCCCTCGATGGAGACGATCGTTGCCAGTGCGGCATTGTCCAGGCCGCGTTCCTTGTCGTTGGTGGTCCAGCGGATCGTGTCGCCCTCATAGATTCTGAGCGTTTCGAGGTTGGAGAGTTCGAGCCGGCTACGGGTGATGCTGGGATCGATCTTCTGGGGATCGAAGCGCAGGTTGCGCCCGTTGGGGCCCGTCAACTGGACCTTGCCGTTGTCGAAGATGCGGCTGACCTGATACTGCCCGCGCCCTAGCCCGACTTCTCGGATTTGCCCCGTTACCGTTAGCGTCTGGCCGACGGTATAGTGATGGGCATAGCGCAGCTGCTCGCGCTCTTTGCTGACCCGGTCATGGACAGTCAGGTCCAGGCTGTCTCCCTTCAGAGTGCCCTCCCGACGCAAACCTTGCTGAATTTTGGTATTGATCTCGGAACGTGCCTCGCGCCCCGAAACGAAGACGGCGGTTACAGCCCGGTCCTCTGCGGAGAGAGCCAGCCATGTCTCCGCGGCCTGCGCAGCTGGTTCGGCATGTTCGCTGACATTGTCACCCAGAACCTTCAGCGCGGCGCCGGCGCGGCCAGTGTTCGCCAGCGCCGCAACAGTCAGGAGTTGCTTGTTGTCTGGATTGATACGCACGTTCTGATCCATGCGAGCCATGGTGATGCCAGCGGCCTGTACCATGGCAAATGACTTACCGGCGTCGATCGAGGAGAGCTGTTGACGGTCGCCGACGAATGCGACCTTTTCGATGCCGAGCGCTTCGGTGATGCGCATCAGCTTGAGCATATCATCGCTAGAGACCATCGAGGTTTCGTCGACGACAACGATCGTACCGGCCAGTTCGTCACGCCGCTGCTGCGCGCCCGGACTGGTCGGGTCGCTGAGGTATTTCTCATTCTGCCAAACGAACGAGGCGATCGTCTGCGCCGATACTCCGGCCTTTTCCATGTCCTCGGCCGAGAGGTTCTTGGGCACCATGCCTTCTCGCATGTCGCCGACCATCTTGTTCTGGAAGGCGAGGCCGAGCACTTGCTTGCCCTCATCGCGCGCGACTGCGGCGACAGTCTGAAGCATGGTAGACTTACCGGCGCCGGCGACACCCTGGACGACGACGTAGCGATCCTCGCTGGAAACGATCATGGTCGCGGCCGCGAGCTGTCCCTGATTCAATTCACGGGGCGCTGCGGCCTCCTGCAGCCGCAATGGCGCACTGGCGGCGCCAACGATCGACGTGCCTTTCCCATTCCCTGCTTCAACGTGATCGAGAATGGATTGCTCGACCTTCAATGACTCTGGCGTGGTGACAGCATCTACCAGGCGCCCCTTGTGGCGGATCTCACCGGCTACGAGTTGGCCATTCTTGATCAGCCGATCGATGCGCGCTTCGACGTTGTCGATCGTGACGCCCTTGAGGCCAAGATCGAGAGCCGTCTTGGATACCTGATGGACCTGAAAAGCGGCTTCACGCTGGCTAAGGATGCGGACCGCCGAGGCGACGGCGAGTTGCGCGCGCGCATCACCGGGCGACCCGGCCAGGCGCGCAATGCCAGCATCGACCAGTGGTTCAGGGGATCGCAAAAGGCCCGATACAAATTCGCGCGCGATGTTCACCACCTCGAGCATCGCCTTGTAGCCCCGCACGGCCAGGTTTTCCGGCTGTTCGCGTGAGGCGCGTACAGCGGCCTCCAGAATTTCCTTGCCGTTGAACCCCTGGCTTTCAGCCTTCTCGATCCATTCCTTCACGAGGTCTTGATTGTTCTCACCGGCGACCTTGGGATCTCGCGATCGCGCAGTGACTTCACGCATGCCTTGCGTGCTCTTGATACCGAGGCTTTTCGAGAGAGCCACGATTTCCTCGCGGCGCTGGCTGAAGGCTTCGATCACTGCCTTGGGCACATCGACGATCTCGAAAGTACCGTGCTTTCCCTCGAGCTGAACCTTGTAGCCCAGCTGCTCCATTTCGTTGCGCAGGAAGGCATGGTAGATCGTGCCGATCACCGAATTGTTCTGCCAGATCTTGTCATTGTGGAGAGCCTGCCAGGTGCCGTCCGCCATGCGGGTCATGTTGGCGACCACGGCATGGATATGGGCCTGCGGATCACGCGCCCGGCTCGTGTCGTGCTGGAACAGCGCGTAGACGAGGTTGCCGGTCTGGACAGGCACCCTCTTCCCATCGATGTCCTTACGGGTCTCCGCAAGGTTCTTTTCGACCCAGGCCATCGTCTTCTGGACTGCCTTGAGGTGGGCCCCCTCAGGTCCAAGGATGCGCTTGTCGCCAGCTATATAGGCCATCAGCGACACCGACTTGGGCGCAGAAAAGGTCATGTCGATGCCGGGGCGGCGCCCCTCAAACTGGCGCAGCTGCTGCCCGTTCGGGGTTTCCCCGTTCAGCACTTTCTCAAAGGCTTCGCGGGTGACAGGTGTGCCAGCGGCGATGGGGCTATCCTTGACCCCTCCGCCGCCCCATTGGCTCACCTCGCCAGCCTGTTCCGCGGTGTAGTATTCCCCGCTGACCAGATCATCATTGGTGAAATACTTCGCGGCCCCACCAGCGGAATGGACGGATGCGATGGAGTGCATCGTCAGTCACCCATCCCCATGCCGGAATCACCAAGATCGGGGTGATCCTGGTGATGGCTCTGGGAGGCATCGGTGCCAACGCCTGCGTCCCGCGCTTCGCGCACGCCAAGATCATCATCCAAAGGGTTGCTCGAAGCGCGAGAAACCTCAACGTCTCTGTGTGATGATCGCGAGGCGACCTCCTGGTCATCGCGACTGGAAACCGCGTTGTTGGTACGAATGCCTGAGCGCTCTGGTGTGTCGAGACCGTTATGGTCGACTGCATCCCCCTTGGCCGCATCGCCTCTGGTGGTTGCGGAATGGCTTGCACCAGGGTCCATGCGATCAAGGGCTTCACGCGCATTGGGATCGCGTCCCTCCTGTGCTTCGCGATCCTGTTCCGAAGGTTGCGAAAGGATGTTGGCGGCAAGCGCGATCGGCGCATCTCGGGCCGCCATTTCCTCGTCGCTAAGCGCGATATTTTCACCACGCCCACCGTCATCACCACCCTTCGGCTTACCCCCACCTCCGCGAACCTTGCCGTCTGGATCGTCCGGCCTGGTCGGAGGTCGCCGAATGAAACCTTCTGCGACCTGCGGGTATTGCTGCCACTGCAGACGGACGCGCGCCGCAGGGAAACCGTCAGGGAATTTCACGAAGCCGTGCATCGAGGGCAGGTTCATAATGTCGTCGGGAATGACGAGCGGTTCGATCTGCTTGCGGGGCGTCAGCGTCGATGCGTCGCGAGTGGAATTGTAGCCGTAGGAATAGCCCTCATCCATCTGGCGAATTTCGCGATTGCCGATGTAACGGGCGCACTGCTCGGCCGTGTCGAGATCGGCCGCGGCGAGCATCAGCTTGGTACGCGCGAGCGAGGACAGATTGCGGGCGTTTTCTTCGCCGTAGACCTGCACCAGCTTGTCAAACGAGTGGAGGCCAAGGATCATGGCACCGCCAAAGTTCCGCGCAGTCTGGAGGCCATCTTCGATGGCCGGCAGACGATGCAAAGCGCCCAGCTCGTCGAACATGAACCATGTCCGCAATGAGCGGGTCTTTTTCATGGTCATGAGCGAGTGGATGGCCAGGTTCGACCACAAGGTCAGGAGCGCCTTGTTCATCTCGAGGTCGGTGTAGGTGCAGGTGATGAAGAGGATCGATCCGGGGGCTTTGTCGCCGGTGATCCACTGCTTGATAGAGTAGGGCTTACCCTCGTCGGGAAGGAAACGAAGCGCCTGCGCATTGGTGTTGAAAACCGCACGGATCGATTCCGCCATGCGGGCCGCTTCCGGTGCAGTCAGAGGGTCGGCAATCGTCTTCTGCAGGTGCCTGTGGACCTGCTTGAGGTCGGCTGTCATCAGGTTGTCCGCGAGGGCCTGGTTGGAGGTCTCTCCCCTCTCGATCAACTTCATGCACATTTCGATAAAGAGGGTACGCGCTGCGAGGGCCCAGAACGGTTCCGATGAGCCGCCATCGGAGGGTATCAGCGCAGCGGCGGCGGCCGTGAACTCACTGTAGGTTTCGCAATCGTTGAAGATCGACCACGCCGGGCAGCGCACGTCCATGGGATTGAGGATTGTGTCTCTCTCAGGGTCGTAGAACGCCTCGACGTAAGCGCCGGTAAGATCGAACACGACGGCATTGTCTTCGCGCTCACGCATCTGTTCCAGGTGCTTGCGAAGGACAGTGGTCTTGCCGGTGCCGGTGGTGCCCAGCAGCATGGTGTGGGATTGCTCGAGGCGGTGCGGGTAGGGGATGCCGGCTATGTGATAGGGGTGGTGTATTCCGGCTGCCTTGCGAGCCGCGAAGGGCAGGGCAAGGACATCCTTTGCTGACAGGTCCGGGAAGAGGTCTTTGGCTTCTTCGACGAACTTGGTTTGGTTGTGCTGGCTGATCTCCTTGTAGAGCAGATCCCGGTCTACCAGCATGGCACCGCGTTCGTGGCGTTCTTCCATGATCGAACCGCCCCGCCGACGGGAGAAATCAACGTACCAGATGGACGCCGGGATGGTCGCGAAGGAGGCGATAAGAGCCGAGCCGATAATGCCACGCATCGCCTTGTGCCAGGCGAGAGCGACTTCGGGCACATAGGGGACGTATCCCATGAATGTGTGCCGCACGGTATGGTCGGGAAGCTGCAGGTTGGCCTGCTTCATTGGGTCGAGGGCGCACCAGTCCCAAAGCCACGACAGCACGCGCATGCAGATGAGCTGGAAGTTGTTCTCGTCGAGCGTGAACGAGAGGATCGTGAAGTAGGAGAGCACGAACATTCCGAGCCACATGAGGAAGGGCATTTTCGCGCCCTGCAGCCACATGATGACCTGGGTGTTGAGCAACTGGCTCCCGCGAACGAAATTGCCGTTGTTACGGGGGGTGTCACCGCGCGCGGAATGGTGTTTTAGAGGGACGGGCCGACCGTCGTCGCGAATGTCTTCGCGGTCTTTTTTGCCGTCCTTACGCGCCATGATAGCGCTCCATGCGACGGGTCGTTTCCTCTAGGACGAGTTTACGATGATCGGGGTGTTCTTCGCGCAGGATCGTGTCGACGGCAGCCTGTGTGTACTCACACACTCTCGCTAGTCGAAGGTGGCTGGCATTATCAAGTACGCCACCGTCCAGATGACGTTTGACGATGAACCTTACGAGATCGGCAAAGGATCTGTCTTGGTCGGCAGCGATCGCGTCGAGCCGATCAAGATCGTGTTTGTCGAACCTTACGGATCGCTGGGTACTTCTCATTTTCAAACCACCCTCTCGAATGAGGGGATGGTGAGCTTTTGCGGAAAGCAGTCATTTACTACTCGCGGTCCCTACAGATAGCAAGTTTATTTAGGGACCAAAGGACCATGTAATCCCATGCAATCCCATTCAACCCACTGATATATTTGCTAAATAGCAATGAAGTTGAATGGGGTTACATATGGGAGTGATCGGGATTACACTAAATATTGCCACAACCCATTGTAATACCGCCATAATCTCGCACGCACCGTGCGTTCGGTGTGCTAATGTAGCTGACATATCGTTGTTGGAGCCTCGGTCTGTTCCTGCGTTCGTCTGGTGCGGATATGATTCCGGTTTCTGGGGGGTTCCGGGCCGCCGTGGGGCGGAAACGCTGGAGGGAATAGAGCGCTTCGCGCGGGTGGAATGGGCCAGAGGGCGCATGATTTCTTCGTGGGTGAAGGGGCGATTTCGAGGTGCTGTCGTAGGGGAGTTCGTCGCGGGTTTTCGCATGGCGTGAGAGCGGTTATGGTGGCGGGGTTCAGAGCCGATCAGCCTGACCGAAAGGTACGAGTAATGGCGAAGTCACTGGACGCGGAAATGGCCGCGATCGAGGCCGAGGAACGCAAGCTGGCGGAGCGTCGCAAGGCGCATCAGCAGAAGGTGCGGGAAGCGGCGATCGGGACGGTTGAGAAGGCGGGGCTTTTCAAGCTCCCGCATGATCGACTGGAGCGGATCATGAAGGCGGTGAAGACGCTGGGCGTGGATGAAGTGGAGAAGCGGCTTCAGGCTTCAGCCTGAGCCGGTTCGCCACCGAACAAACGACCGATGGCCGCACGGATGGGCTTGCCCATTCGGGCGGCCATTCCTTTTGCGGCGGGCCCCGGCCCAAGTGGACGTTTGGGCGTAGCCCTGGCCGTCAGGCCAAGGCGAGCGAGCCGTGTGGGGTCGCGCAGCGGTCGGGACGGCATCAGACAAAAAAAGGGAAGCGCGGCCCTGTGGGGCTGCGCCTCCCGTGCGTGGCGTTTGCGGCTCACCAGTTGAGCGGGTTTTCCATATGCTCCGCGTAGAGGTCTTGGGACGCGAGGAGGATTTCGTGGTCGATCTCGATCATGCTCCAGTTGAGCTTGTCGGCGTGGTTGCGGACCGTCTCGCGATCGTCGATCGTCATGGCGCTCCAGTCGATCATTTCGAGGAAGTCATCGCGGCGGTCATGGATGCGGCAAGCGCTGTTCATTTCGGCTTCGAGTGACGCGATGCGACGCTCGATGCGGATCTCCTTATCCGACTTTGCGATGAACTCGATCTTGTCTTCGGGGAGGGTAATTGACGTGCTCATAACGCTCACTCCTTAGTCAAAACGACATTTACAGTCGGACCTTCGGGGCGCGGTCGGGTCAGGGACGCGAAAGGCGTGCCTTTCGCGCCGCGAAGCGACGGTGGGGGTCACGATTGTGTTTGGTGGCCGCTACGGTGTGATCGGGACGGAAATGCCGATCCACCGAAGAAAATGGTGGGGCCCCGCCGTCCTTGACGCGGCCGCGCACCGGAGGTCACAATGGGAAGACTGTGTGGTGGTTTTACCTATCGGCGTGGCGCGGGCGGCGATGCGTAGCCCTGGCCGTCAGGCCAAGGCGAGCGAGGCGAGCCAGCGCGGTTAGGCGAGGGGCTTTGCCGGGCGCTATGACCAGACCATGCGAAGGGCGCAGCTGGGCGAGGAAATGGCGGCCATCTGGTTGAGCGCGGTAGGTAGTATTTTGCAACGCCCGGCTCGGCATCAAGGCGACTTGAAATGATGGGGTCCATCAGGCTGTCGCGCAGCTGCTCGATGCTGATTGCTCCGCTGATGTCGAGGTCGAGCCCGAGCACGGCGAGGACTTTGTAAGCCTTTGATTTGGAGAGTTCCATCTCGGGTGCCGCGTCGGGGGTTTTCGAAAGCGTCACCATGATGTCGGGTTCGTCATCGCGGCGGGCAATGCGGATGCGACGGCCAAGGAATTGGGCCGTCTCGATCAGGGCGATCGCGTCGACGTCGAACGTGAAGTGACGGGCGATCATGGCGATCGGCACCATGGCGGTGCGGGCCTCCCACGCAAAGACGTGTTCGTCCAGCGAGCCGTAGTCGTGGATGATGGGGTCGAGGCCGTAACGCTCGCCGTATTCGGCGAGGGTTTCGCGCAGCGCGCCCATTTGCAGGGTGTCGATCATGACGGGACGCAGGTTGTCGGTTTCGGCGTCATCTTCGATGCGGAACGTGATGCTCATCGGGAACCTCCTTCGTTAAACTCGCCTCGTCTTTCCCTCTCCTCTCCAGTGCCGATCCGGTGACGGATCGGGACCGCAAAAAGGCGCAATGGGTGAAAGGGCGAAATGACACCCGAAGGGGAAGGGCAGGGTGGTCCCGATGATCCTGATCTGAGAGCCGCGGCTCTGGCAGGCTGGCGCGGTTCTGTGTCCATGTTCGCGGCAGCAGCGCGCGCCGGGTTCGATGCCCGGCGCGCGCTCCCC
>NZ_ATHL01000083.1 GCF_000445125.1 Novosphingobium lindaniclasticum LE124
CGCTGGAACAACAACGACAATCGCCCGGATCGCGGCAACTGGGGCCGCGATCGCCGGGACGACGACCGGCGCTGGAACAACAACGACGGCAACCGCCCCGACCGCAACGGCTGGAACCGGGACCGCAGGGATAATGATCGCCGCTGGAACAACGACAACAACCGCCCGGGCCGCAACGACTGGGGCCGGGACCGCCGGAACGACGATCGCCGCTGGTCGGGGAGCGACAACCGCCGTTGGGATCGCAACGACTGGCGCCGCGACAATCGCTACGACTGGCAGCGCTACCGCGATCGCAACCGCTCGATCTATCGCATCGGCGGCTACTACGCGCCCTACCGCGATTACTCCTACCGCCGCCTGAGCATAGGCTTCTCGCTGGGCTCGCTGTTCTACGGCAGCAATTACTGGATCAACGATCCCTGGCAGTACCGCCTGCCCCCTGTCTACGGGGCCTACCGCTGGGTGCGCTACTACGACGACGTCCTGCTGGTGGACACTTATTCCGGCGAAGTGGTGGACGTGATCTACGACTTCTTCTGGTGAACGATGCGAAGCCCCTGGATCCCCGCGATCCGGGGGCTTTTCGCATCGGGCGGAAATGAGCCACAGTTTCCTTGCTTCCCCCGATTGATCCGGAGCCGTGGCCGGCTAGTCTCCACCGCGATGCCAAGACCAGCCCATCCCGATTGCGACGCCTTGGCCAGAACGGGCAGTTCCGTCCGCGAGCGATTGGCAGCCGCTCCCGCCCTCACCCGTTACGCGGTGGAAGGCGCGGAAATCTACAGCGCGCCCGGCTTTCTCAGCCATACACATTGTCATCACATCATCGGCCTGATCGACGGCGTTGCGAGCCCTTCTCGCCTCGTCGACGAAAAGGATTGGGACGGCTACCGCACCAGCTTCTCGGGTGACGTCGATCCGCGCGACACCGTCGTCCGGGCGCTCGATGAACGGCTGGCCGCGCTCACCGGCATCGCTCCGGGCCACGGCGAATCCCTGCAGGGCCAGCGCTACAACCGGGGCGAATACTATCATGAGCATTGGGACTGGTTCGACACCGAGGCGCCCTACTGGCTCCGTGAGAGCCGCAACGGCGGGCAACGCAGCTGGACCGCTATGGTCTATCTCAATGCCGTCGACGAAGGCGGCTCCACCGATTTCGTCCATCTCGGCCTGAAAGTGGCGCCCAGCGCCGGGTCGCTGCTGATCTGGAACAATGCCCTGCCGGACGGCTCCCCGAACCCGCTGACGATGCATGCCGCCCGCCCGGTGCTGCGGGGGGTCAAGTATGTAGTGACGAAGTGGTTCCGCGCCCGTCCCTGGAATTAGCGGAACGTCAGCATTCCTCGCCATCTTCGGCCGAACGCCGCGCTTCCAGATATTCCATCAGGTGATCGAACCGGCGATGGAGGCGGATGATCTCGAGCTGGGTGCGCAAGTTCACCTCGTAATCGTGCCGCGCGGTGATGCGATCCTTATCGGCCTGGCGGTTCTGGCTCATCATGATGACCGGCGCCTGGATCGCCGCGAGCATCGAGAGCATCAGGTTGAGGAAGATATAGGGATAGCCGTCGAAGGGCTTCAACCCAAGTGGCGCGAACACCGGGCTGTTCAGGATCGCGCTGTTCAGCAGCATCCAGCCGAACAACACCAGGGCGAAAGCGACGATGAAACCCCAGCTTCCGCCGACCGCAGCGACCCGATCGGCCAGGCGGTCCGCGCGGGTCGCGTGAAGTGCGGCCAGTTCGTCCGCATTCGGGCCGACGACGGTGCCACTCGCGATACGCTGGAGCACCTCCCGGTCTTCCCCGTCGAGATCCTCGAACCGGCGCCCGAGCAGCTCTTCGGCAAGTTCCTCGGGCGTGTGGGGATTCCTGTGCATTCCAACCTCGCGGCGCTCAGCTTGCGGCGGCCAGAGCCTCCGCGATCAGTTTGCGGGTTTCCGGAACGCCGTAAAGAGCGATGAAGCTGCCCATGCGCGGCCCCTGAGGCGAGCCCAGCAGCGTCTCGTAGAGAGCCTTGAACCAGTCCCGCAGGGTCTCGAATTGGAACGCCTCATTCTTGCCGATTTCGTAAACCACGTTCTGCAGCGTCTCCGCCGTCGCATCGGCCCCGGCCTTTTCCAGTTCCGCATCGAGGACCTTGAGCGCTTCCGCTTCGTTCGCGCTGGGCGCCCGGCGCTGGAGAGTCGGCGCGATGAAGTCGCGGTTGGTGGCAAGCGCGGCGCGCACCATGTCACCCAGTTCCGGGTGCGCTTCGGGATCGGCATCGGCGACATAGTTGCCGAGGTATGACCAGACCTGCTCCGCCGTGGCATCTGCGCCAAGCACGCCCACGAGGTTGAGCAGGAGCGAGAACGTCACCGGGACGGTATCGCCGGCGCCCCGAGGGGTGGCGGCATCGTCCGATCCATTGGCGCGCAGCAGGTGCCAGACCGGATTGCCGAGCTGCTTGTCGACCGCCTGATCGGCAAGGTTGCCGCGGAACTGCCAGTACTCGTCGATCGCCTTCGGGATGACGCCGGCGTGAAGCTGCTTGGCGCTCTTGGGTTCGCGGAAGAGGTAGAAGCCCAGCGATTCCTCTGTGCCATAAGTCAGCCACTGCTCGATGGTCAGGCCGTTGCCCTTGGACTTCGAGATCTTCTCTCCGTTCTCGTCAAGGAACAGTTCGTAGATCAGGCCTTCCGGTTTACGCCCGCCGAGCACCTGCACGATCTTGCCCGATTGGGTGACGGAGTCGGTCAGGTCCTTGCCGCACATCTCATAGTCGACGCCGAGCGCGTACCAGCGCATGGCCCAATCGACCTTCCACTGGAGCTTGGCCTTGCCGCCGAACACGGACTGCTCGACCACGGTGCCGTCCTCGTCGGTGAAGCGGATCATGCCGGTGGCGGCGTCGAGCACTTCGACCGGAACCTGAAGCACGACGCCGCTCGTGGGCGAGACCGGCAGGACCGGCGAGTAGGTCTTGCGGCGCTCCTCGCGCAGCGTGGGCAGCATGATGTCGAGAATGCCCTGGTTGCATTCCAGCACCCGCGTCAGCGCCGCGTCGAATTCGCCGGAGTTGTAACGGTCGCTTGCGGAGACGAACTCGTAATCGAACCCGAAGCGGTCAAGAAAGTCGCGCAACATCGCGTTGTTGTGATGCGCGAAGCTCTCGTGGGTCCCGAACGGGTCGGGAATGCGGCTGAGCGGCTTGCCGAGGTTGGCGGCGAGCACTTCCGAATTCGGGATATTGTCGGGCACCTTGCGCAGCCCGTCCATGTCATCCGAGAACGCCACGAGACGCGTCGGCGCACCGCCCGTCAGCGCTTCATAGGCGCGGCGGACCAGAGTGGTGCGCAGCACTTCCTGGAAAGTGCCGATATGCGGCAGGCCGGAGGGACCGTAGCCGGTTTCGAACAGCACCGGGGCACCGTTCGGTTTGCCCTGCGGATAGCGCTTGAGGAGCTTCTGGGCCTCCTGGAAGGGCCAGGCCTTGGACACACGTGCGGCTTCGATCAGGGCTTGTTCAGTCATGCAGCGCTCTTTGGCGAAAAGCGCGCAGAAGGCAAGAGACCGTCGGCCCGGGCGCGATCCAGGACGACGCCGGTTTCACTGCTCCTGCCATTGCCAGTCGTAAGCCAGCGGCGCCTCTCTGAAGGCGAAGCGGTCTATATGTGTGGCGACGACCTGCGCCAAGCGCTCCAGGTCCGCACGGTCTGCACCGGTGATGGAGATGGCGATGCCCTCCCCATCGGCTGCCATGGTGGCGACGGCGGTGGGGAACGTCACCGTGCCGATATCGCCCTCCACTTGCGTCTGGAGCTTGTGACTCCAGTGCTTGCAAAGCTGGCGGACATATTTGCCGCCATTGTCCGTGGCGACGTGCGTGGCGATCACGTTCATGCTTCAATCCTTTCGATCTTGCGGGTCGCCTCGTCGAGCGCGTCGGCGATCTGGAGGATCACTTCCCGATCGGCGCCATCCTTGCTGAGACGATCGAACATGGCGATCTTCAGTGCATGCATGGCCCGGCGTACCGGAGCAGGATCGACCTTCTCCCGAACTTCGGCAAGCGCCGTCAGCCGCGCCTTCAAAGCGGCCGCCTTTTCCGCATCGCCCTCGGCCTGGGCGCGGCCCTGTTCGGTGACCTCATAGGACTTGCGCGAGCCGCCTTCGGCTGCCGGTGCGATCAGGCCGGATTCTTCCATGTAGGTCAGAGCAGGATAGACGACGCCGGGACTGGGGGCGTAGTCCCCGCCAGACAAGGCCTCGATTTCGCGGATCAGATCGTAGCCGTGACGCGGCGCCTCGGCGATCAGGGCGAGCAGCAGAACCTGAAGTTCCGCCTGATCGAACAGCCGCTTGCGCCGACCGCCGCCGGGCCTACCGCCGAAACCGCCGCCAGGTCCTCCCCCGAAACCCTCGCCGCGGCCGCCGCGCCCGCGCCCTCGGCCGCCGGGAACACCTTCGCCGAAGCCTTCGAAGCCGTCGCCTCTTTCGAACCTGCTACGGCCCATGCCGAAGCCGCCCCGCCCGCGCATGCCGCGTTCCTCGTGGTGGTGATCGCGATGGGCGCACCGGTGACCATCCCCTTCGGTTCCTTGTTCTCGATGTGTGTACAAGTTTCTCATGTGATCTCTCTTCGTATGCTTCATGGCTACAAGATATATCTTGAGACCAACTTCGCAAGAGATGAAAATGTATCTTGATGTATTTTCTGATTGAAGATCGGGTTTTCGACGATCCGATGGGCTCCAAGGTTTCCCTTTTGTCCGCGGCTTGCCTAAGACGAGCGCCATGGCCGCCTTGCCCTTACCCGCTCTTCACGCCAGCCATGGCGGATCCTGGCTACGCGACGGTGCGGGAACGACGCGCCCGGTGTCTAAAGGCGAAGCGGTCATGTCGGCGGCGGATACGCCGCTGCTGATCCTCAATGCACCGCTGGTCGCCACCCGGCTCGGCTACCCCGATCTGTCGGGGCTCGATCTGCTCGAACTCTACGCTTTCATGCACCCGGCCAGGTTCGTGGTGCCGACGCCGAAGGGCCTGGCCAATGCACTCGGGCTGGATGCGCCGGTAGACGATGCCGACGTCCCACGCCTGCTGCAGGAAGCGGCCGGGGCCCTGCTCGATGTCTGCGATAGCCCGGATTGGAGCGAACGCGAGGGCGCGTGGACGGCCCTGCAATCGCTCACCCGCATGCGCTGGCCCTGGGCCTCGCTGCTGAACCCCCGCGTCGCCCGCCCCGAACGGGCTGAACGCTGGCTGTTCACACGGCTCCCGGAGTGGGAGGAAAGCCCCGAACTGCCGCAGCCCCGGCAAGTCACGCTGGAACGCGACGAAGTGCTCCAGCGCCTCGCGCAGCTTACCGGAAGCGAGGCCGAACAACGCCCCACCCAGCAGGCCTATGCAGCCGAGGCCGCCGCCGCTTTCGCGCCGCGCCAGTCCTCCGGTCGTCCGCACGTTCTCCTGGCCCAGGCCGGGACGGGCATCGGCAAGACGCTGGGCTATCTCGCTCCCGCCTCGCTCTGGAGCAGCCTTTCGGGCGGCACGACCTGGGTATCGACCTATACCAAGGCCCTGCAGCGCCAGCTGCGCAAGGAGAGCCGGCGCGCCTGGCCCGATCGCCGCGCGGACGGCACCCAGCCGGTGGTCGTGCGCAAGGGACGCGAGAACTACCTCTGCCTGCTCAACCTGGAAGACGCGCTGCAAGGCGGCTTCGCAGGGCGTGCGGCGATCCTGGCCCATCTGGTCGCGCGCTGGGCCGCCTACACGCAGGACGGCGACATGATCGGCGGGGACTTGCCGGGTTGGCTGGGCACTCTGTTCCGGCAGCGGGGCATCACCGCTCTTACCGACCGGCGCGGCGAATGCGTTTACGCGGGCTGCCCGCACTACCGCAAATGCTTCATCGAACGCTCCGCGCGGGCCAGTGCCGGAGCCGACCTGGTGATCGGCAATCACGCCCTGGTCATGATCAACGCCGCGCGCGGCCGCGACCATGCCGGACGCCCCACCCGCATCGTCTTCGACGAAGGCCACCACGTCTTCGACGCTGCCGATTCGACATTTGCCGCCGCCCTCACCGGCACCGAGGCGATCGAATTGCGCCGCTGGGTGATCGGCCCCGAGAAGGCCTCTCGCGGACGGCGGCGCGGCCTTTCCGCCCGTCTCGCCGATGTCGCCAGCTACGACGAGGCCGGAGCGAGGGCGATAGAGGCGGCGCGCGCGGCCGCCGAAGCGCTGCCCGGCGACGGCTGGATGCAGCGCCTTACCGAAGGTGAACCATCCGGCCCGATCGAGGAACTTCTCGCGGCCGTGCGCGCCACGGTCTACGCCCGCGACGAAAGCGGCGGGCAGGAGGCGGGCTACGGTCTGGAAACCGAAGCGGCCGGACTCGAAGGCGCCTTCGCCGAAGTCACCGAAGCGGCGCGGGAGGCACTGGGCGACTTGCGCCAGCCACTCGTTCGCCTCGGCCTGCGTCTGGAAGCGCTGCTGGAAGATGCGCCCGACTGGCTCGACGGCCAGGGACGCGCGCGGATCGAGGGCGCGCGCCAGTCGCTCGGCTGGCGCATCGATCTGCTCCTGGCCTGGGAATCGATGCTGGGTCGGCTGAATGGCCCTGCCGACCCCGAGTTCGTCGATTGGCTCGCACTGGACCGGTCAGAAGCACGCGAATACGATGTCGGCGTTCATCGCCATTGGCTGGACCCGATGAAGCCCTTCGCCAGCGTGGTGCTCGAACCGGCCCACGGCGTCGTCATGACCTCGGCCACGCTGCGCGACGGGGAGAATTGGGACAAGGCGATCGCACGCTCCGGCACCGGGCATATCGATGTCGCGCCGCGTCTTTCCGAGCACCTCAGCCCCTTCGACTATGCCGCCCAGGCCGAAGTCCTGATCGTCAACGACATCCCGCGCGGCGACATACCGGCCTTGGCAGGCGCTTATGCTCGGCTGATCGAATCGGCGGGGGGCGGCGTGCTGGGGCTGTTCACCGCGATTCGCCGCCTCCGTGCGGTCTATGGCCGCATCGCCGACCGGCTCGCCCGCGCCGGCCTGCCGCTCTACGCGCAGCATGTCGATCCGATGGACACCGGCACGCTGGTGGACATCTTCCGCGACGATCCGGCCGCATCGCTGCTCGGCACCGACGCGCTACGCGACGGGGTCGACGTTCCCGGCGAATCGCTTCGCCTCGTCATCATGGAGCAAGTGCCTTGGCCGCGCCCGACCATCCTGCACCGCGCGCGGCGACTTGCAGGCGGCGGGTCGGCCTATGACGACAGCCTGATCCGCGCCAAGCTCGCGCAGGCGTTCGGCCGTCTCATCCGCAGCCGGGGCGACCGCGGCCATTTCGTGGTGCTCTCTTCCGCATTCCCGTCGCGCCTGCTCAGCGCATTTCCGCCGGGAACCCCGGTCCTGCGCATTTCCCTGGAGGAAGCCTTGCAACGCGTGGCCTGGAATGGTTCAGAAGAAAGCAGACGGCGGGAGAGCGCCCCCTACCCTGCAGGCGAATCCTTCGGCCGCCCGCCCGTTTGACCGATCCCCGCGTTTTCACGCTCGGTGAAGACGCTAAGTTCATTTGACGTCGCATCACCGGAATCCTCGATGAAAACCCTCGGAATATTCAGACACGCCAAATCGGACTGGCACGATGCGCGCTTGCGGGACTTCGACCGTCCGCTCAACAAACGCGGACGCAAGGGCGCGGCGCTCATGGGGCTTCACATCCGCGATCAGGCCGTCGGCTGGAAGCGCGTGCTCGCCTCTCCGGCCGTGCGCGTGACCCAGACGATCGAACTTGCCGGCGAGTCGGCGGGGGAGATGCCACCGATCACCTGGGATCGCCGTATTTACCTGGCCAGTTCCGCCACTCTGCTGGACCTGCTGCGCGAGCAGACAGGCGACCCGGGATCCATCATGCTGGTAGGGCACAATCCCGGCCTTGAAGACCTGATATTCGACCTCGTGCCCGACGATGGCCGCAGCCCGATGCGCGACCTGGTCGAGGAAAAATTTCCCACCGCCGCCTATGCCGTTGTCGAACTGGACATCGACTCCTGGGATGCCCTGAGCGAAGGCTCCGGCCGCCTCGTGCACCTGACGCGCCCACGCGATCTCGATCCCGAACTTGGCCCCCACCCGCTCGATTGAGCTTTCGAGCGGCAAGGCCCGAGCAGACGATCAGTCCGCCGCAAGGGCCAGAGCCAGGCGGTTTCGTATCCGGCGCAGGTCCGCGAAGACCGCATCCGCAGCCGGCGCCGCATCTTCACTTCGCTCAAGCGGCATGGCCGCTTCACCGACCGCTTTCTGGCCGAGCGCCATGCCGGCCCCGCGCAAGGTATAGCCTTCACGATTTACCAGCCGGTCGATGTCGGCAATCAGCGCAACGTCTTCGGGGCGATAGTAGCGGCGATTGCCACTGCGCTTGATCGGCTGAAGAGCGGGAAACTGCTCCTCCCAGTAACGCAGGACGTGCTGGCGAATCCCCAGCGCCTTCGTGACTTCGCCGATCGTGCGCAGTGCATCGTGCGCCTTGCCATCGTTGAAGATCGCCTTGGCGGCAGCCCCGTCCTTCGGGACGACCGCTTCCGTGCGGTTCGCTTCGCTGGCTGTCATGGCACAAATCTCCGTATTCCGAACGTGATACCGTTTCCGGATCAGTCGGTAATGCGGTCCTTCAGCATCTGACTGGCCCGGAAGGTCATGACCCGGCGAGGCGTAATCGGCACCTCAACGCCGGTTTTCGGATTGCGCCCGATCCGCTCGCCCTTGTCGCGAAGCAGAAAAGTACCGAAACCCGAAATCTTGACATTCTCACCCTGAGACAGGGCATCAGACATATGCTGAAGTATAGTCTCGACCATCGCAAGCGACTCGGACCTTGAGAGTCCAAGCTTCCTGTGGATGGCTTCCGCGATTTCAGCCCGCGTCAATGTGTCCGTGGAGCGCATAAGTCCCGCATCCCCTCCGTGCGACAACCCCCCGGACAATATTAGGAAAAAATGCGGGAAAAGCAATGCTCCCCGGCATCGGTTCATCCGATGTTCCGCATTGGAACAGGAATCACATGCGAACGACGCTTGCGCCCCAGGTGAAGCCGCCGCCCATGGCCTCCAGCACGACCAGATCGCCCTTTGTGATCCGCCCGTCACGCACGGCCTGATCCAATGCCAGAGGCACCGAAGCTGCGGACGTATTGGCGTGCTGGCCTACGGTCATGACGACTTTTTCGACCGGCAGATCGAGCTTGCGCGCTGTCGCATCGAGGATGCGGGCATTGGCCTGATGAGGCACGAGCCAGTCGATGTCGGCAGGAACATGTCCCGTCTCTTCAAGGACTTCCCTCAGAACCTCGGCCAGGTTCACGACGGCATGACGGAAGACCTCGCGGCCCTTCATGCGCAGCTTGCCGACGGTTCCCGTAGTCGAAGGACCGCCATCAACGTAGAGCAGTTCGTTGTGCGCGCCGTCGGCGTGAAGCCGCGTGGCGAGGATGCCGCGCGGACTGTCATCGTCCTGCTCCTGCGCCTCGAGAACGACGGCTCCGGCGCCATCGCCAAAAAGAACGCAAGTGGTGCGATCTTCCCAGTCGAGGATGCGGCTGAAGGTTTCCGAACCGATCACCACCGCGCGCTTGGCCATGCCGGAGCGCAGCATCGAATCGGCGACGCCGATGGCATAGAGGAAGCCGGAGCAGACTGCAGCCACGTCGAAGGCGATGCAGCCTCGGCAGCCCAGGTTGTTCTGAACGATCGTGGCGGTCGCCGGGAAGGTCTGGTCGGGCGTGGCCGTGGCCAGCACGATCAGATCGATCGACGAGGCATCGAAGCCAGCGGCGTCCAGGGCCTTGCGGGCGGCCTCGGTCGCCAGGCTGGACGTGGTCTCGTCCGCGTCGGCGATATGGCGATTGGAAATGCCGGTGCGCTCGACGATCCATTCGTCGCTGGTATCGACCCGCTCCGCAAGTTCGGCATTGCTGACCGCACGGCGCGGAAGCGCCGAGCCAGTGCCGACGAGAACCGAACGAATCATCAGGCGCTCTCTTCTTGGACACGAGGCTTGCGCAAGGATGCTCCGCCCAGGCGGGCGAGGTCCGCGGAAATCCGCTCGGTCACGTTTTCTTCCAGGAGACGCGCCGTCACGGCCACGGCATTGGCGACGCCGGCGGCATTCGCACCGCCATGGCTTTTCACCACGATACCGTTGAGGCCCAGGAAAACCGCGCCGTTATGATTGTTGGGATCGAGATGGTGCTTGAGCAGCTCGGTCGCAGGCTTCGAGATCAGGAACCCGATCTTCGAACGCAGCGAACTGGTGAAGCCGCGGCGCAGCAGGTCGGCCACGAAGCGTGCCGTGCCTTCGACGGCCTTGAGCGCCACGTTTCCGGAAAAACCGTCGGTGACGACGACGTCCATATCGCCGCTTCCGAGCTTGTCGGCCTCCGTGAACCCGTCGAAGGAGATCGACAGGTCGGCCGCCGAAGCCTTGAGCATCGCGGCTGCATCGCGCAGATCCTCGGTGCCCTTGGTTTCCTCCGTGCCTATATTGAGCAGACGCACGCGCGGCTGCTCGCGCCCGGTGGCGACGCGGGCATAGGCAGCACCCATGATCGCGAACTGCACGAGATTGCGCGCATCGCATTCGGCATTGGCGCCAAGGTCGAGCATGACCAGGTCATGATCTTCCAGCGTCGGCAGCAGAGCGGCCAGCGCGGGACGATCGATGCCGGGCATCGTGCGCAGCGCGAGCTTGGAAATCGCCATCAGCGCGCCGGTGTTACCGGCACTGACGGCGGCTCCGGCGTCACCCGCCTTCACCGCCTCGATAGCGCGTCCCATCGAGGTGCCCTTGGCCCGGCGCAAGGCCTGGCTGGGCTTTTCCTCGCCGCTGATGACGCCTTCGGTATGAAGGATCTCGGAACTTGCCCTGAGGTTCGGATGGTTTTCGAGCGCGGCCTTGATCCGCGGCTCGTCACCGACCAGCAGGAACTTGAAACGGTCATGTCGACGGCGCGCGAGAGCAGCGCCTTCAATCATGACGCGCACGCCCTCGTCGCCGCCCATCGCATCGACAGCGATACGCGGCAGACTCATGGGCAACCTCCGAAAATCGTCTTGGTCTTAGACTTCGACCGCGACGATCTCACGACCGTTGTAGTGGCCGCAAGCGTTGCAGAGGTTGTGGGGGCGCTTCAGCTCGCCACAGTTGGGGCATTCGTGGAAAGCCTCGACCTTCAGCGCGTCGTGGCTACGACGCATGCCACGGCGGGAGGGGGTGGTCTTTCTTTTAGGGACAGCCATTTCGGCACCTGTTCCTGGAATTGAATGTCAAAAAGGCCGCCGGAAACCGTTTTCGCGGACCGGCGGCTTGCGAAGGCGCGCCTATAACCGATTTCGTACGAGTTGCAACCCGTTCCTCCGCGCCGCATGACAGCGAAATTCACTCCGGGGGAAATCGATCCATGATTCTTCAGACAACTTTATGCCTTGCGGCGGCAGCCGGCGTCATCACCTTCTGGCATATAGCGCGGATCGGCCAATTGCGCATGCGCGAAAAAGTGCTGTTCGGGGATGGCGGATACGATCCCCTTGCCCGGCGCATGCGCGCGCAGCTGAACTTTGTGGAGAGCACGCCTTTCGTGCTGATCCTCACGGCGGCCATCGAAATGACCGGCACGGGCGGCACCTGGCTCGCGGTGGTGGGCGCGCTCTTCATGCTGGGCCGCGTCTCTCACGCGCTCGGCATGGATATCGACAAGCCAAACCCGCTGCGCATGCTGGGCGTGCTGGTGACCGTCCTCACCCTGATCGGATTGTCGGCCATCGCCATCCTGATCGCGGTCGGCCGGTTCTGACGCGGGAGGGAGGGGCCGCACCGCCCTTCCCGTCTGCGGCCTCAGCCATGCCGAGACGGGCGCTTAGACCGGCGCTTAGACCGGCAGCCCGCGTTTCAGCGCAGCATCACCGACATAAGGATTGCTGCGCCGCTCATCTCCGAAGGTGCTGATCGGGCCGTGCCCCGGAACGAACGTCACATCGTCTCCCAGCGGCCAGAGCTTCCGGGTGATCGAATCGACGAGATCCTTCAGATCGCCCCGCGGGAAATCCCAGCGGCCGATGCCGCCCTGGAACAGCACATCGCCCACCATCGCGAACTTGCTGGGGGCATGATGAAACACAACGTGCCCTGGGGTGTGCCCAGGGCAGTGCACGACGTCGAGCTCCAGTTCCCCCACCGTGACCTTGTCACCGTCTTCCAGCCAGCGGTTCGGTTCGAAGGTCTGGGCTTCCATGTTCCAGCGCGGACCATCGTCGTTGAGCTGGGCGATCCAGAACCGGTCCTCTTCCTGAGGACCCTCGATCGGCACGCCCATCTCCTTCGCGAAAATGCCCGCCATGCCGCAATGATCGAGATGCCCGTGGGTGATGAGGATCTTCTCCAGCGTCACACCGGTCTTCTCCAGCGCCTGCCGCAGCTTCGCAAGGTCCCCGCCTGGATCGACGAAAGCGCCGCGCATGGTCTTGGTGCACCATATCAGTGAGCAATTCTGCTGGAGCGGCGTGACGGGAATGATCCCGACGCGCATCGGTTGTATCGGGGGCTGCTCTTCGTGGGTCTCGCTCATGGCAGAGGAAATGGCTGCAAGCCTGCGCAAATGCAACCGGATCAGATGCGCCCCCCTTTCCAGACGACTCGGCCGATCACCTCGATCTCGTCCAAGCCGCATTCGATGGGCCGGTAGACGGGGTTGTCGCTCAGAAGCGCAATGCGGCCGGCGCGGCCAGCCTCCAGCCGCTTGACCAGCACCGTATTGTCCAGACGGACGACGTGGA
This sequence comes from Novosphingobium lindaniclasticum LE124, assembly GCF_000445125.1. GTDB lineage: Bacteria > Pseudomonadota > Alphaproteobacteria > Sphingomonadales > Sphingomonadaceae > Novosphingobium > Novosphingobium lindaniclasticum. The sequence continues at coordinate 12,827 of NZ_ATHL01000083.1, forward strand.
TCCCGTCTCGCAGCGGCCGCCAGTCTCGGTCGACGAGAATCTCGTCACCGTCGCGCAAGACCGGCTCCATCGAATCTCCGCTGACAACGATCGCGGAAAGCATTTCCGGCCGCAGCCCCATCGAACGTAGCCAGCGCGGTGAAAAGCGAATTGTTCCGAATACGTCCTCGCCATCGGGCAAGGCCCCTGGCCCTGCAGAGGCGCCGATCGCAAGACGGGGAACATCGACCCAGTCGGCATCGTAGGAATTTCTATCCGCAGCGTAGGAATTTTCCTTCACAGCGCCAAATTCTGATTCGCTCACACCGAAGAACCGCGCGAGCCTGCCTCGATCAGTTTCCTCAAGCTTGCGAGGGCTACCTTTCCGAATGAATTGTTGGAGATATGACGGATTCTTCCCAATCATTCGAGATAGTGACGAGAGGCTGGCACCGCGCTCTTCGGCCAATTCCAACAAGCGATGGCGGACTTGGGCGTTTTCCATAATGTAATCCTACGCGTAGGAAATTTCCTAGACAAGCCCCTACTTCGAGAACATAATAGGAACACTTAATGCGAGTCATTCCCCGGAGCCCCGCCCATGCTTCTGAGCCAGATCGAGCGCTTCCTGCGCCTGACGCGCATATCCTGGACCAAGTTCGGGCGCCTGGCCGCGCACGATCCCCGGTTCGTGGCCGATCTGCGCAACGGGCGCCGGCCCAGGGACGGCACGGCCGCTCGCATTCGGATGTTCATGACGACTTATCTGGAGAGCCCACATGCACGTTAATCCTGCCCATGACCGCTCGATGCTTCAGTCGGCTCGGGAAGCCGTGGGCGCGTCCGCGCCACGCGCTTTCTCACGCGGCCCCTGGTTGCCCCTGCTGGCCGAGCTTCTGAAGCTAGCCGGATCACGAGTCGAATTCCTGCGCCATGCGGAGCGCCCCTGGAGCAGTGCCATGTTTTGCGGATCCCGCCATACCGTGGCGCTCGCCTTCAACGACCGCCAAGCCATCGCCGACGGCGAACGCCTGATCGAGGCCCTGCCCGAACACGAGTTCGCCATCCCCGGCCAGCTCGTGGCGGACGCGGCCATATCCGCAGCCGATCACCGGGCAGGCCCGCTCCCCTCTCTCACGCTGGAAATCGAGCTGCTCCTCCTAGAAGAGTGCTGACCAGCGGCGCCTCCGGCCATGAAAGACAAAAGGCAGGGTGAAAGCCCTGCCTTTTTTCAGGCCGTCAAAGTGCCCGCGAAAGTTCCTTGATCTCCATATTGAGGATGCGGTCGTTCTCGGAATAATCCACCGGGCAGTCGATCACATGCACGCCGGGGGTGTCGCGGCAGTGGGCGAGCAGCTTTTCCAGATGCGCGGCGCTCTCCACCCGGTAGCCATTCGCGCCGTAGCTTTCGGCATATTTGACGAAGTCGGGGTTGCCGTACGTCAGCCCGAAGTCCGCGAAGCCCATGTTGGCCTGCTTCCATCGGATCATGCCGTAGGCATTGTCATTGAGGATCAGCACGGTGAGATTCAGCCCCAGACGCACGGCCGTCTCCATCTCCTGGCTGTTCATCATGAAGCCGCCATCGCCGCAGACGGCGAAGATCTTGCGATCGGGATAGACCATCGCGCTCGCCATGGCCGAGGGCAGGCCCGCTCCCATCGAGGCGAGAGCATTGTCGAGCAGCACCGTGTTGGGCCTATGTGCACAGTATCCCCGTGCAAACCACAGCTTGTAGACGCCGTTGTCGAGGCAGACGATCGCATCGCTGGGCAGAGCATCGCGCACCTGCTGCACCAGATGCGGCGGGAAGATCGGAAACCGCTCGTCTGCGGCCAGCTTCTCGGTGTGATCCAGCTCCGCCTGGCGGTAACCGAGCATGGCGTCGAAGTTCCACTTGGCCGAGGGCGCGATCGCCTCCTTGATCTGCCACATGGCATTGGCGATATCGCCGATAACTTCGATATGCGGGAAGTAGACCGGGTCGACCTCCGCGGTCTTGGTAGAGACGTGAATCACCACGCGCCGGTTCGCATCCGCGTCCCGGGTGCCATCGTTGTGCATGAAGAACGGCGGCTTCTCGATGACGTCGTGACCGATGTTGACGATGCAATCGGCATCCTCGATCGCGCGGTGGACGAAATCGCCGGAAGAGAGCGCCGCACAGCCCAAAAAGCGGGGATGACGCTCGTCGATCACCCCCTTTCCAAGCTGAGTCGTCAGGAAGGGAATTCCCGTCTTTTCAACGAATTCCCCCAGCATCTTGCTGGTCATCTTGCGATTGGCGCCAGCGCCTATCACGAGGACCGGCCGCCGCGCCTGCTCCAGCGCCGCGACGGCCTGGGCGATCGATTTCACGTCAGCCGTGGGCCGGCGCACGGTCGAGCGCGGCACCGGGCGCGAATCGGTGTATTCGTCCGCGATGTCCTCAGGCAGTTCTACGTGAGCAGCACCGGGCTTTTCCTCCTCGGCGATACGAAAGGCCTCGCGCACGCGGCTCGGTATATTGTCCGAGCTTGCCATCTGGTGCGCGTATTTGGTGATCGGCTGCATCATCGAGACGACGTCGAGAATCTGGAAGCGACCCTGCTTCGATTTCTTGATCGGCTTCTGCCCGGTGATCATCAGCATCGGCATGCCGCCAAGCGTCGCATAGGCAGCCGCCGTCACGAAGTTCGTGGCGCCTGGCCCCAGAGTGGAGAGGCAAACCCCCGTCTTCCCGGTGTGACGCCCGTAAGTGGCCGCCATGAAGCCGGCGCCCTGCTCATGGCGCGTCAGGATCAGCTTGATCTGCCTGGAACGGGAAAGCGAATCGAGGAAATCGAGGTTCTCTTCCCCCGGAACGCCGAAGATATATTCTACCCCTTCCGCTTCCAGGCATTCGATGAATAGATCCGATGCCTTGCGCTTGTCGCTCTCTGCCATGTGCACTTTCCCTCAACCTCGGCCCATTTCGCCTCTGTGTGCCGGCAAGGTGGCGGAGAATTCAAGCGGGCGCACCTGATCAAATCAGCGGCTGCCTAGTAGCCCTGCGAGAGATCGACGCGGTGCTCCAGCGGTTCTCCGCTCATGAAATGCTTCAGATTGGCGAGAAACCGTGCCGATCCGCGCTCGAACAGGGTGTCCTGCGCGCGGCCGGCGAGGTGCATCGACACATGGATATTTTCGCGCGACCACAGCGGATGTTCGGCAGGAAGCGGCTCGGGTTCCGTCACGTCGAGGAAGGCGCCGCCGAGATGCCCCGAATCGATTGCGGCCAGCAAGGCATCCTGCTGGATTACGCTGCCCCGCGCGAAGTTGAGGAATACCGCGCCGGGCTTCATTGCCGCGAACTCCGCTTCGCCGAACATCCGCTGCGTCTCGGGGGTGGAAGGCACGATCGCGATCACCCAGTCGAAACGGCCGAGTTCGCCGCGCCACTCCTCCGATCCCAGGTCGTCTGGTCCCGGACGGCGCCGCACGCCGGTTACGTCCGCCCCGAATACGCGCAGGATCTCCGCGATCCGTCCGCCGATCTCCCCGGCACCGACCACCAGCACTTTCGAACCCAGCAGTTCGCGCTTGCCGGGAGGCTGCGCAAGCCAGGCGTGCCGGTCCTGCGCCCGCACGACCTGACGCCAGCCTTTCGCCACCGTCAGCATCCCCATGACGGCATATTCGGCCACCGATTGCGCGTGAATGCCCGAGCCATTGGTCAGTTGAACATCCCGCTCCGCGATCAGCTGCAGAGGGAGCCAGTCCACACCCGAGGAAAGCGCCGTATACCAGACCAGCTTACCTGCCGCCGCGATGAATTGCGCCGCCAGGACCGGCGTCACCGGGTCCAGCCACGCGATCTCGGCCTGGGGCGCCAGTTTGAGGAGATGTTCGTCGTTCTCATACCAGAGCGGTTCGACACCTTCAGGCAAGCGTCCTTCCAGCAGGTCACGCGACTTGGCGTTGATCACGGCGACAGTCATGGCGAACTCCGATAGCCGTCCCGTTCCAGGACTTTAGCCTGTGATCGAGACGGCCACACGAATTGGCAAGGACTGGCGCGCTGCGGTTACTGCAAGTGCCATCCCGCCGCGCTCAAGCGTTCAGCCGAGCTTCCATTCCCAGCCCAGCGGATCGCCGTCCATCGCCTCCACGCCCTTGGCGGCCAGCTCGTCGCGCAGCGCGTCGGACGTGGCGAAGTCCTTCTCCGCACGGGCGACCTTGCGGCGAGCCAGAACGTCGTCGATTTCGGACTCGGATATTTCCGCCGACCGCGGACGCAGACGCAGGTCGGCGCGGCCGGTTCCAAAGAGGTCGAGGCCGAGCACAGCGTCCATCGCCTCGATCGCGGCGCGTTTCGCGGAAGGATCGACCTTCTTGGCGGCGAGCACCTCTTCCAGCGCAGTCAAGGCCACGGCAGTATTGAGATCTTCCCCGATCGCCTTCTCGAACGCGTCTAGCATGGGCACGAGTTTGGGATGCCGGGCATCGCCCGCCGCCACGTCGCCAAGCCGTTCGATAACGATGATCATGCGCTTGAGACGGACGAGGGCGGCGGCGAGACCTTCCCAGGAGAATTCCAGTTCGGACCGGTAATGTGCCTGAAGGCACATCATGCGGTAGCCGAGCGGATGATAGCCTTTGTCGATCAGCAGCTGCAGCCTCAGGAACTCGCCCGACGACTTGCTCATCTTGCCCGAGCGCTCGACAAGAAAATTGTTGTGCATCCATATCTTCGCGCCGGAATTTGACGCCACGTCGAGGCCGCAGGAGTCTTCAGGGCCGCAGCAGAACGCCTGGTTCTGAGCGATCTCGTTAGGGTGGTGGATCTCTCGGTGATCGATGCCGCCGGTGTGAATGTCGAAGGGGAAGCCTAGAAGATCACCTGACATGACCGAACATTCGAGGTGCCAGCCCGGAGCACCCCGGCCCCACGGCGAGTCCCATTCCATCTGACGCTTCTCGCCCTCGGGCGTCTTGCGCCAGATCGCGAAGTCGGCCGCGTTGCGCTTGCCTTCCACGGCTTCGATCCGCCCCTCGCCTTCGTCCGTTACGGCCCGCGCGAGGCGGCCGTAGTCCGCGACGGTAGACACATCGAAATAGAGACCACTTTCCAATTCGTAACAGTGCTTTGGAGCGATCTTCTCGGCAAATTCTATCATCTGCGGCACATAGTCCGTCGCGATGGACCACTTCGCCGGCTGGCGAATGTTCAGCGCCTGGATGTCGGCCCAATAAGCCTGTGTGTAATGCGCGGCGATATCCCAAATGGACTGCGACTGCGCCCGCGCCATCTTCTCCATCTTGTCCTCGCCCGCATCGGCATCGTCGGTCAGATGGCCCACGTCGGTAATGTTGATGACATGGGTGAGCTTGTAGCCCTTGTGGCTCAGCGTCCGGCCGAGAATATCCGCAAAGACATAGGCGCGCATGTTGCCGATGTGGGGGTAGTTGTAGACTGTCGGCCCGCAGCTATAGACGCGCGCCTCGCCGGGATGGACGGGCTGGAACGGTTCCAGCTGGCGGGTCAGGCTGTTGAACAGCGTCAGGCTTTGGGTCTCGGTCATGCCGGGCGGCATAAGCGGCCGGCCGAGCCGAGGTCAATCCTCGTCGTCCCATATCGCCGTCCAGGACTTGATCCCGGACCACGGGAAGCAGGAACTCACTCTTCCTCGAACAACCCGGCCAGCTGCTCGATCATCGTGCCGCCAAGCTGCTCGGCGTCCATAATCGTCACGGCGCGGCGATAGTAGCGGGTCACGTCGTGGCCGATGCCGATGGCGACAAGCTGAACCGGGCTCTTGGCTTCGATCCACTCGATCACCCGTCGCAGATGCGCTTCAAGGTAACCCGCCGAGTTCACCGACAGCGTCGAATCGTCCACCGGCGCGCCGTCGGAGATCACCATCATGATCCGGCGATCCTCGGGCCGCGCCAGCATGCGGTTGTGCGCCCAGAGCAGGGCCTCGCCGTCGATGTTCTCCTTGAGCAATCCTTCGCGCATCATCAGGCCCAGATTCTTGCGCGCGCGGCGCCAAGGCTCATCAGCCTTCTTGTAAATAATGTGTCGTAAGTCATTGAGACGGCCGGGATGTTGCGGACGACCGCCAGCCAGCCAGGACTCGCGGCTCTGCCCGCCTTTCCAGGCGCGCGTGGTGAAGCCCAGGATCTCGACCTTGACGCCGCAACGCTCCAGGGTGCGGGCCAGCACGTCGGCGCTGATCGCAGCGATCGAGATCGGGCGGCCGCGCATGGATCCGGAATTGTCGAGCAGCAGGGTGACGACTGTGTCCTTGAACTCGACGTCCCGCTCGACCTTGTAGGACAGCGACTGGCCGGGCGACACGACCACGCGGGCGAGCCGTGCGGCATCGAGCAGGCCCTCTTCCTGGTCGAAGTCCCACGAACGGTTCTGCTGCGCCATCAGGCGGCGCTGGAGCCGGTTGGCAAGCCGCGTCACCACGCCTTGAAGACCCTTGAGCTGGGCATCGAGGTAAGCGCGCAGCCGGGTCAGCTCCTCGTCGTCGCAAAGCTCCGAAGCGACCACGGTCTCATCGTAGGCCTCCGTGAAGACCTTGTAGTCGAAGCTGTCGGGAATGTCGGTCCAGGGGCGGTTCGGGCGGACGGGCATCATGCCCTCCTCGCCTTCCTGGCCCTCTTCGCCGTCTTCCATCTCGTCCGAGTTCTCGCCCTCGGCCTCGCTCTCGCCTTCGTCCTGACCGCTGGCGGGCTCTGCCGCCATTTCCGTGGACTCGGGCTCCTGCCCGCTCTCTTCGCCGGTTTCGTCCTCTTCGGTCTCGTCGTCGCCGTCCATGTTCTCGGACTCTTCGGGCGGCTGTTCGATCCGTTCGGCCTGAGTCATCTCCAGGTGCATGAGCATGTCGAGCGAGAGCTTCTGGAAAGCCTTCTGGTCCTCGATGGAGTCGGCCAGCGCCTCGAAATCGTCGCCGGCTTTCGATTCGATCCAGCGGCGCACCATGTCGACGCCGAACTGCGCGGTTTCGGGCACGGGCTGTCCGGTGAGCCGCTCACGCAGCAGCAGCGCCAGCGCGGTCGGGATCGGCACGCCGTCCGGACTGTCGGCACGGGTGATCGGATCGCTGGCCACACGCGCTTCCAGCGAAGCGTCGAGGTTGGCGCGCATGCCCTGGTAGTGATTGGACCCCAGCGCTTCGTAGCGCACCGTCTCCACCGCATCGTAGCAGGCCCGCGCCGAAGGATCGGCCGGGGCGTTGCGCATATGCAGCTTGTCATTGTGGTGTCGCAGGCGCAGTGCGAAGCTGTCCGCATAGCCGCGCGCCTGCATGGCTGCCGCTTGCGGGATCGAGCGGCCGGGCATCGGAACGCGGAACGTCTGCCCGGTGGAACTGGGAGCGTCAGCGGTCCAGTTCACCTCGATCTCGGCATCCTGCGCAATGGCGCGAGAGGCGCCGGTCAGGGCCAGCTTGAAGCGATCGACGGGAGTTTCTTCGGACATGCCACGCTCAATGGCGGCTTAGTCCGCCCGGTGCAAGCCGCGAAGCGCAAGCCGCCGGACGAAGCAGAAGGCACGTCGTCCCGGGCTTGATCCGGGATCGCTGGCCATGACCTGCCCACTTCAAGGCTGGGCGCTCACAAGAGAGCTATCGCCTCAAGATTTTGCAGCGGTCCCGGATCAAGCCCGGGACGACGTTCTATGCCTCAGGTCAGAGCGACTGGCCGGTCTTGGCCCAGTCGGCCATAAAGCCTTCGATGCCCTTGTCCGTGAGCACGTGCTTCACCAGATTGCGGATGACCGCAGGCGGCATCGTCGCGACGTCGGCGCCGATGCGGGCGCATTCGAGAACATGGACGGGGTGACGGATCGAGGCGGCCAGGATCTCGGTCTCGAAGGCGTAGTTGTCGTAGATCAGGCGGATGTCGCGAATCAGGTCCATGCCGTCGAAGCCGTTGTCGTCATGACGGCCGACGAAGGGCGACACGAACGACGCACCGGCCTTGGCGGCGAGCAGCGCCTGATTCGCTGAGAAGCAGAGCGTGACGTTGACGAGCGTGCCGTCCGAAGTCAGCTTCTTGCAGGTCTTCAGGCCGTCGATGGTGAGCGGCACCTTGATGCAGACGTTGTCGGCGATCTTGCGCAGGATTTCGGCCTCGCGCATCATGCCTTCGTGGTCGAGGGCGACGACCTCTGCGCTGACCGGGCCATCGACCAGGCCGCAGATTTCCCTGGTGACTTCCAGGAAGTCGCGGCCGGACTTGGCGATCAGCGAGGGATTGGTGGTAACGCCGTCGAGCAGGCCGGTAGCGGCGAGATCGGCGATGTCGTTGGTGTCGGCGGTGTCGACGAAGAACTTCATGGCGCGGTTCCTGTGGATGCGAGGCTGTGCGCGGGCACACGGGGGCAGGCACCCAGGCGCCCGCCGATTCTGGCGCTTCCTATAGGGACGCGCGCCCGTCCCCGCTAGCCTTCCCTCGGCCCGCCGCGTCAGCTCTTCTTGAATGCTCCGATCAGCACTGCGTCGCCGGTTTCCGCGGGATCCTGCCGGATCGCCGCTTCGGCCGCGCCGATCTCGTACCAGATGCCGTTGTCGGCATCGAGCGCGAGGGCGTGAGCGGTATCCTGGACGGTGACGCCCTTGAGCGCGGCGATCGCCCGGTTGAGGGTGGTGTCCTGCGCTTCTTTGATGGCGCGCTCGATCTCAGGGATCATGGCGTTGACGAGGGCCGGCCCCATGGCGCGGCGAAGGAGCGTGGTCGCTGCCGTGTTGCCGCCTACGAGCACTTCCGCAGGGTTCGAGATGGGCACACTCTGCGCCGTCTTGAGCACCAGCGGCCCCGCTACCCGCGCACCGGGCGTGGCGAAGAGATTGAGCTGGTACTGAAGCTTGTCGCGGAATGCCTTGGACTTGAGCACGCCGGTAGTGGTGCGCCCCGGACGCCCGAACAGCACCGGCATCGGGATACGTGCGACGGGGCTGGTCCAGAAGCCTTCAGGCTGACCGAGCCAGGCGAAAGCGCGCTCGGACGAGGTGCGCATGAGCCGGCGCACCGGATCGGCGTTGGCGGAACCGGGCCCGCCCGCCCCCGAACCGGCGAGAGTCGAACAACCGGGCAGCATCAGCACGCCGGTGGCAAGAAGCCCCATGAGGACGCCCCGCCGGCTCCAGTCCGAGCCCGCTTCCCCGGCAGGTTCCGCCGAATTATCCCCTGTTCCCCAGTTCACCATCATCAACTCCTTCACGCCCCCAGGCAGCAGTGCCTATATGCAACCCACATGAAACGCGTCCGAATCCTCGTCTTCAACGCTGCACTTGGCGTCCTCGACTACCGCGTCCCCGAGGGCATGGCGATAGAATTCGGATCCGTTGTGATTGCCCCGCTCGGCCCCCGGCAAGTACTGGGCATCGTCTGGGAACCCGATCGCCTGAGCGCGCAGGACGTGCCCGAGTCCAAGCTGCGCCCACTGCTGGAAGTGCTTCCGGTCCCGCCATTGCCCGAGCGCCTGCGCCGCCTGATCGAATGGACCGCCGACTACTACTGCACCTCCCTATCCTCGGTGGCGCGCATGGCGCTCGGCAGCATGGCCGCGCTGCGGGGCGGCGGCACGACCACCGAATACCGCCTGACCGGCCAGGAACCCGCGCGCCTCACCCCGCAGCGCGCGGCCGCGCTCGATGCGCTCCAAGGCGAGCAGGCCTCAATCAAGGAACTGGCGGACCGGGCCTCCGTTTCCGAAGGCGTGCTGCGCGGCATGGTCGGCGCCGGGCTGCTGGAACCGGTCGTGGTGGACCTCGATCGCCGCTATCCCCCTGCCCGCCCCGAACATGCCGAGCCCACCCTCTCGGAAGGGCAGCAGGCGGCGGCAGACATCTTCGTGGAAGCCGTGAACGACCGCAAGTTCGCGCCTTTCCTGCTCGACGGCGTGACCGGCTCGGGCAAGACCGAGACCTACTTCGAAGCCGTGGCGGAAGCGTTGCGCCTGGGCCGTCAGGTTCTCGTCCTCCTTCCCGAGATCGCGCTCACCGAGAACTTCCTGCGCCGCTTCGAGCATCGCTTCGGCGTGCCGCCGATCCTCTGGCATTCCTCGCTCAAGTCCAGCGAGCGGCGTCGGGCCTGGCGCGCGATCGTGGCGGGCGAGGCGCAAGTCGTCGTCGGCGCGCGATCGGCACTGTTCCTGCCTTATGCCGAGCTGGGCCTGATCGTCGTCGACGAGGCACACGAAGTCTCTTTCAAGCAGGACGACGGCGTACGCTACAACGCCCGCGACGTGGCGGTGATGCGCGCCAAGTTCGAAGCGATCCCGGTGGTGCTCGCCAGCGCCACGCCGGCGCTCGAATCGATGCAGCTTGCCGAGGCCGGTGTCTATCGCAAGATCGACCTGCCCGCGCGCTTTGGCGGCGCGCAGCTTCCCGACATCCAGATCCTCGACTTGCGCCAGGAACCGCCGGAACGCGGCAAATGGCTCGCCCCTCGCCTTGTCGAGGAAATGAAGGCGCGGCTGGCGCGCGGCGAACAGTCGCTGCTGTTCCTCAACCGCCGGGGCTACGCGCCGCTGACGCTCTGCCGCCAATGCGGATACCGCTTCCAGTGCCCCCACTGCACCGCCTGGCTGGTGGAGCACCGCTTCTCTCAGCGCCTTGCCTGCCATCACTGCGGCCATGAAGTGCCGGTGCCCGATGCGTGCCCTGAATGCGGCACCGGGGACTGCCTCGTCGCCTGCGGACCGGGCGTGGAGCGCATCGCCGACGAAGTGGCCGAAGTCCTGCCCGAGGCGCGCGTGGCGCTGGTCACTTCGGACACCATGAATACGGCCGAGGCAGTCGGCGAATTCGTCGCCAAGGCCGAGGGCAAGGCGATCGACGTGATCGTCGGCACCCAGCTCGTCACGAAGGGCTATCACTTCCCCGATCTGACGCTCGTGGGCGTGGTCGATGCCGATCTCGGCCTCGAAGGCGGGGATTTGCGCGCGGCGGAGCGGACCTACCAGCAGGTCGCCCAGGTCGCCGGACGCGCGGGTCGCGGGGAGAAGCCGGGTGAAGTGCTGATCCAGACGCGCCATCCGGAAGCCTCGGTGATCTCGGCGCTGGCCGCGGGGGACCGTGACGCCTTCTACGCCGCCGAGATCGAGGCACGGCGCGATGCCAACGCCCCCCCATTCGGCCGCTGGGCGGCGATCATCGTCTCGTCGGAGGATCAGTCGGAAGCGAAAGCCGCCGCCCGCGCCATCGGCGGCACTGCGCCCAACCATCCCGACATGCTCGTGCTCGGCCCTGCCCCCGCCCCGCTCTCGCTGCTGCGCGGCAGGCACCGGTTCCGGCTGCTGATCAACGCGCGGCGTTCGGCCGAATTGCAGAAGACTTTGCGGGATTGGCTGGAGCCGCTTCAGTTCCCGCGCGGGGTGCGGGTGAACATCGACATCGATCCCTATTCTTTCGTGTGAGCCTCACGTCGTCCCGGAGCGTCGATCACCCCCTCTCCCGCTTCAACAGTTCCCGCTTGATAGCCTCGCCATAGGCATAGCCGCCGATCGAGCCATCCGTGCGGATCACGCGGTGACAGGGGATCAGCACCGCCACATTGTTCGCGCCGTTCGCCGATCCCGCCGCGCGCACGGCGCCGGGCTTGCCCACGGCGGCCGCGATCTGCGCGTAAGTTCGCGTCTCACCGGCAGGAATACGCTGTAACTCGCGCCAGACCGCTTCCTGAAAGGCCGTACCCTGTACATCCAGGGGGATCGCCCGCGACCGCCCCGGCTGCTCGACCGCCGCCACCACGCTTTGCAGCAGCCTCTCGAACGCCTCCCCGCCCTCGATCAATTCGGCTCTGGGGAAGCGAGCCGCCAGTTCCTCGTGTCCTTCCTCGAACGAGAGACGGCAAACGCCCTTCTCCGTCGCCGCCACCAGCATTCGCCCGAGACTGGTCGGCACGACGGCCCAGTGGATGGTCACTCCGCGCCCGCCGTCCCGCCAGGCGGAAGGCGTCATCCCCAATCTGCCTTCGCTGGCCGCGTAGAACCGCGAACTGGCGCCGAACCCGGCCTCGTAGATCGCCTTGGTTACGCTGGCGCCGTCGCTCATGGCATCGCCTGCCCTAGCGACCCGCCTGGCCCGCAGGTATTCCGAAGGCGACAACCCGACAGAGCGCTTGAACACCCGCTGAAAATGCGTCGGACTATAGCCCACCGCCTCAGCCAGCACCGCAAGACCGGGAACTCTTTCCGCGTCCGGGTCCAGCATCCGCAAGGCGGCGGCGACGGCTTCCTCGTCGCGCGAAACGTCGCCGGGCCGGCAGCGCAGGCAGGCTCGCAGCCCGAACCGCTCGGCCGCCCCGACATCCGCGAAGAAGCGCACGTTCTCCCGCCGAGGATGCCGCGCCGCGCAGGACGGACGGCAATAAATGCCCGTGGTGAGCACCCCCGTCACGAACCGCCCGTCGAAAGTCCGGTCGCGCGCCTTGACGGCCTGCCAGGCCCGATCATCGGTGACGTCGGTCACATCCACACTGCATCTCTCCTGGTCGTACTGAGGCCTGTTCCGAACCTGCCCGCCGCATATCGCATCGGCGGTGGGCAGGACTTGCGAGACATCGCTGATTCGATAGGTCATGGCAAACTCCGCTTCATCCTTTGTCATGACCCTGCAACAGCCGCCTGAGCGATACTTCCCGCCCCTTGCTTTTAAAGCGCTTTCCCGAGCATTGTCCCCAGGCCGTCTCCCGCAGCTTGCATAGTAACACTATCGTCGCTATGCGCGCCCCGTCTGCGGGCCGGGGGGCACGTCATTGTCGTGCGCCCCAAAGTGTCCCAGCCCACCCGATGTAAGGATAGGACACGCGTGGAGAATTCCGGCGGCATCAAGGCCAGCTTGCAAGGACGCTACGCTTCGGCGCTGTTTGATCTTGCCAGCGAGAACGGCACCGTAACGACGGTCGAATCCGACCTCGAGAAGATCGGCCTCGCCATTCGCGAAAGCGGCGATCTGGACGAGCTGATTCGCAACCCCGAAGTCAGCCGCACGGCTGCCGGCAAGGCCATCGAAGCCGTTGCCGACGTGCTCGGCCTTGCGCCGCTCACCAAGAACTTCCTGGGCGTGCTCGCGGCCAACCGCCGGCTCTTCGCCCTGCCCGACATCATCCGCGCCTTCGCCTCGATCGCCGCCGCCCAGCGCGGGGAATCGACCGCCGAGGTCACTTCGGCTCACGCGCTGACCGACCAGCAGGTCGAGGAACTGCGCCAGAAGCTGGAACTGCGCGAGGGTCGCAAGGTCAAGGTCAGGACCAGCGTCGATCCCGACCTGCTCGGTGGCCTCGTCGTCACAATCGGGTCCAAGCGTATCGACAGCTCGATCCGCACTCGTCTCAATTCGCTCGCCCAGGCCATGAAGGGCTAAGAAAGGCAGAACAATGGATATCCGCGCAGCAGAAATCTCGAAGGTCATCAAGGACCAGATCGCCAGCTTCGGCACCGAAGCCCAGGTTTCCGAAGTCGGCTCGGTTCTGTCGGTCGGTGACGGCATCGCCCGCATCCACGGCCTCGACAAGGTTCAGGCCGGTGAAATGGTCGAGTTCGCCAACGGCGTTCAGGGCATGGCGCTCAACCTCGAAGCCGACAACGTCGGCGTCGTGATCTTCGGCTCGGACGCCGAAATCCGCGAGGGCGACAGCGTCAAGCGCACCAACACCATCGTCGACGTTCCCGTCGGCAAGGGCCTGCTCGGCCGCGTGGTGGACGCCCTCGGCAACCCTATCGACGGCAAGGGCCCGATCGTCACCGAAACCCGCGCCCGCGTCGAAGCCAAGGCGCCCGGCATCATCCCGCGCAAGTCGGTGCACGAACCCGTGCAGACCGGCCTCAAGGCGATCGACGCCCTGGTTCCCGTCGGCCGCGGCCAGCGCGAACTGATCATCGGTGACCGCCAGACCGGCAAGACCGCTGTCGCCATCGATACCTTCATCAACCAGAAGGAAGCGAACGCAGGCGACGACGAGAGCAAGAAGCTCTACTGCATCTACGTCGCCGTCGGCCAGAAGCGCTCGACCGTCGCGCAGATCGTGCGCCAGCTCGAAGAGAACGGCGCGATGGAATATTCCATCGTCATCGCCGCCACCGCTTCGGAACCGGCCCCGCTGCAGTACCTCGCGCCCTACACCGGCGCCGCCATCGGCGAATTCTTCCGCGACAACGGCATGCATGCCGTGATCGTCTACGACGACCTTTCCAAGCAGGCCGTGGCCTATCGCCAGATGTCGCTGCTGCTGCGTCGTCCGCCGGGCCGCGAAGCCTACCCCGGCGACGTGTTCTATCTCCACAGCCGCCTGCTGGAACGCGCTGCCAAGCTGAACGACGAGAACGGCGCCGGCTCGCTGACCGCCCTGCCGATCATCGAAACCCAGGCCGGCGACGTTTCGGCCTACATCCCAACGAACGTGATCTCGATCACCGACGGCCAGATCTTCCTTGAAACCGGCCTGTTCTACCAGGGCATCCGTCCGGCCATCAACGTGGGTCTGTCGGTGTCGCGCGTCGGCGGCTCGGCCCAGACCAAGGCGATGAAGAAGGTTGCCGGCTCGATCAAGCTGGAGCTGGCGCAGTACCGCGAAATGGCAGCCTTCGCCCAGTTCGGTTCGGACCTCGACGCCTCGACCCAGAAGCTCCTCAACCGCGGTGCGCGCCTGACTGAGCTGCTCAAGCAGAAGCAGTTCTCGCCGCTGAAGTTCGAAGAGCAGACCGTGTCGATCTTCGCCGGCACCAACGGCTACCTCGACAACCTGCCGGTCGCGAAGGTCACCGAGTACGAAGCCGAAATGCTCGACTTCATGCACGAACAGCATGCCGACGTCCTCGAACTGATCCGCACGACGAAGGATTTCGGGAACGACGCCAAGGCGAAGACCAAGGCTGCGCTCGACGCCTTCGCCAAGCAGTTCGCTTAAGAGAAACCGTCATCCCGGCGAAAGCCGGGATCGCAGGCGGTCTTGAAGCAGCCTTTCGAAAAGGCCCCGCCTAAAGACCGCCACCGATCCCGGACCAGGTCCGGGAAGACGAAACGAGGAACAACGAGTGGCTTCGCTCAAGGAACTCAAAGGCCGCATCAACTCGGTCAAGTCGACCCAGAAGATCACCAAGGCCAAGCAGATGGTCGCCGCGGCCAAGCTGCGCAAGGCGCAGGCCGCCGCGGAGTCCGCGCGTCCCTACGCCGCCCGCCTCGCCGAAGTGATGGGCTCGCTTGCGGGCAAGATCACGGTCAGCGAAAACAGCCCCAAGCTGCTCGCCGGCACCGGCAGCGACAAGGTTCATCTCCTCGTCGTGATGAACTCGGACAAGGGCCTGGCCGGCGCGTTCAACTCGAACATCGTCAAGGCCGCGCGCATCAAGGCGAAGGAACTGGAAGCACAGGGCAAGACCGTCCTGTTCTACCTGGTCGGTCGCAAGGGCCGCGCGCCCCTGCGCCGCGAGTTCCCGAAGCAGATCGCGCATCTCTTCGACACCACGGACGTGCGTGACCCGGGCTTCGACGAGGCCGAACGCATCGCCAACGAACTCGTCGCGCTCTACGAGGCCGGCAAGTTCGACGTGGCGCATCTGTTCTACTCGAAGTTCCGTTCGGCCCTGGTGCAGGAACCGACCGACCAGCAGATCATCCCCGTCCCGGCGCCCAAGGCGGTCGCCGCCACCGCCGGTGCCGACGCGGTGACCGAGTACGAGCCGGAAGAGGAAGAGATCCTCGCTGCGCTGCTGCCGCGCTATCTGCGCACGCAGCTCTTCGGTGCCCTTCTGGAAAACGCCGCCTCCGAACAGGGTGCGTCGATGACCGCGATGGACAACGCGACGCGGAACGCGGGCGACCTGATCAAGAAGCTGACCATCCAGTACAACCGCAGCCGCCAGGCCGCGATCACGACTGAACTCGTTGAAATCATTGCTGGCGCGGAAGCGCTGTAGCAACACCGGAAGCAGCTGGCGCGGAAGCGCTGTAAGTAACCGCAGGCAAGGAAACCAAAATGGCCACCGCACCCGTGCTAAACCTGACCGCCACTGGCAAGATCAGCCAGATCATCGGCGCTGTCGTCGACGTCACCTTCGAAGGTGAACTGCCGGCGATCCTCACCGCCCTCGAGACCGAGAACAACGGCCAGAAGCTGGTTCTCGAAGTCGCGCAGCACCTCGGCGAGAACACCGTCCGCACCATTGCCATGGACGGCACCGACGGCCTGACCCGCGGCCAGCCCGTCGCCAACACCGGCAAGCAGATCTCGGTCCCCGTCGGCCCGAAGACCCTCGGCCGTATCATGAACGTCGTCGGCGATCCGATCGACGAGCGTGGCCCGGTGGGTTCGGACATGTTCGCCCCGATCCACGCCGAAGCCCCGGCCTTCATCGACCAGTCGACCGAAGCCTCGATCTTGGTCACCGGCATCAAGGTCATCGACCTGCTCGCCCCTTACGCCAAGGGCGGCAAGATCGGCCTGTTCGGCGGCGCCGGCGTGGGCAAGACGGTTCTCATCCAGGAACTGATCAATAACATCGCCAAGGGCCACGGCGGCGTCTCGGTCTTCGCGGGCGTCGGTGAACGCACCCGTGAAGGCAACGACCTCTACCACGAGTTCCTCGACGCTGGCGTTATCGCCAAGGACGCCGAAGGCAACGCCACGTCGGAAGGTTCGAAGGTTGCTCTCGTGTTCGGCCAGATGAACGAACCGCCGGGCGCCCGCGCTCGCGTCGCTCTCTCGGGCCTGACCATGGCCGAGTACTTCCGCGACCAGGAAGGCCAGGACGTTCTGTTCTTCGTCGACAACATCTTCCGCTTCACCCAGGCGGGTGCGGAAGTGTCGGCTCTGCTCGGCCGTATTCCCTCGGCCGTGGGTTATCAGCCGACCCTCGCCACCGACATGGGCGCGCTGCAGGAACGCATCACCTCGACCACCAAGGGTTCGATCACCTCGGTCCAGGCAATCTACGTCCCCGCAGACGACCTTACCGACCCGGCGCCGGCCGCCTCGTTCGCCCACCTGGACGCAACGACCACGCTGAACCGCGCCATCTCGGAACTGGGCATCTACCCGGCCGTCGACCCGCTCGACTCGACCTCGCGCGTTCTCGAGCCCCGCGTCGTCGGTGCCGAGCACTACGAGACCGCCCGCAAGGTTCAGGAAACCCTGCAGAAGTACAAGTCGCTTCAGGACATCATCGCGATCCTGGGCATGGACGAGCTTTCGGAAGAAGATAAGCTCACCGTCGCCCGCGCCCGCAAGATCCAGAAGTTCTTGTCGCAGCCGTTCCACGTCGCGGAAGTCTTCACCGGCATCTCGGGCAAGTTCGTCCAGCTCGAAGACACCGTGAAGTCGTTCAAGGCCGTCGTCGAAGGCGAGTACGACCACCTTCCCGAAGCTGCCTTCTACATGGTCGGCGGCATCGACGAGGCGGTCGAAAAGGCCAAGAAGCTGGCCGAAGAGGCGTAATCGATCATGGCTCTGCACTTCGAACTCGTCACGCCGGCCAAGCTCGTCCGCTCGGAAGACGTCCACATGGTGGTCGTCCCCGGCACCGAGGGCGAGTTCGGCGTGCTGGAGGGCCATGCGCCCTTCATGTCGACGATCGCCGACGGCGCGCTCAAGGTCTACAGGACCGACGGCGCCGCACCGGAAGAGATCCGCATCACCGGCGGCTTCGCCGAAGTGGGCGACAAGGGCCTGACCGTGCTCGCCGAGCACGTCGGCTGAACGTGCTCATCCGAGCACGGGGCCTGATCTAAACGCGAGCCGCGTTCGAAAGGGCGTCGCCGGGAAAGCCGGCGGCGCCCTTTTCGTTTGCACCCTTCTCTTGCCTCTGGGTCACTTTCGCCGTGCAGTCGGCGCGTGGAAATCGGGCGGCTTGCTCGCCACCCAGCGAACGAAGCGGCGGATTTCCTCCTTTTCCAACAAGGCGCGCGCGGCCGCAGGCATGCGCGCCAGTTCGGCGTTGGTGAAGCTCGCATGGATCGTGCGGTGGCAGATCGGATGAAGCGGAACGACTTCGCGTCCGCCCCGGCTTTTCGGCACCGGATGGTGCCACTCCACTTTGCGTCCGAGCGGCCTGGCGCAGAGCCAGCACGTCTTCGCGTCACTCTCCGTCACTCGCTGTCGCTCTCTACCTGGCTCGTGCCCATTAGTAAGTTATCAAAGTTTCAACCTTAAATCTGCGCGCATCACGGGCGCATCGCCAAGGCATAACGACCGGGCGCTGAAAGGGTTGATGGCAAGATGACTGCATTCGGGCGACGCAGCGGCATGGGCGGGCTCGGCCAGGGCGCCCGGCCCGCTTTCGGCGTGGCCAAGCCGCTCAAGATGGGCGCGGACGCGCCTGCCGCTCCCGGCGCTCCCGCCGTCGATCGCGCGGCTCCACAGAATTCGCGCGAAGATGCCCTCTCCCGCCTCGCGGACCGCGCCAATGCCGTGCACGACGGTCAGTCGGAGCAGAGCAGCTTCGAAGCCTCGATTCACAAGATCAAGGAGCAGGTCCTTCCCCGCCTGCTGGAACGCGTCGATCCCGAAGCCGCCGCCACCCTGACCAAGGACGAACTGTCCGAGGAATTCCGCCCGATCATCATGGAAGTCCTAGCCGAGCTGAAGATCACCTTCAACCGGCGCGAGCAGTTCGCGCTGGAGAAAGTGCTGATCGACGAACTGCTGGGCTTCGGACCGCTGGAGGAGCTGCTGAACGACCCGGATGTCTCGGACATCATGGTCAACGGTCCGAACCAGACCTACATCGAAAAGAAGGGCAAACTGCAGCTCGCGCCGACCAAGTTCCGCGACGAGCAGCACCTGTTCCAGATCGCCCAGCGCATCGTCAACCAGGTCGGTCGCCGCGTCGACCAGACCACCCCGCTGGCCGACGCCCGCCTCAAGGACGGCAGCCGCGTCAACGTGATCGTGCCGCCGCTCTCGCTGCGCGGCACCGCCATCTCCATCCGCAAGTTCTCCGAGAAGCCGATCACCATCGACATGCTCAAGGACTTCGGTTCGATGAGCGACAAGATGGCGACCGCCCTCAAGATCGCCGGCGCCTGCCGCATGAACATCGTCATCTCGGGCGGCACCGGTTCGGGCAAGACGACCATGCTCAACGCGCTGTCGAAGATGATCGACCCGGGCGAGCGCGTGCTGACGATCGAGGATGCCGCCGAACTGCGGCTCCAGCAGCCACACTGGCTGCCGCTCGAAACCCGGCCGCCCAATCTTGAGGGTCAGGGCGCGATCACCATCGGCGATCTCGTAAAGAACGCCCTGCGCATGCGCCCCGACCGGATCATCCTGGGCGAAATCCGCGGCGCCGAGTGCTTCGACCTGCTCGCCGCGATGAACACGGGCCACGACGGCTCGATGTGCACGCTCCATGCCAATAGCCCGCGGGAGTGCCTCGGCCGAATGGAGAACATGATCCTGATGGGCGACATCAAGATCCCCAAGGAAGCGATCAGCCGCCAGATCGCGGAATCGGTGGACCTCATCGTGCAGGTGAAACGCCTGCGCGACGGTTCGCGCCGCACTACCAACATCACCGAAGTGATCGGCATGGAAGGCGACGTGATCGTCACCCAGGAACTCTTCAAGTTCGAATACCTGGACGAGAGCGACGACGGCAAGATCATCGGCGAGTTCCGCAGCTCCGGCCTACGCCCTTATACGCTGGAAAAGGCGCGCCAGTTCGGCTTCGACCAGGCCTACCTCGAAGCCTGCCTGTAAGGGGGCTAACTCCGGAACAGGTCCTTGCCGACCACGCCGAGCAGGAGCACCGCCGCCATCAGTGCGAAAAAGAATACCGAAGTCCACGGCATGAACCCCACGCGGTCGAGATCGCGGCGCTTCATCCTGCGGCGATCGCCCAGCCAGGCTATGACAGCCAGCGCCACTGCGATGCCGCCGATCACGGCCATGATCTTGTCGGAGTCGTTCATAGAGCGCCCTTGCCTCGTTCGGCGGCGAAGTTAAAGCCCGCCAGGTGAGCACCCGCGAAACTTCCGGCGCCCGATCCCATCCCGATCGCCCCCTGCTCGCCATCACCCTGCGGCTGATGGCGATGGTGATGCTCTCGACGATGTTCATGCTGGTCAAGCTGGCCGGAGAGCGCGGCGTATCGGCGCCGGAGATGGTGTTCTGGCGCCAGGCGATGGCCGTGCCGCTGATCGCCGGATGGCTGCTTGCAACCGGCCGCATCGGCCTCCTCAAGACGCGCAGAGTGCCCTCCCATGCCTTCAGGGCCCTGGCCGGCACACTCGGCCTCGTCTGCAACGTCACCGCAGCGATGCTGCTGCCTCTGTCGGTAGGCACGACGCTGGGCTTCACGGCCCCCTTGTTCGCGGTCTTGATCACCGCCCTGATCCTGCGAGATCGTGTGGGTCCGTGGCGCTGGCTGGCGGTCGGCCTCGGCTTCGTCGGCGTGCTCGTCATCACCCAGCCTGCCGATCTGCTCCACGGGGGGATCGGCAGCCTGCCGCCGATCGGTCTCGCCGCCGGCCTCGGCGCGGGCGTGGTGGTGGCCATCGTGAGCTTCCAGATACGCGATCTCGCCCGAACCGAGGCGCCGATCGCCTGCGTGTTCTGGTTCGCCTTCTTCGGCTCGCTGCTGGCCGCCGTCCTGCTACCGCTATTCGGCCGCCCGCACGAGGCGCAGGTCTGGCTGCTGCTCGTCGCCGTGGGCCTGGCCGGAACCCTCGCCCAACTGCTCATCACTGCCGCCCTGCGCCACGGCGCCGTCGCCACGGTAGTTGTCATGGACTATACTGCGCTGATCTGGGCAACGGTCTATGGATACACGATCTTCGGGCACCTTCCGGAGGCCTCGACATGGCTCGGCGCGCCCCTCATCATCGCTGCCGGGCTCATCATCACCTGGCGCGAGCATCACTTGTCCAAGCGGATCTCCCCCACCTCCGCGCTCGACGAAAGTGCCGCCGAGGAGAGCCTCGTCACCACACCGAAGATGACGCGGGAACCGGGCGCCTGAATGCGAGTTGCTCCCTTCGCTCCCCGCGCAATGCCGGGATCCAGCAGGATAAGGAATTCAAGCAATGGTCAAGAAACTCGTTCTCGCCCTGGTGGCTGGCAGCATCGTCGTTTCGGCATCGGCCTGCAATACCGTGAAGGGTGCCGGCAAGGACGTCCAGTCGGTCGGTCAGGCCGGAGAAGACGCCATCAAGTGACTTGAAAGCGATCGCTTTATCCATACCGATGCGGCATGACGCTGCGTCGGTATGGCAAGTCGTGATCGCAGCCCCCTTCCCCTCGATTTTCGCATGGATTAGCGACGCGTGGAGGCGCTCATCCCGGGCGCCGTCGTTGGAAGGGTAAAGCAGTCATGATCAGGAAAGCGGTTCTGGCGCTGGCCGTCTCGAGCCTCGTGGTCGGAGCAGCGGCCTGCAACACCGTGCGCGGTGTCGGCCAGGATATCGAGTCCGTCGCGAATTCGGTGGATCGCGCGACCTGACAGGCTGCGACCAGCCTATGCCAATGCGGCGCGAAGCGGAATTCCCGTTTCGCGCCGCACGCATTTCAAGCTAACGAGATCCGGCTTCAACTGTCGGTGATATGCGCCGCCACCATGGCGCGCGCCCTCTGCCAGAGGATCAGCCGGCTCACCAGCACCATGCCCAGCACGAAACCCAGCATGGCATCGGTCATGATCTGCGCGTTTGCAGCGGGGTGGCCAGCGCCCACTGTCATGCCGCCCGGAAGGATCATGCGCCGCGCTGCAAAGACGGCCAGAAGCAGCAGCAGCGCGAGAGGCGACTGGCGCATCATCACCCGCGCTTCGTCGCCCTCCCCCTCGACATGAAGCCGCATCAGGCGGGAGCGCTGCATGCCGATGCCGCCACCGATGGCTAAGCCGGCTGCAAGCGCCGCCCACCCGAGGAGGCTCGGCGGCATGCCGTAGAGCGCCACGCTTACCGCCGCCGTGACGATCGCCGGCGCAATCCAAAGCAGGGGGAGACGGAGCAGCCTGGCCTTCTCAAGGCTGCGGAACCGCCAGGCCATCACCCCAGCGAATATCAGCAGCGGCAACCAGGCCCCGGATCCGCCTCCCCCCATATGGCTCAGCTACCGCCGAATTCGCTCAGCGACGGGGTGGCCGGCTCGCCGGGCGTTCCCTGCCACACGAGCACCGGCTTGCGGGCGGCGAGCGTTTCGTCAAGGCGACGACGCGGCGCGAAGTGCGGCGCGCTGTGGAGGCTTTGGTCGCCATCCTTTGCGCGCTGGGCAAGGCTGCGCAGCGAACCGATGAAGCGGTCGAGACCGGCCTTGCTCTCGGTCTCGGTCGGCTCGACCAGCATCGCCCCCTTCACCACCAGCGGGAAGTAGACCGTCATCGGGTGGAAGCCCTCGTCGATCAGGCCCTTGGCGATGTCCAGCGTGGAGAAGCCCTCGGCCAGCCCCGCATCGCTGAACAGCGCCTCGTGCATGCACGGGCCGCTCTTGGCGAAGGGTGCCGGCAGCAGGTCCTCGCAGGAACGCAGGACGTAGTTGGCATTGAGCACCGCGTCCTCGGCGACCTGGCGCAGACCGTCGGCGCCGTGGCTGAGAATGTAGGTCAGCGCGCGGGTGAACATACCCATCTGGCCGTGGAAGGCGACCATGCGGCCGAATGCCTGTGCGTGACCCTCGCCCGCGTTTTCCTCTTCGACGAGGTGCACGCGGCCGTCGTCACCGCGGCTGACGAAGGGCAGCGGCGCGAAAGGCGCCAGCGCTTCGGACAGCACGACCGGACCGGCACCGGGGCCGCCACCACCGTGCGGGGTGGAGAAGGTCTTGTGCAGGTTGATGTGCATGGCATCGACGCCGAGGTCGCCGGGGCGCACTTTGCCGACGATGGCGTTGAAGTTCGCGCCGTCGCAATAGACGTAGCCGCCGGCTGCGTGAACCGCGTCGCCGATCGCCTTCATCTCTGGCTCGAACAGGCCGCAGGTGTTGGGATTGGTGATCATCACGCCCGCGACGTTCGGGCCCAGCTTGGCCTTGAGCGCCTCGACATCGACGCGGCCTTCCGGGGTCGCCGGGATCGATTGCACCTTGAAGCCCGCGAAGGCGGCCGTTGCCGGGTTGGTGCCGTGGGCACTCTCGGGCACCAGCACCACGTCGCGCTTCTCGCCGCGCGCGTCGAGCGCGGCGCGGATGCAGAGCAACCCGCAAAGCTCGCCATGGGCGCCGGCCTTGGGGCTCATGGCCACCGAGGCCATGCCGGTCAGCGTGATCAGCCAGTCAGCCAGTTGCTCGATCACTTCCAGCGCGCCCTCGACCGTCTTCTGCGGCTGGAGCGGGTGAACGTCCGCAAAGCCCGGCAGGCGGGCCATCTTCTCATTCAGGCGGGGGTTGTGCTTCATCGTGCACGAACCGAGCGGGAACGGCCCGAGGTCGATCGCATAGTTCTGGCGCGACAGGCGGGTGTAGTGGCGCACGGTTTCCGGCTCGGTCAGGCCCGGCAGCGCCGGCGCCGACTTGCGCAGGAACTTCGACAGGCCTGCAGCCGCCGGACGGCTGGGCTTGTCGAGATCGACGCCGCATTTTTCGGAAGAGCCGAGTTCAAAGCTGAGCGCTTCTTCCAGCATCAGGCCATAGTCGCCCGAGGCGGTCTTGAAACCAGCGCCTTCACCGGCTTCACCCATCTGAGGGCGCCAGCCGCTTGCGTTTACCGCGTTCATGCCAGCACTCCTTCAAGTTCACGGGCAAAGGTCTCGATATCCTCGTCGGTCACGGTTTCAGTCGCCGTCACCAGCAGGCCATTGTGGAGGTCGATGTCTTCGGGGAACAGGCGGCCGAGCGAGACGCCGCCCAGCACCTTGCGGTCGGCCAGTTCGCGCACGACTTCACGAGCGTCGCGCGGCAGCACCAGCGTCGCCTCGTTGAAGTAGGCGTCGTTCAGCACCGTCACGCCCGGCACCTTGGCCAGCCGCTCGATCAGGGTCTGTGCCTTGTCGTGGTTCACGGCTGCAAGCTGGGCCAGGCCTTCACCGCCTAGCAGGGTCAGGTGAATGCTGAAAGCCAGCGCGCAAAGACCTGAATTCGTGCAGATATTGCTGGTCGCTTTCTCGCGGCGGATATGCTGTTCGCGCGTGGAGAGCGTGAGCACAAAGCCGCGCTTGCCTTCGGCGTCGACAGTCTGGCCGCATAGGCGGCCCGGCATCTGGCGCACGAACTTCTCCCGGCAGCCGAACAGGCCCAGGTACGGGCCACCGAACTGCAGGCCCACGCCGATCGACTGGCCTTCGCCCACGACGATATCGGCACCCAGGGCGCCCGGAGCCTCGATCATGCCCAGCGCTACCGGCTCGGTAACGACGGCAACGAGCAGCGCGCCCTTGGCGTGGGCGGCATCGGCAATCGCGGCAAGGTCAGGAATGCGGCCCATCACGTCCGGATACTGGACGACCACGCAGGAGGTCTTGTCGTCGATCGCCGCGATCACCGCCGCATCGTCAGCCTCGGCCACCAGTTCGGGCTTCAGCGAAACGATGTCGTCCTCGGTGAACTTCGCCATCGTGCGCACCACTTCGGCGTAGTGCGGGTGCAGTCCGCTGGACAGCACGGCGCGATCCTTGCGGGTCACGCGCGCGGCCATCAGGATGGCTTCCCAGCAGGCGGTCGAACCGTCGTACATCGAGGCGTTGGCGATGTCGGTACCGAACAGCCGCGCCACCTGCGTCTGGAACTCGAACAGCACCTGCAGCGTGCCCTGCGCGATTTCCGGCTGGTAGGGCGTGTAGGCGGTCAGAAACTCGCCGCGCTGGATCAGGTGATCGACGGAGGCGGGGACGTGATGGCGATAGGCACCGGCGCCGATGAAGAACGGCGCGGTGCCGGCCGAAAGGTTCTTCGCCGCAAGCGCGGACATGTGCCGCTCCACCGCCATTTCGCTGGCGTGGGCGGGCAGCCCCTCGATGGGGCCGGAAAGCCGGGCCTCGGCGGGCACGTCGACGAACAGATCGTCAACCGTGTCGGCACCGATGACGCCGAGCATCTCGGCACGATCGGCGGGAGTCAGGGGCAGGTAACGCAAGCGGCGATACTCCGTGAATATATCTTTAAATCAGAGGCTTTCGACGTACTGCTTGTAAGCAGCCTCATCCATCAGCGCTTCCAGCTCCGAAGCGTCCGAGAGCCTGATGCGGAACAGCCAGCCTCCGGTTTCGGCCTGGGTGTTGACCAGTTCCGGCTCGTCGGTCAGCGCGCCGTTGGCTTCGGCGATGGTGCCCGAAACCGGCGTGTAGACGTCGGAAGCAGCCTTCACGGAGTCGACTACGGCGACCGAGTCACCCTTGCCGAACGTGGCACCGGCTTCGGGCAGATCGACGAAAGTGATGTCGCCAAGCTGGCCCTGTGCATAATCGGTGATGCCCACGGTGCCGAGGTCGCCCTCGATTTCGATCCACTCGTGTTCCTGCGAGAAATAACGGGTCATGGGAGAAGCTCCTCAGCGGTGATAACGGTTGGGGACGAAGGGCATGGCTGCGACCGTGGCGTCGAGCTTCTTGCCCCTGAGTTCGATGGAAAGAGCCGTGCCATCCGCGGCGAAGGCTGCGTCGACATAGGCCATGGCAATGGGATGCTGGAGCGACGGTGAGAATCCGCCCGAAGTAACAACGCCAACTTCCTGTTCACCTTGGAAAACCTTGGCACCCTCGCGCGCGGCCTGACGCCCGTTGAGCTTCAGGCCAATGCGCTTTTGCGCAGTGCCTTCTGCGAAGTCGCGCTGGACGCGCTCGCTTCCCGGGAACCCTCCTTCGAGGCGGCGACGCTTGTTGACGCCGAAAGCAAGACCGGCCTCGACCGGACCGCGCGCGGGATCCATGTCATGTCCATATAGCGGCAGGCCGGCTTCGAGACGCAGCGAGTCCCGCGCGCCGAGGCCGATCGGCTTCACGTCCGGTTCGCCGCAAAGCAGGTCCGCGATCATGGCTGCGGAATCGCCGGGGATGGCGATCTCGAAGCCATCCTCGCCGGTATAGCCCGAGCGGCTGATCCAGGCATCGACGCCGCCCAGCTTGAAGGAACCGCCCTTCATGAAGGTCAGGGCGGAAACGCCCGGTGCATGACGCTCCAACGCCTCGGCCGCCTTCGGGCCCTGAAGCGCAAGGAGTGCGTTTTCATCGAGGTGGTTGAGCGTGATGTCGTCCGGCAGATACTCGCGCAGGGTACCGATATCGTCCCACTTGGTCGCGCCGTTGACGACGAGGTAGAAGCCGCTTTCCCAGCGCGTGACCATAAGGTCGTCCAGGATACCGCCGTTTTCGTCGAGCAGGAGCGAGTAGCGCACCGAGCGGGTCTTCAGCGTGGAAAGGTCGATCGGCAGAGCGGCTTCCAAAGCTGCCTCCACACCCTCGCCTGTGATGTAGAGCTGGCCCATGTGGCTGACGTCGAACAGGCCCGCGTTCTCACGCGTCCAGAGGTGCTCGGCCATGATGCCCTCGTACTGGACAGGCATCATGTAGCCGGCGAATTCGACCATGCGGCCACCACGATCCTTGTGCCAGCTGTCCAGCGGCAGCAGCATCGGGGCCAGTTCTTCGGGTTCCTGATCGGAATCGGAAATCGGATATTCGCTCAAGACATGACTCCGCACAGTTCGGCACACCATTCCAGGTGCCCCCTCTGTCACGGAAACCTGAGAGCTTCCCTCGACAAGCCCAAGGCAGGCAGGCCAAAGTTACACCGTCGGCGGCCTCATCCCGAAAGATGAGACACTTTCCAGAGTCTCGCTATCGACGCTGCGCGGTCCCTTTTGCCTGAGAGATTCCGGGGCGGTTGCTCCTTCGGCGCCTGCCGTTCCGCATGTGCGAATCGGCGGGTCTCTCCCGCGCTGTCAGCGATGTTTTTTCACTTGGTTGAGCGCCGCGTGCAAGTCAACGCCATCATGCCGCGCTGCATCGTAATTTCCACGGGCCGGCGAGTGGCTTGCTCAGATGTGACGCTGGTGAAGGATCTCGCTCATGGAATCGTGCTCATGGACGAAGCGGCCTGACGTCCGACGCTCGCCAAGCGCCAGTATCACCTGGGCCAGCCGCACGGCGGCGATCGAGCGGAACCGGCGCAGTCTTGCGTGAAACACCAATATGTCCGCCAAGGGCGCAACCACCTGCCCGGCCCATTCCAGCGGCCGATCCTCGGCGCGCTTGCCGCGCAGCAGGCCCGGCCGCAGGACGTCGAGACGCGCGAAACCCAGTTGGCCCAGCGCGGTCTCCACCTCGCCCTTGGTGCGCGAGTAGAGGTTGCCGCTTTGGGGATCGGCACCCACGGAAGAGACCAGGATCATGCGGTCGATGCCCGCCATCCGCGCCGCCTCGGCGGTTTCCAGCACGAGATCGTGATCGACGGATCGGAAGGCCTCGTCGCTCCCCGCCGCCTTGCGGGTGGTGCCGAGTGCGCAGACCAGCACGTCGGCATGGGCGGCCTCGATCAAGGCGGGCCATTCCGTCGTGGGTCCCACCAGTATGTCCAGCCTTGCGCCTTTCGGCAAGAGCACTTCGCGGCGGGCAACGCCGATGATGCGCACGTCACTGCGGCCGATGCTCTCCTCGATCACCGCCGAGCCGACCAGACCGCTGGCACCGACGAGGCAGATCCGTCGCCCCGCCGCAATCGCGTCAGACATTGCGCAGCCCTTCAGGGGTCCTGCCGTAGATCTGGGCATGGCAGGAGATCGCATAGCGGTCGGTCATGCCGGCGATGTAGTCGGCGATATGACGGCTGCGGGCCGGCTCATGGCGCGGCAAACCGTCGATCCAGCTTTCCTCCATCAGCACCGGCTCCTGCGAGTAGGCCGAATAGAGTTCCGCCAGCAGCGCGCGCGCGCGCCGGGCAGTCTCAAGCTGTTCGGGGTGGTAATAGAGCTTCTCATACATGAAGCGCTTGAACTGACGCTCGCCCTCCTCGACTTCGGGCGAGAAGGCCACGAGTTGCCGCCCCGCGCTCCGCACCTGACCGACGCTCTCGATGCCGACCAGACGCTTCTTCGTCTCGTCCAGCACGTCGTTGACCATGAAGCCGATCTGGCTGCGGATCAGTTCGGACAATTGCCGGTCACGCGGCGCATGCGGATAGCGACGCTCGACTTCGCTCCAGCGGGCTACGATGAAGGGGTGGGCCAGCAGTTCGTCGAGGTCGAGAAAGCCTGCGCGCAGGCCGTCGTCGATGTCGTGATTGTCATAGGCGATATCGTCCGACAAAGCCGCCACTTGCGCTTCGAGCGAGGCGTAAGTGCCCAGTTCCAGCCCGTAGGCCGCGTCGAGTTCGGCCAGCGCCCAGTTAGGGTCGGCAACCGGGCCGTTGTGCTTGGCCAGGCCTTCGAGCGTCTCCCACGTCAGGTTCAGCCCGTCATGCTCGCAATAGGGGCTTTCGATCCGCATCAGCGTGCGCAGGCAATTGGCGTTGTGGTCGAAACCGCCCGCCTTGTGGAGCGCGGCGTTCAGCGCTTCCTCACCGGCATGGCCGAAGGGCGGATGGCCGATATCGTGCGCCAGGGCGAGCGCCTCGGCCAGATCCTCGTCAAGGCCCAGAATGCGCGCAATCACGCGGGCGATCTGCGCCACTTCCAGGCTATGCGTCAGGCGCACGCGGTAGTGGTCGCCGTCAGGGGCGATGAAGACCTGGGTCTTGTAGCGCAGGCGGCGGAAGGAGATCGAATGCACGATCCGGTCGCGGTCACGCTGGTAGGGACTGCGCTGACCGCGCGGCAGACCGGTGTCCATCGGGAACTCGCGGCCGCGGGAACGGGCCGGATCGGAAGCGTAAGGAGCCAGGGTAGGTGCAGGGGTCAAGCTGGTGTCTTTCCCGAAAGCAGGCTTGCTCTCGGCGCCCTACTAGCGAGCAAGGCCCGTCTTGCACAAGGCCGCCGAAGATGCGGCGACGAGAACGACCTCGCTGTCGTTCACGGACTTCACCGCCCTCACCCAGGCGCCGAGCGTCTTCTTGTCGCCTTCGAGGTTCTGCAGCTTGATCAGTTGCAGCAGGCCGAGCCGCTTGACCAGCCGCTTCGACATGCAGGTGGCGACCCGATCCGACATGCCCGCGCCTATGAGGGCGGTGCGCACGCGCCAGCCGGCATAGAGGTGAACGCCCAGGGCCAGCGCCGCCAAAAGGGCGATGAACAGCAGGATTCGCTTGATGGTTCGCAGCATTGCGGGGGCCTATAGAGCCCTCCGATCAGTCCGCCAGCGCTTTGACGATATCCTCGACCATCTTCTTCGCGTCGGCAAGGAGCATCATGGTCTGGTCCATGTAGAACACATCGTTGTCGACCCCGGCATAGCCCTGCCCGCCCATCGAGCGCTTGATGAAGAAGATGGTCTTGGCCTTCTCCACGTCGAACACGGGCATGCCGTAAATCGGGGAACTCCTGTCGGTCTTGGCGGCCGGGTTGACCACGTCGTTGGCGCCGATGATGAAGGCGACATCGCACTGGGCGAACTCGCCGTTGATATCCTCGAGTTCGAAGACCTCGTCGTAGGGGACGCTGGCTTCGGCCAGAAGGACGTTCATGTGCCCCGGCATGCGTCCCGCGACGGGGTGGATGGCGTATTTCACGCCGACGCCGTGCGCCTTGAGCTGGTCCGCCATCTCGCGAACGATGTGCTGGGCCTGCGCCACAGCCATGCCGTAGCCGGGGATGATGATGACGTTCTCCGCCTCTTTCATCAGGAACGCCGCATCTTCCGCCGAGCCGCGCTTCCAGGGCCGATCCGTCGCGGCAGCCGCGCCCCCGGCGCCGGCCTCGGCGCCGAAGCCACCGGCGATCACCGAAATGAAGCTGCGGTTCATCGCCTTGCACATGATGTAGCTGAGGATCGCACCCGAGGAACCGACCAGAGCGCCGGTGATGATCATCGCCGTGTTGTGCAGGGTGAAGCCCATCGCCGCTGCCGCCCATCCCGAATAGGAGTTCAGCATCGAGACGACGACCGGCATGTCCGCCCCGCCGATCGGAATGATCAGCAGGAAACCGATGGCAAAGCTGAGCAGCACGATCGCCCAGAACAGCGTCGGCGTATTCCAGTGGAACAGGCTGACGAGGACCACGATGGCAAGCAGCGCGCCGAGATTGATGACGTGCCGCGCCGGCAGCAGGATCGGTGCGCCGCTCATGTTGCCGTTGAGCTTGGCGAAGGCGATCACCGAACCGGAGAACGTCACTGCGCCGATCGCCACGCCCAGCCCCATCTCGATCCGGCTGCCCTTGAGGATGTCGAGCCCGCCCGGTTCGAGAATACCGAACGCCGCCGGGTTGTAGTAGGCGGCGATGCCGACCAGCACCGCCGCAAGTCCGACCAGCGAGTGGAAGGCCGCGACAAGCTGTGGCATCGCCGTCATCGGGATGCGCCGGGCGATCGCGAAGCCGATTCCTCCCCCGATCGCGATGGCGACGAGGATTTCGGGCAGGCTGGCGATCTCATGCGTCACCAGTGTCGTCGCGACCGCGATGGCCATGCCGATCATGCCATAGCGGTTGCCCGTCCGGCTGGTGGCCGGCGAAGACAGGCCGCGCAGGGCGAGGATGAAGCAGATCCCGGCGATCAGATAAGCTGCAGCGACCCATGGGTTGACGACATGAGCCTCCATCAGCGCTTAACCCCGGCTTTCGGCGCGGCCTTGTCCTTCTTCCGGTACATCGCCAGCATTCGCGCGGTGACGGCAAAGCCGCCGAAGACATTGACGCTCGCCAGCACCACCGCGCCCAGCCCCAGCCACTTGGCCAGGGGAGAGCCCTGCGCCGCGGCGGCCACCAGAGCGCCGACGACGATCACGGAGGAGATTGCGTTGGTCACCGCCATGAGCGGCGTATGCAGTGCCGGCGTCACCGACCAGACGACGTAATATCCCACGAAACAGGCCAGCACGAAGATCGAGAGGATCGAGATGAAGTCCATGGCGTCTTCTTCCTCTTCTTGAGCGCCGTTTCAGCCGAGCAGCTGCGCGTGAATCACTTTGCCGCCCTGGGTCAGGCGGATTGCGTTTCCGATCTCCTCGTCGAGAACGGGTTTGCCCTGATCCTTGTCCCAGAATGCCGATACGAAGTTGAACAGGTTGCGCGCAAACAGGGCGGACGCCTCGGCGGGAAGATGTGCAGGCGTGTTGGCGTAGCCGAGGATTTTCACGCCATGGCGCTCCACGACCTGGTCGGGCACGCAGCCTTCGACATTGCCTCCTTGCGGAGCGGCAAGATCGAAGATCACGCTGCCGGGCTTCATGTCTGCAATCTGCGCGTCCGAGATCAAACGCGGCGCCGGTCGGCCAGGTATGAGCGCGGTGGTTATGACGATGTCCTGCTTCGCCAGATGCGCGGACACAAGTTCGGCCTGCGCCTGCCGGTAGTCGTCGCTGATTTCACCGGCATAGCCGCCGGAACCCTCGCCTTCGATGCCTTGGGCCGTGTCGACGAAGATCGGCTTGGCTCCAAGCGAAAGGATCTGCTCGCGCGTTGCCGAGCGAACGTCGGTGGCGGAAACCTGCGCACCCAGCCGGCGCGCCGTGGCGATGGCCTGAAGCCCCGCCACGCCTACACCCATCACGAAAGCCTTGGCCGCGCTGACCGTACCGGCCGCCGTCATCATCATCGGAAAAGCCCGGCCATAGAGGTTCGCCGCCACCAGCACGGCCTTGTAGCCGGCGAGGTTGGACTGCGAGGACAGGATATCCATGGACTGGGCACGGGTGATCCGCGGCATCAGTTCCATGGCCAGGGCTTCCAGCCCGGCCGCAGCATAAGCACTGACGCGATCTCGCCGGCCGAACGGATCGAGCGCCGCGACGACCCAGGCCCCCGGTGCGACGCCGCCGAGCCGTTCGGGTTCAGGTCCCTGCACCCCAAGGACGATGTTCGCTCCGGAAACGACCTGCTCCGCCTGACCGACCTCGGCACCGGCGGCGAGATACTCCCCGTCGCTGATGGCCGCGCCCAGCCCCGCACCCGTTTCGACGGCGAGGCTCGCTCCGAGGGCGATCAGTTTCCTGACCGTCTCGGGCGTGGCGGAAACCCGCGTTTCACCGGTAGCCCGCTCCCGAAGGACGGCAATCCGGCTGGTTGGCCCGGTAGGTGGCCGCGCAGCTGGCCCAGTGGCTGGCTCCACAGGCTATTGCGCAATCAGCGCGACGACGAACGCGACTATGAGAATGACGATGCCGGTGCTCCAGGCGGTCACCTTGACGAAGCCATTATAGGTTTCGGTAGCGGCCTTGATGTCCTTGCCTGCAGCCATGAACCGGGATCCTCTGTCATTATTGCCTTTTGATACGCGATATTTAGCGTTGACGGCGCTTGCGCTCAAGTGCGAAGCGGCAATCTCTTCGTGCGGCGCATCTATCCGTCAAGTCGGGCATTTTCGAAAGCCGCCACGACGGACTTTCCCGCAACATGGGTTATCGACGAACCGACCGGAGCCTTAATTTCGTCTTTACCGATTTCTTCTAGATCCCGGACTGCGACAAAGGCCGGACTACCACAAAGGGGAGCGACCCAGGCGGGCATTATCATGGCGGATCAGGAACAACGCCTTCTCATGCTCATCGACGATGAGCCCGCGCAGAGCCGCCTGATCTCCGCACTCGCTGCGCGGGAGGGGTGGCGCACGGTCATCGCCCGCGATTCCGAAACCGCCATCGCCACCCTCGGCACCCGCCAGGGCATGCAGCTATCCGCCATCATCCTCGACCAGTGGGTCCCCGGCGACGATGCGGGCGCGCTTATTGCCGAACTGAAATCGCGCCGCCCGGCCCTGCCGATCCTGATGCTCACCACCAGCACGTCGCCGCTGCTGGCGGTCGAGGCGATGCGGGCCGGCGCGACCGATTACCTCGTCAAGCCAGTCGCTCCGGATCGGTTGATGCACGCTTTGCGCTCGGCCACCACACGGGAAGCGCCGCGCGACGAACTCGCGCCCCTGACGGAGAAAATGCCGTCGAACCCCGACTTCGAATCGATGATCGGGGCCGCACCGAATTTCCGCAAGGCGCTTGCCGTCGCCGCCAAGGCCGCACGCGGTCACGGCCCCGTGCTGATCGAGGGCGATACCGGCACGGGCAAGGAAATGCTGATCCGGGCAATGCACGCCGCCAGCCCCCGCGCGAAGTCGCCGCTGCGGATCGTCAACATCGGCGGCCTTCCTGCCAACTCCATCGAATCGGCGCTGTTCGGCCATGAAAAAGGCGCCTTCCCCGGTGCCTTCGATCGGCAGGTCGGCGCTCTGCAACACTGCGACGGCGCCACGCTGGCTCTGGACGAAGTGGACCGGCTCCCGCTTTCCGTACAAGAGCGCCTGCTCGAATCGATCCGCAAGAGCGATGTTCGCCCCATCGGTGCCCGTCACTCGTTCCGCATCGATGCCAGGCTGATCGCCGCCAGCAACCTGCCGCTTCAGGATCTGGTCTCCGAAGGCCACTTCCTGCCCGAACTGCTGGAGGCGCTTTCCCCGACGAAGGTCAGCCTGCCGCCCCTGCGCGAACGCACCGGCGATATACCCGCCCTCGCCCGCTTCTTCCTGGCCCGGATTGGAGAGCAGCCCGGCCTGAGAGAACTGGGCATTACCGACGGCGCCTTGTCGCTGCTGGCCGCCTACGACTGGCCCGGCAACGTTCGCCAGCTCCAGGCCGTCCTGTTCAGAGCCGCCGTGTTCTGCGACGGTGACGCGCTCACTTCCGAAGATTTCCCCCAGCTCCTCAACATCCTGGGCTCGGGTCCGGCGACGGGGGCCGGCAATCCCGTGCAGGAAAGCGCGGGCGTCATGCTCTATACGGCCGACGGCAACTTGCGCCCGCTCGACGAGATCGAAGCCGATGTGATCCGCCTTGCGATCGGCCTCTATCGCGGGCGCATGACCGAAGTTGCGCGGCGATTGGGCATCGGCCGATCGACGCTCTATCGCAAGCTGGGCGAACTCGGCATCGACAACGCCGCTTGAGCAAGAAGCCGGCGCAACTTCTCGCACGGCTTCTTGCGTAGCCGATGGTTACAGGTTCTCGAAGTAGACCTGCGGAACGCGGTACCCGCGCTTGCTCATGTACTTTACGTACTTGCCGCGTTCCTGGTGAAGCTCCGAGCCGTATTCCTCCCAGGCATCCCGGCGATCCTCGATGTCGGAAGCGTGGCGCAAATCGCTGGCGAGTTCCTTGCGGCTCTCGTTCACGTTGATGCGGTAGTCGTACCACTTGCTGTTCTGAACGCCGCCGATGGGGCTCCGGATGATCAGGGATTCTTCTTGCTGCGCCAGCTTCTGCTCGTACATCATCGGCTGCACGGCCATGGCAACGGCCGGAAGCGCCAGTGCCGGAATGGCGAGAGCGACAAGAGCGGTGCGGGGCTTGTTGGTCTGCTTCATGGGAGAGTTCCCTTTCGCTTGACGGCGCGGGCCCGATTGCCTGCGCTTGGGACTGCAACGGACGTTTCCGCCGTTTTGCCTCACCGTGTGAGACGAAATGGGCTTCCGTCGGGACGCGAAGGTTGCTGCGCTCACTCGGTCACATATCGAGCTGCGGCCGTTCATCGCAGAGCAACCCGCCATTCATCGACGATCCAGATTTGTCGCGAGAACGGAGCCGGATGGCTGCCGATCCGCGCGGACGTACTTGCAAGGAAGTCACCGTTTCGGAGAAGAACCGCAGACGGATCCTCGCGTTTAGACCTCAGCGAGGAGATGAAGATGATGGATTTCAAGGACAAGGCCGGCATCGTGACAGGGGCTGCGTCCGGCATCGGGGCTGCGATTGCGCGGGAACTGGTGGCCCAGGGCGGCCGCGTGGTCATTGCCGACTTCGACGAAGAAGCCGCCCGCGCGCTGTCCAACGAGCTTGGGGCGGAGCATACGGCCGTGTTCCGGCTGGACGTCTCCGACCCGGTCGCCAACGAAGCCCTCGTGGCCTTCGCGCTGGGCACGTTCGACCGGTTGGACTTCGCAGTGAACAATGCCGGCATCGGCGCACCTTCGATGAAGTTGGCGGACATACCGCTGGACTCCTGGTCGCGCGTGATCGACGTCGATCTCAACAGCGTCTTCTATGCGATGAAGTACCAGATCCCGGCCATGGTCGAACGCGGCGGCGGTGCCATCGTCAACATGGCCTCGATCCTGGGCGCGGTCGGCTGGGCAGGCTCGGCGGCCTATGTCACGTCCAAGCATGCGCTGCTGGGCATGACCAAGGTGGCGGCGCTGGACTATGCCGACGCGGGACTGCGCATCAATGCGGTCGGCCCCGGCTTCGTCTCCACGCCGGCACTGGAAAAGACCATGACCTCGAGCGAGATCGCAAGTCTGGCCGGCAAGCATGCCCTCAATCGCCTGGCACGGCCGGAGGAGATCGCCATGGTCACCAGTTTCCTGCTTTCCGAGCGCGCCTCCTTCGTGACAGGCACCTATTACCCGGTAGACGGCGGCTATCTGGCAATCTGACTTCGCGAAAGATCAGGGAAGCTGCGTGAAGTCGGTGAGAGCGGCATCACGCAGCCCCCGCCAGACGCGGGCGGCCTGAACCGTTTCCGCAACGTCGTGGACGCGGACGATGTGCGATCCTGCGTCCATCGCCTTGAGCGCCAAAGTCACCGAGCCGCCGAGCCGCTGGTGCGCCGGGGCCTCGTTCGACAGCGCGCCGATCATGCGCTTGCGGCTGGCGCCCACGAACAGCGGATGGCCAAGCGCATGGAACAGCGCGAGCCCGTTCATGAGCTGGAGGTTCTCGGTCAGCGTCTTGCCGAAGCCCACGCCGGGATCGAGGAGGATGTTTTCCGGCTTCACTCCGGCGGCCACAGCCTTGTCCCGACAGGCGCGCAGCCAGTCGAACACGTCGAGGACGACATCGTCGTAATCGCCGTTGGAATGCAGGTCGTCCCCATCTCCGGGCGCGTGCATCAGCACTACCGGCGCGCCCGACGAGGCCGCGAATTCCAGACTGCGCGGATCGTGGCGCAAGGCGGAGACGTCGTTGATGATGTGCGCACCCGCCTTCAGCGCGCCTGCCATCACCGCGGGTCGGCGGGTATCCACGCTGATGGCCGCGCCCATCGCCGCCAGCCTCTCCACCATCGGCACGACACGCTTGAGTTCGTCCCCCT
This sequence comes from Novosphingobium lindaniclasticum LE124, assembly GCF_000445125.1. GTDB lineage: Bacteria > Pseudomonadota > Alphaproteobacteria > Sphingomonadales > Sphingomonadaceae > Novosphingobium > Novosphingobium lindaniclasticum. The sequence goes on from NZ_ATHL01000083.1 coordinate 48,822, forward strand.
CCCACACCGCCGCCGCGCCCGGGCGGGTGGACTCGCCGCCGATGTCGATCATCGCCGCACCGGCTTCCAGCATCGCGGCCGCATGGTCGCAGGCCACCTGCGCATCGTCGAGGAACTTGCCGCCATCGGAGAAGCTGTCGGGCGTGATGTTGAGGATGCCGGCGACTTGCGGCTGCTCCAGCCGGATCGTGCAGGCGCCGCACTGAAGCGGTGCATGGACCTTGCGCAAGTTCGACCACTGGAGTTCCGCCTCGGCACCGAGATCGGCGGGCAGCGTCGCCAAGGCTTGCGCGACATCCCCGGCACCGAAGCGGCGGCGCGAGAGCACCTTGCCGTTTTCCCGCACGACCAGTGCGAACCGGCTGGCCCAGACCATCGAACCACCCAGACGGACTGCCTCGCCTTCCTCGCTCTGGGGGCTGTCGGCAAAGGCGGTCGGGCGGATGTAAACGGTGCGGCTCATCTTGGCCCCATAGCGCGGGCGCGAGCCATGCAGAACAGGTTTTGCAGCCAGCGCGATCACCTCTGGCTAACCGCGCCGCTCATGAACCCACATGCTTTCGTAGAAGCACATCGTCACCCCCGAGAAGGCGGAGCCGACATGACAATCCAGGGCGGTTTGCGCCGTCCTGGATTGTTTCACTTCGCCCGCAATGATGAAATCAGGTGACGTGGAGAGTGCCTCACGGCTCCGTGGCGAGAATGTAGAGCTGGCGGATGGCGTCGATCGGCTTGACCTTGCCTTCATGCTCCAGGTGCCAGAAGGTCCAGCCGTTGCACGAGGGCGCGCCCTGCAGTTCCTTGCCCGCACCATGGATCGAACCGTTCACATCGCCGCAGACCAGCGAACCGTCGGCGCGCACCACGGCCTCGAAGCGGCCCTTCTTGTCGGTCAGCCTGGTGCCTGGCTTGATCCAGCCCGTCTCGATCAGCGTGCCGAAGGCGACCTTGGGGGCGCTGCGTTTGGACTGCATGGTCTTGAGCGCGCGCTCGTCGAGCGGCAGCGCCATCTCGATGCGTTCCAGCGCGGCTTCGCGGTAGTCGCCCTCGCGCTCGCAGCCGATCCACTCGCGGCCGAGACGCTTGGCGACGGCGCCGGTGGTCCCGGTGCCGAAGAACGGGTCGAGCACGACATCGCCCGCATTGGTGGTGGCCAGCATCACCCGGTAGAGCAGCGATTCAGGCTTCTGCGTCGGGTGAACCTTGCGGCCGCCCTTCTTCAGGCGCTCGGCGCCGTTGCAGATCGGCAGGACCCAGTCCGAACGCATCTGCAGTTCGTCGTTGAGCGTCTTCATGGCGCGGTAGTTGAAAGTGTACTTCGACTTCTCGCCCATCGAGGCCCAGATCAGGGTCTCATGCGCATTGGTGAAGCGGGTTCCCTTGAAGTTCGGCATCGGGTTGGCCTTGCGCCAGATGATGTCGTTGAGGATCCAGAACCCCATGTCCTGCATGATCGCGCCGAGGCGGAAGATGTTGTGGTACGAACCGATCACCCACAGCGAGCCTTCGGGCTTGAGCACGCGGCGCGCCTCGGTCAGCCAGTCGCGGGTGAACTGGTCGTAGGAGGCGAAGCTGGAGAACTTGTCCCAGTCGTTGGTGACGGCATCGACGTGGCTGCCGTCCGGACGGGACAGGTCGCCGCCGAGCTGGAGGTTGTAGGGCGGGTCGGCGAAGACCATGTCGACGCTGGCGTCGGGGATCGTGCGCATCGCTTCGATGCAATCGCCCGGGATGATCTGGCCCAGCGGCAGAAGTTCCTTCGGCGTGGCCGCCGGCGCAACTGCGCGGATCTTCTGCTTGACGAGTATCTGGCCCATGTTTGCTCCGGGAAATTGAACTGTGGATTGAGGCCCTAGTGAGTCTTTCCGGAGTCAGCGTCAAGGCGCGACTCGTGGGATTCCCTGGCGATTCGATGTTCAGCGAAGAGAACAAAACGAATCCGACACAAGATGTCGAGTCACGATTGCCTCATGGGACTCAAGATATGGGGGGTTGTGTCTCCTCGGACTCACCGAGAAAAATTTGCCGGAACGCAGGGTGTGCGCTTACATCCGCGGATCTGGAAAAGAGCCTTTCCGGACGGATGAATCTTCTCGCGGAGACCTCACCCCGGAAAGATTCAAAGCGCCGTTTCAGAGACCTGCGAGGCCGCAGTCGATCCCGGTCATTTGCACGCTCACTTCCCATAGCCGACGCGCCGCCTGGGGATCGCGCGCCGTGGCCTTGCGTTTCGCTGGGGCGGATGGACCGGACAGGCCGAGGAAGCGCTGCGGGCCATAGTACGCCCCCGGCCCAGCGGCCGGATCGGCGGCTGCCTGAAGCGTCGGCCAGGCGCCCTGCTCGGCGCTGTTGAGCACCAGGCCCGCTACCGGAAACAGCAGGCGGAAGCCCAGCGAATTGCGGCCAAGCTCGGTCGCGGCGATGCCGGGATGGCAGGCCATCGCGCGCACTGGCGAACCGGCGGCGCGCAGCCGCCGGTCCAGCTCCAGCAGGTGGAGCAGGTTCGCCAGCTTGCTGTCGGCATAGCGCTGGCGCGCCCGGTAGCTGCGGCGCGCATCAAGATCGTCCCAGTCGATCCGCCCCCGCACATGCGCGAGGCTGGCGGTTATCACCACCCGCGCGCCGGGCGTTTCGGACAGCTTGGGCAGCAGCAGCCCGGTGAGCGCGAAAGGCGCCAGGTGGTTGACCCCGAACTGCAACTCATGCCCCTGCACCGTACGTTCGAGCGGCGGCACCATGACCCCGGCATTGTTGATCAGCACGTCGAGCCGCGGCTCATCGCGCACGACCCGCTCGGCACATTCGCGCACGCTGAACAGGTCGGCCTGGTCGAGCGGCACGAAAGCCAGGTTGGCGCCCGGCACGTGCATGCGGATGTGCTCCATGGCGAGTCGCGCTTTCTCCTCGCTGCGGCAGGCCATGAGCACGCGCGCGCCCAGCGCGGCCAGAACCCGGGCGGCTTCGTAGCCGATCCCGGTATTGGCGCCGGTCACCAGAAAGCACTTGCCCGCCTGCCCGCCCAGCGAGGCAGCGGTGAAGCCCTTCAAAGCGCCATCTCCAGCTGCGCAACCGGCGAGAAACTGCGACGATGGTGCGGCGTCGGACCATGCAGCCGTAGCGCTTCCAGATGCTGCGCGGTGCCATACCCGGCATTGCGCTCCCACCCGTAGTGCGGATGCGCCTCGGCAAGCTCGCGCATCAGGCGGTCGCGGTGCTCCTTGGCGATGATCGAGGCGGCGGAAATGCACGGCTCCAGCGCGTCCCCGCCAACGACGGCACGGGCTTGCCAGCGCCACTCCGCTGTGCGTCCCATCGGCGTGAGATTGCCGTCGATGAGAACTTCGTGCGGATCCTCGCCCAGGGTCACGCAAAGCGCGGCGACAGCACGGGTCATCGCCAGCATCGTCGCGCCGAAGATGTTGAGGCGGTCGATCTCTTCCACGTCCACCACGCCCACGGCCCAGCGGCAGCGGCGCTTGATCGTCGCTTCCAGTTCCGCTCGGCGCTTGCCCGAAAGCTTCTTGGAGTCGTCCAGGCCGGACGGTCGGGGCTTGCACAGCACCACCGCGCCCGCCACAACCGGCCCTGCCAGCGGCCCGCGCCCGGCCTCGTCGACACCAATCACGAGGCGGTTCGTTACGGGCACTTCAGAGCGTGACAGGGATTCGACCATTATGACCAAGTCGGTGAACTCCAGATCCTTCCTTGCAGCGGTATCGCCCGTCGCCTTCGCACTCGCAAGCTGCGGTGCGGCAGCTACCGGGGATAAGGCCTCGGCCTCCGCTTCCGACGACAAGCCGTTCAAGGTCGAACAGGTCGCCAGCTTCGACGAGCCTTGGGCCATGGCGATCGACAAGGCAACCGGCACGATGCTCGTGACCCAGAGGAAAGGCACGATCAAGCTGCGCCTGGCGGACGGCACTCCCGGCACGGTCACCGGCGCGCCCAAGGTCGATTACGGCGGTCAGGGCGGTCTGGGCGACCTCATCTTCGCGCCCGAGCAGAAGGGCGCCACCCTCGACGGACGGGTGATCTACCTGAGCTGGGCCGAGGCTGGCCAAGGAGACACCCGCGGCGCGGCAGTCGGCAAGGGTACCCTCTCCTGCCCGCAGCCGACCAGCTGCTCGATCCAGGGCCTTACCGTGATCTGGCGGCAAACGCCGAAGGTCAGCGGCAAGGGCCATTACTCGCACCGCCTCGCCTTCTCGCCTGACGGCAAGTACCTCTTCGTCGCTTCGGGCGAACGGCAGAAGTTCACGCCGGCGCAGGATCTCGGCGGCAATCTCGGCAAGATTGTCCGGCTTTTGCCGGACGGCACGCCGGCCCCCGGCAACCCCTGGGCCGACCGACCCGCGCCGACCAACCAGATCTGGTCCTACGGCCACCGCAACGTGCTGGGCCTCGCCTTCGACGACAAGGGGCGGCTTTGGGATCTCGAACACGGCCCGGCAGGCGGCGATGAGCTGAACCTGGTGAAGCCGAAGCAGAACTACGGCTGGCCGCTGGTCTCGGACGGCGATCACTACGACGGCAAGCCGATACCGCGCCACTCGACCCGCCCCGACCTTGCCGCCCCGGCGATAAGCTGGAACCCGGTGATCGCGCCGGGAGACTTCATCTTCTACTCCGGCCCGCTGTTCCCGCAGTGGCAGGGACAGGCGCTGATCGCGTCGCTGACGCTGCCGGGCGTCGTCCGCGTCAGGATCGAGGGCGAGAAAGCTGTCGAGGAAGGCCGCTATCCGCTCGCCAATCGTATCCGGGAGATCGAACAAGGCGCGGACGGCACGATCTGGCTGCTGGAAGACGGCCCGGCGGGCGCCTCCGGGCACCTGCTGAAGCTGACGCCGAGCAGGTAGGGCAGGGCTCTTGGCGAGCTTGACCCCGGCTCATTCCGATCTCACGACAAGTCCGGTCATTCTTGCCATCAGGCGAAATGCTCAGCCCGCTCATCCTTCGGTACGAGGCGGGACACTCCGCCGTGCCTCGGGCCGAATCCGAATTGAATCGACAAATGCGCGCGCCGCACCTATCGGCCCGCGCCATGTCCGAAGCAGCTACCCTGATCCCGCTCGACAATGTCGATCCCGTCCTTGTCGAGGCTCTTCTCGACAGCGCATTCGGGCCGGACCGACACAAGCGTACCGCCTACAAGGTGCGCGTCGGCGTGGACTGGCTGCCCGGCCTCAGCTTCGCCGCGCTGGATGCGGAGGAGATGCTGGTGGGCACGATCCAGTGCTGGCCGGTCGCGCTCAACGACCCGGAAGGGCGTGCGCATCCGATGATCATGGTCGGCCCAGTGGCAGTCATGCCCGGTCATCAGGGCCAGGGCTATGGCCAGGCGCTGATGTCGGCGGCGATGGCCGGCATCGACTCGCGTGCGCCGCTGCCGCAGGTCATGGTTGGCGATCCCGAGTATTACGGCCGGTTCTGGGGCTATACCAACGAGTGGACGCAGGGCTGGAACCTGCCCGGTCCCTTCGAGCGCCACCGCCTCCTGGTCCGCTGCGAAAACCCGGCGGTGCTCCCGGCCGAAGGCATGCTGGGCCCCTGGCTGCGCTGATCCTGGACAGGTCCGGCGCGCTGGACCTTGGCGCGCGGTGCCCTATCTGGCATCGGGAAGCCATGCCCTATGAACCGCCGCCCGAACTGAACGCCCTTTCGCTCGCCCAGGTGGCGGAACTGGTCGCCACGCGCAAGTTGCCGCCGGTATCGCAGTGGTCGCCGCAGCACCATGGCGACAGCGAGATGATCATCCGCGCCGATGGCCGCTGGTTCCATCAAGGCGGAGAGATCCGCCGCCCGGCCATGGTCCGCGCCTTCGCTTCTCTGCTCACGCAGGATGCGGCTGGCCGCCACTGGCTGGTCACGCCGGTCGAGAAACTGTCGCTCGAGGTGGAGGATGCCGCTTTCATCGCCATCGACGTGCGGCAAGACGGCGATGCTCTGCTGTTCCGGCTCAACACCGACGAATTCGTCATTGCCGGAGCAGACCATCCGATCCGCAGCACTGGCGATCCCGAGACGCCTGCAATCTACCTCGGCGTCCGCAACGGCACCGAGGCCCGCCTGAACCGCAGCACTTATGCGCAGCTCGTGGAGATCGCCCTCGAAAGCGGGGACGATCTCACGGTATCAAGCCAGGGCCAAACCTTCCAGTTGGTGCCCGCATGAGCACTCTGTTCGAGCAGGTCTCGCGCCGTTTCCAAGCCAGTCACGGTACCGCGCCCGGCGAACTCTGGATAGACCCGCGCATCCACGCCATCGAGACGTTCAAGCCCGCCGCCGTGCTCATCACCCTGACCGAGCGCCCGCGCCCCGGCATGCTGCTGCTGCACCGGCCCTCGAATATGCGCGCGCACCCCGGACAGATCGCCTTCCCCGGCGGCCGCCTCGATCCCGGCGAAACCGCCGTCGAAGGCGCCCTGCGCGAAGCGCACGAGGAACTCGGCATAAGCCCGCAGGACGTGCAGGTGATCGGCACCAGCGACCTCTACCGCACCGGCAGCGGCTACGAGATCACCCCGGTGATCGGCGTCATCCCGCCCGACCTGCCGATCGTTCCCAACCCCGCCGAAGTGGCGCAATGGTTCGAGGCTCCGGCCGAATTCGTGCTCGATCCCGCCAACCAGCATACGAAGTGGATCGAGGCGGACGGCACCCGTCACGCCTTCGTCGAGATCACCTGGTACGATCACCGCATCTGGGGCGTCACCGGCGCCATCCTTCACAACCTTGCCCGCAGGCTGAACTGGAATGACTGAGAAACTCACCGCCGACTGGATGGCCCGCGACGACCTTGTCGAGCTCGTGGCCGCGCTGGGGCCTGACAATGCCCGCTACGTCGGCGGCGCGGTGCGCGACAGCCTGCTGGGCCAGCCGGTCAAGGACATCGACATGGCCACTTCGCTGCTGCCCGAAGAGGTGATGCAGCGGCTCTGGGACGCAAAGATCCGCCACGTTCCCACCGGCATCGAGCACGGCACCGTCACCGCCGTCCTGCCCGGCGGGCCGGTCGAGATCACGACCCTCCGCCATGACGTGGCCACCGACGGCCGCCGTGCCACCGTGGCCTTCGCCACCGACTGGCGCGAGGATGCCGCGCGGCGCGACTTCACGATCAACGCGCTCTACGCCGATCCCGTTTCGGGCGAGATCTTCGACTGGTTCGGCGGTCTGGCGGACCTCGCCGCGCGGCGTGTGCGCTTCATTGGCGACGCACACCAGCGCATCCGCGAGGATCACCTGCGTATCCTCCGCTACTTCCGCTTCCAGGCCCGTTTCGGCACCCAGCCGGCCGATGCTGAAGCGGAGGCCGCCTGCTGCGAACTCGCGCCCACGCTCAAGGGGCTGTCGCGCGAGCGGGTGGGCATGGAGATGATGAACCTGCTGGGCCTGCCCGACCCGGCGCCCACCGTGGTCCGCATGGCGGAGCTGGGCGTCCTGGAGGTGATCCTGCCCGAGGCGCGGCCCGAGGCGCTGCCTGCCCTGGTCGCGGCGGAACAGGCGCAAGGCGCGGCTCCCGACGCCATCCGCCGACTGGCCGCGCTGCTGCCTGCGCAAGTCTCGCTGGCCGAACACGTCGCTTCGCGCTTCCGCCTTTCGGGAGCGCAGAAGAAGCGCCTCGCCGCCGCCGCTGCCCGTTGCGCAGAGGCCGCAGAGCCCCGCGCCCTCGCTTATCGTCTCGGCCTCGAGAGCGCGATGGACCGCGTGCTGATCACAGGCGGCGATGCCTCGCCGCTCACCGGCTGGGCTATTCCGACCTTCCCGCTCAAGGGCGGCCAGATCGTGGCGCGCGGGATCGGCGCCGGGCCGGAAGTCGCCCGCCTGCTACGCCGGGTGGAGGACCGCTGGATTGCGGAAGGCTTTCCCGACGCAGCCCGCGTCTCGGCCCTGCTCGATGCCGAGCTGGCAGACCAGAACTCATGAACCTGGGCGAGCTGGGCAGCCTGTTCTATGCCAAGCCGCTGCTCGCGCTGACGATCCTGGCCATTCTGGTCGCGGTGGCGGCAGGGATGCTGGCCCAGCGCCGCCCCCGTCTTGGCGAGGCGCTGCGCAGCCTTTCGCACGTCGGCCTGGTCGCCGCGCTGCTCCTGACGGTGACACAGATCGCCCTCCACAACACCCGCTCGGAAGCCGCGCTTTGGCTGGACGAGACGCGCCCGCCCTCCATCGAAGGCGGCGAGACCGTGGTTCCGCTAAGGGCCGATGGGCACTACTGGGTCCAGGCCAGGCTCAACGGCGAGACGGTGAACTTTCTCATCGATACCGGCGCAACCTACACCGGCGTGTCGAAGTCGGTCGCGGAGCGCGCCGCTCTCCAGCCCGATGCGGACGACCAGGGCGTGATGCTGGACACCGCGAACGGCACCATCGTCGCCCGCATGAGCACGGCGGGTACGCTCGCTTTCGGCTCGATCCAGGCCCACGGCCTGCCGGTGGCGATCGGCCCCGACAGCGAGGTGGAAACCAACGTCATCGGGATGAATCTGCTCTCGCAGCTGGCAAGCTGGCGTGTCGAGAACGACCGGCTAATCCTCGTGCCGCGTCCTTCCTCCCAGTCCGAACGGAAGTTGTGATCCGGTCAGCCTTCAGACAGGATGTTCCTGTTATGGGCCGCTGATGGACTTTCCCGAACTCCTGTCTTTTCTCGCGAGCCAGCCGCTGCTGGCACTTGCCATGGCGGCGATATTCGTCACCGTCCTGGGCGGGCTGCTGCGCGGCCCGCTGCCGCTGTTCGGCGGCTTCGTTCGCGGCCTCGGCAATCTTGGCCTGGTCGCCGCGCTGCTACTCACGGTGGCGCAGGCGACCCGTCTCACCAGCGGCATGGACTTCGCCCTGCCCGGTCTCGAATTGCCCGAAATCGGCCTTTCTCGCCAGAGCGTGAGCGGCGGTGAGACCCGCGTGCCGATGAAGCCCGACGGCCATTTCTGGGTTCGCGCCATGATCAACGGCGTGGAGGGTGACTTCCTCGTCGATACCGGCGCCACACTGACCGCGATCTCCCCCCGCATGGCGACCGCAGCCGAAGTCCGTGCGCAGCCGCTGCGCCAGAATATCGCCATGCGAACGGCAAACGGCACGGTCGCGGCGCAACTCGGCACGGTGGACGAACTGCGGTTCGGCAGCGTCGTCGCGCGTCAGCTCGACGTTGTGGTGGCGCCGGGCCTGGGAGACCAGAACGTCATCGGCATGAACCTGCTCTCGCGGCTGGCAAGCTGGCGCGTCGAGGGTCGCACGCTGATCCTGGTGCCCCATCACCCGCAGCCGGCAGCGTGATCTGGTAATGGTACGTCGTCCCGGATCGAGTCCGGGACGACGACATGCTCAGCCTTGGAACTTGTTGTCCCGCGGGAACCCGACCGGCGGCAGACGCCCCGCCGCGCCGCGCGCGACCTTCCACATGACCATGTCCTTCTCGGTCCGGGTGCGGCCGGTATCGCCGCCCATGGTCCACGAGAGGCCATCCTCCAGCTTGAGCGTGATGATGTCCGACAGCCCGCCGTCCCGGTAGCGCTGGAGGGTGACGCCCTGGCCCTTGGCCATGACCGGCAGTTCCTCGAGGCTGAAGATCACCAGCTTGCGATTGTCGCCAACCACTGCGACATGATCGTGCTCAGCCGGAATCTCCCGCACAAAAGCAAGCTGCACGCCCTGCTTGGTGGACATGACCGCGCGGCCCTTGCGGGTTTCGGCCAAAAGCTCGTCCGCCTCGGCCGCGAAGCCTCGGCCGACGTTGGAGGCCAGCAGCAATTGCGCCTTGGGCTTGTAAGGCAGCGCCGCGACGACATGCGCCTCGGCGTCGATATCGACCATCGTGCGGATCGGCTCGCCGAAACCGCGCGCGCCGGGCAGCTTGTCCGCGCCCAGGGTGTAGAAGCGCCCGTTGTCCACCGCGATCAGGATCTTGTCGGTGGTCTGGGCATGGAACGCGAAGGCTGGGCCATCGCCTTCCTTGAACTTGAAGTCGCTTCCCTTTGCATCTTGGCCAAGAGCCACATGCCCCCTGGCCGCGCGGATCCAGCCGCGCTGCGAGAGGATCACCGTCACCGGCTCCTTCTCGATCATCGCGTCCATCGAGAATTCAACCGTCGGCGTCGCCTGCGCGATCGTGGTGCGACGGCGGCCGAGTTCGGTATCCTCGGCATAGTCCTTGCGCAGATTGGTGAGATCGCGCTTGAGGCGCGTGCGCTGGCGGGCCGGGCTTTCGAGCAGCTTGTTCAGCTCGTCCTGCTCCTTGAGCAGGTCCGCGTGCTCCTTGCGAAGCTCCATTTCCTCCAGCTTGCGCAAACTGCGCAGGCGCATGTTGAGGATGGCTTCGGCCTGACGGTCGGTCAGCTCGAATTCGGCCATCATCACCGGCTTGGGCTCATCCTCGGTGCGGATGATCTCGATGATCCGGTCGAGATTGAGATAGGCGATGATGTAGCCCGCGACCAGTTCCAGGCGCGAGGCGATCTTGTCCAGCCGGTGCCGGGTGCGGCGCAGCAGGATGTCGATCTGGCTGTAGACCCATTCCGACAGCAGCAGCTTCAGCCCCAGCACCCCCGGCGTGCGGTGGGAATCCAGCACGTTGAGGTTGAGCGAGAAGCGGCTTTCCAGATCCGTCAGTTTGTAGAGGCTCTCCTTGAGCATCTCGGGATCGACGTTGCGGCTCTTGGGTACGAAGACGATGCGGATCTGCTCGTCGCTCTCGTCGCGAATGTCTTCCAGGATCGGCAGCTTGCGGTCGGCGATAAGCTGCGCAACCTGCTCGATCAGCTTGCCCTTGGGCAGCATGTAGGGAATTTCGGAAATGACCAGCTGCCACTGGCCGCTGCCGAGTTTCTCGACTCCCGTTTCCTCCCAGTTGCCCGACGAGTCCTTGCCGGTGGAGAAACGACCCCGTACGCGGAAAGCGCCCTTGCCGGTGGCATAGGCGTGGCTGATCGCCTCGGGACTGTCGACCACCAGGCCGCCGGTCGCAAAGTCCGGGCCGTGGAACACCTGCATGAGCTGGTCGTGCTCGGCATGGGGATTGTCGATCAGCATCATCGTGGCGTCGATGATCTCGGCGACGTTATGGCTGGGGATAGAGGTTGCCATGCCCACGGCGATGCCGGTGGAGCCGTTCGCCAGCAGATTCGGGAACATGCCGGGGAAGATTTCCGGCTCGCTTTCCTCACCGTTGTAGGTGGGGACGAAATCGACCGTGCCTTCGTCGAGCCCCGCCATGAGGTGGATGGCGGTGCGCGTCAGGCGCGCTTCGGTGTAGCGATACGCAGCCGCGTTATCGCCGTCGATATTGCCGAAGTTGCCCTGCCCCTGCACCAGCGGATAGCGCAGGGAGAAGTCCTGCGCCAAACGGACCATGGCATCGTAGACCGAGGCGTCGCCATGGGGGTGATACTTGCCGATCACGTCCCCCACGACGCGTGCCGACTTCTTGTAGGCACTGGCCGGGTCGAGCTTCAACTGCCGCATCGCCCAGAGCAGGCGGCGGTGGACCGGCTTCATACCGTCACGCAAGTCCGGCAGCGAACGTGCTGTAATCGTTGACAGAGCATAGACGAGATAGCGCTCCGACAGCGCGGCATCGAAAGGCGCATCGACGATGGCGTCGAACGGATCGGAATCTTCGTCTGTCGTGGTCACCATGACCAAAAGACCTAGCAACGCGGCGAGCCGAGCGGAACCACCGGAACGGAAGTTTTCCGCCGTTCATTCCTTTTGCAAACCCTCGACACAGGAGATTTTCCCATGCCCAGCCGCGTTCTCATCGTCGCCACCGACGGTTTCGAGCAATCCGAACTCACCGGTCCGCGCGACGCACTCAACCAGGCCGGCATCGAGACCGTGATCGCCAGCCCCGAAGGCGGCGAGATCAAGGGCTGGCAGCACACCGACTGGGGCGACAGCGTCAAGGTCGATGCCACGCTCGATGCGGTGAGCGCGGCCGAGTTCGACGCTCTCGTGCTGCCCGGCGGCCAGATGAATCCCGACGTCCTGCGCACCAAGCCGGAAGCCGTGCAACTGGTGCGGGATTTCCTGGAAGCGGGCAAGCCGGTGGCGGCGATCTGCCATGGCCCCTGGCTGCTGGTGGAAGCTGACGTTGTGCGCGGCAAGACGGTCACGAGCTGGCCTTCGATCCGCACGGACTTGCGCAATGCCGGCGCCGAGGTCGTGGATCGGGAAGTGGCGGTGGACGGCCTGCTCATCACCAGCCGCAAGCCCGACGACATTCCGGCCTTTTCGCAAGCCGTGATCGAAGCCGTTCAGAACGCGACGGCCGCGGCCTGACACTCCGGCGCCCCGGATCACGTCCGGGACGACGAATTTCTAAACCGATCGCTCAACCGATCTGCATATCCCGCGAAACGCCGGGGATGCGCACTTCCAGCCCGTCGAGATCGTCGGTCAGCGCGATCTGGCAGGACAGGCGGCTGGTTCGCGCGACTCCGGCGGCGAGGTCCAGCATGTCCTCCTCGTCCATGGAGGCTGGCTCGAGCCTGTCGAACCAATCGGGCGAGACGATCACATGGCAGGTCGAGCAGGCCATCTGGCCCTCGCACGTCCCTTCCAGCGGCATGCCCGCACCCTGTGCCACGCGCAGAAGCACGTCCCCCGTCTCGGCCTCTGCCAGGACGAGCTTTCCTTCCGCGGTCAAAAACCTCACGTTCAGCAAGTCAGACTCCCTGCGCCGCCGCTGCGGCTCCTATTCGTTCGCAGGCATCCTTCAGCTCCCCAAGGTCAGTATATCGTCCGAATCCCAGACGGATAGAGGCTTTGGCATCGGAATCGGAAAGGCCGATGGCCTTGAGGACATGGCTCGGCCGCCCGGAACCGCTGGCACAGGCGGAACCTGCGGAAAAAGCCAGGTTCCTGAGGTCCGACATGAGCCGCGCCACATCGAGCCCCGGCAGCCGCACGTTGAGATTTCCGCGCCAGCGATGTTCCGAAGAGCCATTGAGCGTCCAGCGTGAAAGCACGTCCCGGGCGGAGTGCCACAGCGTCTCGACATGATCGGCATCCGCTTCCAACCGTGCCGCTGCCAGTGTCGCCGCCGCGCCGAACCCCGCACAGAGCGCAGGACTGAGCGTGCCGGAACGCAGGCCCTTTTCCTGCCCGCCGCCATGGATCATCGGCGCGAGTTCCAGCCCGTCCCGTATCCAGAGAGCGCCGATACCCTTGGGTCCGTAGAGCTTGTGCGCGGAGATCGCGATCATGTCCGCGCCTGCGGGGGCCGCCAGCTTGCCCGCACCCTGCACGGCGTCGCAGAGGAACAGCGCACCAGCGTCATGCGCACGCTCGGCCAGAGCCTCTACCGGCTGGATCGTGCCGATTTCGTTGTTCACCTGCATCAAGGCGACCAGGCCCGTTTCGGCCGGGACCGCCGTCGCGGGGTCGATGATCCCGGCCTCGCTCACCGCCAGGATGGAGGTCGCCGGGTCGATCGCCCGCGCAGTGTCGAGCACGGCGGCATGTTCGATCGCGGAAACCGCCAGCTTTCGCCTGCCACTGCCTGCCAGTGCAAGGTTGATCGCCTCGGTCGCGCCAGAGGTGAAGATCACGCTGCCGCCGGGGGGCAGCAGCGCGGCAACCTGATCGCGCGCGACTTCGACGATGGCGGCAGCGGCGCGCCCCGGCCTATGCGGACTATGCGGATTGGCGAAGCCCGAGCCCTCCGGCCCACCCAGCCAGGGCAGCATCGCCTCTCGCGCTTCGGGAGCGAGCGGCGTCGTTGCCTGATAGTCAAGATAGATCATGCGTTCACGCTGGCCCAAGCCTCAACGAAGGCGTCGAGGTCGGCGGCGGTGGTGTCCCAGCCGATGCTGACGCGCACGGTGCGGCGGGCGAGGTCCTCGTCGATGCCGAAGCCCTTGAGTACGCGGCTCTGCTTCAACGTGCCTGACGAACAGGCGCTTCCCGCCGAGATGGCGAACCCTGCAGCGTCCATGCGGATGAGCATGGCAGTGGCCGCCAGACGCGGCGCGGCGACGGCAAAGATATGCGAACACTGCACGCCCGGTTGCAGCACCTCGCCATGGCGCGAGAGCGCATTGCGGAAATCGAAGCGCTGCTCCGCCGTGGTCGCCCAGCGCTCGATGCCGCCGGCTTCCAGCGCCGCCGCGAAGCCCAGGGCTCCCGGCAGGTTTTCGGTGCCGGCCCGGTAGCCGCGCTCCTGCCCGCCGCTCGGTTCGAGCATGGCGTAGTCCCTGACCAGCAGCGCGCCGATTCCGATCGGGCCGCCCAGCTTGTGCGCCGAAAGGACCACCATGTCCGCATCGGGCAGCGCCATCTTCCCCGCCGACTGCGAGCAGTCCGCCAGCACCAGGCCGCCGCCTTCGCGAATACGCTCGACCAGTGGATTGACCGCATATGGCAGCAGAACCGTGCCGGTTTCCGAGTTGACCGACTGCACCGCCACGACGGCGCGTCCCGGCAATGCCAGTGCCTGCGCCAGAACGTCGAGATCGACCTCGCCGTCGCGCATCGGCAGTTCCTGCGCATCGGGCGCGACACGGAACACGGCATCGTGCTCCACCGCCGAGGCCAGCCGCCGCTCCGCCTTGGCGCGGCCGATGCCGATGGCCAGACCCTCGCTGGCGCCCGAAGTGAAGAGCACTTCGCCCTGCCAGCCCAGCGCTTTCCTCACTCGCTCGCGCGCATCTTCCAGCGCGGCGCGGGCAGCGCGACCCTGCTTGTGCGGGCTGGAGGGATTGGCCCAGAGCGCCGCGCCTTCCAGCCACGCCTCGCGGGCCTGAGGCAGGAGCGGCGTGGTCGCCGCGTGGTCGAGATAGATCTGCTTTGCTGACATCGCTTGAAAAGTTGTTTTCGGAGCGAAGTTTTCTATATAGCGAACTTCCCTTTTTCCACTCCCGCGATGGCCGGCGAGCAAATCGCTGCCGTTTTCGCGGGAGTTTCAACAGGTCAGGTTCGCGAAACTTATGCCCGCAGTCATCTTCCCCGGACCCGAAGGTCGCCTCGAAGGCCGCTTCCAGCCGGCGCCGCGTCCGCGCGCGCCCGTGGCGATGATCCTTCACCCGCACCCTCAGGCCGGCGGTACGATGAACGACCGCATCACGCAGCATCTTTACAAGACTTTCGTCAATCGCGGCTTCGCAACCCTGCGCTTCAACTTCCGCGGCGTCGGCCGCAGCCAGGGGAGCTTCGACAACGGCGTGGGTGAGCTTTCGGATGCGGCAGCGGCGCTCGACTGGGTCCAGTCGATCCATCCCGAAGCTTCGACCACCTGGATCGCCGGCTACTCGTTCGGCGCGCTGATCGGCATGCAGCTGTTGATGCGGCGTCCGGAAATCCGTGGCTTCATCTCGGTCGCCCCGCCGGCGAACATGTACGACTTCTCGTTCCTCGCCCCCTGCCCCGCCTCCGGCATCCTGATCCAGGGCGCCGGCGACACGGTGGCCACGCCGGTCGCCACGCAGAAGCTGGTCGACAAGCTGCGCACGCAGAAGCACATCACCATCCACCACGACGAAATCCCGCGTGCGAACCATTTCTTCGAGAACGAGATGGACGACCTGATGCGCTCGGTGGACAACTACCTCGACATGCGTCTGGCACCAGATTGCCCGATCAAGTGACGCGAGCAGCCCCTGCCTGCACAGCGGGCTGTCGGTCCTAAGCGCCCGCCGAGCAGGCGCTTACGCCCTCGCGTGGGAAGCAGGATCGATAAGAAACCGCCGAACCGAAAAGGCGCCGAGAGCTTACTCCGGCGCCTCTTTCGTATCTCCGGCCCTCGCCAGCGACTCGCCATCGGAATTCGGCAAGGTCCAGATTCCGACGTTCACGATCAGCACGCCCGCCAGCACCAGCATGAGCCAGGCCTGCTTGCGGCTCCCCCCGCGCCGGAAGAGGGCGATCGCGCCCAGCACGAGGGCCACGATGGTCAGGGTCATCAGCGAGAGGGCAATATCCATGGCTTATCCCCTAACCCACTCGTTTGTCCGACGCGAGCGGGTTTGACAGGCGCGAGCGGGCTCGCCAGATTTCCCCGCCATGAAGAACCCTGAAATGACCGCCGCATCCCTCTCGCGGCGCACCACGCTCCAACTGCTGGCCGCCGGCACCGCCAGCATCGCGCTTCCCGGCATGGCCCGCGCCGCCACCGCTCCGAACCAGAACGCCGCCGCTCTGCTCGACACGATCGCCTGGCGCCTGCTCGACCACAATCCCGAGAACGCCACCGGTCTCGGCGTCGATGTCGGCGCCCACGCAGCGCTGCGCGCCAAGGCGGAAGACCGCTCCTTCGCCGGCAAGGCCGCGCTCGCCAAGACCCTTCGCGAGGATCTCGCCCGTGTCGAGGCTTTCCCGACGACCGGCCTCGATCATGCGACGCAGACCAGCCTTGCGGTCGTGCGCAGCGCCTACAAGACTTCGCTCGACGGTCTCGCGCAGCCCTATGGCGACGTCGCGGTGGGCGGTTGGCGCAATACGCCCTACGTCGTGATCCAGAACGTCGGCGCCTATCTCGACACGCCCAAGTTTCTCGATGCCGACCATCCGGTAAAGACCGCCGAAGACGCCGAAGCCTATGTCTCGCGCCTCTCGCAGTTCGACAGGCAGCTCGATGGCGAGCTTGAGCGCATCCGCAAGGCGACCGATCAGGGCCTCGTGCCGCCCGATTTCCTGCTGGACCGCGCCATTGCGCAGATGAGCAGCATGATCGAGGACGCTCGCAGCAACGGCGGCGGCCTCGTCACCTCGCTGGTAAGCCGCACCAGGACGATCCCCGGCAACTGGGAAAGCCGCGCCAAGGCGGTCGTCTTGGCCGAGGTGGTCCCTGCGCTCGAACGCCAACTCGCCGAACTGAAGCGCCAGCGCAGCCTCGCCAAGAGCGATCCGGGGATGCGCGAGCGTCCGCAGGGCGCCGAATTCTACGCCTGGGCCCTGCGCGCCAGCACCACCACACCGGTGCCCGCCGAGGAAATCCACCAGCGCGGGCTTGAGGAACTGGCGGCGCTCCACGCCCGCATGGACCCTATCCTTCAGAAGCTGGGCTACAGCACCGGCAACGTGGGCGAGCGCATGACCGCGCTCGGCACCGACAAGCGCTTTATGTTCCCCGATGGCGATCCGGGCCGCGCCGAGATCATGACTTTCATCCGCCACCGTATCGACTGGATCCGCGCGCAAATGCCGCGTGCTTTCCGCGATCCGGTGAAGGGCAATGTCGAAGTGCGCCGCCTGCCGCTGGCCGAGGAACCCGGCGCCCCGACTGCCTATGGCGGTGCCGGTTCGATCGACGGCTCGGTTCCGGGCAAGATGTGGATCAACTTGCGCACCACCGATCTCCACCGCAAGTACGACCTGCCGACGCTGGTCCATCATGAAGCCATTCCCGGCCACGTCTGGCAGGGCGAATATGCCAACCGCCTGCCGCTGATCCGCTCGATCCTGGCGTTCAACGCCTATTCGGAAGGCTGGGCGCTCTATGGCGAGCAGTTGGCCGACGAACTCGGTGCCTATGCCGACGATCCGGTGGGACAGCTCGGCTATCTCCAGTCGATCGCTTTCCGCGCCTGCCGCATGGTCGTCGATACCGGCCTGCACTCCAAGGGCTGGACACGCGAACAGGCCGTACGCTTCTTCATGGAGAAGAACGGCAACAAGCGCGAGGAAGTGGTCAACGAGGTGGACCGCTATTGCTCGTGGCCGGGCCAGGCCTGCGGTTACAAGATGGGTCATTCCGAGATCAACCGCCAGCGCAGCCGTGCCCAGGCGGCGCTCGGCGCGCGATACGATCTGCGGGACTTCGACCAGGCCGTGGTCGACGGCGGCAACGTGCCGCTGGATGTGCTGGCGAAGAACATCGACAGCTACATCGCCACCCACAAGGCGGGCTGATCCAAGCGGAAGCAATGAAATCAACGTCGTTCCGGGCTTCGACCCGGGACCGCTGGCCGGGCCGCGCCTCGCTCGCAATCACGCGCCTGAAGCACTGCCAGCGGTCCCGGATCAAGTCCGGGACGACAATGATCTGCGATTACTTCTTGCCGAAGAAGCCCTTCGCCATGTCGGTCAGGTCGTCGATCACGCTGCCATCACCGTCCTTGTCGAGAAACGCCGCGAATTTCGACGGATCGTTGCCGACCAGACTGGCGAACTGCGCCAGCGAGCCTTCACCGCCGATCGCGGAGATCACCTGCTGGATCGTGCCGAGCCCAAGCCCGGTCTTGGCCGCTGCAAGCTGCGCCGTGTCCCCCTCTTCCTGATGGGCGAGGCCCAGGGCCGCGATCGCCTTCTCGGTCGTGGCCGGATCCAGTCCCAGCTTCGCGGCGAGGTTCGCAACATCGGGGTGGTCGCTGACTTGTCCCAGGATACCGTCGAATAGTCCCATGGTCATTCTCCTAGAGAGGGACCACAAGGATGCACGGTATTGATGACAAAACAAGGGACTCCATAACCTGCGTTAAGGAGCCCCCGTGTAATCAGGATCGCTTTATTTTAGATCGACAGGTTCAGGCCGGAATCGAAGCGGCCACCGGCGCCGCCTTGCGGACGCCTTCGTCCACATGTTCCTCGAACTGGGTGAAGTTGTCGATGAACTGCTTCACCAGAGTCTGCGCGGTCTTGTCGTACTCGGCGCCATCGGCCCAGGCGCCGCGCGGATCGAGCAGCTTGGCGTCCACGCCCGGCACCGCCACCGGAACCTCGAAGCCGAAGTTCGGATCTTCCTTGAACTGGGCATCGTTGAGGCTGCCGTCCAGCGCGGCATTCAAAAGCGCACGTGTCGCCTTGATCGGCATGCGCTTGATGCCCTCCATCGTGGCCTTGCCGCCAGACCAGCCGGTGTTGACCAGCCAGCACTTCACGCCGCCCTTGGCGATGCGCTCCTTAAGCAGATTGCCGTAGACCGAGGGGTGACGCGGCATGAAGGGTGCACCGAAGCAGGTGCTGAACGTCGCTTCCGGTTCGGTCACGCCGATTTCGGTGCCGGCGACGCGCGCGGTGTAGCCCGAGAGGAAGTGATACATCGCCTGATCGGGCGTGAGACGCGCGATCGGCGGCAGCACGCCGTAAGCATCCGCGGTGAGGAAGATGATGTTCTTCGGAACCGGGCCGAGGTTCTTCTCCGAGCAGTTCGGGATGAAGTCGATCGGATAGGAACCGCGGCTGTTCTCGGCGAGCGAGTTGTCGTCGAGGTCGATCTGACGCGTGTCCGGATCGATCACCACGTTTTCCAGCACCGTGCCGAAGCGCTTGGTCGTCGCAAAGATTTCCGGCTCCGCCTCGGGCGAGAGACGGATCATCTTGGCGTAGCAACCGCCTTCGAAGTTGAACACGGCGGTGTCCGACCAGCCATGCTCGTCGTCACCGATCAGCGTGCGCGAGGCGTCGGCCGAAAGCGTGGTCTTGCCGGTGCCGGAAAGGCCGAAGAACACGGCGGTATCGCCTTCGGGACCGATGTTGGCAGAGCAGTGCATCGGCATCACGCCCTTGGTCGGCAGCAGGTAGTTGAGAATGCCGAAAACCGACTTCTTCATCTCGCCCGCATAGGCCGTGCCGCCGATCAGGATCAGCTTCTCGGAAAAGTTGACCGCGATCACCGTTTCCGTGCGCGAGCCGTGACGTTCGGGATCGGCGCGGAAGCTGGGCAGGTCGATGATCGTATATTCCGGCTCGAATCCTTCAAGCTCCGTTTCGGTCGGGCGAACGAGCAGCGTGCGGATGAACAGGTTGTGCCAGGCGAACTCGTTGATCACGCGCACGTTCACCCGGTGTTCCGGCTGCGAACCGCCGAACAGGTCGGCCACATAGAGCTGGTCCTTCTCGGCCAGAGCCGCGAGGAAATCCTCCTTGAGCGCGGCGAAGTGCTCGGGCGTCATCGGCACGTTGGTCTTGCCCCACCAGACCGTATTCTCGGTCTCGGCATCCTTGACGATGAACTTGTCCTTGGCGGAACGCCCGGTGTGCTTGCCGGTCGCCACGACGAACGGGCCATCCGCAGCGAGCACACCCTCGCCGTTCTTGATGGCCTGCTCGACCAGCGGCGCAGTGCCAAGGTTCGCGAGCACATTGGCGCGGGTTTCTATGCCTTGGCTGGCGAGCGAATATTTCAGGGTAGCGGCCAATGTCATCTCCTCCATTTAAGGCGAAACCGGCGGGAACCGGGCACGCCCCGACATTTTTGCGCAAGAATCGGCTGGCGATTATTCGCCTGCCCCCTTCTTCCGTCAAATTTCTGCAAAATGAAATGGAGCGAGCGAGGTAAGACAGATGCACTTCGACCATTCCGGGGCAATTTCGGGATGAAGCGCAAAGGCGTGGACGGTCGCGTTCGCAGTCGCTAGTCACATCCTTCGATGGCAGGGAGGACCGCAGCGCAATCTCATGGTTGAACCTACGGCAACACCCATGCCCGGCGCCCCTGCTCCCGCCGGAGCCACTTCCGACGACATCACCCCCGCCGCCGTCCGTCAGCAGTCGATCGCACTTGTCGACGACGACCGCAACATACTGACCACGGTGTCCATCGGCCTCCAGGCCGAAGGCTTCGCGACGCGTCTCTATACCGACGGTGAGGCCGCCCTGAAGGCTCTGCTCGACAATCCGCCAGACCTTGCCATCTTCGACATCAAGATGCCGCGCATGGACGGACTGCACCTGCTGCAATCGCTCCGGGAACAGTCGAGCCTGCCGGTGATCTTCCTGACCTCGAAGGACGAGGAACCCGATGAGGCGCTCGGCCTGGCGATGGGCGCGGACGACTACATCACCAAGCCGTTCAGCCAGCGCCTGCTGATCGCCCGCATTCGCGCCATCCTGCGCCGCAGCGAACTGGCGAAGACGACGAACGAGGGGAGCGCGCGGGAAAACCTGCCCGAGCCCGTGCTGCGCGGCCGCCTCAGCCTCGACCCCGCTCGCCATCAGGTGACCTGGGACGGCGAGCCGGTGTCCCTGACCGTGACCGAATTCCTGATCCTCGAAGCACTGGCGCTGCGCCCCGGCGTCGTGAAGAGCCGCAACCAGTTGATGGATGCGGCCTACAGCGAGGACGTCTACGTGGACGATCGCACGATAGACAGCCACATCAAGCGCCTGCGCCGCAAGTTTCGTGCGGTCGACCCGGAGTTCACAGCCATCGATACGCTCTACGGCGCGGGCTATTCCTTCACCGATGGGTAGCGATCGCCAGCGCAAGCGGCGCAAGGCTTCCCTGCCTGTCCGGCTGGGACTGTCATGGCGCGTATCGCTGACGGCCCGCATCCTGGCCGTGAACGTGATTGCGCTGGCCCTGCTCGCCGGAAGCCTGTTCTACATCGACAGCTACCGGCGCGAGCTGCTGGACGAGCGCTTCCGCCTTGCTCGCTCCGAAGCCGAAGTCGTGGCCATTACGCTGGGGGGCGAACCGGCCGAGCGCCGCCGCGACCTGATCGCCCGGATCGGCTCCAGCCAGGCGCTGCGGCTCCGCCTGTTCGGCAGCGACGGCACACTGGAGGCCGACAGCTTCCAGCTCGCCCCGCCCTCCTACACGCTGATAGATCCTGCCACCGAGCCCTGGCTCCAGGATGCGGCTCGCGCGCTCGACCGGGGCATGGACTGGATGCTGGGATCGCCGCCGGTCGCCGATTATCACGACGCACCCGGCGCCAGTGCCTCGGCTTGGCCGGAAGTGGCCGCCGCGCTTTCACGCGGGCGCACCGAAGTCAGCCATAAGGCCGCCCCGGATCGCACACCGGTGATCATCGCCGCGACCCCGCTGGGGAACCGCGGCGAGGCGCTGCTGGTCACCCGCAATGCGCGCGACATCACGGAGAACGTGCGCATGGCGCGCCAGACGCTGGCCATCATCGTCGGCGCCGCCCTGACCGTCTCCATCCTGCTCTCGCTGTTCCTGGCACGCACCATCGTCGAGCCGCTGCGCAAACTCGTCCGCGCCGCGGTGCGCGTGCGCCTCGGGCGAGATCGCAGCGTCGTGGTGCCGCGTCTGCCCGATCGGAGGGACGAAATCGGCCTGCTCGCCCGCGCCATCTCGGACATGAGCGGCGCCCTGCGCCAGCGGATCGACGCCGTCGAGAGCTTCGCGGCCGATGTCGCCCATGAACTGAAGAACCCCCTCACCAGCTTGCGCAGCGCGCTCGAAAATATCGAGCGCGTGGACGATCCGGCGCTGCGCCGGCAGTTGATCGGTATTGCCAAGGACGATGTGCGCCGCATCGACTTTCTCGTCACCGAAATCGCCGATGCCAGCAGAATCGACGCACAGCTCAGCCGCACGACCTTCGAGCCCGTCGACATGCTGCGCCTCGTCCGCGCGCTGGTGACCGAGCGCGAGCAGCGCGGCGTCAACGGCACCTGCCCGGTCCGCGTGATCCGGGAGGCGGACGGCGACCTCTTCGTCGCCGGCGATCCGCCCCGGCTGGAGCGCGTGCTGCAAAACCTGCTCGACAACGCGGTGTCGTTTTCGCCCAGGGATGCGCCGATCGAAGTCGCTGTCGGCCGCAGCGAAAGCCGCGTGACGCTGTCCGTGTCCGACCACGGCCCCGGCATCCCCGAACCCGCGCGCGAGAAGATCTTCGAGCGCTTTCACTCGCTGCGCCCAACCAGCGAGGAGTTCGGCAAGCACTCCGGCCTTGGCCTTGCCATCGCCCGCACCATCGTCGAGGCCCACTACGGCAAGCTGCAGGCGACCGATCGCACCGATGGGATGCAGGGGGCCCGGCTACTGATCTCGCTTCCGGCATGGCAGGGCGAATGACCATGTCGCAGCCATTCGCACGTCAATCCACCTGCGTTGCGATCGGCGGCCGCGCGGTCTTGATCGAAGGCCCTTCCGGGGCGGGGAAGTCCAGCCTCGCCCTCACGCTGATAGACCGGGGCGCCGAACTCATCGGTGACGACGGGGTGCTGCTTCGCCCTTCGGCCGGGCGGCTGTGGGTCCGGCCTCATCCCCATACGCGGGGGCTGATGGAAGTCCGCAACCTCGGCATTCTGCCGTTTGCCTGTCGTGACGAGGCTCCTGCCGCACTGCTGGTCACTCTGGATGCCGATGCTCCCCGCTTCATCGAGGCGGCGGACTCCCTCGACATCGCTGGCATTCTGCTTCCCGCCCTGCGCCTGACGTCGGACGGAGGGCCGCTTGCACTCAAAGTCGAACTGGCATTGTTGCATTACGGCCTCAGGGAGTGACAAACCTGTAAGAACGCCTCTTTTCTTTCCCCGCGCCCCGGCGCAAACACACCGGGATGCAGGACGATCTTCCCCGGGGAACAGCTCCCGAAACCGCACCCGACGCGAATCGCCGCCCCCACAGACAGAAAGTGCTGCTGGTCACCGGCATGCTCGGCGCCGGCAAGACCACCGTCCTGCGGGTGCTCGAAGACCTCGGCTGGGAGATCATCGACAATTTCCCGGTGCGCCTGCTGGAACGCATGATCGAGGGAAAGCCTTCCGACGATCCCTCGCCGCTGGCGATCGGGTTCGATTGCCGCACGCGCGGATTCAATCCGGAGCGGGTCATCGCGCAAGTCAAAGCTCTGGGCGAGCGCGCCGATCTTGAAGTCACCACGCTGTTCCTCGACTGTTCGAGCAAGGAACTGGAACGCCGTTTCAACGAGACCCGTCGGCGCCATGTCCTCGCCGCCGACGCCCCGGTGGAAAGCGGCATTCGCGCGGAGCGCGAATTGCTGGCACCCCTGCGCCGCTGGGCCGACATTCTGGTTGAAACCACGGAATTCACCTCGAACGACCTGCAACGCGCGATTCGCGAACGCTTCGCCGCCGACGAGCCGGAAGATCTGACGGTCACGATCTCCAGTTTCGGCTTCTCGCGCGGGATGCCGCCGCTGGCGGATTTCGTGTTCGACATGCGTTTCGTCGAAAACCCGCATTGGGATTCCGAGTTACGTCCGATGACCGGACAGGACGCTGCCGTAGGTGATTATATCCGCAAGGATCCGGCGTTCGACGAGGCATTCGCCCGGATTCGCGACCTGCTGCTCCTGCTGCTTCCCCGCTATCGTGCCCAGGGCAAGGCCTATGTCCATATCGCTTTCGGGTGTACCGGAGGGCGACACCGCTCCGTTTTTACCGCCGAGCAGATGGGAGCGGCCTTGCGCGAAGCGGGTTTTTCGCTCACATTGTTGCATCGCAACCTGGGCTCACGGGCTGCTGATCTTCTCGAGGGGGGAAATTCTCGAAGGGGTCCGGTAGCGTGAAAGAAGATTATAAAACCTGGTCGCATTCGCAGGAAATTCGGAGCCTAATCCCAGCATGATCGGCATGATCCTGGTCACTCACGGCAATCTTGCCGAGGAATTCGTACACGCGATGGAGCACGTCGTCGGAGATCAGGCGGCGGTGGCCACCGTCTGCATCGGTCCCAACGACGATATGGAGCGCCGCCGCAGCGAGATTGCCGACGCGATCACCGCGGTGGACAGCGGCGAAGGCGTCATCATCCTGACCGATCTGTTCGGCGGAACGCCTTCGAACCTTGCCATTTCGCTTATGCAGGCCGGGAAGGTCGAAGTGATCGCCGGCATCAACCTGCCGATGCTGATCCGCCTCGCGAAGGCGCGCGCTTGCATGTCGGTGCGCGATGCCGCCGCCGCAGCCCGCGATGCCGGTCGCAACTACATCACGATCGCCAGCGAATATCTCGGGCAAGACGCCGCATGAGCGACTTTCGCGAAACCGTGCTGATCGTGAACAAGCGCGGCCTCCATGCCCGCGCCAGCGCCAAGTTCGTCAACCACGTCGCCGAGCTGCCGGAATCCGTGCTCGTCACCGTGGGTAAGGACGGCACCGAAGCGGCAGGCAATTCCATACTCGGCCTGATGATGCTCGGCGCCGCCAAAGGCGACAGCATCGAGATCGCCTGCAAGGGCGAAGGGGCGCAGGATGCGCTGGCGGTCCTCTCGACGCTCGTGCGTGACGGTTTCGGCGAAGAATGACGCCTTCCGATCGCGCGGCTTACCGCCGCACCATTACCGGATTTTCCAACCCGCTGGTCAAGTTCCTCCGCTCCCTGCGGGAGAAGAAGCATCGCAAACGGGAACAGCGCTTCCTTGCCGAAGGGCTGCGTCTGCTCACCGACGCGCGCGAGTGCGGCATCGTGCCGGAGATGCTGGTCATGGCCGTCGGCCGCGATCCCCATCCGCTGCTCGATGCTCTCGAAGAAGCCGTCTCGGCCGCTGGGGGCGAGATCGTCGAGATGGATGTGGACATCCTCGCCAAAGTGACGGGCAAGGATAATCCCCAAGCCGTTGCAGGCGTTTTCGCTGAGTTCGACACGCGCATCGCCAATCTCGACCGTTCGGCGGCACCCATCTGGCTGGTGGCGCAGGCGCTTCGCGATCCGGGCAATCTCGGCACGATGCTGCGCACCGGCGATGCCGTCGGCGCGGGCGGACTTATCCTGCTGGACGATTGCGCCGACCCGTTCTCGGTCGAAGCCGTGCGCGCCAGCATGGGCGCCATTTTCACGCAGAAGATCGCCATAGCCCGCTGGGACGAATTCCAGGAGTGGCTGCGCGCCGGCGAGGGGCAACTCGTGGCCGCATCGCTGCGAGAGCCGACCGACTACCGCCGCGCACCTTACGCCGCGCCCTGCTTCCTGATGGTCGGCAACGAATCGCAAGGCCTGCCGCAGGAATACGAGGAAGCGTGCGATTTGCGCGTGACGATCCCCATGCGCGGCCGCGCGGACAGCCTGAACGCCGCCGTGGCAGGAGCGGTCCTCGCATATGAAGCTCTGGCGCACCTTGAACGCTCGGTTTCGTAACTTACCCGCGTCTACGCGCCTGCCCTGAAGGCAATGACGGGACACTGCGTTCATCCGGGCATCATCTGCGGTGTGTAGAGAGGCTGGATTATGCGTGCCGCTTTCCTTGCCTTCTGCCTCCTCTCGCCCCTTTCAGCTTGTTCGATACAGGGCGAAGATTCTCCTCTGTCACGCACGACCTGGCGATTTGCCCTAATTGACGGCCAGCCGCCGGATTCTCGCGATGCGCGCCTGTCCTTCGAAGGACGCAAGGTGGGCGTTCAGGTCGGCTGCAACCGCATGGACGGCCCGTGGCGTATCGAGGAGGAGCGTCTCATCGCCGGCCCCCTGGCCCTGACCGAAATGACATGCACGAGGCCGGCCTGGGACCAGGAAAAGGCGGTGAATGCCCTTTTGGTGGCCACTCCCCGCTTCGCTATCGAAGGCAATCACATGATCCTGCAGTCGAGCGGACATACCGCCGAACTCGTGCGCGAAGGTGGTCCCATCGAGCGACCCACCGACACCGCCGAAGGTCGCTGACGCTCATTCGGCTGCTTCGGAAACCGTGCTTTTCGAAGCAGGTGCAACCTCGGCAATGGCTTCTATCTCTTCCAGCACCGCTTCGGAACCGTAGCGCGGGGTCGATTCGATTTGCGGCACCTCGTCGATTTCGCGCTTGCCGATCTCGATATGTTTGTCGCGCAGGCGGCGGCCGGAACTGAGCACGTTGCGTTCAAAGCTGCCGACGAACTTGTTGTAATTGTTTACGGCGGATTCCAGACCCGCCCCCACACGCTTCATATGATCCGCAGCCACGGCAAGGCGGTCGTAAAGCTCGCCGCCCATCCGGCCGATTTCGCGTGCCTCTCGGGCCAGCCCGTCCTGGCGCCAGACTTGCGCCACCGTCCGCGCGATCGCCACCAGATTTGTCGGGGTCGCCAGCAACACTCGGTTGCGGAAGGCGAAATCCCAAAGCTCGGGATCCTGCTCGAGCGCGGCGGCCACGAAATGTTCGCCGGGCACGAACATGACGACGTAATCCGGTGCGTCGTCGAACTGGCTCTGATAACTTTTTGTGCCGAGCGTCTGCACGTGGTTACGCATCGATGCGACATGCTGGCGAAGCGCGGCGTCGCGGGAGGCTTCATCCTGGGCCTCGAACGCTTCCTGATAGGCATTCAGCGAGACCTTGGCGTCTATCACCAGACGCTTCTGACCCGGAATGTTGACGATCGCATCCGGCCGCAGACGGCCTTCCTCGGTATTGATCGAATGCTCGGTGACAAAATCCGTATGCTCGGAAAGGCCGCATTGCTCCAGCACGTTACGCAGCTGCTGCTCACCCCAGCGCCCCCGCGCCTTGGGAGCATTGCGCAAGGAATTGCCGAGCCGCTGCGCTTCCTCGCGCACCTTTTCCTGCCCTTCGCGCATCGACTGAATCAATCCCGCCAGTTGCCCGAAGGAATCCACGCGCTTGGCTTCCAGGGCCGATACCTGCTGCTCGTAAGACTTGAGCCGCTCGCCCACCGGTGCGAGGAGCGTGGCGATCCGTTCCGCGTTAGCCTTCTCGCTCTCTTCGAAGCGAGCGCCTGCGCGGCGCAGAAATGCATCCTGCGCGCCCGCGAGCACTTTGGCCCCGGCATTCTCGAACTCCTTGCGCAAGGCTTCCTGCGCCTGGAGAAGAAGCCGCTTCTGTTCCTCGAAATTGGCTGACTTTTCCCGCAAGGTGGCCAGTTCGGAGGCCAGTTCACGCTGCTCGCGGCGCAGGCCGTCGACCAGACCGGCATGCTCGGCCCGGCTGCGTTCGAGAACCTGCGTCAATTCGCCACGCGTGCGATCGAGGATCTGGACATGTTCGAACCGCAAGCGCTCCACTGTTTCGCCGTGATCCTTGCGCAGGAGATCCAAGGCTTCGCCGTGCTCGGCGCGCATGCGATCAACCGAAGCCGCCAGAGCGTCTGCGCGGCTGGCGCGTTCGCTTGCCCCGGCCAGATCGCGGATCGCCGCGCGAAAACGCTCGTCCAGCTCGCGCGCCTCCCGGTCGCGCGCCTCGTGCCGCATGCGCCATTCGGCAGCAGGCCGCGATCCGAAAAACCAACCGGCGCCAAGACCGGCGATAAGCGCGAAGATGACGGCGACAGCGAGTTCCATGAATGCCCATTCTCCAGAAACCCCGGCGCGTTCGTTCGCCAGGTTCCTGCTTTCCTAAGGATGAAGTGTGGGCATAATGACGGAACGTAAGCAGAACGCAAGCGGGCCGGGAATTTATCCCCGGCCCGCAGAATTCCATTTCGATCGCGAAGGAGGACTCAAGCCGCCTTGCGCAGCTTGTCCAGCTTCTTGAGCGCCATTTGGCGCTTCAAGCGCGAAAGGTGATCGATGAAAAGAATGCCTTCGAGATGATCCATCTCGTGCTGGAGACAGGTGGCCATCAGGCCCTCCATATCTTCCTCGTGCACCTTGCCGTCGAGATCTTGCCAGCGCGCGCGAATCCGCGAGGGCCGCTCGACATCGGCATAGATCTCAGGGACCGAGAGACAGCCCTCCTGGTAGACGGTATGGTCTTCCGACGGATCGAGGATCTCCGGATTGATGAAGATCCGAGGCTCCCGCTTGGTGGGCTGGTGCGTGTGGTGGTGGCCGCCGTGAGCGGTGCACACTTCCGGCTCGGCATCCTCGTCGTCCGGCTGAAGGTCGATCACCAGTACGCGCAGCGGAACGCCGACCTGAATCGCGGCCAGGCCGATGCCGGGCGCGTCGTACATGGTCTCGAACATGTCCTCGACGAGCGTCTTGAGCTCGTCGTCGAACTTTTCGACGGGGACCGAAACCTGCTTCAGACGCGGATCGGGAACTTCGAGGATTTCACGGATAGCCATGGCTTGCAGATAAGCGCGATGGCCGATTCTCGC
Organism: Novosphingobium lindaniclasticum LE124; assembly: GCF_000445125.1. GTDB lineage: Bacteria > Pseudomonadota > Alphaproteobacteria > Sphingomonadales > Sphingomonadaceae > Novosphingobium > Novosphingobium lindaniclasticum. The sequence continues at coordinate 77,442 of NZ_ATHL01000083.1, forward strand.
AAGATAGACGGTTCGATGACAGTGATCGGCTAAAGCACCGGACGGCGTGCGCGGATCGCCTGAGCCAGGGTTCCCTCGTCGAGATAGTCCAGCTCGCCCCCGACCGGGAGGCCATGGGCAAGCTGAGTGATCCGCACCGGAAGCCCTTCCAGACGCTCGGCAATGTAATGCGCGGTCGTCTGACCTTCCAGGGTAGCGTTCATCGCGAGGACCACCTCGTCGATGCCCCCTTCGGCCACCCGGCCGAGCAGACGGTCGATCGTGAGATCTTCCGGCCGGACGCCGTCGAGCGCGGAAAGCCTGCCGCCGAGTACATGGTATCGCCCGGTAAACAGGTGCGCCCGGTCCAGGGCCCAGAGATCCGCCACTTCCTCCACCACACAGAGCGAGGCCCGATCGCGGCGGGGATCGGCGCAGATGCCGCAAGGGTTGGCCGTATCGATATTGCCGCAGGTCCCGCACTCGACGAGCGCTTCCCGCACGGCGGCGAGCGCATCCACCAGCTGCACCAGCGATGTTTCCCGCCGCTTGATCAGCCAGAGCACCGCACGGCGTGCGGAGCGAGGGCCGAGGCCGGGAAGGCGCGACAGCGCGGCGGTAAGCGTCTCGATCTCTTGCGATGCCATGGCGGCGGAGATAGGGCCTCCGGAGCTTTTGAGAAAGACCTTCGGAGAATTCCCCACACCATGCGCATCGTCTTCATGGGTACGCCCGATTTCGCGGTGCCCGCCCTCGTCGCGCTGGTCGAGGCCGGGCACGAGGTCGTCGCAGTCTACAGCCAGCCGCCGCGCCCCGGTGGGCGTCGCGGCAAGGAATTGACGCCCTCGCCGGTCCACAAGGAAGCCGAAGTACGAGGCATCGAAGTGCGCCATCCGGTCTCGCTCAAGAGTACGGAGGAACAGGAAAAGTTCGCCGCGCTGGAAGCCGATATCGCCGTGGTCGCCGCCTATGGCCTGCTGCTGCCGCAGGCGGTGCTCGATGCGCCGCGCCTCGGCTGCCTCAACATCCACGCCTCGATCCTGCCACGCTGGCGCGGCGCGGCGCCCATCCAGCGAGCGATTCTCGCCGGCGATCCGACTACGGGCGTCACGATCATGCAGATGGAGGCCGGGCTCGACACCGGCCCGATGCTGGCCACGCTGCGCACCACGATCGACCGCAAGACCGCTGGCCAATTGACCATGGAACTTGCCGAAAAAGGCGCGCAGCTCATGGTCGGCACCTTGCGCGATCTGGCCGTGCACCGCGCCGTCACGCAGCCGGAAGACGGCGTGACATATGCGAAGAAGATCGACAAGGCCGAGGCGCGGCTCGATTTCACGCGTTCGGCCGAGCAAGCCGAGCGACAGGTGCGCGCCTTCATGCCGGCCCCCGGCGCCTTCTTCGAACTCGATGGCGAGCGCTACAAAGTGCTGGCCGCCGATCCGATCGAAGGCTCCGGCGAGCCGGGCGTCACCCTGGACGATTCGCTGACCGTGGCCTGTGCCGAAGGCGCGATCCGCGTCACCCGCATCCAGCGCGCGGGCAAGCCTGCCATGGACTCGGCAGACCTGCTGCGCGGCCGTGCCATTCCCGCCGGAACGAGGCTCGCTTGACCCGCTACGCGCTTACTCTGGAATTCGACGGCGCGCCCTACATGGGTCTCCAGCGCCAGGCCCACGGCCCCTCGGTGCAGCAAAGCGTCGAGGAAGCCGTCTTCGCGCTGACCGGCGAGACCACGGGAATGCATGCCGCCGGCCGCACCGACGCGGGCGTCCATGCGCTCGGCATGAAAGTTCATATCGACATCCAGAAGCCCTTCACGCCGTTCACTCTGAGCGAAGGGATGAACGCGCGGCTGCGGCCCCATCCCATCGCGGTGGTTGGTTGCGAGGTCGTGCCGGACGACTGGCATGCGCGGTTCTCGTGCATCGGCCGCTCGTACATCTACCGCATCGCCAACCGCCGCGCACCGCTCACGCTGGAGCGCGGCAAGGCATGGCAGGTGCCCAAGCCGCTCGACGCGGCGGCCATGCACCGCGCCGCGCAGATCCTCGTGGGCTTGCACGATTTCACGACGTTCCGCTCGGCCCATTGCCAGTCGCAGAGCCCGCTCAAGACACTGGACCGCCTCGACGTGCGGCGAGAGGGCGAGATGGTGCTGATCGAGGCCGAGGCGCGCAGTTTTCTGCACCATCAGGTCCGCTCGATGGTCGGCTGTCTTGCGCTGGTCGGATTGGGCCGCTGGGATGAGCGGAAGCTCGCCGAAGCGCTGGAAGCGCGCGACCGGCAAGCGCTGGGCCTCAACTCGCCCCCGGATGGGCTTTACTTCGTAAAGGCGATCTACCCCGAGGATTGATCATCCGCTGCCTGTATACCAGGCCGGCGCCGGCACAAAAAAGGGAGGCCGCGGCCTCCCTTTTGCATTTCCTGTCGCAGCAAGCCTCACGCCTTGCCGACGACGCTTTCCGGCAGGTCGTTGCCGAAGACGCGCTGGTAGTACTCCGCCACCATCACCCGCTCGGTCTCGTCGCACTTGTTGAGGAACGAGAGGCGGAAGGCGAAGCCCACGTCCTTGAAGATCGCCGAGTTCTGCGCCCAGGTAATGACGGTACGCGGGCTCATCACCGTCGAGATATCGCCGTTCATGAAGCCCTGGCGCGTGAAGTCCGCCACCTTGACCATGTTCGAGATGGTCTTGGCGTCGACCTGCGGCACCTTCTTCGAGACGATCTCTGTCTCGACCGGCTCGGGTAGATAATTGAGGCCGACCACCAGGTTCCAGCGGTCCATCTGGCCCTGGTTGATCTGCTGGGTGCCGTGATAGAGGCCCGAAGTGTCGCCAAGGCCGACCGTATTCGCGGTGGCGAAGAGGCGGAAATTGCGATCCGGGCGGATCACGCGGTTCTGGTCGAGCAGGGTCAGCTTGCCCTCGGTTTCGAGGATGCGCTGGATCACGAACATCACGTCCGGGCGGCCCGCGTCGTACTCGTCGAACACCAGCGCCACCGGGTGCTGGAGCGCCCAGGGCAGCAGGCCTTCGCGGAATTCGGTAACCTGGAGGCCGTCGCGCAGGACGATCGCATCGCGACCGATCAGGTCGATGCGGCTGATGTGGGCATCGAGGTTGATGCGGATGCACGGCCACTTGAGACGGGCGGCAATCTGCTCGATGTGAGTCGACTTGCCGGTGCCGTGATAGCCCTGCACCATGACACGGCGATTGTAGGCGAAGCCCGCCAGGATCGCGAGAGTGGTGTCCGGGTCGAAGACGTAAGTCTCGTCAAGATCGGGCACGCGCTCGTCGGCGACGGAGAAGGCGGGCACCTTCCAGTCGATATCGATTCCGAAGGTCTCGCGCACGTCGAGTTCGATGTCGGGAGCAGCCAGCACGGTGGCGTCACGATTCTCGGCTTTCATGGTCTCGGTCTCAGTCATCGTTCCACCCGCGTAGACAAGCGGGCGCTGCACCGCAACAGGCTTTGCGGCCGATTGGAGAGCGGTGGGAGGAAAGCTGACAGTCTGCACCCGCCCCAAGGCGGCTCTTTACTCCGACGGACGCGTGACGGCATACCCGACGCGCAAACCCGGCTTGAACCCGATCTGTTCATAGAACCTATGTACCCGGGGATCTGGGCGACCGCTCTGCATGAGGACATGATGGCAACCGGCTGCCCACGCATGATTAATCGCTTCCGACACGACAGCTTTTCCCAGGCCCCGCCCCCGATAGTTGGGGTGTGTCATCACGTTTTCGAGGAAGCCGTGCGAACGCCCTTGCCTTAGCAGGTTTGGAGCGGTGATGAGCATGCACGTCGATGCAATGATCTCTTCGACCTCCGCGATGAAAACGACACTGCTTTCGCTCTTCAACGTTTGCTCCCAAACTTGCTCTGCTCGCTCCACGGGTTGGACAAACGGGCTTACTTCCGAAGCTTGGAACAAATCCAAAAGGCCGCTCAGATCTGACTGCACAGCAAGGCGAACGTTAAACATCGGCAACTCCTCTCGGGGACTGTTTCATTCGCCTCAAAGCTGCTTGTCGGCAGTCCACCCCTCTCTGTCATCCTCCGCAAGAAAAAGAGCGAACAATAGCCCGCAGCACGACAGGTACGTCGACATCCCTGCGTGCTTAGCACCCCTCCTCAACCAAGTTTTCCTGGCAAGGCGAACAGATCGATGAATCTCGCGGCGAGAGCCCCGTCTCCGGCAATGGAAAGCCTCCCGCCCGCCTCCTCCACCGACCGCTTGCCGTAGAACACCGGTAGGTAATCGGTGGCCGTCTCCGCCGAAAAGCGCAGGTCCGGCACAGGCACGTCTTCTCCGGCAGGCGCGATTCGCAGCTCGCCCTGCCCCAGCGTCCCTGTGAAACGCGCCGAACCCACGTCGAACAGCACCCGCAGTTCCAAACCGCCGATCCGCTCGGGCACCAGCATCGTCCGCAGCGAGAGCATGAAGGCGACCGGCGTCAGCGGCAGCATGGGATCATGGCCCGGCGATCGCACCGCCCAGCGGCCAAGCTCCTGCATGACCGGCTCCAGCGCCAGCCCCCACTCCGTCAGCGCATAGACCTGGACCGAGGCCGGCGGCGGCAGTGTCTCGCGCCGCACGATCCCGGTCCTCTCCAGGCTGGCCAGCCGCTCGGTCAGCACTTTGGCGCTGAGGCCGGGCAGCGCGGCGCGCAGACCGTTGAAGCGGCGAGGTCCCAGCATCATTTCCCGGATGATCGGCAAAGTCCAACGCTCGCCGACGAGTTCCATCGCAAACGCCGCTCCGCAGGCGTCGCGATACCAGCGCCCGTGAGACATTGCCCGACCATCCTCCGGCAACCGACGCCCTGCGCCCGTGGTTTCCTTTTTAAACTTCATGGTTGCTTTTTGTAACCTTAAACGTCAGTCTCGGGCAATAACGAATCGCTGTCCTTGAAGAGCGAAATTCCCTTGGAGAGAGCCGATGCCGCAGAGCGATGCCGCCTCGACCATCGTCACCGCCTATGCTGACGTACCCCCGCCCGTCCGCGGACAGGTTCGGGATCTGCGCGTCCGCTGGGCTCTCATGGAGATCGAGCGGGACTACCGCGTCGAATTGCTCGACGTGTTCAAGCCTCGCCCTGAAAGCTACAAGGCCTGGCAGCCCTTCGGCCAGGTTCCCGCTTTCGACGATGGCGAGCAGCGGCTGTTCGAAACGGGCGCCATCCTGCTCTATCTGGGCGAACAGGACAGACGGCTGCTCGCAGTCGATCCAACGGAGCGGTGGCAGGCGATCACCTGGCTTTTCGCGGCGCTCAACAGCGTCGAGCCCTTCGTCGGGCAGATCGGCATGCTCGATTTCTTTCAGGCCGGCCAGCCCTGGGCTGCCGAGGCGCGTCCAAGCGCGCTCAAGCTGGTCGAGGCCCGTCTCGCGGCCGTCCAGACCGCGCTGAGCGAAGCGGAATGGCTGGCCGGATCGTTCTCCATTGCCGACATCGTCATGGTCACGGTGCTGCGCATCCTCGACCACACTGCGATCCTCCAGGGCTACCCCGTACTCGCTGCCTACAAGACGCGCGGCGAGGACCGCCCGGCCTTTCGCCGGGCCCTTGCAGAACAACTCGAAAGCTACGCCTCTCCCGCCAACTAGGAGAATAGCCATGCCTTATGTCGATGGTTTCGTGCTTGCCGTGCCCCTTGCGAACAAGGACAAGTTCATCGCCCACGCCCGCGAACTGGACGAATATTTCCTCGAGTACGGCGCCACCCGCGTCGTCGAATGTTGGGGCGACGATCTGCAGCACGGCAAGCAGACCGACTTCTTCCGGTCGGTGGAGGCCAACGAAGACGAGACGGTCTGCTTCAGCTGGATCGAGTGGCCCGACAAGGAAACGCGGGACCGGCAGATGGGCCTGCTGATGGAACTCATGAAGAACGATCCGAGGTTCGACCCGGCCACCAACCCGCCGCCCTTCGACGGCAAGCGCATGATCTTCGGCGGGTTCGACGCCGTGGTCGAGTTGGGGAGAGCGTGACCGTGGCCGATCCTGTCGGAAGCTTCATCTGGTACGAGCTGCTGACCAGCGATGTGGAGGGCGCCGCCGCCTTCTATCGCGAAGTGGTCGGCTGGACGATCGCCACCCATGCCGATCCCGACGCCGGCGGCCTCGACTACCGCATGATCGTTCGAGACGACGGCGGCATGGCGGGCGGCGCCATGCAGATCACCGAGGAGATGGCGCAAGGTGGCGCCAGACCGATCTGGCTGCCCTACCTTTACGTCGAGGATGTAGACGCCGCGGTCGAAGCGATCGCGGCGGAGGGCGGCAAAGTCCAGATGCCTGCAACGGACCTTCCCGTCGGCCGCATCGCCATGGTCGCCGATCCGCAGGGCGTACCGATCTACCTGATGAAACCGATCCCGCCCGCCGACCAGCCGGATGCGTTCAGCGACGTCTTCTCCGTGTCCCAGAACCAGAGAGTGCGCTGGAACGAACTCGCCAGCCCCGACCAGGCCGGCTCCATGACCTTCTACGGGAGGCATTTCGGCTTCACCTTCGACGAGAAGATGCCGATGGGCGAACTGGGCGACTATTGCTTCATCGGCCATCACGGCCAGACCCTGGGCGCCATCATGCAGCGGCAGGAGGAGAGCCAGCCCGCGGTCTGGATGTTCTACTTCGGCGTGCCGTCCATCGCCGAGGCCAAGGCGGCGATCGAGGCGAATGGCGGCGCGGTGTTGATGGGGCCGCACGAGGTGCCCGGCGGCGACTGGATCGTGGTGGCGACCGACCCGCAAGGCGCGGGTTTCGGGCTCGTCGGCCCCAAAGGCGACTGATAGGCGACAAGATCACAAGGCCATTGACGGCGGAGCGATGTTCCATGATTGTTCCGCCACAAACAGATCGACGGAGCAGGGATCATGGCCGATTACACCTTCTACACCAATCCGATGTCGCGCGGGCAGATCGCACGCTGGGCTCTCCACGAAGCCGGGGCCGACTACCGGCAGGTGCTGATCGATTGGAAGGACAAGCCCGAGAGCTTCCTCGCCGTGAACCCTATGGGCAAGGTGCCCACGATCGTCCACCATGCCCAGAGCGGCGACCGCACCGTTTCCGAAGCGGCAGCGATCTGCCTCTACCTTGCGGAAATGCACCCCGACGCAGGCCTGCTGCCGAGCGACGAGGAAGTGGCGGACTACTACCGCTGGACCTTCTTCGCCGCCGGTCCGATCGAGCAGGCGATCACCTCGCGCCACTTCAAGTGCGAGCCCTTGCCCGAGCAGGAGATGATGGCTGGCTGGGGCAGCTTCGAGCGCACGATGAACACCCTGGAAGGCCATTTCGACAAGGCGCAATACGTCTGCGGGGATCGCTTCACCATGGCCGATGTCTACGTCGGCAGCGCCGTGGATTGGGGCCTCACCTTCGGCACGATGCCTCCACGGCCGGCCTTCGTGGCCTATGCAGAACGCCTTCAGACGCGCGATGCCTACAAGGCCGCCAAGGCAGTGGACAACGCTCTCATCGGGGAGATGAAGAAATGAGCGCGAAAAACCGCGTCTGCCTCTGGTATGACGGCGCTGCCGAGGAAGCGGCGAACTTCTATGCCTCCGTGTTCCCGGATACCCATGTCACCCGCGTGGTCCAGTCCCCCACCGACTATCCGGACGGCAAGACGGGCGATGTGATCACCGTGGAGTTCACCGTCATGGGCATCGAATGCATCGCCCTCAATGGCGGCCCGACTTTCCCGCAGAGCGAGGCGTTCTCCTTTCAGGTCGAGACATCGACCCAGGAAGAGACCGACCGGTATTGGAACGCCATCGTTGCGGGCGGCGGCGCGGAGAGCATGTGCGGCTGGTGCAAGGACAAGTGGGGCCTTTCCTGGCAGATTACGCCCAAGGCCCTGAGCGACGCCCTCACCCATCCCGACCGCGCCGCGGCGAAGCGGGGAATGGAGGCGATGATGACGATGCGCAAGATCGACATCGCCGCGATCGAAGCAGCCGTGGCCGGAGCTTCTGCGTGAACCCGGGACCCAGCCTCGAACTGTTCGGCCACCCATTTTCGTCCTACACCTGGAAGACCCTGATCCCGCTCTACGCCTATGAAGTGCCTTTCTCGTTCCGCATCCTCGACCAGGAGCATCCGGAACACGCCGAAGTGGTGCAGATGGCCGGGCCGCTCGGCAAGTTCCCGGTTCTGCGCGACGGCGAGAACCTGCTGTTCGAGGCGACGACGATCATCGAGTACCTGGACCGGCACCATGTCTCCCCGGGTATGCTGATCCCCGAAGACCCCGACGCCGCGACGGCCATTCGCATGCTGGACCGGGTCTTCGACAACTACGTCATGAACGTGATGCAGATCGTCGTGAACGAGTATATCCGGGATGCCGCCAATCCCGACCCGGCGCGTTGCAGGCAGGCGCGCGAACAACTCGACCGGGTCTATGCATGGCTGGAAGGCTGGCTGCGGTTCTATCCGCAGATGGACCAGATCTCGCTCGTCGAATGCGCGGCGGCGCCTTCGCTGTTCTATGCCGATTGGGTCCACCCGATCCCGGAGGATCGCCCGCGCCTGCGCGCCTGGCGCGCGCATCTGCTCGCCCTGCCGCCGGTCGCGCGGTGCGTGGAGGATGCGCGGCCTTTCCGTTCCTACTTCCCGCTCGGCGCCCCGGACCGGGATTGAGGAGAACTGCCATGAGCGAAACGAACAACGAACTCTCGATCACCCGCTACATCGATGCGCCGGTGCCCCGAGTCTGGGACGTCATGGCCAATCGGCAGGAGGAATGGTGGTGCCCCCGCCCCTGGCGCGTCGAGATCGACGAGCAGGACAGACGCCCCGGCGGGGTGTGCCGCATGACGATGTTCGGCCCGGACGGTGAAACAGCGCCGCAGAACGGCATCTACCTCGCTTACGACGAAGGTCGCCGCTTCGTGACCACGGACGCTGTAACGGGAAAATTCGAGCCGTCCGGCCCCTTCATGATCGGCATCTGGGAAGTCGCCCCCGAGGGCGAAGGCACCCGCTACACCGCTCGCGCCCGCCACTGGCGCGAGGAGGACCGCAAGACGCACGAGGACATGGGTTTTGCGGAAGGCTGGGGTGCCTGCGCCGATCAGCTGGCGGAAATCTGCGAGCGGGAAAAGACTTGAGCCGCTTTCAAGCCAGTGCCGGGGATTTCCGCAAGAGCTGGTAGGCCTCGACCACCCCCTGCAATCGCAGGGCGCGGCTGTGATCGCCGCCGTTGTGGTCGGGGTGATACTGGCGCAGCAGGCGAGTGTAGCGCAGACGGAGCGTCTTGCTGTCGATGTCGCCATCAAGGCCGAGCACGCCGAGAGCGCGGCGTTCCTCGGGATTGAAGCGCGCGTTCTCGGGCTTCATGTCGGCCTGGCGCTGGCGCATGTGCGCCTTGGCACGGCCGCTGATCGCTTCCAGCGGATCGGCGAAGTCCGCCCAGCGCGGCGTACCGTCCACCCCCGCATCGGGGCGGAACGCGCGGCTCTGCGCCTCCCAGCCGTGAAGCGGAGACTGCGCGCGGAAGATTTCCTCCGCGCTCATGCCGTCGAAATAGTCGTATCCGGAATTGAACTCGCGAACGTGGTCGAGGCAGAACCAGCGGTAGTCGCCCGGTCCGTCGAAACCGGGCATGCGTCCGCCGGGCGCACGAAACTCGCCCGCCTCCTCACATCCCGGCCAGTTGCACATGCGGCCACCGGATTCGACCCTGCCATGAAATCTAGAATGTCTCACCGGCTTCCAGATGGGGGATCGAACGCCTAAATGGAACCCCATGACCGGACCGATCGCACAGGAAATGCGGCAGCTTCTCGAAGCCGCCTTCACCCCAACCCACCTCGATGTCGTCAACGATTCCGCCAGTCACGCAGGCCACATGGGCGATGACGGCACCGGCGAATCGCATTTCACCATCGACATCGAAAGCCCCGCCTTCGCCGGGGTATCCCGCCTCCAGCGCCAGCGGCTCGTCAATGCCGCGCTGGGCGATATTCCCGGCCAGCGCGTCCATGCCCTTGCCATCAAGGCCCGCGCACCCGGCGAGTAAATTCCAAGGGGACTGATCACCGGGTAAAGGGAAGCCGCCGGGGATCTATCCCCGGTTGCCCTTTGCACGATGCCAGCCTAAATGCGCGCTCCATGCCGACAACTCTGACATTCGCCGTGCCCAAGGGCCGAATCCTCGACGAAGCACTGCCGCTGATGGCGCATGCCGGCGTGGTGCCCGAGGCGGAGTTCCACGACAAGAAGTCCCGCGCGCTGTCTTTCGCCTGCGAGAAAAGCGAGATGCGCCTTATTCGCGTGCGCGCCTTCGACGTGGCGACTTTCGTGGCCCATGGCGCCGCGCAAGTGGGCATCGTCGGTTCGGACGTCGTGGAAGAGTTCGCCTACCCGGACCTATACGCACCGGTCGACCTCGATATCGGTCACTGCCGACTTTCGGTGGCCGAACGCGAAGGCGAAGTCGGCGGTGCTCTTCCCTCGCACTTGCGGGTCGCCAGCAAGTATCCGAACCTCACCCGCAAGCACTACGAGAAGCTGGGCGTGCAGGCCGAAGTCGTGAAGCTGAACGGCGCCATGGAACTGGCGCCCTCGCTCGGCCTGTCGAGCCGGATCGTCGATCTCGTCTCGACCGGTCGTACCCTCAAGGAAAACGGCCTTGTCGAGACCAGCCGCATCCTCGACATCTCCGCGCGCCTGATCGTCAACCGCGCCGCCTTGAAGACCGACGAACGCGTCGCCGCGCTGGTCGATGCCTTCCGGGCACTGGTGGCCGAGCGGAAGGCCGCCGCCTGATGCAGCGGCTCTCCAGCAAGGACGCCGGGTTCGCCGAGGCTTTCCAGCGGGTCGTCGCCGACCGCCGCGAGAGCGCCGTGGACGTGGCGCGCGATGTGGCGGATATCCTCGCCGCCGTGCGCGAGCGAGGCGATGCCGCCCTGGCCGACTACACCGCCCGCTTCGACGGCCATGACCTCGACCAGACCGGCTGGCGCATTGATGCCGAAACCTGCCGCGCCGCCTTCGAAGCGCTGTCGCCTGAATTGCGCGATGCCCTCGAACTCGCCGCGACACGCATTCGCGCCTACCATGCCGCGCAGCTACCGGAAAACCGCGACTACACCGATGCCGCCGGCGTGCGCCTCGGCGCGGTATGGCGCGCGGTAGATGCTGCCGGCCTCTATGTTCCGGGCGGCCGGGCCGCTTATCCCTCCTCGATGCTGATGAATGCGATTCCCGCCAAAGTTGCGGGCGTCGAGCGTCTCGTCGTCGTCACACCGACGCCCAAGGGCGAGGTCAATGCGCTGGTCCTTGCCGCCGCACACCTGGCGGGGGTGGACGAAGTCTGGCGCGTCGGCGGTGCCCATGCGGTGGGCGCTCTCGCCTATGGCACCGACAGGATCGCGCCGGTCGATGTGATCACCGGCCCCGGCAATGCCTGGGTCGCCGAAGCCAAGCGGCAGCTCTACGGCGTCGTCGGGATCGACATGGTGGCAGGCCCCAGCGAGATTCTCGTGATCGCCGACGCCAAGAACGAGCCACGCCGCATCGCCGCCGACCTGCTGAGCCAGGCCGAGCACGATCCGACGTCGCAGTCGATCCTCATCACCGACGATGCCGCCTACGCCGATACCGTTGCCGAAGCGGTGGAGCTTGAACTCTCCGCTCTCGCCACCGAGGCAACCGCGCGCCAGTCGTGGAACGACTACGGCGTTATCGTAGTCGTGGAGAGCTTCGACGAAGCTCCGGCCCTGGCCGATGCTCTCGCCGCCGAGCACGTCGAGATCGCAACCGACGATCCGGAGAGCCTGTTCCGCAAGATCCGCCATGCCGGATCGGTCTTCCTCGGCCGCATGACCCCGGAGGCCGTGGGCGACTACGTTGCCGGACCCAACCACGTCCTGCCCACCGGACGGCGCGCAAGGTTTGCCTCGGGGCTCTCCGTGCTCGATTTCATGAAGCGCACCAGCTTCATCCAGCTCGACCAGGCGGCGCTGGAGGCCATCGGCCCCGCCGCCGTTGCCCTTGCCGACGCCGAAGGGCTTCCCGCGCATGCGCGCTCCATTTCCGTGAGACTTTCCCAATGAGCAATCCCAAGCCCAATTCCAAGCAGGCCCGCTCCGCCGCGCGCCTTGCCGCCGTTCAGGCGCTCTATCAGTTCGAGATGGAGGGCACCCAGCAGGCCATCCTGCTGGACGAATTCCACCGCCATCGTCTCGGGGCGGAGATCGATGAGGACCAGTACGCCAAGGCTGAAGTTGCGTTCTTCGACGACGTGGTGAAGGGCGTGATCGCGCGCCGCGACGAGATCGACGAACTGCTGTCCGGCAAGCTGGCCGAGGGCTGGTCGCTGGCCCGGCTCGACAAGACGATGCTTCAGATCCTGCGCGCCGGCGCTTACGAACTGCTGGCCCGCGCCGACGTGCCGACGGGCGCGGCGATCGGCGAATATCTCGACGTCGCCCACGCTTTCTTCGATGCGCGCGAGGCGAAGTTCGTCAACGGCGTGCTTGATGCGGTGGCCAAGACGGCGCGCTGATTTTTCGCGCTCTCCGGGGCGCGAACCGAACTGCAACCATGACCTCGACAATGGGCCCTGCGGGGCCCATTGTTTCACCATGACCCGCGAATTCGCCTTTATCGACGCTCTGCGCGCCATTGCCGTCAACCCTGCCGCGCGCGGGTTGGCGGACGATGCCGCCGTGCTGGAACTCGGCGGCCAGAAGCTGGTCCTGACCATGGACACGCTCGTCGAAGGCGTCCATTTCCTGCCGGACGATCCGCCGGAAGACGTCGCTTGGAAACTCGTGGCCGTGAACGCCTCGGACCTGGCCGCCAAAGGCGCAGAGCCGCTCGGCTGCCTCAAGTCGCATGCGCTGGGCGACGAGGACTGGGACCGGGCCTTTCTTGCCGGGCTTGACCTTGCTTGTCGCCATTTTCGCGTGCCGCTGCTCGGCGGCGATACCGTTCGCATGCCGCCGGGATCGGCGCGCAGTTTCTCACTGACGGCGCTGGGGCGCGGCCCCGAGGATCGCCCGGTGCCGTCGCGCAGCGGCGCCCGGCCCGGCGATCTGGTCTGGGTCAGCGGGACCCTCGGGGATTCCGGTCTTGGCCTTGAACTCCTCACCTCCGGCAGCCGGGTCCAAACACCTGAAGCCACGCTGCTGGCGAACCGCTATCGCCGCCCGATGCCGGAGCCGTCGCTCGGCGTGGCCCTGGCGCCTTTGGCGACGGCCATGATGGACGTTTCGGACGGACTGCTGGTCGATGCCCGCCGCATGGCGATGGCCAGCAAGGTTGCGATCAGGATCGCAGCCGACGAGGTGCCCCTCTCCCGCGCCCTCGTCGCCACCGTTGGCGACGGGCTGGAGCAGCGGATTGCCGCGATGACCGCCGGAGACGACTATGTCCTGCTGTTCACCGCGCCAGCCGTGAACAGCGCTTTTGTCCACGCTGCGGCCACTTGCGCCGGTTCGCGCGTCCACCCGATCGGCACGGTGGATGAGGGCGAGGGCATCGCGCTGGACTGGCACGGTCAGCCGGCGCCCCTGCCCGAGAAGCTCGGCTATCAGCATTGATTACGGCGTCCGGGACGACGTAATCCATAAGACTCCGTAGCTATCAACGCGCTTGCCACTAGTCCTGCTTCTCTATAGCCATAGTCGCGTCGAACGGGAAAACCCGTCGTTACATCGTTGGGAAAAGGGGGCGTTTTGTGAATCCAGTCACGATCGCAATTGTCCTGGGGCTTCTGGCCATTCTCTATGGCTTCGTCACCAGCCGCCAAGTGCTCGGCTCGCCAGCCGGCAACGAAAAGATGCAGGAAATCGCCGCCGCCATTCAGGAAGGCGCGCAAGCCTACCTCAAGCGACAGTATTCGACGATCGCCATCGTCGGCATTGTCGTGGCACTCATCATCGTCGTCACTCTCGGGACCGTCTCCGGCGTGGGCTTCGTGATCGGCGCCATCCTGTCCGGCCTTGCCGGCTTCATCGGCATGAACATCTCGGTACGCTCGAACGTGCGCACGGCCGCGGCCGCGCAGACCGGGTTGCAACCGGGTCTGACGCTGGCCTTCCGCGCCGGCGCCATCACCGGGATGCTGGTGGCCGGGCTCGCCCTCCTGGCGATCGCGGTGTTCTACTGGTATCTCACCGGCCCCGGCGGCCACACCGTCGGCGGAGAAGACCGCACCGTGGTCCAGGGCCTCACCGCCCTCGCCTTCGGCGCCTCCCTGATCTCCATCTTCGCGCGCCTGGGCGGCGGCATCTTCACCAAGGCCGCCGATGTCGGCGCCGATCTCGTCGGCAAGGTGGAGGCCGGCATTCCCGAGGACGACCCCCGCAACCCCGCCGTCATCGCCGACAATGTGGGCGACAACGTGGGCGACTGCGCCGGCATGGCGGCAGACCTGTTCGAGACGTATGTCGTCACCGTCGGCGCCACCATGGTGCTGACGGCCCTGCTGATGAAGGGCATCGACAACTTCTCCGGCCTCATGGCTCTGCCGCTGCTGATCGGCGGCGTCTGCATCGTCACCTCGATCATCGGCACCTACTTCGTCCGCCTCGGCAGCTCGCAGAACATCATGGGCGCCATGTACAAGGGCTTCCTGGTCACGGCCGTGCTCTCGATCCCGGCGATCTGGTGGGCTATCGATTATGCCCTCGGCGGCATCAATGCGCCCATCGGCGAGACCGGCTTCAGCGGCCGCACGCTGTTCTACTGCTCGCTGGTCGGCCTGGTCATCACCGGGCTCATCATCTGGATTACCGAATACTACACCGGCACCGGCTATCGCCCGGTCCGCTCCATCGCCAAGGCTTCCGAAACCGGCCACGGCACCAATGTCATCCAGGGCCTCGCCATCAGCCTGGAGGCTACCGCCCTCCCCACCCTGGTGATCGTGGCGGGCATCGTGATCGCCTACCAGCTCGCTGGACTGCTCGGGATCGCTTATGCGGCCACGGCCATGCTGGCGCTGGCAGGGATGGTCGTCGCGCTAGACGCCTACGGGCCGGTTACCGACAATGCCGGCGGCATCGCGGAAATGGCCGGTCTGGACGATGCAGTGCGTGAAAAGACCGACGCGCTCGACGCCGTGGGCAACACCACTAAGGCCGTCACCAAGGGCTACGCCATCGGCTCGGCCGGCCTGGCCGCACTGGTGCTCTTTGCCGCCTATACCACCGACCTTCGGGAGTTCTTCCCCAATCTTTCGGTCGATTTCAGCCTGGAAAACCCCTACGTCATCGTCGGCCTGCTGCTCGGCGCGCTGCTGCCTTACCTGTTCGGCGCCATGGGCATGACCGCCGTCGGCCGCGCGGCGGGCGACGTGGTGGTGGACGTGCGCGAGCAGTTCAAGGCCAACCCCGGCATCATGACGTACGAGTCCAAGCCCGACTACGCGCGGACCGTCGATCTCGTGACCAAGGCCGCGATCAAGGAGATGATCGTCCCCTCGCTGCTGCCGGTGCTGGCGCCGATCGCCGTCTACTTCGCGATCTCCGCCGTTGCGGGCACCGAAAACGGCTTCGCGGCGCTCGGTGCACTGCTGCTGGGCGTGATCGTCGGCGGGCTGTTCGTCGCGCTTTCGATGACCTCGGGCGGCGGTGCCTGGGACAATGCCAAGAAGTACATCGAAGACGGCCACCACGGCGGCAAAGGCTCCGAGGCCCACAAGGCGGCGGTTACGGGCGATACCGTCGGCGATCCCTACAAGGATACCGCCGGGCCGGCGGTCAATCCGATGATCAAGATCACCAACATCGTCGCCTTGCTATTGCTGGCGGCACTGGCGGCGGGTTGAATCTAACAGACGCCCCGGCGGAACGACCTGCCGGGGCCGGTTTGTTGCCACCCAAACCTCGTCATCGAAAAACGCTCATACCGACGCGTTAGCACTTCCTTGAGAGACGTTCGCTAGGGCGCAAACTCATAAATCGGGTTGAGTTGTCGGCCTTGGCATGATTCAGGCGACCTTCGGAAACGGAGGGCGTATGACGCGGCGGCGATATGAACTGACGGACAAGGAATGGCTCATCATCGAGCCGTTGCTGCCCAACAAGTCGCGTGGAGTGCCCCGCGTCGATGACCGCCGGGTGCTGAACGGGATACTTTGGCGTTTCCGTTCTGGTGCGCCGTGGGCAGAGGTCCCGGAACGCTATGGTCCGTCGACGACCTGCTACAACCGGTTCATCCGCTGGCGAAAGGCTGGAGTGTGGGACCGATTGTTGGCGGCGGTTTCCGCCGGTTTCAACGGCGAGTTGGTGATGATCGATTCCACTTGCATGCGCGTCCACCAGCACGGTGCGACGGGCAAAAAGGGGGATCCGGCAATCATGGCATGGGACGTTCCCGGGGCGGCCTTACGACCAAACTCCACGCTCTTGTCGACGCTGATGGACGTCCTGTCGGACTGCGACTGACGGGTGGCCAGGTCCATGATGCATACGAAGCTGAAGCGCTGATCGAGGCCATTCCCGAGGGTGCCACCCTGCTCGGTGACAAGGGCTATGACAGCACGGCCATTCGCGAGGCGGCCGCGGCCAGAAACATCTGGGCCAACATTCCCAACCGCTCCAACCGTAAGCAGCGCTTCGGCTTCTCGTCATGGCTCTACCGCCAGCGTAATCTCGTCGAGCGCTTCTTCAATCGGATCAAGCAGTTCCGGGGCATCGCCAC
>NZ_ATHL01000085.1 GCF_000445125.1 Novosphingobium lindaniclasticum LE124
GGGGGCGCGCCTACAAGGTCGTGGCAGGCGACGGACCGGAACGGATCCATGGCGAGTGGTGGCGCCGCGACGCTGAAGTCTGGGCCGTGCGCGACTACTACCGGGTCGAGGACGAGCACGGCGGCCGCTACTGGGTGTTCCGGCGCGGGGACGGCATGGCAAGCAATACCGGGGATCTCACCTGGTGGATGCACGGGGTCTTCGCATGACCGCCTATGTCGAGCTCCAGGTGCTCACGCACTTTTCCTTCCTGCGCGGCGCCTCCAGCCCCGACGAGTTGTTCGGCGCCGCCGCGATGCTCGGCTATCCCGCGCTCGGCATCGCCGATCTGGGCAGCGTGGCCGGGGTCGTGCGCGCCTGGGAGGCGGAAAAGGTCACCGGCGTCCGGCTGATACCCGGCACCCGGATCGATCTCACCTGCGGGCGCCGCCTGCTGCTCTATCCGACCGATAGGCAGGCCTGGTCGCGCATTACCCGCCTGCTTACGATCGGCAAGCGCCGGGCCGGGAAGGGGGGCTGCCTGCTGCACTGGCACGAGCTCGCGGCCTGGTCGGCAGGGGTGATCGCCATCCTTCTTCCCCACGAAGCGGATAGCGAGAATGCCGCGGCGCTTGCTGCCTTGCGCCAGGTCTATGGCAGGCGCAGCTACATGGCCCTGTTCCAACGCCGCCGCCCCGATGACGCGGTGCGCATCGATGCGCTCGCGCGGCAGGCGGCGGATGCCGGCATCCGCAGTGTCGTCACCGGCGATGTTCTTTACCACGTCCCGGATGCCCGGCTCCTGCAGGACGTTGTGACCGCGATCCGGCATGGCTGCACGGTCGATGCGCTTGGCTACCGGCGCGAAGTCAACGCGGACCGCGCGCTCAAGTCGCCGGAGGAAATGGTCCGCCGCTTTGCGGCTTATCCCGATGCGTTGCGCGCCAGCGTCGAGATTGCCGCGGCTTGCACCTTCGCGCTCAGCGACCTCACCTATCATTACCCGCAGGAGCGGGTGATCGACGGCCTCACCGCGCAGCAGGCGCTGGAGAAGATGGCGTATGAAGCGCTGGACACCATGTTCGCGGGCGAACCGCCCCAGACCTACCGGGACCAGATCGCCCATGAGCTGAGGCTCATCGCCGATCTCAACTACGCACCCTATTTTCTGACGGTCCACTCGATCGTCAGCGAGGCGCGGCGGCGGGGTATCCTGTGCCAGGGGCGGGGTTCTGCCGCCAATTCCTGCGTCTGCTTCGTGCTGGGCGTCACCTCGATCGACCCGATCAAGCACGAGCTCCTGTTCGAGCGCTTCGTGTCGGGCGAGCGGCGCGAGCCGCCGGACATCGACGTCGATTTCGAGCACGAGCGGCGCGAGGAGATCATCCAATGGATCTTCGAGACGTACGGGCGCGACCGGGCGGCGCTGACCGCCGTCGTCACCCGCTTCCGGGCGCGGGGCGCGGTGCGCGATGTCGGCAAGGCCATGGGGCTGCCGGAGGACCTGACCTCCTCGCTCGCGGGTCTGGTCTGGGGCTGGTCGGCCGAAGGCGTCGGCGAGAAGCAGGCCTCCGAACTGAACCTCGACATGTCGGATCGGCGGCTTCGCCTGACCCTCGATCTTGCCCGCCAGCTGATCGGGGTTCCGCGCCAGTTCAGCCAGCATCCCGGTGGTTTTGTGCTCACCCATGACCGCCTTGACGACTTGGTGCCGATCGAACCTGCGGCGATGGCCGATCGCCAGATCATCGCATGGGACAAGGACGATATCGATGTCCTGAAGATGATGAAGGTCGATGTCCTGGGCCTCGGCATGCTGGGCTGCATGAACCGCGCCTTCAACCTGCTCGAAGAAGCCAAGGGGCTTCGAGTCGGCCTCGCGGATTTGCAGGGCGATGACCCGGACGTCTACGCCATGATCCAGAAGGCCGATACGCTAGGCACTTTCCAGATTGAGAGCCGCGCGCAGATGTCGATGCTGCCGCGCATGAAGCCCCGCCGATTCTACGATCTCGTGATCCAGGTGGCGATTGTCCGGCCCGGCCCGATCCAGGGGGACATGGTCCACCCCTACCTGCGCCGCCGCGAGGGGCTGGAAAAGCCGGAGTATCCGCGCCCCGAACTACGCGCCGTCCTCGAAAAGACGCTTGGCGTGCCGCTCTTCCAGGAGCAGGCCATGAAGGTCGCGATCGTCGGCGCGGGGTTCACGCCGGCGGAAGCCGACCAACTGCGCCGCGCGATGGCGACCTTCAAGATGACCGGCGGCGTGTCCCACTTTTCCGAAAAGCTGATCGAAGGGATGGTCGGCCGGGGCTATCCGCGCGACTTTGCCGAGCGGACGTTCCGTCAGCTCGAGGGCTTCGGCTCCTACGGTTTTCCCGAGAGCCACGCCGCGAGCTTTGCGAAGATCTCCTATGCTTCGAGCTGGATGAAGCATCATCATCCCGACGTGTTTTGCGCCGCGCTGATGAATGCGCAGCCTATGGGGTTCTACGCCCCCGCCCAGATCATTACCGATGCGCGCCGGCACGGGGTGGAGGTTCGTCCCGTCTGCATCAACGCGAGCCGGTGGGACTGCTCGCTGGAGCCTGCGCGGGGCCGGTATCATGCCGTGCGGCTTGGTCTGCGCCAGGTGCATGGGCTCTCCAATGCCGATGGTGCAGCGATCGTCACGGCGCGCGCCCTCACGCCGTTCGAATCCGTCGAGGACCTGTGGCGACGCTCCGGGGTGCCGCGTGCCGCGATCGAGAAGCTTGCGGGTGCCGATGCTTTCCATGGGTTCGGCGCGGATCGCCGCCAGGGACTGTGGAAGGTGAGGGGGCTCGGCGAAGCCCCCCTGCCGCTCTTTGCCGCCGCGGACCGCGCGGCAGAGAGGATCAGCGCCGAGGCGCAGGAGCCGGCCGTGGAACTGCGCCCGCTGGCCGATGGGCGCGAGGTCATCGAGGACTATCGCGCGCTGCAGCTTTCGCTGCGCGCCCACCCTCTGACCTTCGTGCGGGACGAACTCACGCAGCGGGGCGTGACGCGCTGCGCCGATCTCGCGAACATTCGCGACGGCAGGAAGGTCGAGGTCGCCGGGATCATTCTGGTGCGCCAGAAGCCGGGATCGGCCAAAGGTGTGCTCTTCATCACCATCGAGGACGAGACGGGTATCGCCAACGGCATCCTCTGGCCCGACCGCTTCGAGGCCCAGCGCCGCACCGTGATGTCCGCCTCGATGGTGGGGCTCAAGGGGCAAGTGCAGAAGGAAGGCGATGTCATCCATGTGATCTGTGATCGGATCATCGATCACGGCGACCTCCTGCACCGCGTCGGCGAGATGTCGTTCCCGCATCGCACCGGGAGGGGGGACGGCGCCCGCCATGGTGGTAGCCCGGATCGCGGCGATGAGGCCTGGAGCCCGAAACCGGTCTCCAGTTACTGGCCGCCGCATGCGGATGGCCGGGACCCCGAGGAGGTCGTGCGGTTCAAGTCGCACGATTTCCATTGAGGCGTGGCGGCGCTTCCCAAACACCAGCGCGTGATCATCGCGCTCTCGCTGCATATCCTGCGCGGCGGCGTGACCCGCTGCAGCGACGGCCGGGTCGATACCGTCGAGGTTCGCCTCGCCCTCAGGTGCCTGCTGCCGCACTGCCGGGAGCGCTGGCCGCTCGAGCTCTACTGGGATGCCGCCTGCCAGGATAACGAGATCGGCCGGGCGCAGGGGGTGACGGCAGCTTTCAACGGAATTGTCCGGCAGCTGCGGCTCGCCGGACGCTATGAAGAGGCCGGCCCGTCATAGCCCGCCTCGAGAGCAATTCTCTCGTAGCGCCGGTTGCCGACTGCGATATGCTTCGGGCAACGCAGCCGTGCCAAGGGATGCCCGCCGCGATCAGGAGCAATGCCATGTGCAACCGTGCCCGCTTCAAGGGAGAGCCGGAAACCCTCTTCGGCTCGGTCGCTGAGCTCTTTCGCGAACGGCCGCGCGACAATCACTTCGATCCCCAGGAACTGAGGCCCAAGGGGCGGGCCTATGTGGTGCGCGAGCAGGACGGCATACGGGGGTGGGACGTGATGAGCTGGGACGTGCTGGGCGGCAAGGGGGCCTGGCCGTTGACGAACGTGCGCAATCTCGGCGCGCCGCAATGGCAGCGGCTCGCCGAAGACCCGAAAAACCGCTGCATCGTGCCGCTAACCGAATTCTGCGAGTTCACGCCGGACAAGCATGACCTCGGGGATGGCAAGCCGCCGCTCAAGGGCGAGGTGTGGTTTTCGGTTACGGATCAGCCGGTGTTCGCGGTCGCCGGCTTCTGGCAGCACACGGAAATCGGCGATGCCTTCGCCATGGTGACCTGCGACGCCAACGCGCTGGTCCAACCGGTCCATCCCAAGGCGATGGTCACCATTCTCGGCCCGAGCGATATCGATACCTGGCTGGGCGGATCCTACGCCGAGATTGCCGCGCTTCAGCGACCATTTGACGAAACGCGGATGCGCGTGCGAGGACCGGTTTTTCCGACCCGGCGGGATGAGCGATGACGGATTGGCTGACACCACCATCGTGATCGGTGCCGTGCCGATCTTTTCGATCCACAGGCAAACTGCGACCTGAAGCGAGTTCAGATTTCCGGAATCAGGTTGCACAGACATGTGTGCTTCGCGCCTCGTTTGAGAGAAGATTGCCCATGATGGGGACACCCCGCGGTCAGCCATCCGTCTTGTTCGCGTACAAATCCGGGATGCGGATCAGCCGTGAATGCGTCATTCGCTTTGCAATAGGCTGCGGCTTCGAGGGAACGCGCCGTCTTCGACGCTTCGCGGCGACATTCCGTCTCTCGCTTCCAAGCATCCAATATCTGCGCCCGACCGGGCCAAAATTTCCGCTACGTCGGACAGTCCGGAACGTCTCCTTTCTCGGGCGGACCGTCCCTGAGCCGCCGTCTGTTCATATTGTTCGACCTGCAGCAGACATAGCAGGTCGGATGTTGGTGAATGGCCCCCTCTAACGTGGATTAAAGCGATCCCAATCTCGCCGGCCGTCTAGGCCAGTACCGGCGATATTACCCTTGCCCTGTTAGCAATGGGAGTCGTCCGTGTGAGTAAGAGGACGCTATTAGCACGAAAACCCATGGTAGTAAGGAGAACATAGCGAACTGAGTCGCTAACTTGAGGAACTTGAATTTGCAGTCAACAATCTGAGAATTGCGCCAGATTTGGCCAGTTATGTCCTCGGCCAGTGAGGGAACGCTGGCAGCGAGGTAATCCCGGATGAACTCAGCCTCGCGACGTTTCGCAATCTCAGCGAAGTACACGAGCGAACTTTGGCCGCCTTCCAAATGGGGATATGCGCATCTATAAAGGAAGACGTAGGCAGCCGCCACCGCAAGAAGGAATACAGTCAGCGGTAGCCCCATGTACCACTGAATGAGGTCTTCGGCGGTTAAGTTCAGGGCTGCGACGGCGATTTGCGCCGACATAATGGCGAACAAGGCGGATACTTTGCTGTCGATCCGAGGGAAAAAGCTTTGAACGAAAGCAAGCTGGCGCTCAGCTACCTCAAGACGATGACGGTCATCTGCTACTGCCATGTTAGAGTGACTGCCAATAAATTTCTGCGCAAACTTGAATGAGATTCGTCGTGTTTATTGTATATCTGATCCGCACCTTTTGTATCTCCCCGAAATTGGCTTAGCCGCTAAGCAGATCACAGGCCGTCTTGGCAAAGCCTCGTGAGTCCAGAACGGCGATTAGCCGCTCCCTGCACTTGTCAACGCTCGAAGTTCGCACTGCTTCATAGTGCCGCAACAGACTGTGCCTGATTGCCGAATGTAGCCCCAATATTCTTGCAAAGCCTTCCGTCTTTTTCGCTCACATCGCACTAGCTCGAGCATCATAGTTCGAGATTTACATTTACGCCGAATGATTGCTTTTCTCTTTCCGCGAGCCTTTTTGCAGCCCCGAGGGCAAGGAGATCTTCCGTTAATTGGGGATAGTTGCTGATCCATAAGGCGTAAATTTGGATCAGTAATCCAACTCGGCTCATCCAGGCGTGCTGCAAGATACTCCTCTGTAATGCCCAATTGTTCGGCGATCGCCAGCGCCCGCTCATGATAGTGACCGGCATCACCATGATCGAGCGCATTTGCTGGCGGCCATACCCCCATACGCTCGGCGATCGCTTGGCATATTAAGTACTGCCAAAGTTGATCCCACCAGGCATTGGCTTCATCTAAACTGCGAACTGTCCGGCGGTGTAGTCCCACACAGAAAGTGCGATCGCCTTGAACATGTCGTTCTGGGCATCGCGCCGGCAAACAGGTGCCGGGCTTCACTTCTCGGACGCGAACTTCTTCGCTGCCTTCGAAATGCAGCTCAATGCCGGTCCTTTCCCATGGAGTGGAAGGCGGTCGAGCAGTTCCTACGGCCCAACCATCTTGCAAGTCTGTAAAATCAAACCATGGCGGGCATACATTTGCGAGCCAGGACAAGGCCGACATCGCCATTACGTGGCATGGGCTCGCAAAGGCATGCTTGCAGGTACGTGGGCTTGCATCGGCGCTGCTGGTTTAGCAGCCCCCTTTGTCTCAAGCCCCAGCATGAACTGCGCCGAAAGGTAGTCGAGGTTCGCCAGTGCTCGATCAGTTTTGAATGCCTCGCGAACAACTGCCGAGGCAGCGCGATAAGCAGCTTCGCCAATTGCAGTTTCGTTCCCTGAGCAACGTTGCTGTTCAGCCTCTGAGATACAGGCGCTACGGCTTGCTGCGGTCCGGACACTAGCGAGACCGCGAAGGCCGAGGCGACAAATGGGAGTTGTCCCGTAGTCGATCCCGATAGCAAGGCCCATATCGCGAATGCCGGGGAGCATGGTGCGGCAAAGATCGAATGATGATCGCAACGCCCCCGCCATGATGACGGCCGAGCGAACTGTTTCAGCGGGGTCTGTTTCGCTCGAAGTCCCTTCTGCAATCAATCCATGGACGCAATCGCCGACGAACCGCACTTTACGGCCCGAAAAATCATTGCGTAGAACGGCAGCCATTTCCGCCCGCAGCACGTGAAGGTTGGCCACTGCCTCAGCAATTTTTCCGTCGCGCATTGCGGCATCTATGTAGGCCGTAAAACCATCGAGATCCGCGAAAATTGAGGCTAGCTCCATCCGGATTGCATTGCTCGGAGGATGATCTTTGAATACGATATTTTTGAGCGGTGGTTGCTTGTAATGGAAGCTGAAAGCAGGTTGTTTGGAGTCGGCAGCCATGGACCGCGGCGCACCAAATTCATCCGAAAACCTTTGATATGCGGTTTCGAGCCTCCCTCCAGACGGGGCCACCGAGTCGAGCGCCAAGATTTCTTCCGTGAGAAAGTGCTGCTCGATCTGTGCAGAGAGAGGATGAGACTGCGAGCCGATCTGACGCTGTTGCCCGATTAAAGTTTCTGCCCTCGGGCTAAGTATGATGCCTGGAATTTCCCCAGCGGCGAGCTTCGCGGCGTGGTTCGCGGGGCTGCCGATAAAGAGAGGCTCACGCTCATCACTCTTGCCGCCATCGATCGCTACTGCTGGCCCAGTATCAATCCCGATCCGGACTTCCGTTTGGAACTCAGGGTGGTCATTGCTTAGACGCGCAACCATTGCCCGGAAGGCGGCTGCAAAGGAGACGGCTATTCGGACCCGCTCCCCCTCGTTTGAGGCGCCTTCGGGTGCAAGAACAACTGCATGCAACCGAGAGCCGTGAAAGTCCACGCGCAGCATCGCAAATTCGTCGATGAGATTATCGCAAGCTCGGTAGTGCGCATGCAAAAATTCGAGAGCGCGGCGATGGCTAGCTTCAGTTTCTCGGCCCGCCTCGACAAGTACCGAATTGAAATTTATCAGATTGGCGTAAACATGGACGGCATGGGTTGTAATCGCGCGATTACGAGGAATCTCGATCAGTGCTTTGGCATCCATGGCAAGGGTGGGATGCGATCCAGTATGGCGGCTTCGCTTTTCCGCGAGATATCGTGTGAACTCTTCCACGACGATTTCGCCCTCTGGGGTTTGTTCCATAAACCCTCGGATTCGAGCCCGTGCTCGCTCATTGTTCCATGCCATTTTGCGACCTCTCGTGCATACCTTCGTAAGCACGTAACTAAACCTAGTTCGCCGCACGTCCAAGGAACGTTTCGCGAACTTCTCCCCAGATTGCTCTGCTAACGGCAATTGTTAAGTGATGACGGGATGATCTGTCCTAGAATAGGACGAATCCCATGGTCAACTGTTGCCGATTTCCCTGAACGTAGGCGGGTATCTTTCGAAAACTCCTAGTCTACCGCGACGTGCGGCGGCTTTCGCTGCTCGTTAATGTCGTCATCCCAGATCTCTATATTCGT
Organism: Novosphingobium lindaniclasticum LE124; assembly: GCF_000445125.1. Classification (GTDB taxonomy): domain Bacteria; phylum Pseudomonadota; class Alphaproteobacteria; order Sphingomonadales; family Sphingomonadaceae; genus Novosphingobium; species Novosphingobium lindaniclasticum. The sequence goes on from NZ_ATHL01000085.1 coordinate 8,329, forward strand.
TCGTCCGGCCTTTGGCTCAATGTGAGCTCTCGACAACCCGGCGGGATATTTGGCATGGGGTGACGTCAATGATCCAAGGTTGGCAAAGGATTGATTGTGCTTGAAAGATTTCAAGGCGAGCGAGGCGAACGCCTTTTACGTGAGGTTCTTGCCACTAATCGTATGCTTTTGAAGGCTGGCGATTGCATCGATGAACTGCTCGAACGATCCGAACTTAAATCGTTTGCAGCTGGCGAGGTGCTGATCGAGCAAGCATCCGACACGAACGAACTCTATCTGATTGTCGCGGGCACCTGCGACATCGTTGTGAATGGGCGAAGAGTTGGTGTTCGTGGACCGGGCAACCACGTTGGCGAAATGGCTGCAATTCAACCAACCCAGATCCGGTCCGCGACAGTGATTGCTGCTGATACGGTAGCAGCACTTCAAGTCAGCGAAGAAGTTTTCTCTGATATCGCCAGCCGACATCCCGATATATACCGCGCTATCGCGCAGGAACTCTCCAGGCGACTAATTGAACGAAACAACACGGTCGGTGCCTATCGGGAGCAGGTGCGGGTTTTCATTATTTGCTCAGTCGAATCGCTTCCAATTGCGCGGATCATTGCCAATGCTTTCGAGTACGATCCGTTCGCTGTCGAAATCTGGAATGAGGGCTGCTTCAAAGTAAGCAACTACACTCTGCAAGATCTTGAAGGGGCAGTAGACAACTCGGATTTTGCGATCGCGATTGCGCATGCCGACGATGTCACTGAAAGCCGTGATGAACAATGGCCAGCTCCACGAGACAACGTAATATTTGAACTCGGCCTTTTCATGGGGCGATTGGGGCGCGCTCGGGCCATTCTGATGGAGCCCCGCGATCAGGACATCAAGCTTCCCAGTGACCTTTCTGGCATCACAACCATTCCTTATCGCTTCGCCAAGGGTGGAGAAAACCAGCGGTTAATGGGGCCAGCATGCAATAAGCTGCGCGATCATATCAATTCGCTCGGCCCAAATAACGGCTAAGGTTCACGGCGTGCCTGTAAATTCTGATTTTCTCACCGACCGCGTCGATACGATCCTCGGCACCTCGTTCAATGTGCGAGACGGTCGCGTTGTTCCATCTACTGATGACGTGGCACTCAAGGATGGTGCCGTGAAGATTGACGCGGCATTCTTGTATGCTGACCTTGCCGGATCAGCTTTGCTTTCAAAGGCCTGTCCTTGGACGACGACAGCAAAAATAATCCGTGCTTACCTAGATTGTTCTGCACGACTGATTGTTAAACACGGCGGTGCCATAAGAAGCTTCGATGGTGATCGTGTGATGGGCATCTTTATCGGTGATGACAAAAATTCCGCTGCATCGATTTGCGGCAGAGAAATTCATTGGACTGTTCGAAAAATCATTCACCCGGCCGCACGGAAGCAGTTTGCGTCAATCCGTGATAACGCAATCGAAATCAGACACGGTGTGGGTGTCGACGTGGGCGAAGTTCGAGCGGTGCGGTCCGGCGTTCGCAATAGCAACGACCTCATCTGGATCGGTAAAGCGGCCAGTTTCTCTGCTAAACTCTCCGATATACGAGACCCGGGCTACCACACATACATTTCAAGTCGAACCTACAGTCGCCTGAATGACTCGGCTAAATTTGATGGGAATGGGAAAAATATTTGGATTAAATCCGAGTTTGATTTCGCTGATGCAACTGAGAGTGTTTACAAAAGCAATCATTGGAAAAAACCATAATAGCAATTCGCATCGTGGCTGATTCACAACGAATCCGCAAGGTGGCAAAAACTGAATCGATCGGAAGATGATGTTCGACCGCTTTAGAGCGCGTCGCTCAAAGCAGCGCATGGCAGCTTAGTCGGCGAATACCCGGGACTTCGCCGTCGTCTCGAGAGTTTACATCGACCGCTATAAATTTAAGAAGACCGCATCTCTTGGGGCCGGATAATGTGATGAACAACAACCTTCTTTCTTTAAAAGCTCGTCTTGGCGCCCAAACCGTGAAATTGATGGACGAAATACTTGAGAAATCGGAGGGAACACTCGCTGCCCGAATGCTGCGTGCGGGTGAGGCACCATTCGAGAATGTCGCAGCCGGTCTCGATATCAACGATTACACTTCCGTCCTGCTGATCAAGGATTTCGAGACAGTGCCCGAAGCGGCCGTAATCCATGAGCTACTGCATCTTCAACGCTATTGGGTCGAGGGTGTGCCCCAGCTGATTGGAGGCGACCATGCTATGCAGCAATCGATCGGCCTGATTGAAAATAGCCTTGAGCATCTGGTGATCGTGCCGCGACAGTCCGGCTTCGAGCGGCAGGATCCAGAGTATTGGGATGCAGGCTCAAGACAGGAATGGGAAGAGTTTTTTCCGCAGTGGCTGATGTTGGATCGCTCCGGTTTACCCTTCAAGCGTAGGCTGTTAATGGCTTGGCTTAGAACGCACATCGTGACCGATGGGTGTCAACCGGCGCGCAAAACTGACCCCCTATCGGCGCCCAATATTGACCCCACCTTTCGGCAGCGCGGCGGTTATCCCGGTAGTCGATAGGAGGGGCCCACGGACGACGACGCGCACCGTCAGGTGTGCTGGCGGCGGCGTCCGTGGGAGGTCCCTGTTGACCCACCGGGTTAACCGCCGGGGATGGGGGTCCGGGGGAAGGGGTTTTGGGCTCAGTTCCGGTTTTTGAACCGCCAGCTGTCGTTGCCTGTCTCGATGATGTCGCAATGGTGGGTGATGCGATCGAGGAGCGCGGTGGTCATCTTGGCGTCGTGGAAAACGCTCGGCCATTCGCCGAAGGCAAGATTGGTCGTGATGATCACAGAGGTCTTTTCGTAGAGCTTGCTGATCAGGTGGAAGAGCATTTGGCCGCCGGAACGGGCGAAGGGGAGATAGCCCAGTTCGTCGAGCACAACGAGATCAAGACGTGAGAGTTGAGCGGCAAGGCTTCCGGCTTTGCCCAGACGTGCTTCTTCCTCAAGCCGGTTCACCAGATCAACCGTATTGAAGTATCGGCCTCTGGTGCCGGCGCGCACCACGGCCGCGGTAATGGCGAGCGCCAGATGAGTCTTGCCCGTGCCCGTTCCGCCGACCAGCACGATATTACGCCGCTCCGGCAGGAAGGAGCCGGCGTGCAGGGAGCGGATCAGCCCTTCGTTGATCGGCGTTCCGTCGAACATGAACCCATCCAGGTCCTTGATTGCCGGAAGCTTCGCCGCGGTCATCCGGTAGCGGATCGACGCTGCCTCCCGATGTGCAGTCTCGGCACGCAGCAGGTCGGCTAGCATCTCCATGATCGTTCTGTCGCGGCGGATGCCATTGGTGACGGCGTCATCGAAGGCAGTGACCATGCCCTTGAGCCCCAGCCCCTTGAGGGCTGCCACAATCTCATGCCGCTGCATTGAGGCCTCGCACCGTGTCGTAGCGGGCGCAGTCTGCAATCGGCGGATGCTTGAGCTTCAGGTTGACGACGACGTCCATGGCCTGGGCATCGCGAGGCTCACGCCGGCGGGACAGGATGTTGAGGATGACCTCATCGCTGACCGTTCCTGCGCTGAGGGCCTCGGCGACTGCGGCTTCAACAACCTCGAGGCCGTCGTCGGGAATGGCGGCCAGGACGCGCACGAAGCGGCGATCCGCATCATCGCCCTTACCCAACTTGCGCCGCAGCTCGGCAAGTACAGGTGGAAGATCCCAGTTCTGGAAGGGAGCGCCGTTCCGCAGGGCGCCGGGCTTGCGCGCAAGGATCGGCAGGTAATGCCAAGCGTCCGTAATCGTCTGGTTCCGACCAAAGACACGCTCGTGTTCGGCGATGACTGCACCATCCGAACGGATCACGATGCGCGTTGCGTAAGCACGTACCTGGACGGTTTGATGCGCCGCCTTTGCCATCACCGAGTACCGGTTGCGATCAAAGCTCACCAGGCACGTCGAACTCGCCACGTGCTCGCTCTCGAAGAACCCGTCGAACGGGGCGGGTAGCGGTTGCAGCATCGGCCGTTCTGCCTCCAATGCCTGTGCGATCGTCATATCCAGATCGGGATGCCCGTTGCGCTCTGCCCAGCGCCTGCACTCGGCTTCCAGCCAGATGTTTAGTTCCTCAAGGCTGGCAAAGCGCAGGCGCGGCTTGAACAGCCGTTCCCTGCTGGTCTGGACCTGGTTCTCGACCTGCCCCTTCTCCCATCCCGCAGCAGGGCTACAGGCCACCGGCTCCACGCCATAATGATCCGTCATGATCAGAAATCGTCGGTTGAACAGCCGGTCCTTGCCGATGAAGACCGTCGTCACCGCCGTCTTCATGTTGTCGTAGATACCGCGCGTCGGAACCCCGCCGAAGAAGGCGAAGGCGCGGGCATGAGCGTCAAAAACCATCTCCTGCGTCTCGCGGGGATAGGCGCGGACGAATGGCGCCCGTGACCAGCAAAACCGCATGTGCGCGACCTTCACCCGCATCGGCTTGCCCGCGATCTCGACGTCCTCGTGGCTCCAGTCGAACTGGTAAGCCTCGCCTGGCCTGTACATCAACGGGATGAACACCTTGCTCATATCGCCGGCGTCGGCGCGACGCTCACGCTTCCAGCGCGCGGCATAGCGCCGCACAGCGTCATAGGAACCGCCGAACCCTTCGCGCTGAAGGAGATCATGGATCCGCGTCATACGAAGCCGGTCACGCCGGGGCAGTCCTTCATTCTGCTCGAGCAAGTCTTCGAGACGAGCACTGAAAGGTCCGGTCTGCGGCCGGTGCTGTTCCTTACGCTCGTAACTGGCGTCCGCGTCCGGTGCCCGAACCGCCTTGCGCACCGTGTTGCGCGACAGCCGCAAATCCCGCGCTATCGCCTTGATAGGCTTCCCGTCCCGGTGCTCCCGACGGATCCTCGTAATCGTCTCCACAACCAACATCCCTGTACCCGCCGTCCGGAACCCAAACGGCGGCGCTTCTCATGATGAGATGAAGGGGGTCAATTTTAGACGCCGATCACCCCGCTAAGGGGGTCAATTTTGCACGCCGCTCCACA
>NZ_ATHL01000086.1 GCF_000445125.1 Novosphingobium lindaniclasticum LE124
GGGCGTCCTTCGGATTTGACGCAAAATGGTCCATCGCTTCGTCAGGAAACCTTGGAATACGGAAGTATCCCTGCGGCTTCCTTCCTTGCGCTGAACCATTTTGCCTCAAACCTCGATGGTGCCATTTATGAGTTTACGCCCTAGGCGAATGCCCTGATCGGCGTGCTTATTCGCCGTGAACCTCGTTCGCCTTACCCCATCGCGAGATTTCGCGGAGGGGAACGTGAGCGGATTGGAAGCGCTGCTGATCAAGGCCAGGGGCGCAGCGAAGCGGGGTGAAACCGATAGAGCGCGGGCTTTCTATCGTGAGGCGCTGAACCGCTTTCCGCGCAATGTCCGGGTGCGCGCGGCGCTGGACGCGCTGGATGCGACGAACGCAGACCCCGCCCCGGAGCAGATGGATGCGATGGTATCGGCCTACCGCTCCGGCCACATGGAAGAGGCGGCGCGCCAAGGCGCCCGACTGGCCTCGGAGTTCCCGCAGAGCTTCACCGTCCACAATCTGCAAGGCGCCGCACTGCTGGCGCTGGGGGTTTTTCCCGCCGCCGAGGCTGCGTTTCGAAGGGCCATAGAAGCCGATCCCGATGCCGCCGCCAGCCGGAACAATCTGGCCATCACGCTGCGGCGCCAAAATCGATTTGCCGAAGCCGAGGAGATCTACCACGACGTTATCGCCCGGCAACCCGGCTATGCCGATGCGCGGTTCAACCTGGCGAACCTGCTCGATGCTCAGGAGCGCTGGGAGGAAGCGGAAGCGGGGTTCGCGAAAACGGTCGCGCTCGATCCCGCCTATACGGAAGCGCACTACAATCTCGGGAACCTGTTGGCGAAGCGAGGGGCGCGTGAGCAGGCGATCGCCGCTTATCGGCAGGCCCTGGCGCTCAAGCCGGATCACGCGCTCGCCTGGAACAACATGGGCGGCGAACTGCTGCTGCTCGATCGGCTGGACGAAGCGCTCGGTGCCTATGCGCAGGCGCTGGCGGCCGATCCGGTCAATACGCAGGCCATGATCAATCGCGGCAAGGCGCTCGTGCTCAAGGGCGACCTGCCGGAAGCCATCGCGGCCTTCCGCAAGGCCTGGGCGCTCGACCCGGCCGATCGCTCCGCCCTGCTTCAGGCACTGTTCGAGGAGGCGCACATCTGCGACTGGAGCCATCGTGCTCAGTTCACGCTGACGGACGGGCCTTCCGCTGCCGCTGTCCAACCTTTCGCGGCGCTCCCCTTCCTCGACGATCCGGCGCACCAGTACCGCCGATCGCTCGCCTGCGCGGGGGTGAAGTTCGGGCCGCCGCCGCAGACCATGCCCGTCCCCGCGCCCTCCGCCGATGGACGTATCCGAATCGGCTACTTTTCGGCGGACTTCCACGATCACGCGACGATGTACCTGATGAGCGGCCTGTTCCGCGAACATGATCGGAGCCGTTTCGATATCCGCTTCTACAGCTATGGACCCCGCCGCGATGCCGACGCCTCGCGCCAGGCGCTTCGCAGCCATGCCGATGCCTTCATCGAAATCGGGCACCTCACCGATGCGCAGGTCGTCGATCTTGCCAGGGCGGACGGGCTCGATATCGCCATTGATCTCAAAGGCTATACGCGCGGCACCCGCACCGCGCTGTTCGGCCAGCGGCTCGCGCCCGTGCAAGTGAGCTACATGGGCTATCCCGGCACCATCGGCCATCCCTGCATGGACTATTTCATTGCCGACTCCATCTCCCTGCCGCCGGGCGGGGAGGCCTGGTTCACCGAGAAGATCGTGCGGCTGGCCCATTCCTACCAGGCCAACGACGAGCGGCGCGCTATCATCCCCGACACACGCGGACGCGCAGGCTGGAGCCTGCCCGAACGCGGTTTCGTGTTCTGCTGCTTCAACCACACCTACAAGATCTGCCCGGATGTCTTCACTATCTGGATGCGCCTGCTCGATCGCGTGGAAGGCAGCGTGCTTTGGCTTCTCCGCTCGAACCGCTGGGCGGAGGACAACCTGCGGCGCGAAGCCGAGGCGCGCGGCGTCGATCCTGCGCGGCTGGTGTTCTCGGCAGGCGTTCCGCACGGCGAGCACCTGGGGCGCCTGGCCTTGGCGGACCTGTTTCTCGACACCTTTGCCGTCGGCGCCCATACGACCGCCAGCGATGCGCTCTGGAGCGGGCTACCGGTGCTTACCATAGCGGGCCGGCAGTTCGCGGCGCGTGTTGCGGCGAGTCTGGTCCACGCCGTAGGGCTGCCGGAACTGGCGGTGCCGGACCGGGATGCCTACGAGGCCACGGCGCTTGCTCTGGCGCAGGATCCCAGGAGCTTGCGCGATCTGCGCCGGCGTCTCTCCGCCAATCGGCTGACGGCGCCGTTGTTCCGCACCGCAGATCATACGCGAAGGATCGAGACGGCGTTCGGGGAGATGCATCGGCGCCGGTTGGCCGGGCTTTCGCCGGATCATTTTGAGGTGCAGTGAACGTTTTGGGCAGTCCTGCGGCGGAAATGCCGTCATCCCGGACTTGATCCGGGACACCGTTTGGCGATGCCGTCCGCTAGGGGCCCGAGCGTGCTGCTTAAAACGAAATCACCGCTTCCCCGATCGCATTCCACACCTGCGCAAGCTGATCGTCGGTGACGCAATAGGGCGGCATGGCGTAGACCGTGTTCCCGAGCGGCCGCAGCAGCACGTCCCGTTCCCGGAAGAAGGCCATGAGACGCGGCGCCAGATCGCTCATGTAGCCGCTGGTGCCGGAGGTCCTGAGGTCCAGCGCGGCTACGGTGCCGAGCGTGCGCGGATTGTCGAAGTGGCAGAACTGGCCCAGCTTCTCGATCCAGGCGGCCTGCTTGCCGGCCAGCGCTGCGATGCGGTCCATTACCGGTTCCTCGCGCCAGATCGCCAAGTTGGCGGCGGCGGCGGCGCAGGCGATGGGGTTGGCCGTGTAGCTGGAGGAGTGGAAGAACATCCGCGCGCGGTCGGTAGAGTAGTGCGCTTCGAAGATCGGCTCGCTGGCCATGGTGACCGCAAGCGGGACGGCGCCGCCGGTCAGCCCTTTGGAGAGGCAGAGGATGTCCGGCACGATCCCGGCCTGTTCGCAGGCGAGCAGGGTGCCGGTACGGCCCCAGGCGGTCATCACTTCGTCGGCGATGAAGAGCACGCCGTACCGGGCGCAGATGGCATGCATCGCCGCCAGCGTTTCCGGCGAATAGACCAGCATGCCGCCCGCGCCGAGGATCAGCGGCTCGACGATCAGGGCGGCGGTGTCCGGCTGGCGGCAGAGCGCTTCGAGCGCGTCCAGCGCCTGCTGCTCGGCTCCGGCGGCGGGGAAGGGGATGCGGCCGACGTCGAACAGCAGCGGCGCGTAGGGCTGGTTGAACACCCCGCGCTCGCCCACCGACATCGCGCCGATGGTGTCGCCGTGATAGGAGTTCTCCATCACGACGATGCGGTGGCGGTCCTCTCCGCGCCAGTGCCAGTAGCCGAGCGCCATCTTCAGCGCGACTTCGACGCTGGTCGATCCCGAATCGGAGAAGAACACCCGCGTCAGGCTTTCGGGCATGATGGCGCGAAGGCCTGCGGCGACCTGTTCGGCCGGTTCGTGTGTCCATCCGGCGAAGATGATCTGGTCCAGCTTCTGCGCCTGTTCGGCGATCGCGGCCTTGATGCGCGGGTGCCCGTGGCCATGCGTCGTCACCCACCATGAGGAGACGGCGTCCACCACGGCCCTGCCGTCCGCCGTGTGGAGCAGGGCGCCTTCGGCATGCGTGACGAGCGGGACTGGCTCCTCCAGGCCATGCTGCGTGAAGGGGTGCCACACCGATGATGTCATGCCCTGAAGTCCTCGATACGGAAGTTTTCGGCGAAGGCCTGAGCCAGGTTCTCCGGCGTCAGGGAGGCGAGGCGCGGCAGGCGGCCGAGGCGGCGGACCTCGCCCATGGCGCAGATCGTCGCCTCGCTGTCCTCGACCGGATCACCGACGAAAGCCACGCCCAGTACCGCCACACCCCGCGCCCGGAGCGCCTCCAGCGACAGCAGCGAATGGTTTATCGTGCCCAGCATCGTGCGCGCCACCAGCACCACCGGGGCATTCCACCGCGCGAACTGGTCGGCATATGTCATCAAGCGGGTCAGCGGCACCATGACGCCGCCCGCCCCCTCGACCACCAGCGGGCCATCGACGAGCGGCAGGGCGAGGCGTTCGGGATCGATCTTCACCCCATCGATCTCGGCGGCGAGATGCGGGGAGCAGGGAGTCGTCAGCCGATAGGCCTCCGGCAGGATATGGCTGGCGGGCAGGCCGGAGAGCCGCCCCACACGATCGCCATCGCCGCCGTCTTCTTCGAGGCCGGCCTGAACCGGCTTCCAGTAATGTGCGCCGAGAGCGCCAGCGAGCGCGGCGGCGAACACGGTCTTGCCGATCTCGGTATCGGTTCCAGTGACGATAAGCGGTCTCATGAGGATTTCGGTTCTCGGTGTAGGTGGCAGGTGACGACTTCGTAAGTCACGTTGCATCCGGATCGGGCGAATCTCGCCATGACCCGGCGTAACTGAGGGGGCGAAAGAGGGCGATGTCCGGACTCGGCGGTCTGGGCGCCGATCGCCTTCAAGGCGCGGAGAAAGGCCAGAGGATCGGCATGATGTTCGGCGAGGTGCTCGACCGTGTGGACGCGGTCGCCGAAGGCGGCGACGCTGGCAAAGCGGGGCGTGCCGGGTACGAGGCCTTCCGCCTCGTGCGCGGCGCGCCATTCGATGAAGCTGCCGGGACCAAGCGTCGTTAACATCAAGTGCCCGCCCGGCGCCAGCCAGTCGGCCATGCGTGAAAGCGCCGCCGGGGCATCGTCGAACCATTGGACGGCCAGACTGGAGCAGATCAGGTCGAACGGGCCGTCTTCGGGCCTGCCGTATTCCCCGTCGAGCGCGGCGAAGCGGCGGCCTGCGCGATCGCCAAGACGGCTGCGGCAACGCTCCAGCATTTCGGGCGAAAGATCGGTGACGAGCCATTCGCCGCCCAGTTCGGCAAGTGCCTCGGTGAGGAAGCCCGTGCCGCAGCCGATCTCCAGCACACGCGGGTTTTCGGGCAAGTCGAGGGCGGCGATCCGCACTGCAAGCGCCCGCGCCACGTCACGCTGGATCCGGGCGTGGCCTTCGTAGTCCGGCGCGGCGGCAAAGGCGCGGCTGACGCGCTCGCGAGGAACGTTCACGGTCGTGCCCCGATCATGTCGCGCACGACCTTCGCGCAAAACTCCGGCGCTTCAAGCGGTAGGAGGTGGCCGCCTGTGGCGAAGTCCATGCGGCGAACGGATGCATTCCGGAAGACTTGCGTCCGCATCGCCTCGGGCAGGAGCGGATCGCGCCCGCCCTGAAGCGAGAGGACAGGAACGGACGGCAGCGGCGCCTCCTCGTCCCGCAGCCGCACGAGGTCTTCACGCAGCAGGACGGCATCGAACTCGCCGAATTCCGCATCCGCGCCGCATTGGCGGCGGAATTCCGTAAGTACGGCGCGGGGGTCTTCGCCGAAGCGGCGTAGCATGCGGTCGAGCACGCGGAGCGGCACGCCTGCGCGGTCCGGACGGGCGGAAAAGCGGTCGAAGCCGTTTATGGCGACTATGCCCATCAAACCCGGCGGCGGTTCGCGCAGCACCAGCATGGTGCCAAAGGAATGGGTGACCGCAAGGCACGGGCCGTCCACGAAGGCACCCTGGGCGCTGCCGAAGTAGCCGCGATCGTCGATGGCGTGCGGCAGGTCGGCGAGCAGATCCGCCAGCGGCTTCCAGAAGCTTCGATCGAAGCCCCAGCCATGGGCAAAGAGCAGTTTCACCGGCAGGCCTCGATGGCGTTCAGCAGAGCGTCCACGTCGCTTGCCGCATGGGTCGCCCGCAGCGCCAGGCGCAGGCGGCTGGTGCCGGGCGGAACCGTGGGCGGACGGATCGCGGAGGCGAGCAGGCCGCGTTCCTCCAGCTTGCGCGAAAGGTCGAGCGCGGCACTCTCCGCGCCGATCACGGCAGGGACGATCTGCGTGCTCGATGCGCCGTGATCGATGCCCAGCGCGGCGAGGCCGGCGCGCAGCCGTTCGCCCAGCGCCGCAAGGTGGGCGCGCTCGGCGTCCATCTCCGGCACCAGATCGAGCGCGGCGTCGATGGCGCCCAGTACGGCAGGTGGCGGCGCGGTGGTGAAGATGAAGCCGCTGGCCGCGTTGACGAGGTAGTCGATCATGACACGCGATCCGGCGACATAAGCGCCGAAGCCGCCCAGTGCCTTGCTGAAGGTGCCCATGACAAGGTCGACCCCGCCGGGCACTTGTGCCGAGAGGCCCGCGCCGCCGGGGCCGAGCACGCCGGTGGCATGGGCCTCGTCGACGAAGAGGAAGGCGTCATGGCGGGCCGCGATCTCGGCAAGCCGGACGATATCCGCGCGGTCGCCGTCCATCGAGAACACGCTTTCGGTGAGGATCAGGCGGGCGGGCGCATCGGCGCCCCGGGTCGCCAGCAGCTGCTCCAGATGGTCGAGGTCGTTGTGGCGGAAACGATGCTGCCGCGTGCCGGAGATGGCGAGGCCCGCGTGCATCGAGGCGTGGATCAGCCGGTCGGTGAAGACGGCCGCGCCTTGAGACGCCGAACCGGGCACCGCCGCAAGGAGGGCCGGGATCACCGCCGCATTCGCTTGCCAGCCGCTGGCGAAGACGAGCGCCGCTTCAGCACGCTTGAACCGAGCGATTCTCGCCTCGACCGCGAGGTGGGCCTCGCTGGTCCCGGTCACCAGCCGCGAGGCGCCGGAGCCGGTGCCGTGGGCCGCGGTCCAGGCGCGGGCGCGTTCCATCAGCAGGGGATGGCGGGCAAGGCCGAGATAATCGTTGCTGGAGAAATCGATCAGCCTGCGCCCGTCGCGGCGGACCCTGCCGCCGTCTTCGAGCGCGGCGGAGCGCAAGGTGCGGCGCTGCCCGGCGCGGTCGATCCGATCGAGTGCCGCGGCGAAGAAGGAATCGAGCCTGCTCATCGTGGCAGCCGGTATGGCAAGCGAGGCTCCGGCACAATGGCGCCGACCACAGCAGCGCGATGAAATCAGGAGGCGATGGAAGCCGGAAGGCCCTTCATGCGTTGGACAAGGCTGAGGAAAAATCGAAGGATGCCCGCTCCATGCGATCGTTGCCGCTCTCATTTGCCGCCGTTCTCCTGCTCTCCGCCTGTCATTCGGGCGACCGCGACTCGGCCGGAGGCGGCCGCGAAGGCGGACAGACGTCCAGCAATCCGATGGCCTTTGCCGATGCCCCCGGCGGCGGCGCGACGGAGGCGGCCGATAGCCTTGTCATGCGGGCGCAAGTGGCGCTGGACCGGCAGGGGTTCTCTCCGGGCGTGATCGAGGGCCGGGAAAACGCATCTTACGGTCTGGCGCTACGCGGCTTCCAGGAGGCACGGGGCATTCCGGCAAGCGGCAAGCTCGATCCGGCCACGCAGCAGGCGCTGTTCTCCGACAAGCAGAGCGCCACCCGCAATGTCGTCATCCCCAGGGCCTTCGCGCGCGGGCCGTTCTTCCCGGATCTGCCCAAGGACATGGCCGGACAGGCGGAGTTCGACCACCTCGGCTATCGCAGCATGTCCGAAGCGCTGGCCGAGCGTTTCCATACGACGCCCGAGACGCTGCTGGCGCTCAACGGGCCGGGCACCGTGCTGGGCGCGGGCCGTACGATCCGCGTGCCCGACATCCCGGATGCCGCCCTGGCGCAGATTCCCGACGACAAGAACGGCTGGGCCGAGACTCTGCAGCGGCTCGGCGTTGCGGGCGAGCAGCCGGAGGCCGACCATATCGTCGTCGACAAGTCCGACGGCGCGCTGAGGGCCTATGACAAGGCCGGGAAGCTGATTGCCCAGTTCCCGGTCACCACGGGCAGCGGGCACGATCCGCTTCCGCTCGGCACCTGGAAGATCGTGGGCGAGGCGCGCAACCCCGACTACCACTTCAACCCGGACCTGTTCTGGGATGCCAAGAAGAACGCCAAGGACAAACTCCTGCCGCCGGGGCCGAACGGTCCGGTGGGCGTGGTCTGGCTCGACTTGTCCAAGGAGCACTACGGCATTCACGGCACGCCCGAGCCGCAGAACATCGGCAAGACGGAAAGCCACGGCTGCGTGCGCCTGACGAACTGGGACGCTGCCCGATTGGCGCAGATGGTTTCGGCAGGGACGAAAGTGGTGTTTCAGGCCTGAGGCGCGAGGCGAAACGGCCCGCTGTTCACGGTTTCGGCTTGCAAGAACCTTTCAGGGCAAAAGCCAGGACGAGCCCCAGAGCGGCGCCGAGCCCGACACCCAGAGGCAGGTGTTCGAGGGCTATGCCTAGCGCTGTCCCTAAAGCCACGCCGAGGGCTATCACGGTGCCGTTCATGGGATCTCCTTGGCTCTTGCGCTGGGAGAGTGGCAGACTGAAGCCTAGTCAGCCATGGTGGGAACTCGAAAAAACAGATCCGTCGAGGGAGCCGCTCCGGTGACGGGAGCGCCGCCTTCGCCGGGACGGATGGAGCCATGCCCGGGGTAAACCGAATCGGGCCACCTTGCGCTGCACTCGGCGGGAATCCTAGTCCTCGCAGGCTAAGTTCCCCCTGTCACGCATCAAGGACATGTCATGAAATTCCGTTCTACCGCCCTTGCGATCGTCGCCGTTCCGGCTGCCTTGTTCGCCGCCGCCGCACCGGCTGCCGCGCAAGTGACGGCCGAGGCCAACGTGGCGCGCTCGGAAGGCGATTGGGGCGGGGAACTTGCCCTGGGCGTGCCGGTGATCTCGGACGGCGGCTTCAGCATCACCCCGGCGGCCGGCGTGTTCTTCCACCACCGCGATCATCCCGGCTACTTCAGCGACGATTCGCAGTGCTTCAGCAAATCGAGCGGAGACCGGGTCTCTGACGGCAAGTGCGACAATTCGGGAACCAAGTTCTTCGGCAAAGTGGAGGCGATGTACCGCCTGCCGATGTCGGTGGGCTTCGGTGTGGGCGCGCGCCTGATCGGCGACGACTTGCGGGCCTACGGCACGGTCGCCATGCCGATCCTCCCGCGCATCGAGGTGAAGGGCAATTTCGGCGATCACTATCTCGCAGCCGGTCTCCAGGCGCGATTCTGAGCGGATCCATGGCGGCGGGGGTCTACCAGTTTTCGATAAGATCGAGGTAGGCCACCACATCGTTGTCCGTGGCGATGAACAGGCCGTCCTGCACGTCTTCGCTTTGCAGTGCAGCCAGGTTCATCGCTTCGGACAGTGGTCCGTAGAACAGCGTATGGGCCGCGCCGCCCTCGGACCCCGAATCGAGATGGTAAAGGCGCACGCTGGCTTCGAGATAGGTCGTGCGCATCAGTTTTCCGCGCTGTCCGAAGAACCGAGTTTCGCACCCTCCACCACGCGGTCCAACCGCGCCTGATCCGCCTGGGCGAGACTGCGCTCCGCCTTGGTTCGTCCGTGGCGAGCGCGGCTGGCCTGCGCCCGGTGCTGTGCGTCGTCGCGCGCCCTGGCCTTGCGGGCCATGCGGAGGTTGATGATCTCGGCCATGGCCGCCTTCTAACGTGCCCTCGCCTCGGGCGGAAGAGCGGTGCGGCCCCATGGAGTCAGAAGGAGATGTTCAGCAGCCGCCCCAGGAAGATCAGCACGATGGCGCCGATGATCGAGGCCAGGCAGCCGCCCCGCTGAAAGTCACCCTGGCCGCGCGTCGTGACCAGCCCCGCAACCAGCGAACCGCCGATGCCGAGCAGGATCGTCGCGATCCAGCCCATGTCCACGGCGCCGGGGTAGAAGAATCGCGCCAGCACGCCGATGACGAGGCCGCTGATGATGGCGGTGATGATGTTGATCATGGATCGAGTGGTCCTTGGGATCTGCTTGTTCCGGCTGTCGTAGAAGCCGCGAGCGACAGGACGGTTGCAATCGTTCCTCTACCGCAAGCGCGATGAGCCGCGCCGAACGCGCCGTGTTCGCGCAAGTCGCTCCACGGAAGGGAAATGTCGAAAAACGCGCGGCACGGCTCGTCGCATGAGAGATTCGTCTGGCCGCCCTTTTATGTGGAAAAATTTTTAGCGGCAGCGCCGAAATAGGGTCTTGCGCGGAAGCCTAGTGAAGGAGTTCCCACGCGTCGCGAGGTTGCTGCGGACGGGATGCGGCAAGACTTGCCGGGCTTTCCCACAGGCTACCCCTCTTGCGTCAAAATTCAGAACAGGCACTATGGGTTGTGGCGCGTTGGTCGCGGGGCATCTAAACCTTGAGAAATCGTCCTTGGGCAGTCAGGTGCTCCGAAAGGCGGTTTTCCGGTGGTCTAAGCTTTCCGCGAAGAGCGCGCGCCAGAGTCGCAGCAAAGGTCGACAGGGAAATCGTTCTCTGTTTGTGCCTGCTTGTGGTACTGCGGTTGGCTTTTCGCCTCCGCCGAATCGCAAGCGGGCGTTTGCCGGCTCCGGTGCCATGCTGAACGCGCTTCTTGGCGCTTCTATGACGCCGGAGATGATCCGGCTTGAGCAAGACGGGGGCGACATTTTGGATTTCAGGAACGGAAACGAAGCTGACACGAGCAGCTCCGACGTGATGCAGGCAGATATGACTCAGGATGATGGGCAGGTTGAAATGCCCGGTTTCGAACTTTCGCCCAGAGCCCCGGCCTCTGTGCCGGCTCCCAAGGCGGAAGACGTGCAGCCGGCGCCGGTGAAGCTGGAACGGATCAAGTCCGAAGCGGCCAAGCCCGCAAAGAAGGCGGCGAAGAAGGAAAAGGAGGCGGGCGAGAGCCCGGCAATCGCGATGGACAAGACCGATACCGGCACGGCCGCTCTTGTGGCCGACGCCCTGCTGGCGGCCGCTGCCGCCGCTCCGGAAACCGCGAAGGCGCGTCCGGATTCCAAGACGATCAACGCACGCCGTTTCACCATCGTCACCGACGCTTCGCGTGACGCCCTGCTGACCGACTTCGGCAAGGAAACGCTGGACGACCGCTACCTGCTGCCCGGCGAGAAGTATCAGGATCTGTTCGCCCGCGTGGCCGATGCCTATGCGGACGACCAGGACCACGCCCAGCGCCTCTACGACTACATCTCGAAGCTGTGGTTCATGCCTGCCACCCCCGTTCTCTCGAACGGCGGCACCGGGCGCGGGCTGCCGATCTCGTGCTACCTCAACTCGGTGGACGACAGCCTTGAGGGCATCGTTTCCACCTGGAACGAGAACGTCTGGCTCGCCTCGCGCGGCGGCGGCATCGGCACCTACTGGGGCAACGTGCGCGGCATCGGCGAGCCGGTGGGCCTCAACGGCAAGACCAGCGGCATCATCCCCTTCGTGCGCGTGATGGATTCGCTGACCCTGGCGATCTCGCAGGGTTCGCTGCGCCGTGGGTCGGCCGCCTGCTATCTCGACGTCTCGCACCCCGAGATCGAGGAGTTCCTGGAGATCCGCAAGACCAGCGGAGACTTCAACCGCAAGGCGCTGAACCTGCACCACGGCGTGCTGCTGACCGACGACTTCATGGAAGCCGTGCGCGACGGCCGCGATTTCGACCTCAAGAGCCCCAAGGACGGCTCGGTGCGCGGCACCGTCAACGCGCGCTCGCTGTTCCAGAAGCTGGTCGAGGTTCGCCTCGCCACCGGTGAGCCCTATCTGGTGTTCTCCGATACCGTGAACCGCACGATGCCCAAGCATCACCGCGATCTCGGCCTCAAGGTCTCGACCTCGAACCTCTGCTCGGAAATCACGCTGCCCACCGGCCGCGACCATCTGGGCAACGACCGCACGGCCGTCTGCTGCCTTTCCTCGCTCAACCTGGAAACCTGGGAAGAGTGGAAGGGCGAGAAGCGCTTTGTGGAAGACGTGCTGCGTTTCCTCGACAACGTCCTCCAGGACTACATCGACCGCGCCCCGGACGAGATGGCCCGCGCCCGTTATTCGGCGGCGCGCGAACGCTCGGTCGGCATGGGAGTGATGGGCTATCACTCGTACCTCCAGAAGCGCGGCATCGCCTTCGAGAGCGCGATGGCCAAGGCGCTGAACATGCAGATGTTCCAGCACATCGCCGCCAAGGCGGACGAGGCCTCGCTGCTGCTCGCCAACGAGCGCGGCCCGTGCCCGGATGCTGCCGACATGGGCGTGATGCAGCGCTTCAGCTGCAAGATGGCGATCGCGCCCACCGCGTCGATCTCGATCATCTGCGGCGGCACTTCCGCCTGCATCGAGCCGATCCCGGCGAACATCTACACGCACAAGACGCTCTCGGGCTCGTTCGTGGTGAAGAACCCCTATCTCCAGAAGCTGCTCGCCTCGAAGAGCAAGGATTCCAACAATGTGTGGAATTCGATCCTGGAGCATGGCGGCTCGGTCCAGCACCTCGACTTCCTGACGGCGGACGAGAAGGCGGTCTACAAGACCAGCTTCGAGATCGACCAGCGCTGGCTGCTCGAATTCGCAGCCGATCGCACGCCCTACATCGACCAGGCGCAGTCGCTGAACCTGTTCATCCCGGCCGACGTCGACAAGTGGGATCTGATGATGCTGCACTTCCAGGCCTGGGAGAAGGGCATCAAGTCGCTCTACTACTTGCGCTCGAAGTCGGTGCAGCGCGCCGGCTTCGCGGGGGGCGGCGGCGTCGAGGCGGACAACACGCCCGAAGCGCCCAAGTTCGAGATCGGCGAGACGACCGACTACGACGAGTGCCTTGCCTGTCAGTAAGAAGTGACGGCCGCCTGGCCGTCGCCCTTTCCGAAACGCCCCGGCCAGCCCAGCTTGCCGGGGCGTCGTCGTAGCGGCGGCATTCATTCTTCCGCGATTTTGCGCTAAGGGCCGCCGCTATGCAGAATGGCTGTGCTCAAATGAACGATTCCGGCGACCTGTCCGGTCGCGTCCCCGTTTCCGAACCCGTGTGCGTTGCAGCACTCTATCAGTTCACCCGCTTCGTAGATGCCGCAGCCTTGCGCGCGCCGCTCCTGGCGCTGTGCGAAGAGCAGGGCATCAAGGGCACGCTGCTGCTCGCCGCGGAGGGCATCAACGGGACGATCGCCGGCAGCCACGAAGGCATCGAGCAGGTGCTTTCCCATGTGCGGGCGCTGCCGGGCTGCGCGGAGGTGGACGTGAAGCTGTCCGGTGCGCAGACCATGCCGTTCCACCGCATGAAGGTCCGCCTCAAGTGTGAAATCGTCACCATGGGCCAGCCCGATATCGATCCGCTCTCGGTAGTCGGGACCTATGTCGAGCCGCAGGACTGGAACGCCCTGATCTCCGATCCCGATACTATCGTGATCGACACCCGCAACGATTACGAAGTGGCGGTCGGGACCTTCTCCGGCGCCGTCGACCCGCGCACCGCCACTTTCCGCGACTTCCCTGCATGGTTTCGCGCCGAACGCGACAAGCTGCTGGCGGCAAAGGGCGAGGGCGGAAGGCCGCCGAAAGTCGCGATGTTCTGCACGGGCGGCATCCGCTGCGAAAAGTCCACCGCCTTCCTCAAGCAGGAGGGCGTCGATGAAGTCTTTCACCTCAAGGGCGGCATCCTCAAGTACCTGGAGACGGTGCCCGAGGAAGAAAGCCTGTGGCGGGGTGAATGTTTCGTGTTCGACCAGCGCGTTACCATCGGTCATGGCCTGGTGCAGGGCAGCCATGCGCTGTGCCACGCCTGCCGCCGCCCGGTAAACGCCCAGGACCGGACCTCGCCCCTCTACGAGGAAGGTGTGAGCTGCCCGGCCTGCCATCAGGAGCGTAGCGACGAACAGCGCGCCTCCTATCGCGAGCGTCACCGCCAGGAAGCACTGGCCGCCGAGAGGGGCGAGCTTCACGTCGGGGCCGTGCGCAAAGCCGAGACGGAGACCGATGCCGGCTGACCCGATCCTCTACAGCTTCCGCCGCTGTCCTTACGCCATGCGGGCGCGGCTGGCGCTGCTGGTGAGCGGCACGACGTGCGAACTGCGCGAAGTGAAGCTCTCGGCCAAGCCGGCGGAAATGCTGGAAGCCTCGCCCAAGGGCACGGTGCCGGTTCTGGTGCTGGCGGACGGCACGGTAATGGACCAGAGCCTCGATATCATGCGCTGGGCCTTGAAGCGGAACGATCCCGCAGGTTGGCTGGCGAGCGACGATGCAGCGTTGATTGCCGCCAATGACGGCCCGTTCAAGCACGACCTCGATCGCTACAAATATCCCCACCGACACGGTAGCGACGCTACGGCCCATCGCGAGAGCGGTCTGACGTTCCTGCGCATGCTGGAAGCGCGGCTTGCCGAAAACGCTCATCTTTGCGGCCCCCGTACCGGCCTGGCCGACGCAGCAATCATGCCCTTCGTCCGCCAGTTCGCCGCAGTGGAACCGACATGGTTCGAGATGCAATCCCTACCACGCCTTCAGGCATGGCTGCATGCTTACCTCAACTCCGCCCTCTTCACCGCAGCAATGCTCCGCCTGCCCCCCTGGCAACCCGGAGACCAACCAGCGCGTTTCGCCGAACTGGCCTGATTATCGATATGCGAAGAAGTGGTGCGCTTACGTGACTCGATGTTGTTGGGTAAGCAACTGAATTAGAACAATCTTTTTCGAATAATGCGTCATCCTGCCCCCACACAGGCCCCCAAAAAACTTTTGTCTCATTCGGTCGAAAGTTTGAGTCCGCGATGAGGGAAAAAGTAGGAAAACGGCGGACGCGAAGGACGCGCTTACGCAGAGGCTACTACGTTGAAGAAAAATGCCCAGAAGAGCTTTGCAGCTGGGCGATTAAGCGGTTTATTTCCCAGTCATATCATCGACTTAGAACATCTACATATGCAACATCAGCACGATCTGAAGGCGTGGAAAAGGCTGGATGCTTGTGGACGGTTTGCACGGAACTACGGGACAGCCAGCGCTTCAGCTCTTGCCAAGGAATCTCACGTCTAGTTTTTTCGCTGGACGATTTCGTATTCCAGGTCGTGCAAGCGAAACCGCTTTGGCTGCACCTCGTGATGGTGGCGGACGGGGGCCCTGACAACGTGCTCGCGCAGAATCGCGTAAAGACCGTTCATGGACCTGAGATTACCCTGCCTTGCGATCATCACCTGTCCAGCGTTGTAAAACTGCATCCAAGTGGCATACGCTGTATTCTCGTCGATGCTGGTTCCCGCAAGTGGGTAGGCATGGTGCCTGGCGACGATGAGTTTCCTGACCCTCGATATCTTGGCGCCTCGCGGGAGTCGAAAGGCATTCCGCAGGGTCGTCTCATCGGCGGTGCCGAGCCAATCCGCCACGACATCGAGCCATTCGGTGCATTCTCGCAGAAATCGCGGCATTCTTGAGTTTTCCGCCTTGAGGTCTGGACCAGGTGTATCTTGGTGTTTGAGCTGAAACAGCATCAGGTCGCCATAGATGGGATCGAAGGCAGCTAGGTCGACGTCCGTCAGCACCCTGCCTCGATGCCGAAGCTTTATGTTGGTGCGGCAGAGCACGTCCGGAAACATGTATTGCAAAAATTTTGTCAGTGCACGCTGAAGTGATGCTTCGCGGCTTCGCTGGTTGGATGAATAATCAGACTGAAAATTCCGTCTGAGTGTTGATTGCCACTGAGATGTGACCCGGGGGACGTATAAATTACCATTGAGAATTGACCCATGTTTCCCTCGCCTCCGGCTGCCAGTCGGAGGGTCGTGGAGTGATCAACATGGACTTACTCAGTGTGATCCGCCGGTGGCATTTCCGGCAGAAGATCTCCATTCGCGAGATCAAGAGGCGGACCGGCCTGTCCCGCAATACCATCCGCAAATATCTGCGTTCTGACGCGATTGAGCCGAGCTTCAAGGTTCCGATCCGGCCGAGCAAACTCGACCCTTACGCCGAGAAGCTGACGGCCTGGTTGCGAGTGGAATCCAAGAAGTCCCGTAAACAAAGGCGGACTGCCAAGCAGTTGCATGCTGATCTGGTCGAGCTGGGATACGATGGCTCTTATAACCGGGTTGCCGCTTTTGCCCGACGGTGGCGGACCGAGCTGCAGTATGAGCAGCAGACCAGCGGACGTGGAACATTCGTGCCCCTGGTTTTCCAGCCTGGCGAGGCATTCCAGTTCGACTGGAGCGAGGACTATGCCGTGCTGGATGGCAAGCCGACGAAGCTACAGGTCGCCCATACCAAACTGGCGCATAGCCGCGCCTTCATCGTCCGAGCCTATCTGCTGCAGACCCATGAGATGCTGTTCGACGCGCTGACGCAGGCGTTCAGGGTGCTGGGCGGCGTGCCCCAGCGTGGGATCTTCGATAATATGAGGACTGCTGTCGACAAGAT
>NZ_ATHL01000087.1 GCF_000445125.1 Novosphingobium lindaniclasticum LE124
AGCTGGAGACCCGCAAAAACCGGTAGTGTTTGGACGGCTATGATGATTCATTGAGGGCGCGCGATCACGGAGGCCAGCCATGGATCCCAAGTCCCTGTTCAGTTTGAGCGATCACCTTGAGGCATTGAGCAAGGAGGGCGATCCGCTTGAGGTTTTGCAGGAGACGGTGGATTTCGAGTATTTCCGAGCGTGGCTGGTCGAAGGGCTTGGTTATGGCGATGGAGCCAAAGGCGGACGCCCACCCTTCGATCCGGTGATGATGTTCAAGGCCCTGATCCTGCAGGCGCAGCATAATCTGTCAGACGCCCGGATGGAGTTCATGATCCGCGATCGGCTGAGTTGGCTGCGGTTTCTGGGACTGTCGCTTGGGGACCGCACGCCGGATGAGAACACGATCCGGCATTTTCGCAATCGCCTGACCGAGACGGGAACGCTCAAGCGGGTGATGAAGGCCTTTGACTGGCAACTCCAGAAGAAGGGCTACATTCCAATGTCCGGGCAACTCGTGGACGCCTCGCTGGTGCCTGCACCAAGACAGCGGAACACCGAGGGCGAACGCGAAGCGATCAAGTCGGGCAAGAGCGCCAGAGATATCTGGCCGAACGAGCCGAACAAGGCAGCACAAAAGGATACCGACGCGCGCTGGACCCTCAAGATCGGCGGGAAAGTTCGGTATCGAGCGGATGGAACGCCGCTCCCCATGATCGCCCTGCCGGTCTTCGGCTACAAATCCCACATCAGCATCGATCGACGCTTCGGCTTCATCCGAGGCATGGCGGTGACTTCGGCGTCAGCGGCGGACGGGCGTCTTCTCCGGCAGGTCGTCAGCACGGACAATACCAGTTCCGAGGTCTGGGCAGACAGTGCCTATCGCTCCAGGCGCAACGAGAAGTGGTTGTCGGATCAGATGCTCACGTCCCGCATTCATCGGCGCAAACCTATGGGCAAGCCGATGTCGAAGGCCACCTCGCGGGCCAATGCAGCCAAATCCTCGATCCGGGCCCATGTCGAACATGTCTTCGCCCATCAGAAGAACCGGTTCAACCTGTTCATCCGCACCATCGGCCTCGCCCGCGCTGAGGCAAAACTGACGCTTTGCAACTTGGCCTACAACTTCAACCGCCTGATTTTCCACGAACGCCGGGAATGCAGGGGCTGACTCTGTCTGCAAGCCAGCCAAACCGGCGAAATCAACGCTAGGCATCGTGGAAATCGGTCCGAACGATGCCGTTCGTGCGCTCCGAAGCCTCGACGTCTGTCAAGCCAGGCCGAAATTACCCGGTTTTTGCGGGTCTCCAGCTCATATAAAACGTAGCCGAGACGAACAGAGCAAAATTTCTGCTCCGCGAAGACGCATAGAAGTTATTCTTTGCGATGGCGCCGACGCCCTGTTCGCTCGGGAACAACGGCGCTGGAGGGCTAGTTGCGACGATACACGGCTTCTTCGTCCTTTGAGCGCAGGGCGAAATGACCCCAAAAACTCTTGACCGCTATGAGCTAACCTTTGCCAGTCTTTCAGGAAACGGTTCATATCCGAGCCTGATTTATCGACTATCGCAGCGTCGCAATGCAAAGGCCATTGCCAAGGAACATCATGTTGCAATGCTTGCCAACGATATCACGGGAGAGCCGTTGGATACATCGACCAATTCGATGTACATCCAGCACATCGGAACGATGATGGGAGCAATCGCCGCGTTACCCGAAACGTCGCGACCTTAAGGCGTAGCGGGCGAGACGCTTGCCCGACACGCGACCTGTTCTTGCTGCGGAGGCATCGGCTTAATTGATTCCGCCATCAACCGCTGCCTAGGAGCAGGCGTCATCACGTGACATCTACCGACAAGATCGCAAAGACGAAGCCTTTCAATGAAGTCGTCAGTAGCGGCCGTGTCCCCCGACTGCCTACACTCTAAAATTCAGATCCTGCGGTCGGATCGGCAATGACGCAATATTTTGAAGCCACATGGATGGGCCCCGCGTCACGCCCGCAGGTCGGTTTTCAGTACCTTCCCCGCGGCATTGCGCGGCAAGTCCGGCACCAGCACGAAGCTGCGCGGCACTTTGTAGTTCGCCATGTTCGCCTTCGCCCATGAGGCAAGGTCGTCTGCGGTCAGCGCCGCCCCGCTGCGGGCGATCACATAGGCACGGCCCACTTCGCCCATGCGCTCGTCCGCCACACCAACGACGGCCGCCTGCGCGACTGCCGGGTGGGCGTTGAGCAGCTTCTCCACCTCGGCCGGATAGACGTTGAACCCGCCCGAGATGAACATGTCCTTCTTGCGGTCGGTGATCGCGAGATAGCCGCGCGCATCGATGGTTCCGATATCGCCGGTGTGCAGCCAACCCTCGGCATCGATGGCCTCTGCCGTGGCGGCAGGATCGTCCAGATAGCCGCGCATCACCGCATGGCCACGCACCAGAATCTCCCCCGCCTCACCCGGCGGCAGATCGCGGCCCGCGCCGTCCACGCAGCGCACTTCGATCCCCGGCAGCGGATAGCCGCAAGTGTGGGCGATCGTATCGGCATCGTCGCCCTGCCGCGTCATCGCGATGGCGCCGCACTCTGTCATGCCATAGCCGTTGACCACGTTAGACATGCCCAGTTCGCCGCGCATCCGCTCGACAAGGACCGGCGGCACCGGCGCCGCCCCAGTCACCGCCACGCGCAGCGAGCAAAAGTCGCGCGGCCTGTCACCCGCCAGTTCCTGCAGCAACGACTGGTAGATCGTCGGCGGGCCGGGAATGAAACTGATCTTCGCCGTTTCGATCAGGCGGACCATCTCACCCACGTCGAACATGGCCATCGGCACGATGGTCGCGCCGCGCAGCAGGCAGGGCACCCAGCCCGCCTTGTAGCCGAAGGTATGGAAGAACGGGTTGACGATCAGGTAGCGATCACCCTCCCGCAGATCGACGCGGACCGACCAGTCGCCGAAAATCTGGATCGCCTGCCGATGTGCGGTCAGCGCACCCTTGGGCCGCCCGGTCGTGCCGGAGGTGAAGATCACATCGCTGAGGTCGTCCCCGGTCAGGCGCGCCATGGCGGCATCGACGGCGGGATCGTCCGATCCCTTACCGCGTGCCACGAAAGCATCCCAGCCGCTGTCGATCCGGATCGTTTCGGCCAGATCGGGAAGGTCCTCCCCGGCGATCAGGTCCGCAAAGTCCTGGCCCAGGAAATCGCCCGGCGCGAACAGCATCCGCACTTTCGCGCGGCGCAGGATATCGCCCGCCTCCGCGCCCTTGAAGCGGGTGTTGAGCGGCACGACGGTCGCCCCGGCCACATGCGTGGCCAGCGCGGCAAGGATCCATTCGCGAGTATTCGGTGCCCAGATCGCCACCCGGTCGCCGTGGCCCACGCCGCTGGCCAGGATCGCCGAAGCCGCCGCCCGCGCATCGGCCCAGAGCTGGGCAAAGGTCCACTGCCTTTCGCCCACGATCAGGCCCACTCGATCCGGCCAGCGTTCGGCCGCCGCCGCCGCCGCACCGGGGATCGTCGCTGGCCAGGTTCCCATCGCTTCCGTCATGCCACTCATGCCCTTCAGGCGACTTCGAACAGGCCGGCGGCGCCCATGCCGCCCGCCACGCACATGGAGATGACGACGTACTTCACGCCGCGCCGCTTGCCCTCGATCAGCGCATGGCCGACCAGCCGCGAACCGGTCATCGCGAAAGGATGACCGATGGCGATGCCGCCGCCGTTGACGTTCAGCCTGTCAGGGTCGATGCCCAGTTCCCGCTGGCAATAGATCGCCTGGCTGGCGAAGGCCTCGTTGATTTCCCAGAGGCCGATGTCGTCGATCTTCAGTCCATTGCGCTCCAGCAGCTTGGGGATCGCGAAGACCGGGCCGATGCCCATCTCATCCGCGCCGCAGCCCGCAACCTGAAAGCCGCGATAGACGCCCAGCACCGGCAATCCTTCCTTCTGCGCGGTGGCAAGGTCCATGACCACTTGCGCTGATGCGCCGTCCGAAAGCTGGCTGGCATTGCCCGCCGTCACGTGGCGGCCTTCCTTGACGACCTGCCCGTTCTTGAACACCGGCTTCAGCTCGCTCAATTTCTCGAACGTCGTGCCCGCGCGGATGCCTTCGTCCTTGGCGAGCGTCAGGTCTTCCTTGCCGGTCTCGTTCCCTTCCTTGTCGAACAGCGCCTTGGTGAGCGCGATCGGCACGATCTCGTCATCGAAGCGGCCCGCTTCCTGTGCGGCGGCGGCACGCTGCTGGCTGAGCGCGGCGAAACGGTCCTGATCCTCGCGGCTGACGCCGTAGCGCTCGGCCACGATCTCCGCCGTCTCGATCATCGCCATATAGGCATAGGGATCGTGCTGCTTCACCCATTCCGAACGGTTGCGGAAGTTGGGATAATGCTTGTCGATCGTCAGCGAGACGTTCTCGGTCCCGCCAGAAAGCGCGACGTCGATCTCATTGGCGATGATGCCCCGCGCCGCGAACGCCAGCGCGTTCAGGCCGGAGGAACACTTGCGGTCCATCGCGAAACCGGCAGTGGTATCGGGCAAGACCGAACCGTGCACGGCAAGGCGGCCGATGTTGTAGCTTTGCGTGTTCCACTGGTTCGCGCAGCCCATGTAGACGTCGTCGACGCGGGCGGGATCGATCCCGGCGCGGGCGATGGCGGCGTCCACGACATGGGCGGCCATGCGCGGCGCCTCGGTATCGTTGAACGCGCCCCGATAGGCCTTGCCGACGCCGGTGCGGGCAGTGGAGATGATAGCGGCTTCGCGCATTTCAGGCAGTTCCTCTCAGGTAAATCCGTGCATGTTCTCAGGGCCCCAGAAGGCCCGCATTTCGGCGACATTTCCGCCCTCGTCGAAGCGGAAGCTGTCGATCACGTCGATCCGCTTGGCCCCGCCTTCCCATTGGAGGTGGACGGAAAAGGCGAAGACCGCATAGTCGGCCACCACGCGCACCGGTCCTTCCAAGGTCAGTTTCGCGCCGGTCGCCATCGATCCTTCGTAGAAGGCGCGGATCGCGGCCAATCCTTCATGGAGCGGCGATCCGACCGGGTCTTCGACAGTCGCATTCTCGCCAAAGAGGGCGGCCACGCGGTCCGCGCTGCCAGCGGAGAAGGCCGCCACGTATTCGTGCACGGCGGCTTCCATAACCTTCGGATCAGACATCCTTCTCTCCTTACGGGTAGTATCGGCTGATGGTGTCGATAACGAGCGCGGGCTTTTCACTGCCTTCGACCTCCACGGTGACGCGCACAGTCGACTGGATCGCGCCCTTGATTTCCTCGGCCGCAACGATCTCGCCGCGCGCACGCAGGCGCGATCCGACGAGCACCGGGGCAAGGAAGCGCGTGCGGTCCATCCCCACGTTCACCCCGGCCGAGAACCCGCGCACCTCGATCATCTGCGGCAGGAACATGTTGACCAGGCTGAGCGTCAGGTAGCCATGGACGATGGTGCCCCCGAACGGCCCGGCCTTCGCCCGTTCGACATCGACGTGGATCCACTGGTCGTCGCCTGTCACTTCGGCGAAGCGATCGACCCGGTCCTGATCGACGGCGAACCAGTCCGTCGGCCCCAGCTGCGTCCCTTCCGCGCCCATGAGCGCGGCGGGCGTTGCGAAGACGATCGGCCCGCTCATGCTTGCTGGCTCGATACCGGCACGATTTCTCCGGTCATGTAGGAAGACAGGTCGCTGGCCAGGAACAGCATGACATTGGCCACTTCCCACACTTCCGCCGGGCGGCCGTAGGCTTCGCGCTTCACCAGTTCGGCCAGCGTTTCCTCGGTCGTCACTTTGGCAAGGAAGGGGTGCATGGCCAGGCTGGGCGCCACGGCATTAATGCGCACGCCGTTGTCTGCCGCTTCCATCGCGGTGCAGCGGGTAAAGGCCATGACACCGGCCTTGGCGGCGGCATAGTGCGCCTGCCCCTTCTGCGCACGCCAGCCGAGCACGGAAGCGTTGTTGACCATCACGCCCCGCTTCGCCGCATACATCACCGGCAGGAAGGCGCGGGTCATGCGGAACAGCGAGGTGAGCGTGACGTCCAGCACGCGGCTCCACTGGTCGTCGGTCATGTCGACGACATCGACCTCTCCGCCCAGACCCGCGTTGTTGATCAGCACATCGACGCCGCCGAGGTGGGCCACCGCCGCATCGCGCAGCGCCTGCACCTGATCCTCGACCGTCACGTCGCAAACGAAGGTTTCCGGCCGCGCACAGCCCACTTCGGCGGCGATGCGATCGGCCGCTTCGCCCAGCCGGCGTTCATGGAAATCGCTGATCAGCAGGCGGGCGCCTTCTTCGACCGCACGCTTGGCGACGGCGAAGCCGATGCCGGTGCCGGCAGCGGCGGTAACCACCACGCTGCGGTCCTTCAGAAGGCCGAGGGGGGTGGGATAGGCGGGTACGGGAACGGTCACAGGTCACCTCTAGGTTCTTTGGGCAAGCCGAGGCCACGCTCGGCAATCAGGTTGCGCTGGATCTGGTTGGTGCCGCCGTAGATCGTGTCGGAACGGCTGAAGAGAAACAGGTTGGGCAGCATCGGCCATTCGTACTCGGCGCCCGGCGCGATCTCGCCGTCCTGCCCCAGCACGTCCATGGCGAGTTCGCCCAGATTGCGGCGCCATGTCGCCCACTGGATCTTATACGTGAGCGCGGCACCGTCGATGGCGGAATGATCGGCGTTGGACAGCATCCGCAGCGCGCCGTAGCGCATCAAGCGCAGGCCGATCTCCGCCTCCGCCACGCGCTGGCGGATCACCGGATCGCGGTCCTTCCCATTGGCGCGGGCGGCGGCGAGGATGCCGTCCAACTCGTTTCGGAACCCCATCTGCTGGGCCAGCGTCGAAACCCCGCGTTCGAAGGCGAGCAGCCCCATGGCCACGCGCCAGCCATCGCCGGGGGTGCCGATCAGACTGTCCGCCGGGCAGCGCGCATCGGTCAGGAACGTCTCGTTGAACTCCGCCTCTCCGTTCATCTGGCGGATCGGGCGGACTTCGATGCCGGGCTGGTCCATTTCCATCATCAGGAAGGTCAGCCCCTTGGGGCCCTTGGAGCCTTCCTGACTGCGGGCGATGACGAAGATCCAGTCGGAAAAGTGGGCAAGGCTGGTCCAGACCTTCTGGCCGTTGACCACCCATTCCTCCCCTTCCAGCCGCGCCTTGGTGCGCACGTTGGCAAGGTCGGACCCGGCATTGGGTTCCGAATAGCCCTGGCACCAGATCGCGGTTCCCGCCGCGATACCGGGAAGGAAGCGCGCCTTCTGCTCCTCGGTCCCGAAAGCAAGGATGGTCGGCCCGGCGAGTTCAACACCGATGTGGTTGATCCGGCCGGGAGCCCCGGCGCGGGCATATTCCTCGGCAAAGATCACCTGCTGCGCCAAGGTCGCGCCGCGTCCGCCCCATTGTTCGGGCCAGCCGATGCACGACCACTTGTGCGCGGCCAGTTCCTGTTCCCATTCCCGCCGGCGCTCGATCTTCGAGACCAGATTGGGGATGCCGCGAATATCGGCAAAAGGCCCGGCCATCTGCGCCTGCAGCCATGCGGCGCATTCGCTGCGGAAGGCCTCGTCCGCCTTCGAAAAGCCCAGTTTCATGCCGGGTCTCCCATGACGAGGCGCGCAACTTGCTCACGGTGCCACTGGCTGTCGCCATAGAGCGTCGCGATCGAGCGGGCGCGCTTGAAGAAGAGGTGCGAGTCATGCTCCCAGGTGAAGCCGATCCCGCCGTGAAGCTGGATCATGTTGCCCGCGCACATGCGATAGGTATCGGCGCAGAACGCCTTGGCGGCATGAAGCGCCAGCGCGGCCTCTTCCGCCTGTTCGTCCACCGCGCAGGCTGCCCAGTAGACGGCGGATCGGGCCTGCTCGATCTCCACCATCATGTCGGCCAGCCGGTGCTTGTAGGCCTGGAACGATCCGATCGGGCGGCCGAACTGCACGCGCTCCTTTGCGTATTCGACAGTGCGGTCGAGGCTGGCCTGCGCGCCGCCCAGCGCTTCGGCGGCAAGGCAGATCCAGCCCGCCGCGTGCAGGCCACCGATTGCGGTCGCGCCGTTTTCCAGCTTTTCGGCTGGCGTGCCATCCAGCGTGACGGTCGCCAGCGGACGGGTCTGATCCATGGTGACATGGGCCCTGCGGCGCACGCCCTCACCCGCCAGATCGACCAGCCAGGCCTGCCCGGCCGCATGAAGCAGCAGAACGTCGGCAATCGCGCCGTGTGGCAGATGGGCGATCGTGCCGCTGACCGCGCCGTCGTGCACCTCGAAAGCCGCGTTCCAGCTGACGGTCGCGATCACCTCGCCAGCGGCAAGGCGGGGCAGCCAATGCTCCTTCTGCGCCTGCGAGCCGCCGCGCGCCAGCGCCTGCGCCAGCATGGCATGGCCCAGCAACGGCAGCGCGGCAACTTGCGCGCCGGCCGCCTCTGCAACCACCGCCAGTTCCACCATGCCAAGGCCGGCACCGCCGAAATCCTCCGGGATGCCGATGCCGGCAAGGCCCAGTTCTCCGGCAAAGGCGGCCCAGAGATCGCGGTCGATCCCCGCACCTTCCATCGCCGCGCGGGTGCGCTCGCTGGTGGCGTTTTCGGCGAAGAAGGCGCGGACGGTGTCCGCGATCATCGCCTGTTCGTCGGTCAGGGCGAATTCCATCGCGCCGTCTCCCTCAGGCCGTGCCCCAGACCTTGCGCGGCGGGGCGCGCTCGGCCAGCAGGCGCTCGACTTGCGCGCCGACTTCGGCGGGCTGCCAGCGGGCCGCCTGATCGACGAACGGCCCCTCGCGCCAGCCCTGCTCCAGCATGATCTTGCCGCCTTCCAGTTCGAAGACGCAGCCGGTGACATGGGCGCTTTCGCCCGATCCCAGCCAGACCACGGTGGAGGCGACGTTGGCCGGGTCCATCACGTCGAACGCGGCTTCCTGCGTGGCCATCTTGTCGGCAAAGGCCTGCTCCGTCATGCGCGTGCGGGCCGAAGGGGCCAGCGCATTGGCGGTGATGCCATAGCGGCCGAGTTCGGCGGCCTGCACCAGGGTCAGCGCCGCAATCCCGCCTTTCGCGGTCGAATAGGCGGCCTGCGCGATGGAGCCCTGTAGCCCCGCGCCGGAGGAAGTATTGATGATCCGCGCGTCCACCGGCTTGCCTGCCTTCTGCTGCCCGCGCCAATAGTCCACCGCGTGGCGAGAGAGGCAGAAATGGCCGCGCAAGTGGACGTGCATGGTCGCGTCCCACTCTTCCAGAGTGGCCGAAACGAACATGCGATCGCGCACGATCCCGGCATTGTTGACCACGACATTAAGGTCCCCGAAAGCGTCCAGAGCGGCACCTACGATGCGCTGAGCCGCGTCCCAGTCGGTAATGTCCTCGTAATTGGCCACGGCCTTGCCGCCGGCGGCGCGAATTTCCTCCACCACGCCGTCGGCCGCGCTGGTATCACGCCCGTCACCACCCAGCGACGTGCCGATGTCGTTGACGACGACGTTGGCCCCTTCGGCCGCGAAGGCGAGTGCGTAAGCCCGGCCCAACCCGCGCGCGGCGCCGGTGATGATGACGGTACGGTTGTCGCAGATTCCCACGAAAGTCACTCCTGTTCGTTGGTTTGGGCCGCGCGGGCTTCGCGCGCGGCAGCGGTGCGGCCGGACAGGCGCACGGCAATGGCTTCCGACGCCAGTCGGCGGCGGTCGGGTTCGGGGGTGGGCAGCGGCGTTACTTCGACGATCCCGGTCAGTGCCTCTCTCGCAAGGCGCTGGTATTCGCCCTGCCCGTCGTTGCGCCATGTCACCTGATGCGGTTCGAAGCTGCGCACGACTTTGGCGGGGTTTTCCGCGCCGATCACGGCATCGTCCAGCACCACGGCGTTCATGCCGATCAGGCTGTTCTCGCCGATCTCGCAGCCGTGGATGATCGCCCCGTGCGCGATGGTCGCGCCCCGGCGGATCACCGTGTCCCGGTTGGAATTGGCGTGGACGGTGACGCTGTCCTGGATCGAGCTGTCACCCTCCACCACGATGCGCCCGAAATCGCCGCGCAGCGAAGCGCCCGGCGCGATGAAGCAGCCGGGGCCGACGATCACGTCCCCGATCAGCGAGGCCAGCGGGTGGACGTAGCTGCTCGGATCGACGACCGGCACGATCCCCTGATAGGCGTAGCAAGGCATCGTCAGAGCCGCTCGATAATCGTGACGTTGGCCTGCCCGCCGCCTTCGCACATGGTCTGCAGGCCATAGCGGCCGCCCGTGCGCTCCAGCGCGCCCAGCAGCGTCGTCATCAGCCGTACGCCGGTCGCGCCGATGGGGTGGCCGAGCGCGATCGCCCCGCCCTGCACGTTCACCTTTTCATGCGGGATGTTCAGTTCCTTCATCCACGCGAGCGGGATCGAGGCGAAAGCCTCGTTGCATTCGAACAGGTCGATGTCCTCCACCCGCATTCCCGCCTTGGCGAGCGCGTGCTGCGTTGCGGGGATCGGGCCGGTCAGCATCCACACCGGGTTCGCCGCGCGGACCGAGATGTGGTGGATGCGCGCGCGGGGCTTCAACCCGAACTCCTTCACCGCGCGTTCGCCGGCGATCAGCATGGCGGCGGCGGCATCGCAGTTCTGGCTGGCGACGCCCGCCGTGATCGCCCCGCCCTCACGCACCGGATTGAGCGCGGCGAGCTCTTCCAGCGTGGTGCCGGCGCGGATCGTCTCGTCCCGCGCCAATCCCTCGAACGGGGAAACTTCGGCATCGAACCAGCCCGCGTCCCAGGCCGCCTGCGCGCGCTGGTGGCTGGCGAGGCTGAATTCCTCCATCGCCGCGCGCGAGATGCCCCACTTCCCGGCGATCATCTCGGCCGCGCGGATCTGGTTCACCTCCTCATCGCCATAGCGCGCGTCCCAGCCCTTCGAGCCCTGAAACGGGCTGTCGAAGCCATAGGCAGCGCCCGCGAACATCGCGGCCGAGATCGGGATGGCGTTCATGGCCTGACTGCCGCCCGCGACGACAAGGTCCTGCGTGCCCGACATCACCCCCTGCGCGGCGAAATGAACCGCCTGCTGGGAGGATCCGCACTGGCGGTCGATGGTCACGCCCGGAACATGTTCGGGCATTCCCGCCGCCAGCCAGGCGGTGCGGCCGATATCGCCGGCCTGCGGGCCGATGGTGTCGCAGCACCCCCAGACGACATCGTCCACCAGCCCCGCATCGATGCCGGTGCGTTCGACCAGCGCCTTGATCGGATGCGCGCCCAGATCGGCGGGGTGGACATGGGCAAGGCTGCCCTTCTTGCGGCCCACGGGCGAGCGGACGGCGTCGACGATATAGGCTTCAGGCATGGATGATCTCTCTGGTGGCCGCAGCGGCATGGGTTTCGCGGGCGAAAGTCTGGTCGGGGCCGGCCGGCTGGGTGAACAGGCGGGCGGCGATGCGCGCGCGGTGGAAGGCCGGCGTCCCCCAGCTTTGGGTCAGCGCCAGTGTGCGCTTTAGGAACAAGTGCGCGTCGACTTCCCAGGAATAGCCCATGGCGCCGTGCACCTGGATCGAGGCGCGGGTCGCCTTGTCCGCCGCTTCCAGCGCAGCGATCTTGGCATGGCTGACGCGCGAGCGGGCCTGCACGTCGCGGTGGCCGATCTCTGCCGCGGCAGCCCGCACCACCGGCCGCGCGAATTCGATGGCGACTTGTGCGGAGGCAAGGTGGTGCTTTACCGCCTGATAGGAGCCGATCGGCTTGCCGAACTGCTGACGCTCTTTCGCATAGTCCACCGCCATATCGACCGCGCGCTGGGCAAGGCCAAGGCCCTGCGCGGCGGCGAACAGCGCCGCCCGGTCGAGCGCGAGATCCCAATCGGCAGGACCAAGGTCTTCCGCATCGGCTGCATCCCATTCCACGCGGAACAGGCGGCGCAGCGGGTCGATGGTTTGGGCAGGCGTCAGGCGTACCTGATCGGCGCGCGCCAGGAAGGCATGGCCGTCACGCTCCAGCAGGATCGCGGCCGCCCGGTCGGCATCGGCCACCACCGGATTCAGCGGATGGGCCAGGGCGATGGTCGCCTCCGGATCGGCCAGCAACGGATGCGCGGGCGCCAGCGCCCCAAGCATCGGCGCGGCCACGCCCGCGCTTTCGATCAGCGGTTCGGGCAGCGCGACATAGCCCGCTTCCTCGGCAATCAAAGCGAAGTCCAGTTCGCCAAGGCCCATGCCGCCCGCCTCTTCCGGCAGCAGAACCAAGGTGAACCCGTTCTCGACAATCGCCGCCCAGCGTTCGGGATCGGTGTTGTCCCCGCGCTCCATCATCTTGCGCCAGTGGTCGGGCGTGCAGGTATCGCCCAGCAGGGTGCGTGCGGTTTCGGCGAACATCTGCTGTTCGTCGCTCAGGGTGAAATCCATGGCCATGCCCTCCCTCAGCGCGGCAGGCCGAGCATGCGCTCGGCGATGATGTTGCGCTGGATCTCGTTCGATCCGGCGTAGATCGGCCCGGCCAGGGCGAAGATGTAATCGTCCAGCCAGTCATGCTCGCCCGGCTGGACGACCAGTTCGGCCTTGGGGCCGAGGATCGACAGCGCGGTCTGGTGCAAGTGGATGTCCAGTTCCGACCAGAAGATCTTGTTGGTCGATGCCTCCGGCCCGATCTTCGCGCCCGCCATCAGCCGCGATGCGGTCTGGTAGATCGACAGCGCATAGGCATCGGCATTCATGAAGGCGCGCACGACATCGGCTTCCAGAACCGGATCGGCATCCTGCTTGTGATCCTGCCACAGTCCCGCCAGCGCCGCGGCGGCAACCTGATAGCGTGCCGGGCTGCGCAGCATCAGCCCGCGTTCGAACCCGGCGGTTGCCATGCAGATGTGCCACCCCTGCCCTTCGTCCCCCAGCCGGTTGAAGGCGGGAACGCGCACGTCCTCCAGGAAGATTTCGGCAAAGCCGACATGGCCGTTGATCTTGCGGATCGCGTTGACGGTGACGCCCGGCGCATCGAGGGGGAAGAAGATCAGGCTCATCCCCTTGTGCCGCTCAGTCCCCGGTTCGCGGAACAGGCCGAAGGCCCAGTCGGCAAAGACCGCGCGGCTCGACCAGATCTTGTGGCCGTTCAGCACGTATTCGTCGCCGTCCCGCACGGCCGTCGCGCGCACGCCGGCAAGGTCGGACCCCGCCTGCGGTTCGGACCAGGCCTGCGCCCAGATCTCCTCACCCGATGCCATCGGCGGCAGGAAGCGCTGCTTCTGTTCGGGCGTGCCGAACTCGATCAGGGTGGGGCCCAGGAGGAAGATGCCGTTCTGGTTGACCCGGCCGGGCGCGCCGGCGCGGTAGTATTCCTCCTCGAAGATCAGCCATTCGATCAGGTCCAGCCCGCGCCCGCCGTATTCCTTGGGCCAGGTGACCATGCCCCAGTCGCCGGATTTCAGCGTGCGTTCCCATTCGCGGTGCGCTTCGAACCCTCCGCGCGTGGCGTCGAAGTGCTCCAGCGGTTCGGCCGGTACGTGCGCCTCAAGCCATGCGCGCACTTCGGCGCGGAAGGCCTGCTGTTCGGGGGTGTAGGACAGGTCCATCAGAACGAGGCCGCCTTGCCGGTTTCGACGAAGGCATCGCGCGATTTCTGGCTATCCTCATGCATGTACATTTCGAGCGTGAAGCCCTGCTCCCAGCGGTAGCCGCGATCGACATCGCGCGCTTCCAGCCCGTTCAGCGCTTCCTTGGCGATCACCAGTGCCTTGCGGGACTTGCCGGCGATGCGCGCAGCGAAAACGCGGGCCTCGGTCTCCAGCTGATCGCGGGGGACTACCATCTCCACCGCGCCAAGGCGATAGGCTTCCTGCGCCGGGATATTGCCGCCGGTGAAGAAGGCCGCGCGCACTTTGTGCAGCGGCAGCATGCGCGACATGTGGCTGGCGCCGCCCATGGCGCCGCGATCGATCTCCGGCAGCGAGAAATAGGCATCGTCCGCCGCGATGATCGTATCCGATGCGCCGCAGATGCCGATGCCGCCGCCGATCACGAACTTGTGCACGGCAACCACTACCGGCACTTCTGCCTCGTGAATGGCCTTGAAGGTCAGGTAGTTGCCGCGATTGAGCAGCGGGATGCGTTCGGGGTGCGCCTGCATCTCCTTGATGTCCACGCCGCCGCAGAAGCCGCGCCCTTCCGCGCGGATCAACACGCAGTGGACTTCGGGATTGCGCGCCGCTTCGCTGATGATCGCGGGCAGGCTGTTCCAGGTTTCGCTGTCGAAAGCGTTGACCGGCGCCACGTCGAAGACGATTTCGGCGATCCGGTCCTGAATGGTGCAAGTAATCGGCATGGGGTGTCCTCTTCCGTTCAGGCCGTAATCGGCTCGGCCGCGGGTACGCCGAGCGCGGCAAGCCTTTCGCGCGCCTCGGCCATGATGCTGTCGACAAGCTGCTGGCAGCTCGGCACTTCGCGGATGCGCCCGCCGACGACGCCGGTGGCCATCACGCCGTTCTCGATATCGCCTTCCACCATCGCCTTCTGGATCAGCATGGGCATGGTCGCGGCCATCATCGCCTGCTTCAGCGGCATCGCGCCGTGCGCGGTCATGCCGCGTGCGCTGCCGATGAAATCGCCCCACGATGCGCCGGTCTGGCGCTTCATCGCGCGGCCCGCCTCAAGCGCGCGCAGCCACATGGCCAGCGGGCCGGACTTTTCGATCCGGTCCATCAGCCGCGTGCGCACCATGCGCTGGGGAATGCCGTCCAGCTTGGTGGTGACGACGATGCCGTCGGTGGAGGCCGCGAGGTAGGCGGCCTTGGCGCTGTCCGGCACCGGGCTTTCCTGCGTCAGCAGAAAGCGCGTGCCCATGGCGATGCCCACCGCGCCGTAAGCCAGCGCCGCCACCAGCCCGCGCCCGTCGGCAAAGCCGCCGCTGGCGATCACCGGCACCTGCACGGCGTCCAGCACTTGCGGCAGCAGCACCGTGGTCGGCACCGATCCGGTGTGGCCGCCGCCCTCGCCGCCCTGCACGTTGACCATGTCCACGCCCAGTTCGACCATCTTCTGCGCATGCTTCAGCGCGCCGACGGTGGGGATGCAGAGGATGCCGGCGTCCTTGAAAGCGCCGATCATCTTCGCGTTCGGACCGCGCCCGAAAGAGACGGCGCCCACCTGTTCGCGGTTCTCCAAGATCAGCTCGACGATCTTGTCCGCGCCGGGCTGGAAGCTGTGGAAGTTGACACCGAAAGGCCGATCGGTGCCGCGGCGGACTTCCAGCAGTTTCGCCCGCGCCTCGTCCGGCGTCATCACCGCCGCGCCCAGAAAGCCGAAGGCCCCGGCATTCGAACTGGCGATGACCAGCGAGGGTTCGGCCACCCAGCCCATCGCGGTCTGGATCACCGGCACCTTGCAGCCCAGCCGCTCGACAAGGATGGTGCGGAGAGGGTCGGTCATTCGCCTTCTCCCGCCTGCTTCTTGTTCGCCGCAGCCATGGCGCGGCCGTCGAGGCCAGCGATGGAATTGCCCTGCACCAGATCGTTCTGGGCATGGGCGAAGTGGTGCATGTGGAACACCGCATCCATCGCCGTGCGCTTGCCGCGCAGTTCCTCGACATGGTTGACCGCCTGCTTGGTCAGCCAGTTGCCCATGCGCGGCTGCGCAGCCAGTCTC
The DNA here is from genome assembly GCF_000445125.1 of Novosphingobium lindaniclasticum LE124. GTDB lineage: Bacteria > Pseudomonadota > Alphaproteobacteria > Sphingomonadales > Sphingomonadaceae > Novosphingobium > Novosphingobium lindaniclasticum. The sequence goes on from NZ_ATHL01000087.1 coordinate 15,555, forward strand.
GCCGCCATCGCCGCCGCTTCCTCGCGCAGTTTCTCACGCGGGACGATCTTGTTGACCATGCCGAACTGCTCGGCACGCTGCGCGCTCATCCGCTCGCCCAGCAGCAGGAATTCCTTGGCGACGCGCGGCGGCAGTTCGAAGGCGTGGGCGAAGTATTCGACGCCGGGAATGCCCATGCGGTTGACCGGGTCCTGAAAGAACGCGTCTTCCGACGCGACGATCAGATCGCAGACCCAGGCCAGCATCAGCCCGCCGGCGATGCAAGCGCCCTGCACCATGGCGACGGTCGGCTTGGGAATATCCCGCCAGCGGCGGCACATGCCCAGATACTGCTCCTGCTCGCGCGTATAGAGCAGCTCCGCCGCCGGCTTGTTGACATGGCCCGGCACCATCAGCCGGTTGTCGAACGCCTTGTGGAGATCGCGCCCCGGCGTGCCGATGTCATGCCCAGCGGAGAAGTGCTTGCCATTGCCCGCCAGCACGATGACCTTCACCGCATCGTCCTGCACGGCGCGGTTGAAGGCATCGTCCAGCGCATAAGTCATCTGGCCGTTCTGCGCGTTGTTGAAGTCCGGCCGGTTGAGCGTCACCCAGGCGACCGGCACGTCCACTGCATAGAGCACGGGGCTGTCGGTCTCGTAGGTGATCTCGACCTTTTTCGGTTCGACCAGATCGTCGCTCATGGTGCCTCTCCCGATCCCGCTCAGGCCCTGACGGCCGGCGGGTTGTCCTTGATGACGGTGGCGCGGATGTCGTGCGGATCGAGCGCGGCGATCACCGCCAGCGCCTCTGCATCGGGCAGCGGCGTAACGGTGATTTCCGGCGCCTTTTCGAGCGGAAAGCCGGTCGCTTCCTGCACGTCCTCGAACGTGACGCCGGGGTGCAGGGAGACGACGCGGATCGCGTTGTTCTCACCCCCGAAGTCCATCACGCAAAGGTTGGTGACGATGCTCTTGAGGTCCACGCCGGAGTAATTGCCGCCCGCCACGCGCTTGGCCGGATTGTAACCGACGCCGGAGATCATATCGACTTCGCCCGGCACGAAGACACGCGGGCCATGCGCGGGGAAGAAGAACGAATTGGCGTGGTAGATCGTGTTGCCCGGAAAGCCGCGCACGCCCAGCATCTGCGTCTTGGGCTGGCGATAGGTGCCGCCCATGTACGAGAGGTTGATCTGGCCGAAGCGGTCCAGCTGCGTCGGCGTGACCATCGCGTGGCGGCGGCCGGTCCACACCGCGCTGTCGAAGAAGCGCGAGAACGGCAGGTAGCCAGCCGGCTTGCGATCGTCATAGGCGCGCGGGCCGATCGGCACCGGCTGTTCCACCAGATAGGCCTCGCCATCGGTCATCATCAGTTCGGGGCTATGCGTCAGCTTGGCGAGCCCGGCGGCAAGGCGCGGCACCGGGCCGACGCCGGTGGCGATCACTTCGCCATTGCCCCGGAAAGCCTCCGAGGCGGCGAAAATGCAGAGTTCTGCCAGTGTGATCGTGCTGATCGTTGTTATCTGGTTCATCAGAATATCGGGAGCGGGAGAGCCGCCACCGCCTCCTTTCCGCCAATGCTGTTGAGATAGTCGGCCTCGTTCGCGCCGACGAAACGGTCCTGCACCGCGCTCCAGTCGCCCGGATCCTTCGCGGCAGCGGCGTAGGCCTTGAACGCCTTCATGTCCCAGCCGTAGTGCGGGGGCATCGAGCTGGGATGCGCGCCGCCCGGCATTTCGATCACGCCGCTGACGAAGCAGCGCTCGAACAGGTTGTCCCGCGCCTGCTCCGGGTAGTGGTCCTCCATCCGGTCGACCAGTTCCTCGCACGAAACGAAGGTCTTCGCGGCCGCCTTGGCGAACCACTCGTCATAGTAGGAATCCGGGCCGAAGACCTGCACGTTGCCGCGCCGGTCGCTGCGGTTGACGTGGAGCAGCGCGACATCGAGCTTGAGCGCGGGCATCGCGATCAGCGTCTCGCCATCGTCATAGGGGCTCTGCACCGTCTTCAGCCCGCCCAGCGCGGCCAGATCAGTGCCGAGGCCCACGCGGGTGGGCAGGAACGGCAGCCCGAACGCGGCGGCCTTCAGGCCCCACTGGAACATGCCCTCATCCAGTTCGAGCACTTCGAGTGCGCCGCTTTCACGGCTCTTGCGGAACCACGGTTCCAGCGGGATCGCGTCGAGTGAGACGAAGGCGAAAACCAGCTTCCTGACCTTTCCCGCCGCGCAGAGCATGCCGACGTCGGCGCCGCCATAGGCGACCACGGTCAGGTCCTTCACGTCCGAACGCAGCAGTTCGCGCACCAGCGCCATCGGCTTGCGGCGCGGCCCCCAGCCGCCGATCCCGACGGTCATCCCGTCCTTTATCTGCGCGGCGATTTCCGCCGCGCTCATGCGCTTGTCGAGCATCATGCTCCCTCTTCCCGTTCTTTCTGGTCCTGTTCCTCAAGAGCCTTCTGCCAGGCCCAGACATGCCCCCATTCGCTGGGCACGAGATGGGCGGTCGGCTCCCAGCTGGCGGGGTCGATCACCAGCGGATCGGCGCCGATCTCGAAATCGAAGCCGCCAGGGCACTGCATGTAAAAGCCGAAGGTCTGATCGTTGACGTGGCGGCCGATCGAGGCGCTTTCGGGCACTTTGGCCAGCCGCATCCGGTCGTGGCACTTGCCCACGTCCGCCTGCGCCTTCATTTCGAGCATGAGGTGGACGCAGCCCGAAGGCGGCATCGGCATCTCGCCCAGCGCGACCGAGTGGTGGCGGCCGTTGTCCGCGTGCATGAAGGCAAAGCCCATGCCCGGATCGTCCGCCGCGTCGCTGAAGTGGAAGCGCGGAATGTCTGTGTCGTGGAACCCGATGTTGCGATAGAATTCGTGGCATTCGGTGAAGTTCGGCGCGGCGAAGACCGTGTGGCCCATGCCCATGTCGCCGGTGACGAAACCGCTCACCCCCGCAGGCGAGACGAAAGCCACGTCATCACGCACGTCCCCGTGGAAGAATTCCAGCCCGTTGCCGGCCGGATCGCTGGTGCGGAAGAAGGCGGCAACGCCGCGCTCGCGCGCTTCGTCGGTAGTGCCTTCCTCGATCGGACGGCCGGCTGCCGCCACCTTTTCGCAAACTTCGGCCAGTTCCTGCGCATCGCCCACTTCGTAGGCGGCGGCGCGGAAGTGTTCCCGCTTTCCGGTTTCGATGCGGAAGCGGAACGGGCGATCGTCGATCCGGTAGAGCGCAACGCCGTCGCTGCTTCCCGCCCTCATCGTTCCCACGATGTCGGCAAGAAAGGCATCCCATTCGGCGGGCTTGGCCGTTTCGATCACTACGTAACCGAGCGCCTTGATACCCATGGCTGTCAGTTTCCTTTCACGAGGTCGAGGAAGTACGGCCGCTCGCCGCCCCCATCGACGTTGATGCGGGCGCCGCTCACCCAGCTCGCCAGATCGGAGCAGAGCCAGAGAACCGCGCCGGCGATATCCTCGCCGCGCCCCATCCGACGCAGCGGCAGCGAATTGCCGACCGCCGCCTGCGCTTCGGCACCGCCGTAAGTCGCGTCGGTCGTTTCGGTCTGCATCAGGCCCACGATCACCGCGTTCACGCGGATGCCGTCCGGGCCCCATTCCTGGGCAAGGCTCTGCGTCAGGTTGAGCAGGCCCGCCTTGGCCGCGCCGTAAGCGGCCGTCTGCGGTGACGGGCGAATGCCCGAAACGCTGGCGATATTGACCACGCTGCCGCCGCCTACCGCGCGCATCGGCGCGTGCGCGGCCTGCGCCATGTACATGGCGGCGTGCAGGTTCAGCCGCACGATGGCATCGAAGAAACGCGGGCTGGCGGTGGCGGCATCGGCCTGCGGCGATCCGCCGGCATTGTTGACCAGAATATCGAGTCGCCCGTGATCGGCGACTACGCCTTCCACCAGTGCGCGCGCCTGATCGGCCTCGCGAATGTCGGCGGCGCGGAACTCCAGCCCGGCCGGCAGCGCGTCGGGCTGATTGCGGCCGCAGACCACGACAGGCGCGCCGCTATCCGCCAGCATCCGAGCCATCGCCAGCCCAAGGCCGCGCGTACCGCCAGTGACGATCGCCACGCGCCCGGAAAGATCGATCTCTTGCCTGCCCTTCACGGGGCCTCTCTCCCTTCATTGTCCGATTGCAGGATTCGTTCCTGCATCAGATTCGAATTTGGCAATATCGAAAGCGGAATGGGTTTTCAATTGACGATTTGCGTATCGAGTGCCATTTTAAATTACGAATGTAGCGCCAAAGGGCGTAAATTGATTCGAATGAAGGGAGAGATCGCAAAGATGGCCAGCGCAGCCTCCGCGCCGTCCGACGCCGCCGTGCCCAGTCCCGAGGATCTGGTTGCCCGTGCACGCGCCATGGTGCCCACGTTAAAGGAACGCACCCGCCGCTGCGTCGCAGAGCGCGACGTTCCGGCAGAAACGATTGCCGAGCTTCACGAAGCCGGGTTCTTCCGCATCCTGCAGCCGCGCCGCTGGGGCGGCTATGAAATGCATCCCAATGTCTTCTTCGATGTGCAGAAGACTCTGGCCGAGGGCTGCATGTCCACCGGCTGGATGTATGGCGTGGTCGGGTGCCACCCTTACGAGATCGCGCTGTTCCACGAAGAGGCACAGGTCGAGATCTGGGGGGAGGACACCTCCGCCCTCGCTTCGTCCAGCTATCAGCCGGTGGGCAAAGTCACGCCGGTGGACGGCGGTTTCCGCCTGTCGGGCTGCTGGGGCTTCTCCACCGGATCGGTTCACTGCCAATGGGTGATCCTGGGCGCGCTGGTGCCGCCCAGCGAGCCGGGTGGCGCGCCGGACATGCGCGCGTTCCTGCTGCCACGCAGCGATTACACCATCGATACCGACGCCTGGCACGTCTTCGGCCTTCAGGGCACCGGCAGCCATGACGTGATCGTCGACGATGTCTTCGTGCCCGCATACCGCACGCACCGCGCCATGGACGGGTTTCTTTGCGCCAACCCCGGTCAGGAAACCAATCCGGGGCCGCTCTACACGCTGCCCTGGGCGCAAGTCTTCACCCGTTCGGTCTCCACCGCGGCCTTCGGCGGCGCGCGCGCGGCGATCAATGCGGCGATGGACATCGCGCAGAGCCGCGTTTCCACCAACACCGGCAAGGCATCCAAGCACGACCCCTTCCTGCTCGCCGCGATCTCCCGCGCCGAAGCGGAAGTGACCGAGATGGAACAGACCCTGCGCCTGACGTTCGATGACCTGATGGGCCATGCGCAACGCGGCGAGGCCATCCCGATGGAGAAGCGCAGCCGCTACGCCTACAACTCCTCCTCGGTCGTGCGGCGCATGGCCGAACTGGTGGACGACATGGTCAAGCTGCTGGGTGGCCGCGCGGTCTATATGTCCAGCGAGATCATCCAGCCCTGGCTCGATCTCCACGCCGGCCGCGCCCACGTCGCCAACGATCCGAACAACCGCACGACCGATTTCGTCGGCGGGATGCTGGGTCAGGCGCCCACTTTCACGTTCCTTTGAGGGGAGGCGGCACGATGGCCAGGTTGAAAACGGCCCGTCACCGCGTAAGCGGCGGCCACGAAATCCAGATCCAGGAGGCAGGCGAAGGCCCCGCCGTGGTGTTCATCCACGGCAGCGGGCCGGGCGCATCGGGCGCATCCAATTTCCGCGGCAATATCGACGCCTTCGTGGCGGCGGGCTTCCGCGTGATCCTGCCCGACCTGATCGGCTACGGCGCCTCATCCAAGCCGGAGGGGATCGACTACACGCTGCAACTGTTCACCGACACGCTGCACGAGGCGCTGGTGGCGCACGGCATCGAACGCGCGGTGCTGGTGGGCAATTCGCTGGGCGGCGGCATCGCCCTGCAGATGACGCTGGACCATCCCGCCTTCGCCGAGAAGCTGGTGCTGATGGCCCCCGGCTGCGTTGCCGAGCGGGAAGCCTATTTCGTGATGCCCGGCATCGCCAAGATGGTCTCCAACTTCGGTGGGCCGGACTTCAATCTGGATGAGCAGCGCCGGCTGATCGGCAACCTGCTCCACGCCGAAGCGCATCACCTCATTACCGAGGAGCTGGTGGCCGAACGCTTCGAAGTGGCCCGCACCCAGCCCAAGGACGTGATCGTGCGGATGCGCACGCCCGACCTCAGCCCGCACCTCGGCAAGATTGCGCAGCCGGTCTTCGTGCTCTGGGGCCTGAACGACGAGTTCTGCCCGGAAAGCCATGCCCGCCTCTTCCTCGAACGCTGCCCGAACGTGCGGGCAATCACGTTCGCCCACACCGGCCACTGGGTGCAGGTGGAGCGCGCGGCGGAGTTCAACCGCTATGTCGTGGAGTTCCTGCGATGACGGCCGCGACACGCCATGGGCAGGAACTTTATGAGGCGCTGCGCGAACGCCGCACCCTCTCCCCGCTGATTGCCCGCGATCCGGCGCTGACGGTGGACGATGCCTATGCCATCAGCCTCGATTTCCTGAGGCGGAGGCTGGCCGATGGCGAAAAGGTCGTCGGCAAGAAGATCGGCGTTACCAGCAAGGCGGTGCAGGACATGCTGGGCGTGCACCAGCCGGACTTCGGCTTCCTGACCGACTGGATGCATGTCGAAGGCGATATCGACGTGGACGCCAAGGCGCTGATCGCCCCGCGCGCGGAAGCGGAGATCGCCTTCATCCTGAAGGAGGGCCTCTCCGGCCCCGGCGTCACCGCCGAGCAGGTCTTGGCCGCGACCGAGAGCGTGGTTCCCTGCTTCGAGATCGTCGACAGCCGCATTACCGACTGGAAGATCGGCATCGTCGATACCGTATCCGACAATGCCTCCTGCGGCGTCTACGTGCTGGGCAAGGAGCGGCTCGATCCCCGCGCGTTCGATCTGCCGGGCCTGCACGTGGCCGTCACCAAGAATGGGGAGCCGCTTTCGGAAGGCTATGGCCATGCCGTGCAAGGCGATCCCGCGCAGGCGGTGGCCTGGCTGGCCAATACGCTGGGCGCTTACGGCGTCACGCTGGATGCGGGCGACGTGATCCTGTCCGGATCGCTCGTCCCCCTCGCGCCCGCCGTGAAGGGCGACAGCTTCGAAATGATCCTCTCCGACAGGAACCCCGCGGCGGGCGGCCAGGCCATCGGCCGCTGCCAGGCTCGATTTGTTTGAGAATTACCCGCTTTGTGTAAGGATACCGGAACCATGGCACGCGTGAAGGCCGCCATCATCGGCTCGGGCAATATCGGCACCGACCTGATGATGAAGATGATCAAGTACCCCCAGAACATGGAACTCGCCGCCGTGGTCGGCATCGATGCCGCTTCGGAAGGCCTTGCCATGGCCCGCCAGCACGGCATCGCCACCACGCATGAGGGGATAGAGGGGCTGAAGAAGCTGCCCTGCTATCCCGAAATCGGCATCGCCTTCGACGCGACCAGCGCCTACGCCCACAAAGTGCATGACGAGGCGCTGCGCGCCGACGGCATCCAGGTGGTGGACCTGACCCCCGCCGCCATCGGGCCGTTCATCGTGCCCCCGGTCAACATGCAGGCCAATCTGGACGCGCCCAACGTCAACATGGTGACCTGCGGCGGGCAGGCCACGATCCCGATGGTCGCCGCCGTCAGCCGCGTGGGCAAAGTGCACTATGCCGAAATCGTCGCATCGGTCTCCTCCCGCTCCGCCGGGCCGGGCACGCGCGCCAACATCGATGAGTTCACCCGCACCACCTCCCGCGCGATCGAAGCCGTGGGCGGCGCCACCAAGGGCAAGGCGATCATCATCCTGAACCCGGCCGAACCGCCGATGATTATGCGCGATACCGTCTTCACCCTGTCCGAAGGCGGGGACGAGGACGCCATCCGCCAGTCGGTGCAGGACATGGTGGCCGAAGTGCAGAAATACGTGCCTGGCTACCGGCTGAAGCAGGAAGTGCAGTTCGAACGCTTCGGCGACAACAATCCGCTGAAAATCCCCGGCATGGGCGTGTTCACGGGGATCAAGACGATGATCCTGCTCGAAGTGGAAGGCGCAGGCGATTACCTGCCCAGCTATTCCGGCAATCTCGACATCATGACCGCCGCCGCCAAGGCCACCGGCGAACTTCTCGCCGAACGCCGCATGGCCGCCGCTACCCCGGCCTGATCCGCAGGAGTTTACGACAATGGGCAAGTTCAACGTCGATGCGGGCGAAAAGCTCTACATCCAGGACGTGACGCTGCGTGACGGGATGCACGCCATCCGCCACATGTACGGTATCGACCACGTGCGCGCGATCGCCTCCGCGCTCGACAAGGCGGGCGTGGACGCGATCGAGGTGGCGCATGGCGACGGCCTCAGCGGCACCAGCTTCAACTACGGCTTCGGCGCGCATACGGACTGGGAATGGCTGGAAGCCGTGGCCGACGTGCTGGAAAACAGCGTGCTCACCACCTTGATCCTGCCGGGGCTCGGCACCGTGGAGGAACTGCGCCGCGCCTACGACATCGGCGTGCGCTCGGTCCGCGTCGCCACCCACTGCACCGAGGCGGACGTTTCGAAGCAGCACATCGGCATCGCCCGCGATCTGGGCATGGACGTGTCCGGCTTCCTGATGATGAGCCACATGATCGAGCCCGAGGCGCTGGCCGCGCAGGCCCTGCTGATGGAAAGCTACGGCGCGCACTGCGTCTATGTTACCGACAGCGGCGGCGCGCTGGACATGGACGGCGTGGCCGCGCGCCTTGCCGCCTATGACCGGGTGCTGAAGCCGGAAACCCAGCGCGGCATGCACGCGCACCACAACCTTTCGCTCGGCGTCGCCAACTCGATCGTCGCCGCGCAGGAAGGCGCAGTGCGCATCGACGCCTCGCTGGCGGGCATGGGCGCGGGCGCGGGCAATGCGCCGCTGGAAGTCTTCGTTGCCGCCGCCGACCGCAAGGGCTGGAACCACGGCTGCGACGTCATGGCGCTGATGGATGCGGCCGAGGACCTCGTGCGGCCGCTGCAGGACCGCCCGGTCCGCGTCGACCGAGAGACGCTCGCGCTCGGCTATGCCGGGGTCTACTCCTCGTTCCTGCGCCATGCGGAAAAGGCGGCGGAGACTTACGGCCTCGATACCCGCACGATTCTGGTCGAACTGGGCCGCCGCAAGATGGTGGGCGGTCAGGAGGACATGATCGTCGATGTCGCGCTGGACATGCTGAAAGCCCAGACGGCCTGAAAGTCCAAGAGGTGCAGCCCCCGCATAAAGACGGGGGCGCACTGCCGAGAGAGGATGCCGGGGGAGAACCATGGCGGAAATGTCGTTGCACAAGCCCTTCCCGGCAGCGGACGTGCCGCGCTGGGATCATGAGACGGACGTCGCCGTCGTCGGCTTCGGCGCGGCCGGCGCCTGCGCCGCGATCGAGGCCCGCAGTGCCGGGGCCGAAGTGCTGCTGTTCGAACGCAATTCGGGCAGCGGCGGCGCTTCGGCGCTGTCCGGCGGGGAAATCTACATCGGCGGCAGCGGCGGCACCGATGCCCAGCGCAGCGCCGGGTTCGAGGACGCGACCGAGGATTTCGCCCGCTATCTGAAGATGGCCGGCGGCCCCTGCGCGGATGAGGCGAAGTGCGATCTCTATGCCCGCGAGTCCCTGGCGCACTACGAATGGCTAAAGGCGCAGGGCGTGCCCTATCGCGGCAACTTCCTGCCCGGAAAGCATATCGAGCCGGTGGACGATTCCACCCTGATCTGGTCAGGCAGCGAAGCGGCGGCACCATTTCGCGATCACGCCAAACCGGCCCCGCGCGGCCATGTGATCCAGCACATGGGCTGGGGCGGCGGACGGCCACTGGTGGACATTCTGGAAGCCCGCGCGCGCGATGCCGGTGTGCGCGTGATGACCGACGCCCGCGTCGTGGCGTTGATCGAAGACGGCGGACATATCATCGGCCTGATCGCCCGGATCGACAATGCCAGCCGCTTCATCCGCGCGCATCAGGGCGTGGTGCTGGCAACCGGCGGCTTCGCGATGAACCCCGACATGCTGCGCCGCTATGCGCCGCTGACCAGCAAGATTCACGATCCCATTGGTGAGAAGGACGACGGCACCGGCATCCTGCTCGGCATGGGCGCGGGCGGGGACGCGATCCACATGGACCAGTTCTTCACCACCTGCCCCTGGACGATGCCGGAAAGCCACGCCTACGGCGTCTTCGTCAACGAGCAGGGCCAGCGCTTCATCAACGAGGATTGCTACCACGGCCGGGTCAGCCGCACGATGCTCGACCAGCCGGGCAGCAAGGTCTTCCTCCTGCTGGACATGGCGCATTTCGTGCAGCCGCTGGAAATCGCGCGCATTGCCATCGCCGCGACAGGTGAGACCTGGGAAGAGGTCGAAGCCGAACTGGAGATGCCCACGGGCACGCTGGCGGCCACGATGGCCTTCTACAATCGCCATGCGCACGAAGGGCGCGATCCGCTGTTCGACAAACAGGCGCCGATCCTGACGCCGCTCGATCAGGGGCCTTTCGTGGCGCTCGAACTGAATTTCGACAGTTCGTACTTCTCGTTTTTCACGCTCGGAGGTCTGCGCACCGACGTGGACGGCCGCGTGCTGGACCGTGCGGGTGCGTCGGTTCCCGGCCTTTACGCGGCGGGACGCTGTACATCGGGTCTGCCGGCATGGGGCCATGGCTATAGCTCGGGCCTTAGCCTTGCCGACTGCACGTTCTTTGGACGACAGGCGGGCCGCACCGTCGCAGCAGTAACGATAACGGCAGCAGAATTGGCATGACCCGCGCCCCGAAAACCCGCGCCGGCGCAATCCGAACCGCCTGACAAGGAAACAGAAATCATGGCCATGACGCTTCAGCAACTGACCGATCTCGAAGAAATCCGCATGCTCAAATATCGCTATTTCCGCGGCATCGACACGGCCGATATGGCATTGCTCGAAGGCCTGTTCACGGACGATATTACCGTGGGCTATCGCGGCGGCACCTACCGCGTAGCCCTTTCTGGCAAGTCTGAAATGATGACTTTCCTTGCCAACTCGTTCCATTCCGGTGCGCTGGCGATGCATCATGGGCATAGCCCGGAAATCATCCTTAACGGCGATAATTCGGCCGAAGGTGTATGGTATCTGGAAGATGTGTTCATCGATACCGAGCGCGGCGACCACACTTTCGGCACGGCCATCTATCGCGACCGCTACCGCCGCGAAGGTGGGCAGTGGAAGGTGGCCAGCACCGAATACGACCGGGTGATCGAAGTCGTACAGCCAATCGCGGCCGGGATGCAGTTCACCGCACGAAGACTCGAACAAACCGGCCTGAAGCCATCGGAGCGTACCGACATCAGCCATCTCATCCAATGGGACGAAGTAGCCTGACCTCGTTTCCCGCGACACGAGGCAGCGCGACGCGCCGCTGTTCTCAGAAAGGGTTGGCCAGCGCCGCACGCACGCTTTCGATCGCTTCGGTTACCCGAAGCGCGCGTGGCAGCGCAAGGCCGCGATCACGGGGAATTTCCACGCTGATCGGCACATGCGGTGGAAGCGCTGCGACGAAACCCGCGACGTCGAACGTCCCCTCTCCCGCCAGCAGACGCGCGCACGAAGCCTCGAATGCGGGGTCCTCGGGCGCCGTATCAGGTCCGTCGCACACCTGGGCGTAGAGAATATGACCAGGTGGCGCTGCTGCCACTTCGGCGATCGTTCCACCCGACCGCATGAGGTGCAGGATATCCGTGTTCACGCCCACGAGGCCGGGACGGTCGATCCGCGCCGCCAGTTCAAGCGCCGCCGCCAGCGACGGCACTTGCGATGGCGGGTAGAACTCCACGGCGACGCGCAGATCGAAGCGTGCGGCCTGATCACAGAACCCGCCGAACAGATCGAGACGGCGCTCAGGGTCCCGGTCGTAAAGCAGTACGTTGACCAGCCCCGCACCCAGTTCCGCTGCGGCTTCCAGCATGCCGGTGAAGTCGGCGAGCCGACTGCGCCCGCCCAGCGTGAAAGGATAGGCGAGGTCCAGGGCTATATCCAGATCGGCAAGGCAGGCCGTCAGGTCCCGGCACTCCGCACGGGTAAGCGCGAAATGGGGCATCGACGGCAACTGTTGCATCGACTTCAGGAACATGCAGACCCCGGCACATCCGGCCGCCGAAGCGGCTTCGGCAAGCTGGCGAGGCGTCGCATCGACGGCAGTGAGATGATCGAGGGCGAGGCGTCGTCTGTGCTGGCTCATCATTCACCCCAATGAGGTCGCTCGCAGGACATCCGATCGCTCCGTTCGAATGCGACAACGCCGCCCTGCATGGCCGCAAACTTCTTTCCGATAGGAGCAATGATGCCTGAACTGCTTGAAGCGCTGGCGGCGCGACTGCGCATACTGGAAGATCGCGAGGCGATCCGCGATCTGATCGCCAGCTACGGACCGCTGGCCGATGCTGGGGAGGCCAGGGCATTGGCCGCGCTCTGGACCGAGGATGGCATCTACGAAGTGGTCGGCTTCGCGCAGGCGGAAGGCCATTCCGCGATCGCCGCTCTGATCGAGGGGGAAGCGCATCGCACGCTGATGGCCGATGGCTGTGCACACCTGCTGGGTCCGGTAGCGGTGGAAGTCGATGGCGATACCGCTATCGCACGCGGCCATAGCGTGGTGTTCCGCCATAGCCCCGCGGGATACGCGCCCTATCGCGTGGCTGCCAATCGCTGGACGCTCAAGCGTCGCCCCGAAGGATGGCGCGTGGCTCACCGCCGCAACGCGCTGCTGGACGGTAACGAGACAGCGCGCATCCTGCTGGCTCCCGGTCACCCCGCAAGCTGACCGCCATCCACGGTGAAAAGCGCACCGGTCACCTTGCCGGCGCGGTCGCTGGCAAGGAACACGAACATCTCCGCCACATCCTCCGGCGAGCAGATACCGTCGCGCAGTTTCGGCGCATTGCGCATCACCAGCGACCAGTCGATTTCTCCCTCGAGCGCAGGCGTGTCGCGCGTCATCGGGGTTTCGACATGGCCGGGGCAGATCGCGTTCACGCGTACGCCCTTCGCCGCGTATTCTATGGCCAGCCCCTTGGTGATCGCCGCCACGCCGTGCTTCGACGCCGAATAGGCGATCGTATAGGCAATGCCCTGAAGTGCGGCGGTGCTGGCGGTATTGACGATGTTCCCCCCGCTTTTCACCAGGTGCGGCAGCGCGGCCTGGCACAGTGCAAAGACGCTGGTGGTATTGACCTTCAGCAGCAGCTCGAAGTCTTCGAGCGAGAAGGTTTCCGACGATCCCCACTTCAGCACTCCTGCAATGTTGCACAGCACGTCGAGTCCGTTGCCAGCCGCCATGTCCACCAGAGCGCGGCAGGACGCGAGGTCGGCGGCGTCGTACGTCTGGATCGAAGGTGCGCTTGCCATCAGCGCGGCAGTCTCTGCCAGACCTGCCGCATTGCGATCACCGATGGTGACATGTGCCCCTTCCGCCGCAAAGCGGATCGCAGTGGCGCGGCCGATGCCCGACGCCGCGCCGGTAACCAGAACCTTTCTGCCTGCAAAGAGCATGGCCGTCTCCCGTCATGTCCTTCGTGGTCGGCCCCGTGTCAGAACTTCACGCCGACCGTGACGCCGAAAGTGCGTGGTTCGGGAAAATACCCCGCCACCATGCCGCCGAAGCTGGGACCGAAGTCGATGAAGTTCGTCGGGCTGGCTTCCCTGGTCAGGTTGCGCACGAACAAAGAAAGTTCCGTCTCCGCGCCCAGCAGTGGCAGCTGCGTGAGGCTCGCGCGCAAGTTGACGATGGTGCGGCCCTTCGACTGGGAGGTATGCGCATTCTGGTCCGAAGGCGCGGCAGTCGCCAGCGCATAAGGGTAAGTGTAGTACTTCGCCACATAGCTGACATCGGCATAGAGGTTCAGCTTGCCCCAATCGCCTTGTGCAACCTTCAGGTCTGCCCCGCCCGATGCCGTCACTTTGGGCGCATGAGGGAAGGCGCGGTTGTCGGCCACGTTGGTCTCGACGCCGTTCACCAGGTCCATGAAGCGCTTGTACTTGGGATCGAGCAGCGCCAGCGACCCGTTCAGCGTCAGCGCATCGAAGGGATGGAACACCGTCTCGAACTCAAGCCCCTGGATGCGCGCCGCACCGGCATTACGCACGATGGAAGCGGCGCCGGTGCCGGCGGTAAAGATCGCCAGTTGCATGTTCTTGTGCTCGTCCCGGAATGCGGAAACGTTGAAGATCAGACGATTGCCGAAGGTCTTGGTTTTGATGCCCAGTTCGTAGCTGTCGACCGTTTCGGGCTTGTAAGGGTTGCACAGTTCCGTCGCGCCAGAGGGACAATCCGCAGTCGGCGCGACGAAGACATTGGTCTCGCCGTTGAAACCGCCCGACTTGAAGCCCTTGGCATAGCGGGCATAGACGTTGACCTGATCGGTCAATTCATAGCCCAGCGTTACGGCCGGCGTGAAGCTGTTGTACTTGGCATCGGGCACGTCGCCATAACCGATATCGGCGACCACCAGAGGTGAAGTAATCCCGCTTGCCGCATCGTAGTTGATGCGGAAGAAGCGGCGAATGTCCTTCCTCTCATGCGTATAGCGCGCGCCAAGAGTCAGTTTGAGGCCTTGCAGGAACTCGTAGTCCAGCTGGGTGTAGAGCGCCAAGGCCTTGGTATGCGATCCGTACTCGGAATCGAGATCGGTAGCCCCGCCGAAGTAGCTCTGCGGGTTCGCGGTTTCGGCCTTTTCGGTGAAATAGAAAGCGCCCGCAGCATAGGATAGCTTGTCGGAAATGGCCTTTCCGGTGACCTGCAATTCCTGACTGAAGGCATGATAATCGGTAATGCGCTGGGTATAGGCGACCGGAAGCGGCGATCCATCGAGATCAAGGCCGTCTGAATACTTGAGGTTACGATAAGCCGTGGTTGACTTGACCGTTGCGCCGCCGAAATCCCCGGTCAACGTCAGTGCATGGCCGTAGCTACGCGTCTTTTCATAGACATCGGCATCGATCGAGGCCGTCGTGACGCGCTTGGGATCGGTGTAAAGATTAAGCGGGAAATAGGCGCCGCCGCTGGCATAACCCGGCGAATTGGGATCGAAAATATCGCGCGGATCGCCGTTTTCATTGACTTGCAGAAGCTGCGAAAGCTGCGGCTGCTGTTTGCTGCGGCTGTAGTCGAAGGTGTAATCGGCAGTAATGTTCTCCGCCAACTCAGCGCGAACCTGCACCATGAAGCTGCCGGAATTGATCGTGTCGGCCTCATCCACCTTCGGCGCCTGAGCCGCCGGTACGTTGGGCACCGGATTGGGCACGATATCGATCAGTCCGCCGCGGCTGCGATACTGGCCGGACAGCTTGACCGAAAAAATTCCCAACTTCGGCAAGTCCAGCACACCGCGGAACTTCACTTCGTCGAAGCTGCCATAGGTAAATTCGGCAGTGCCGCCCAGTTCGCCGCTGGGCTTGCGCGTGATCAGGTTGACTGCCCCTGCCAGTGCGTTGCGTCCGTAAAGCGTGCCTTGCGGGCCGCGCAGCACTTCCACGCGCTCAAGATCGGCAATGTCGAAGATCGAACCTTGCGCCTTGGCGATATAGACACCGTCCATGTAGAGACCGACCGCCGGTTCCCAGGTGATGGCCGGATTGATGGTGACCGAGCCACGGATCGAAATCTGCGACACCGTCTTCGATCCCGGTGCGCGCTCGATCTTCATGTTAGGCGCAATCGTGCCCAGCTTGTCGATGGAATCCACGCCGCGACTTTCGAGATAGGCGCTGCTCACCGCAGATATGGCGATGGGTACGTTCTGTACGTTTTCCGAACGTTTCTGCGCGGTAACGACGATATCGCCGATGCCGATTTCAAGATCCTGCTTGGATGGAGGCGTTGCAGCCACTTCCTGAGCAAAAGCCGGAGCGGCAACGATCGTCATACTGGCGGCGGACATACCGGACGCCAGGGCCGAAGCGGCCCGAAATCTGCTCATGGTTTTCTCTCCCGTGACCCTCTTGCATCTTCGCGCATAAAAATCGGACTTTTTTATAAAATTCACCGCATCATATGGCAATAAATTTATTATTTGCACTGCATTTTATGTTTCTATCTACGCAAATCGCCACTTTAGGCATCAAGCAAGATACCGAAAGTCGCTCCGTCTGTGATGCAAGGTGATGGCAAAAGTGCATTACTGCGCGAGGCATGCCGCCCCGGCAGGTCGGCACAGCCTTCGGACGCGCCAATCCGTCACGGCCAGATCATGTTGTGCGGCAAGTGTACTGGAATTCTCAGTCCAGTTTCGCATCGCTGGTCAATGGAGCGAGCGAACGAATGATCGCTGTAATTCGATCGATGGAAACCTCACCGTATTCCATGGGAGGCGTTTCCACGAGCGAGACGGACGGATATTTGCATTGCCACTCGAACGAATGCGCGACCTGCCTGTCAATGGCAGACAGGTCGCCAAGCTCACATCGTTCGCGTCAGGCCGCTACGCTGCCGGGTCGCTTGTCCAGCGTGACCACCAGTCCGTTCACGCGGCCCTGGATTTCCGGGGCCTTAGCGCGGGGATTGAAGAACTGGCGATACCAGCTGCGCACTTTGCCGTAAGGTCCGTCCGCCGGCACGGCCATAGGGTTGATGCAGGCGCGCTTGTTCGCCCAGATCTCCACGTCTTGCGCAAAAGCAAGGCGGCTGCCTTCCTGATACATCGCGGCATTGGCGCGATCCTCATCCGTCGTCTCTCGCAAACCATCGTGCACTTTCACCATCAGGGCGTGCCATGCCCGCGAACGGCCATCCTCGATCGGCGTATTGGCGATCATGATGAAGCTGTCGAACGCGCCCGCCATTTCGGACTGGAGGAAGCCCGGCCCTTCGTACCAGGTATCCAGCACCAGCTGATCCTCGGCCGAAGCCGTCAACGTGCGGTGCCCCGCGCTGTAGTACTGGTGGACGACGTGGTTCTGGAACTCGTTGGCGAAGTACTGGAAGTCCTTGGCGCCGTGGATCGGCACGAAGTGGCCATAATCCGCCATGTTGTCGACGATCTCGACACCGTGGACGTTCAGATCGCCCATGAAGTCGATCTTCCATTCCACCCAGCCCGGCTCGCCGTAATGGCCGCCGAATTGGGGCAGATCATAGTCCGGGTCCTGCCCTTCCTCGTCATGCCACATCCAGAGGATGCCGGCGCGCTCGATCACTCTGTAGGTACCCAGCTTCGCCGCCTTGGGCACGAAGTCCGAATAGGGGATGTGGTTGCACGCGCCGTCCGGGCCGTAGCGCCAGCCGTGGAACGGGCAGCGGATCGATTCGCCTTCGACATGTTCGGCGTCGCGCACGATGTAGGACGTGCTGTTCTTCGCCAGATGCGCACCCATGTGCGGGCAATAGGCATCGACGACATAGGCCGTTCCCGATTCCCCGCGATAAAGCACCAGATCCTTGCCGAAATAGCGGATCGCGGCGGGTGTGCGCGTCGCCTCCTCTGCCGCTCCGATCATGAACCAGCCACGCGGAAATGCGTGAGGCCCAAGGCCATAGTCGCTGGTAGTGGCCATTTGCATCGACTCCTTGTGCTGCGCCTGTTTATGGCGGCGCATTCTTTGCCTATCTAGCCTTTCAATTGGCGATTTGCGAAGGGAATTGACCTGCACATATGTTGTGCAAATATGCACGCCTTATGGAATGGAGCGATCTTCAGGTCTTTTTGGCCGCCGTGCGCGCCGGTTCGTACACCGCCGCGGGGCGCCAACTGGGCATCAACCGTACGACGGTCGGTCGCCGGGTCGACGCGCTGGAGGCGGCGCTGGGCATCGCGCTGTTCGAGGAAGGGCCACTGGGCCCCGCACCCAACCGGGCGGGCAAGCGGCTGCTGGCCGCCGCCGAAGTGATGGAGCGCGAAGTCGCCCGGATGCGCAGCGATCTGTCCCTGCCCAATCTGCCACAAGGCCCAGTGCGCGTGGCGGGCAGCGGGGGCATCGTCAGCGAGTTTCTGCCCGAATTCGCCGAATTCCGCCGCCGCCATCCGGAAGTCTCCATCGAACTTCTGGGCGAACTCGATCCCATCGACGCGGTGACCTACCGCCGCGCCGATCTGGCCATCGCGCTTGTGCGCAAGCCGCCGCTGCGGCTCTGGGGCGTGGAATTGGCGACTCTGGCGCAGGCCCCTTACGCCCGGCGGCACGGGACCGCGCAGCCTGCACAATTAGGTTGGGGTTTCGAACTCGATGCCGCCCTGCCCGGCAGCCAGTGGACGGCCAGCAATCCAGCCGGTGAGGCGGCGGAAAAAGCCGGGCTGACCACTTTCAACGCCTGGCCCCAGATGAAGCAAGCCGTCCTGGCCGGGCTGGGCAGTGCAACGCTCTGGTGCTTCGCGGCCGATGCCGAGCCCGATCTGAAACGCTTGGCCCCACCTGATCCGCGCCACGCCTGCCCATTATGGCTTCTCCATCGCGCCAAGGCACCGCCCAGTCCAAATCTGGCTGCCCTGATTGCCTTCCTGACCGACGCAATCAAATCACGCGTGACGGGCCTGCCAACGCGCTGAACTTGCCGATGTGTTTGCGGCCTTCGGCGCGGACATGGCTAGTTTCCGCCCCTGTTCTGCCGCTTGTAGGTTCGTTTACAGAGCAGACTGCGAGGCCATCGTGCACGAGTGGGCGGCAGCGAAATTCCGAGATGTCGCCTCATCGTTCGCGCCGGTCAGGTCCCGCGCGGCGATGTAGCCGAAAGTCATGGCCGGGCCGATGGTGACGCCGGCGCCCGGATAGCTCTCCCCCATGGCCGATGCGGCATTGTTGCCCACGGCATAGAGGCCGGGGATGGCGGCGTCGTGATTGTCCAGCACTTGAGCGCGCGCATTGGTGCGCAGGCCGCCGTTCGTCCCGATGTCGCCCGGATAGATCGGCAGGGCATAGAAGGGCCCTTCCGTCAGCGGGCGCAGGCAGGGGTTCGGGCCATGGCGGTAATCGCCGTACATCTTGTCATAGGCCGCCTCCCCGCGATGGAAGACGGGATCGCGGCCTTCCGCCGCATGGACGTTGAACTGCGCCACGGTGCCAGCCAGTGCGGCCGGATCGACGCCGATCTTTGCCGCCAGTTCCTCCACGTTCTGTCCCTTGCGCAGGATCTGGCGCACCCCGCGCGATTGCAGCCAGTCCGGCACCAGCGGCAGCAGCGGGCCCATCGGGAACTGGTGGCGATAGCGATGGTCGAAGATCATCCAGCTGGGGCTGGCATCGCCATGGTCGCGCTGGCGGCGCGCCATCTCCTGACCAGTGACGTGGTAGGAGGCCGCCTCGTTCAGATAGCGCTCGCCATTCTGGCTGACCATGATGCAGCCCGGCAAAGCCCGCTCGATCGTGCAGAGCCGGCCGCGATCCTCACCCGGAACGTAGAACACCGGCGCGGCCCAGGCCGATTGCAGGTTCATCGTGCCCGCCCCGATCGCCACGCCCGCGCGGATGGAATCGCCGGTATTGCTGGTGACGCCGCCGGACAGTTTCGCCTGCGGATAAAGCGGCGCATTGGCATCGCGCATCTGCTGGTTCTTGTCGAACCCGCCCGCCGCCAGCACCACGCCCTTGCGCACGCCGATCCGCAGCGGCTTGCCGTCGCGCTCCACCACGATGCCGGTGACACGCCCGTCCCCGTGCTCATCCTCGCGAACGATCTCCCGCATCGGGCAGCCCAGCCAGACCGGCACACCCGCCTCGTCCAGCGCCAGCCGAAGCGCACCGGTCAGCGCACCTCCCAAAGTCAGGCGGCGATCCTTACGCGAGGTAAAGCGGAACGGCAGGTCCAGCCAGTACTTGCCCATGTTGCAGGCAAGGTGCGTGAACCAGCCCTTGGTGCGG
Source organism: Novosphingobium lindaniclasticum LE124 (assembly GCF_000445125.1). Classification (GTDB taxonomy): domain Bacteria; phylum Pseudomonadota; class Alphaproteobacteria; order Sphingomonadales; family Sphingomonadaceae; genus Novosphingobium; species Novosphingobium lindaniclasticum. The sequence continues at coordinate 35,320 of NZ_ATHL01000087.1, forward strand.
TAGAGCAGTTCGTACGTCTCGGCAAACGTCCACTGGAGGTAGCCGAACAGACTGGCCGCTGGAGAAGGAAAGCGCTGCGTGCGGATCGCTGCGCCGAGCAACTTGCCGTCGAACTCTAACGGCAGATGGGTGCGAAATCCGGTGGGCGAGCCGCCCGGATTCTCCGCATGATAGTCGGGATAGGGCTGCGCCTGATAGCGCACGCGCGTATTGGCGGTGACCCATCGAAGCATCGGTGCGGCATTGTCCACAAAGGCGCGGATGTTCTCATCGGGCACATTGTCGGCCGAAAGCTCGCGCACATAGCGGAAGGCTTCGTCCAAATCGTCCACGAACCCGGCCTCGCGCGCCTGATCGCTGCCCGGAATCCAGATGCCGCCGCCCGATGTGGCAGAAGTGCCGCCCCACAGCGGGTCCTTTTCAACGATCAGCACATCGGCTCGGTCATGCGCCGCGACCAGCGCGGACAGCATCCCTCCCGCCCCTGATCCGACGACGACGACATCAACGACCATGTCCCACTGTGAGTCCCATTGCGCGCTCGAATTCCCGGTCATGCCTCTCACCCGGCCGGTAGCCCGGCCTCTTTATAGGATCTTGTGACGCATGTTGCGATTGATATTGCGCTCCTGTCAACTCCATGCGTAAAATGATCTGTCATTTTCTACGAGTCATTCGGGTAAAAGAACATAATGGTGGAGATGAAAGGCAAAGTGGCGCTGATTACCGGCGCGGGACAGGGGATCGGCCATGGTGTGGCGCGTGCCATGGCGCAGGCTGGCGCGAAAGTGATGCTGGCAGGCCGCACTTATGACAAAGTGGCGCTAGCGGCGCAGGCCATTGTCGCGGAGGGCGGGGAGGCGCAGGCGCTGGCCTGCGACGTCTGCAATGCCGAGCAGATCGACGCTGCGGTAGAGGCTACCTGCTCCGCGTTCGGTGGGATCGACATACTGGTCAACAACGCGCAGCAAGTACCGCTTGGGAAGCTGGACGATGTGACGGACGAGGCTTTCACTGCCGGCTTCGAATCTGGTCCGCTGGCCACTTTCCGCCTGATGAAGCGCGTGCAGCCGGTGATGGCCGCGCGCGGCGGCGGTACGATCTTCAACTTCACCTCCTCGGCCGGGATCCGCTGGGACATGACCGGATATGGCGCCTATGCCGCCGTGAAGCAGGCCACGCGCGCGCTAACCCGCGCCGCGGCGGCCGAGTGGGGCCGCGCTGGCGTACGCGTGCTGACCATCGCACCGCACGGGGAATCGCCCGGCCTCAAGGGCTGGATCGAGCACAATCCCGCTGAGGCGGAAGCCTTCTTCCGCACCATCCCGCTCGGCCGGATCGGCCGACTGGAGGAAGACATCGGTCGTGCACTTGTGGCCTTGTGCGGCACCGATCTTGGCTATCTGACCGGCGCCACCATCCCCCTCGACGGCGGGCAGGCCAATTTCGACTGAAGGACGGCCGGACTCGTGGAAAAGATTGTCGCCGCCCTCTGGGCACCTCTGGACGAAAATTGTTGCGCCTATGCGGACCGGCTGCTGGCCGGATTGCCTGCCGCGCTACAGGCGGCGGGCGCTTGCCGCGTGCGCCTGAACCTGCGCGATGCGGCGGTGTCTCCGGCCGACCAGATGGTGCAGCGCTGGCAGGCCCCGCAGCAGGATGCGATCGTGCAGTGCTGGATGGAATCGGCCAATGGCCGGTTTCGCACCGCGGTGGACGCCGTGCTGGCGAATTACTCGGGCCGTTTCGCGGCCTACTTGGTCTGCGAATCGACCATCATCGCCAATGACGCACATCCGCCCCGGCCCGACACGCGAACCTGGGGCTGGAGCCAGTCCACCTTCCTGACCTTCCGCCGCGACATGAGCCGCGATGCCGCGCTCGCCCACTGGCTGGGCGAGCACACCCGCGTCGCCATCGAGACGCAGTCTAACTTCGAATACGTGCAGAACATCGTGGTGCGCCCGCTCACCTACGACGCGCCGGCATACGATGCCTTCGTGGAAGAGTGCTTCCCGGCTGAGGCGATGTCCGCGCCGGAAGTGTTTTTCGACGCGGCCGGCGATCCTGCCAAGTTCGAGGCGAACGCCCGCATCATGATGGACAGCTGCATGCGCTTCATCGACTTTTCGCGGATCGACGTGATCCCCACCAGCCAATTCCAGTTCGCGGACTAATACGCGAGCTGACCGACCCACAGATAAAGCCAACGGGAGAGAGTAAATGGCGCAAGAAAACGGACAGGTCGCGCTCGTCACCGGCGCAAGCCGGGGCGCCGGCGCGGGCATTGCGCGCGGCTTCGGCGAAATGGGCTATACTGTCTATGTTACTGGCCGCACGACGGTTCCGGGCGATGCCAAGGGGTGGGACGGATCGGTGTTGCCGGGCACAGTGGCGGAAACCGCCGCCCGCGTGAACGAACTTGGCGGCACCGGCATCCCGGTGGTTTGCGACCATGCGGACGATGCACAGGTCGCCGCGCTGTTTGACCGCATCCGGCAGGAATCCGGGCGGCTGGACGTGCTCGTCAACAATGCCGCCTACATGCATCACCAGCTGATCGCCAAGATGCCGTTTTGGGAGAAAGAACTGGACGCGCAGAAGATTCTCGATGTTGGTTTACGCTCGGCCTACGTCGCCAGCTGGCACGCGGCTCGGATGATGGTGCCGCAGGGATCAGGCTGCATCGCCATGACCTCTTCGTTCGGTGCCTCCTGCTACATGCACGGCCCGGCCTATGGCGCGCAGAAGGCCGGCCTCGACAAGCTGGTACACGACATGGAGCACGACTTGCGCGGCACCGGCGTGATCGCCGTCTCGCTTTGGCTGGGGCCCCAAGTCACCGAACGGGCCGAGATCGCCCGCCGCACCAACCCCGAACAGTATGAGGCTTTCGCGGAAACGGCGGAGAACCCGGAATTTTCCGCGCATGTGCTGGAAGCGATCCAGCACGCGCCCGACCGGACGGACCTTTCCGGCCAGACGCTGATCGTCGCCGAAGTGGCCCGCGATCTCGGCGTGACCGACCGAGGCCGCGAACGCCCCTCGTACCGCGAGATGCTCGGCAGCCCGCATCCCAAGAATCCGGCTGCAGTCTATTGATCCGGGCGGTCAGCATGTCGGACTGACACTCCGCACCGATGAAGTGGAAGCGCTCGCCCGATCCTTCAGGCGAGCGCCTTTCCTATCAGATCGCAGTGGCTCCGCCATCGATCACCAGCGGATGGCCGGTGACGAATGCCGATGCGTCAGAGCAGAGCCAGACGACCGCCTCGGCGATCTCCTCCGCCTTGCCCATGCGCCCCATCGGCGTCATCCCTTCGATCACCTGCTTCATCTGCGGATTGGCGATCAATGGCGCCGTCATCGGCGTCTCGATCACGCCGGGGCACACGGCATTGACGCGAATTCCCGCCTTGGCCCACCGCAGCGCACCATGCCGGGTAAGACCCACGACACCATGTTTGGTCGCCGTATAGCCGGGCTGACTGGGGTTGCCGACAAGACCGTTAATCGATGCGGTATTGACGATCGCGCCGCCGCCCTGCGCCAGCATCACTTCCGCTTCCTCGCGCATGCACAGCATCACGCCAGTCAGGTTGATGCTCAGACTACGCGCCCAGACCTCGTCCTCATATTCATTGGCAGCGATGGAGTTGATCCCTGCATTGTTGAATGCACAGTCGAGGCGACCGAATGCAGCGACCGCAGCTGCCACCATCGCCTTCACCTCGTCACCCCTGCTTACGTCGCAGCGCTGCCAGACCGCCTTGCCGCCCGCTTTCTCGATCAAGGACACGGTTTCCCGCCCTCCTTCCTCGTTGACGTCGCTGACAAGCACGCTGGCCCCGGAGCGCGAGAACGCGAGCGCGGCAGCACGGCCGATGCCGCCGCTGGCACCGGTGACCAGCGCAACCTTGTCGGCCAATCCGTAATCAATCATTCCCTTGTCCTCTCTTGCATGTCCGTTTGGGCGGCGGTTAGAATCGCCATTCAGGCAAACTCCGGTGCTTCACCGTAAGCGACGACCCGCAGTGCACCGTCCTCGGCGATCTCCTCGGTAATCAGCGACGTGATCCGGCTCACCGTTTCGGCGATGAACCATTGCCCCGCCTGACGGCGATAGACATCTTCATATTCCACGGCGAGGCGACTCACATGCCGTGCGTTCATCAGAATTGTGCGAAAATTGAGCGACCAGAGCCCGCGCGCCTCATCCGGCCCGACTAGATCGATTTCCCAGTTAGTAGCGTGATGGATGTCATACACGCCGGGCTGGCAAGCCATCTGGCGGAATACCTCGATGAAAGCATCCCGGTCGCCGAACTCCGGAAATCCATCGTAGGCAATGCGCGCAGTGGGGATGAAGCAGTCCCGCACCACTTCAGGTTGCTTTAGATCGCAGGCGCGCAAGTAGCGTGCCTTGAGCGAGCGGATCGCCTCCTTGTCCTCCAGTGTAGCAAGGCGTGCGGCGACCTCCTCCAGGCTAATAGGCATTCGCATCTCTCCACCTTCATCGCAGAAATTTTCAATTTGCGTTTTATGTTTAAATTTTAATTACGCAAACAAATATCAGCGTGGGGACATTCCTGCAACGATGCGAATTCGAAATTGCTCGCGGTTTACGCTTGGCCAGTGCATCAGCCGATAGTCCATCGACCTACACGACAGTGCAGGACTTGGGTGAATTGCAGACAGCGCGCTTTCGAGATCGTTTAAAAATCCGTCGCAGGCAGATTTTGAAGGGCGTGGGGTCGATGACGCAGGAAAATGCCTAGTTTCGCACTTTCCAAACGGACTCTTGGATCAAACTCAGGGGTAAGGAGGCCAGACGGACCATGCATGAAAACGAGACCGATCAATCATCGGGTTCAGCAAGTTTTCCTTGCTTTTCGTAAAATTTTTAGCAACAAATTACGCAATAATAATTTGAAGAGAAATTAGAGAGGAAAAATGCGATGTCGAGCAGGCATTATCCTGCCCATCGCAAACGGCCATCTCCCACACGATTGCAGCGCCTCGCCGCCGGAGAGTTCCGCCCATGACATCGAATGCCTACCCGCACCTGCTTTCCCCGCTCCGTATCGGCACCATGGAGATCCGCAACCGTATTGCCGTGACCGCGATGGGCGTCAGCCTTTCCGAACAAGACGGCACCGTGGGCGAACGGCTGATAGCATATCATGAGGAACAAGCGCGCGGGGGCGCAGGGCTGATTGTATCGGGAGTGACTGGTGTCGCCTGGCCGGTCGGCGCAGTTTTGACAGGTCAGACGGCGATTTCGGAAGACCGCTTCATACCCGGCCTGCGCCAGCTGACAGACCGCGTTCATGCACATGGCGCGAAGATCGCCGCGCAGCTACACCATGGCGGCCTCGTCGCCAATTACAGCCACGCGCGCTGGGGTCATCCGCTCTGGGCGCCGGCTTATCCCAAGGCGCCCAAGAGCAATTTCACCGACTACTTCCTGATGGAGGAAATGGCCCCGCTGGCCGGCATGACGCCGCCCACGATCAAGCCTCTGGAACAGGCGGATATCGACCTTGCCGTAAGCCAATTCGCCGCCGGTGCCCGCCGCGCGAAAGAAGCCGGCTTCGACGGCGTCGAGATCCACGCCGGGCACGGCTATCTGCTGTCCTCCTTCATCTCGCCCTACACTAACACCCGCACCGACGCTTATGGCGGGCCGCTGGAGAACCGCGCGCGGCTTGCGCTGGATGTGCTGAAAGCTATCCGCGCCGAAGTGGGGCCGGACTTCCCGGTCTGGATGAAGATTGATTCGCGCGATGTCGGAAAGCCGGGCGGCATCACCATCGATCATGCCCGCGATCTTGCGAAGCTCGTCGAAGCGGCCGGTGCGGATGCGATCACCGTCACCGCCTATCACGACAGCGACCAAGGCAAGCTCCACTCTGAATCGCACACACCGCAAACGCCTGGCTGGAACCTCGAATCCGTGGCGGCCATTCGCGAAGTGGTGTCGATCCCCGTGCTCGGTTCGGGACGGGTCGGGGCCGACGTGGCGGACCGGGCGATCGGGCGCGGCGAACTGGATGTCATCGCCATGGGCCGCAAGCTATTGGCCGACCCGCACCTGCCGCGCAAGCTGACCGAACGCGTGGAAGATACAGTGCGCCCCTGCATCTATTGCTACACCTGCATCAGCGCAATCTACATGGGAGAAGCCGTGCGCTGTGCGGTCAATCCCGCTCTGGGGCGCGAGTATGAGGGCGAACCGCAGGCTGGGGCGCTACGCCCTGTGGCGGTGATCGGCGGCGGACCTGGCGGCATGGAATCGGCACGCCGGCTTGCTGCGCTGGACTACAAAGTGACATTGATCGAAAAGTCGGACCGGCTGGGAGGCACCCTGCGCTTCGCCAGCCTCGCCTACGAACCCAATGAAAAAATACTCAACTGGCTACGCCGCGAAGTGCGCGATGCGGGTGTGGACGTGCGGCTATCGACGGTAGCGACGCCTGAATTGCTCCGTGAGCTGGGCGTCAAGGATGTTATCGTCGCCACCGGTGCGGTTCGTGGGATGCCGCCGATCCCCGGCGGCGATCTGCCCCACGTTTTCTCGGGTGACGACATGCGCCGGATGATGCTGGGCGAAAGCTCTGACGAGTTGAAGCGCAAGACCGGCCTGTTCACCCGCCTCGCCACCAAGGTCGGCGCGGCGACAGGCGCCACCGCCAACCTCGCGCTGGTGCGCAAGGCTACGCATACATGGATGCCGCTGGGAGACCGCGTGGTCATCGTCGGCGGAGAACTGGTCGGGCTGGAACTGGCCGAATTCCTCAGCGAACGCGGCCGCAAGGTCCATGTGATCGACGAAGCCCCCCGGCTGGGGCGCGGATTGATGCTAGTGCGCCGAATGCGCATTCTGGCCGAACTGGCCGAGCACGGCGTCGGCCTCCATGCCGGGGCAAGCGACATCGTCATCGGTAAGGACGCAGTGGCCTTTATCGATCGCGACGGCACCCCGCAAAGCGTCCCCGCCGACAATGTCATCGTCGCCAAGGGGGCCGAGGGAGACCTTTCTCTGGCGCGAGAAATCGAGGCTGCGGGCTTTATCGTTCACGTCGTAGGAGATGCCAATGGTGTCGGCTACATCGAGGGCGCGATGCGGGGAGCGGTTGAAGCGGTTCGGGACATCGCCTTCGACCAGCTTCCTCAGCCCGCCTGAGCACCGTACGAGACGAGCGTGGAACAGGGGAGGGGTGATGAACGGCGCCGATTGTCATCGCGTAAATACAGGATATAAAATCTACGCACATATAAGGATTGCATCTCAAATAAGCGACTTTGGCGTTCCCAATTTCCCTGCCACCGCGCGTTTCCTTTCGGCACTATGAGGTTGACGGGCAAGCGCACGATGCGCAAACCGGCCCCTCGTTCCACGCTCCCTCCAGGGGCCAGGTTGCCGGAAGACATGACGCAGACGTTCCAATTCGATGCGACGGACGCCAAGATCGTCGAGCTGCTGCGCCTCAACGGCCGCGCAAACAACCAGCAGATCGCCGAGACTCTGGGGCTCACCGCCACTACCGTCTCCACCCGCATCAAGCGGCTGGAGGACGCCAACCAGCTGCGCGTCGTCGCGGTGTCCGACTTTTCGGCACACGGCTTCAACGTGCTGCTCAAGATCGCGGTGGAAGTGGACGGTCGCCCGGTGAACGATGTGGCGCAAGATCTCGCCGCACTGCCGGAAGTCTTTGCGGTGCATCTTGTAACCGGTCGCTATGATATCGACATGCTCATCGCGCTTCAGGGCTTCGACGACCTTTCCGGTTTCCTTCTGAACGACCTGTCCACGGTACGCGGCATCCGCTCACTGACGCCCGCCGTCGTCGTCGATATCATCAAGTACCAGTTCGATGTCGCCCCCATCGAAGCAAGGGATCGCTGAACAATGTCCTCTCCCGTGCTCGACGCACTCGACCACCAGCTGATCGACCTGCTGGCGCGCGACGCCCGCGTTTCCAACCGCAAGATCGCCGCCGAACTCGGCGTGACCGAAGGCACCGTGCGCGGCCGCATCAAGCGCTTGCAGCAGGACGGCCTGATCGCCTTCACCGCGATCACCGGCTTCGAGATGGGCAAGAAATCGCGCCTTGCCTTCATCAACGTGCAGGCCGAAGTAGACCGCCTGCGCGAAGTGGCCGATGCCATTGCCGCCCTGCCCGAAGTCAATGCCGTGCTGGTGACGATGGGCCAGTTCAACATCGCCGCGCTCTGCCTGTTCGACGAACTGGAAACCCTCCAGCACATCGCCTCCGACCTCGTGCTGATGATCGACGGCGTGCATCATGTCGAAACCTCCATCGCGGTCAGCACCGTGAAGTACGAGGCGCGCATGGCCAAAATCACCCCGCCGGACCATGTTGCGGATGAGGACTAACGCGGCGCTTCGCGAATTGCCAAATTTCACGCCAATGATATTTGCATTTGCGTAGTTCAATAGGTACAAGATGACGCAAATCTAAAGCGTCATCGTTGAGTCGCGCTTTCCTGCGCAACTCCCGGTGGCAAACGGGAGCAGGCACATGAACGATGCCCAGGCAGCGGCGAACCGCATGCTGGAGCAACCGGCGCTCGACGCGCGGCTGAAGCAGGTGCTGCGACACCTGCCCGCGCCGGTCGGCGTCGTCACCAGCTTCGATCCCGAGAGCGGCGATCCGGTCGGCCTTGCAATGTCGGCGATAATGCCCGTCTCGCTGGAGCCCTGCTCGATGGCGATCGCGGTCAACCGTTCGGGTTCCAGCCACGATGCCCTGGTGCGCAGCGGCGAATTCTGCATCAACCTGCTGGACAGCGAGCGGCACGGCCACATGGAGCCTTTCGCCCGGCCGGAAGCGCGCGCGCTGCGCTTCACCCAGCCCGAATGGCAGCGCCGGGGCCACGTCTGGTTCATCGAGGGCGCGCCCGCCAACATCTTCTGCCACATCCGCGAGCGCGTTTCCTACGGCACGCATGACCTGCTGATCGGTGATGTCGACGAACTCGTCGCCACCGGGGGCGAGGACATCCTGGGCTGGGCCAATGGCCGCCTTGGCCGTCTGGCCCCGCTCGCCGCCTGACCCCACCCTTTTGCAAGAGAGTGTAATGCCCGAAAACGACGCCTTGCTGGCGCGGATAGACCGCCTTGAATCGCTGGACGCCATCCGCCAGCTTCCCGCCAAGTACGCCCTCGCACTGGACATGCGCGACAGCGATGCCTGGGTGAACCTGTTTCCCGAAGACGTGAAGGTCGGCGGCGGCAAATCCGGCCGCAAGGCGCTGCGCGACTGGTTCGACGAGACGCATTCGCGCCAGTTCACCGGCACCTCGCACCACATCGGCGGCCATGTGATCGACTTCGACGATGCCGACAATGCGCAAGGCGTCGTCTACTCCAAGAACGAGCATGAGGCCGGCGGCGACTGGGTGGTCATGCAGATGATGTATTTCGACCGGTACGAGCGGATCGACGGCCGCTGGTTCTTCCGCCGCCGCCTGCCGCTCTACTGGTACGCAAGCGACCTGAACCGCCCGCCCATCGGCGAGCGCAAGATGCGCTGGCCCGGCGAGCCGCCTTACGAAGGCAGCTTCCACGACCTGTTCCCCAGCTGGAAAACCTACTGGGACCGCCATGGCATGGCGCACGACGGCCCGGTAGAAGCGCCCGCGCCGCTGGAAAAATTCATCGAAACGATGCGACGCGGCGCCCCGCTGCCCCGTCCGCGTGTGCGGAGCTGAGGGGCTCCATGGATCCGCTTTTCACACCCGTCTGCCTTGGCGCCTTCGAGCTGGCCAACCGCGTGGTCATGGCCCCGATGACGCGCGACCGCGCCGGGCCGCAGGACGAGCCAACCGACCTCATGGTGGAATACTACCGCCAGCGCGCATCGGCCGGCCTGATCGTTACCGAAGGCACGCAGCCCTCCCCCAACGGCAAGGGCTACTGGCGCACACCGGGCATCCATTCGCCCGTGCAAGTCGAAGGCTGGCGCAAGGTGGCGGAAGCGGTTCACGGCGAAGGCGGCCGCATCGTCGTGCAACTGATGCATGTCGGCCGCGCATCGGTGCGCGCGAACAAGGCCGCCGACGCCGAAACCGTCGCCCCTTCCGCGCTGCCCTGCCCGGACCCGATCCCCGGTCCGGACGGCGTGCCAGCGGCCACCGAAATGCCGCGCGCGCTGGAAACCGGCGAGATCGACAGCGTCATCGCCGAATACGTGGCAGCGGCGCGCAATGCCCGCGCGGCGGGGATCGACGGCGTGGAACTCCACTGCGCCAGCGGCTACCTGCCGATGCAATTCCTCTCCTCCAACAGCAACCAGCGCACCGACCGTTACGGCGGCTCGGCGCAGAACCGCGTGCGGTTCGTGGTGGAAGTGCTGGAATCGTTAGCGAAGGCCATCGGCGCGGACCGCGTGGGCCTACGCATCTGCCCCGGCGTCACCTTCAACGGCATGGCCGACGCCGACCCGGCCGAGACGTGCGCCACGCTGCTCGACGCCATTGACCCGCTGGGGCTGGCCTATTGCCACCTGATCCATATCCCCAACACCGGGTTCGACGCGCTGGAACTGGTGCGCGCGCACTGGTCCGGCCCGGTGATCGAAAACTGCGCGCTCACGCCCGAAAAGGCGCGGGCCGTGCTGGCAGAGGGCAAGGCCGATGCCGTCTCTTTCGGGTTCGCCTTCATTGCCAATCCCGATCTTGCGCAGCGGCTGCGCGTGGGCGCGCCGCTCGCCAAGGCGGACCGCGCGACCTTCTACACCGGCATGGGCGACGACCGGCGCGGTTACACCGACTACCCCGCTCTCAACGACTGAGCCACGAGAAGGATGTAGCGATGAGCGAGATACAGATATTGCTCGACGAGAGGGAGATCAGCAGAGGTCTTTCCCGCTTCGCGAGAGTTCTGGACCGGAAACAATGGGAAGAACTCTCCGACGTCTTCGCGCATGACCTCGCCTTCAACTACGGCATGGGCGAAGAAGTCGGCATTGCCGCGCTGGAACGCAACATGCGCCGCTATCTCGATCGGTGCGGCCCCACACAGCATTTGATCGGCAGCGTGGTCATCGATCTCGACGGCGATGCGGCCGTCAGCCGCGCCTATGTGCAAGCAAGGCACCAGCGGAACGACGATCCACTTGGCGCGATATTCGATTCTACCGGCGAATATCTCGATCACTGGCAACGGAACGCCGAAGGCTGGCGCATCGTTCGGCGCGATGCGGAATGGTTCCTGCACGCCGGCGATCCCGCCGTGATTTTCGCCGAAAGCGCGGGTCTCAGATGAAAGCGCCCACCACCCCCTCCTCCCCTCTGGGCCTCACTGGCCGCGCCGCGCTGATCGCCTTTGCGACGATGAGCGGCGCCGCCAACAGCACACTTTCTCCCATCCTGCCGCAGATCGAGCGCGAGTTCGGCGCGTCAAGCGGGCACGTTACCGTGACCATGATGCTGACCGTATTGGGCTTGGGCGTACTGATCGGATCGCCGCTGGGCGGCTGGCTCAGCGATCGCCTCGGCCATCGCCAGGTCATGTTCGTTTCCGCCGTTCTCTACGGCCTTGCCGGTTGCAGCATCCTGTTCGTGGGAACGTTGGAGCAGGCGATCCTCGGCCGCTTCGTCGTCGGCATCGCGCTGGGAGCGATGGGCGCGGCAGCCTTCTCGGTCATCGGCGATTACTGGGACGAGCCAGGGCGCAATTTCTGGTCTGGTATGATCCCCTCGGTCGGTGCACTGGCAGGTATGGCACTGTCGATCGTCGCAGGAATGCTGGCCGATACCGCTTGGCGATCCTCGTTTCTGATCTACGCGGTTGGGTTCGTAGCGGCGACCCTGGCACTGGCAGGCATTCCTGGAAAACCGGCTGCCGGGCGAGGGCGAGCGCATCCGATCACGGGTATTCCTGCAGGGGCGCTACCCTCCATTCTCGGCTTCGGGCTGATCGTAGGCAGCATCGCCACCGGAACTTCAGCCTATCTCCCGCACCGGCTAGTCGATCTCGGTGTGGTCAGCAGTTCAGGGCGCGCGATAGCCGCGCTGTCCGGGGCGGCAACCGTGGTGCTGACCGGATTCGCCTATGGCCGGATAAGGAGGCTGGTCTCGCTGGACCTGGCGTTCGTTTTCGGCGCGACGTGCAGCGCCTTCGGTCTGCTCATCATGGCCTATGCACCGACTGCCCCGATAGTGGCTTGCGGCATGGCCATTGAGGGCGTGGGCATCGGCGCGCTGATGCCCAGCCTTATGGTCTATGCCATCGGCCTGTCGGACGAGAACAATCGCGGCCGCGTTATCGGCTTGATGAAAGGAGCGATCTTCGGCGGCCCATTCCTGGTACAGTTCGCGCTCGACCCGATCCGCCTCCATGCCGGGGCCTCAGCCACCCTGGCAATCCTTTCCGCATCGGGCGGTCTGCTGGCATTGTGGTTCGCAGTCCGCTGGTTGGATCGCAAGACGCGAACCCAACCAGCCTGACCGGGACGACGCGGAGCTTTCGTTCAAGCTCCAGGCGGGCGCAGGATATGCATTCGGCCGGTGGCGATGGGGTTGTCCCGGTCGGTCTGCCAGCAGAAGGCATCCACATTCACTACCCTCTTGCCCAGTCGCACGATCCGCGCCTGGGCATAGCTTTCGACCATCAATCCGCCGCGCAGGAAGTCGATTGTAATGTTGATAGGCCGTGGGCGCTCTTCCTTCGCTTCGCCCTCACCGGCCAGCGCGGCAAGGCAGGCGAGTTCCAGCAGACTGCCGATCACGCCTCCATAAAGAAACCCCTGCCTCCCTTCCAAGGCCGGCGATGCGGGCATGGCGAGGCCGACATTACCGTCCGCGTCGGTCCATTCGCACACGCCCAGCAACTGCGCGTAGGGAGCCCGTTCGATCACGGTTCGCTCGTGAAGAAGAAGCTGGCGGCCGCGAAAGCGACCGGATTGGCAGGTTCGCCGTCATTCACTTCGCACCGGGTAAAGGCTACGCGGCGCGTCACCCGGTGGCAGGTGGCGCGGGCGTGGAGCGTGCATTCGGGGCGCGCCGCCCGCAAGTAGTCTACCCTCAGGTCCAGCGTCGCCATCGGCTCCCACCGCCGCGTGCGCGCGATGATCGCCGCCCCTGCTGCAGCATCGATCAGCGAGATGACCGGGCCGGAGGAGACGAGGCCGGAACCCGCATCTAGCAGGAACTCCGCAGAGAACGGACAGGCGAGTTCCGCCCAATCCGCCCCGGCTGCAACGTGATAGATACCCAGCAACGCATGGTGCCCGCGAGGGGGCATGGATTTCAGCCGCTCAAACGGATCCTCCGCCTCCATCGCCGCGTCAGGCCGTCCAGCGCGGTTCGCGCGGCAGACCGAGGCCGCGCTCGGCAATCAGATTGCGCTGGATCTGGTTGGTGCCACCGTAAATCGTGTCCGCCCGGCTGAACAGGAAGAGATTGGGCAGCGTATCCCATTCGTAATCCCGATGTGCCGTAACTTCGCCCGCCTGCCCGAGCACGTCCATGCCCAGTTCGCCAAGGTCACGGCGCCATGTCGCCCACTGGATCTTGTAGGTCAGCGCAGCGCCATCCATGCGTGAATGATCGGTGTTGGAAAGCATCCGCAGCGCGCCGTAACGCATCAGGCGCAGTCCGATCTCGGCCCGGGCGATGCGCTGGCGAATCAGCGGATCATTCGCCGCACCGTTCGCCTTGGCGGCGGCGACGATCTCGTCCAACTCGTTGCGGAAGCCCATCTGCTGACCCAGCGTAGAAACCCCGCGCTCGAACGCCAGTAGCCCCATCGCGATCTTCCAACCTTCTCCCACACCGCCGATATAGCTGTCCGCCGGGCAGCGGGCGTCGGTGAAGAAGGTCTCGTTGAATTCGGCATCGCCGTTGATCTGGCGGATGCCGCGAATCTCGATGCCGGGCTGGTCGATCGGCATCATCAGGAACGTCAGCCCACGCGGGCCCTGACTGCCCTCTTCTGTGCGCGTGACCACGAAGATCCAGTCCGAGATATGGGCTAGGCTGGTCCAGATCTTCTGGCCGTTGACCACCCATTCCCCATCTTCCAGCCGCCCCTTGGTACGCACACCCGCAAGGTCCGACCCGGCATTGGGCTCCGAAAAGCCTTGGCAGAAAATCGTCTCGCCCGCCGCGATGCCCGGCAGGAAGCGTTGCTTCTGCTCTTCGGTGCCGAACGTCAGTATCGTCGGCCCGGCGAGTTCGATGCCGATGTGGTTGACGCGGCCCGGCACCCCGGCGCGGGCATATTCCTCGGCAAAGATCACCTGCTCCGCCAGCGTGGCATTGCGGCCGCCCCATTGCTCCGGCCAACCGATGCAAGACCAGCGATGTGCAGCCAGCTGCTTTTCCCATTCCTTGCGACGTTCTGGACTGCCGGTCAGCTTGGTGATGCCCTTAATGTCGCGGAATTCGCCCGCCATCTGGCCGTTCAGCCAATCGGCGCATTCCTGGCGAAAATGCTCGTCCGCCTGCGAAAATCCAAGCTTCATGCCGCTTCTCCTAGGATCATCGTGGCAATCTTCTCACGGTGCCAGTCCCCCTTGCCCAGCAAGGTCTGGATCGATCGCGCGCGCTTGAAAAACAAGTGCGCGTCATGCTCCCAGGTGAAGCCGATGCCGCCGTGGAGCTGGATCATGTCCGCCGCGCAGCGGAAAGCGGTATCCGCGGCGAAGGACTTGGCGGCATGGAGTGCCAGCGGCGCTTCCTCGCTGCCCTCGTCCACCGCGCAGGCTGCCCAGTAGACGGCCGAGCGGGCCTGCTCGATCTCCACCATCATGTCGGCAAGGCGGTGCTTATAGGCCTGGAAGGAGCCGATCGGCCGGCCGAACTGCACACGCTCGCGTGCATAGTCCGCTGTACGCTCGAGACTGGCCTGCGCACCGCCCAAAGCCTCTGCAGCAAGTCCGACCAGCGCCGCGCGATTGGCCGCGGCCAGCCCTTCCGCCGGGGCGGCCAGAGCTTCTGTCGATGCGCCGTCGAAACGTACTTCGGCCAGAGGGCGCGTCTGATCCATGGTCATCTGCGGCGTGACGAAAACGCTCTCCGCATCGCGCCGCACTAGCCACGCACCGCTGCCGTCGGTCACCACGAAGAGTTCCGCCTGTGCGCCATGTGCAACGAAACCCGAACCGCCGGTGAGCTTCCCGTCACGGACTTCCAGCATGGCATCCTCAACGAAAGCGGCAATCGTCTCCCCGGACAGAAGCCCGGACAGCCAAGCCGTACGCTGTGCCGCGCTGCCACCTGCGGCAATTGCCTGCGCGGCCAACATCAGGCTGCCCAGCATCGGCAGCGCCGCCACATGCGCGCCCGCCGCCTCGGCCAAGATCGCCAGCTCGACAAGCCCAAGGCCCGCGCCGCCCGCCGATTCCGGAATCGCAATGCCGGAAAAGCCCAGTTCCACACAGAAATCGCGCCACAGGACGACGTCGATCCCATCGTGCTCCATTGCCGCACGAGTGCGTGCGCTGGTGGCATTTTCCGCGAAGAAGGCGCGCGCCGTCTCCGCAATCATCTGCTGCTCGTCGGTAAACGCGAATTCCATTTCAGCCCGCCTTCACGATCGCTGCGCCTGCACAGACCGTTCGGCGCAAGCCCCGGCGACATGCCGAGCCTTGCGGAACCGCCACCGACACGGCGCCCGCACCCCTCCCTTGTGCAATCGACCATGCGGCAAATTGCGTGATACAACTCACGCTATATTACGCACATTGCCTTTTCAAGCTGCAATTTGCGTATTTTCTAAATTCAAAATATCCGCGTTTACCGGGTAGGCGTTCAACGATTCGTCACCGCACTCACCCCGACAACGCCGTTTGTAAACTTCACCGTCTTCACTGCGATCGAAGTTTCGACATGTTGCACCCCGTCGACTGCCAGAATCTGGCGCACGGTCACTTCGTGCAGATCCTCGATTGCGCGATAGTAACAGGTGGTCATGATGTTGAACGGGCCAAGCATCGTCATGATTGAATGGATCGTTGGAATCTGGCGCAGTTCACGGGCGATCTGCTTGAACCGCGTCATATCCGCCTGGATCGAGACAAACGCAGTCCTGGTGCTGCGGTCCAACCGGGGGCTGATCAGCGCGGTGAAAGCGATCAGCCCTTCCTGTTGCAGCCGCTTCAACCGCAAGCGGATAGTGCCTTCGTTGACGCCCAGGTCGGCGGCAATGCTGCGGTTGGACACTCGCGCATCCTTGGACAGGATGGCAATGATGCGGTGATCGAGATCGTCGAGATCGGGGCGGTTCATTCCGCATCCTCCACCGAATCCAGACCGAACTTGATGATATCGAGCCCGATCGATTGTGTGATCGAACGGATGCCGGCGACTTTCGAGAACTTCCTGGTAACGAACTGCGAAAGGTCGTCGACATCAGGAAGCGCCAGCAGCACGCTCACTTCGTAGCGGCCAGTCACCAGATAGGCGGCGAAGACTTCCTCGAACTGCGCCAGTTCCTCGGCCACGTCACCCGGCGCGCGTCCGCTGACTTCGATGCCGATGTAGATCAGCACGTGATAGCCATGCACCGCGAAGTCCGAGACGGCGACCACTCGGAGCGTTCCGGATTCCTCCATGCGCCGCATCCGCGCGGAAACGGTGGTGGGAGCGATGTCCAGCGCCTTGGCGATCTGCTGGTGCGTGGCACGGCCATTACGCCGCAGCTGCTCCACGATCTTCAGGTCGGTGTCATCGAAGTCCGCCAGATCGTCCATGCCTTCGCCCGGTCCTTTCCCATCATTCCCGATCAGCGGGCGATCTTGCCAGCATGGAAAGGACAGGTCGATTCTCCGCATTGGGAAATCCCCGGGCTTGATCGGCGCTCAATCGCGTAGCAGCGAGCCGCCATTGACGTGCCAGAGCTGCCCGTTGACCCATTCCCCGTCGTCGGAGGCAAGGAACGCGACCGCAGCGGCAATATCATCCGGCTGGCCAAGGCGGCGGTGCGGGATCGCCTCCAGCATTCCGGCCACGTAGTCGTCGGTCAGGTGCTGAGCCACCGCCTCGGTCATCACCACGCCGGGGCAGATGCCGTTGGCGCGCACCCCCTGCTTGCCGAACTTGCGCGCGACATGGCGGACCAGCGCGTGGAGCGCGTTCTTGCTCATCGGATAGGCGACCTGCAGCGGATTGCCCGAAATCGCCGCGCCGGACGAAGTATAGATCATCGCCCCCCCGCCGCGTTCCAGCAGCACCGGCAGCGCCGCCTGGGTGGCGAGAAAATGGCTTTTCGCATTGATCGCGAAGGACCGGTCCAGCACCTCCTCCGTGCAGTTGAGCACGTCGATATCACCCTCCGTCCCGCCCGCGAGGTTGGAATGGTAGAAGTCCAGCCCGCCGAATTCCGCCAGAGCCGCCGCCACGATCGCGGCCTGAGAGGCGGCACTGGTGCCGTCCAACCGCATGCCGATGACCTTGCAGCCCGCCGCGCGCAAGGTCTGCGCGGTATCCAACGCCCATTCTTCGACGATATCGCCGATCACTACCGTAGCCCCCTCGGCCGCAAGGCGGCGCGCCGTTGCCGCACCGATGCCTCGCCCGCCGCCGGCAACGATGCCGACCTTGCTGCTCAATCCGCGCATTACTCGTACTCCTGAATTGTCTTTGGCCGGCCGAGGCCGGTCACACCTGCGGGCGCCGGTCCTTCCACGGCGCGGCCTGTTCCAGCTGCCCCGCAAGGCGCAGCAGTCCGGCTTCGTCGCCATAGCGGCCGACGAACATCACCCCGATCGGCAGTCCCGCCTTCGACATGCCCAGCGGCACCGACATGGCCGGTTGGCCGGTCATGTTCTCCACTTGCGTAAAGGGCGAGAACGCCGCCGCGCGCGCGCCCCATGCGGCAAAGTCGACACCCGGAGTCAGATTGATCTTGCCCAGTTCCAGCGGCGGCGCGGCCAGCGTGGGGGAAAGGATCATGTCGTAATCGGCCATGAACTGCGCCATCGTCAGAGCCGCCGCCTGCAGCGCATTGTTGGCCCGCACATAGTCCATGCCGGTGACGTGCTGGCCCATCTCGACGAAGGCCAGCGTGATCGGTTCCAGCACATCGGGGCCCACCGGAATGCCTGTGGCCTTGGCCCGGTCCAGCATGTCCGCCGCCACGGAAGAGGCGATCAGGGCGAAACCGGCCGCGCCAAGGGCAGCGACGTCCAGCTTCGGCGCCGCTTCGACGACCGTGTGGCCAAGGCTTTCGCACAGCCGCGCGGCAGCCAGCGCCGCGTCGCGGCACTCGGGATCGATCGGCGCGCGGGAAGGTGCATCCAGCATCAGCGCGATGCGCAGCTTGCCAGGTGCCTTGGTCACTTGCGCCAGGAACGTCTCATACGGGGTGGGCGCGGAATAGCGGCTACCGGGCTCTACGCCGTGCGTAACGTCCAAGATCGCGGCGGAATCGCGCACGCTACGCGTTACCGCGTGGTGGACCGAAAGGCCGCCCCACCCTTCCGTGCGCGGCGGGCCCATCGGCACCCGTCCGCGACTGGGCTTGAGGCCGAAAAGCCCGCAGCACGATGCCGGAATGCGGATCGATCCGCCGCCATCGGTGGCGTGCGCCGCCGGGATCACGCCCGATGCCACCGCAACCGCCGCCCCGCCCGACGAACCACCTGCGATATGCGCCAGGTTCCACGGATTGCGGGTAGCGCCGGTCACCTGGTTTTCGGTCGTGCCGGTCAGACCCAGTTCGGGCACCACGGTCTTGCCGAAGACGACGAAGCCCGCCTTCTCGATCCGGCGCACCAGTTCGGAGGTTACACCGGGGCGATAGTCCTTGAAGAACCGGCTGCCGTTCCCGGTCGGCAATCCGGCGATATAGGTATTCAGGTCCTTGAGCAGCCACGGCACGCCACGGAACGGCCCTTGGGGAAGGCCATTGTCAATCGCCGTGCGGCCATAGTCGTAATGCCGCTGCGCCATGAAGTGGAAACGCGGGTCGAGCGCCTCCGTCCGGCCAATCGCCGCTTCCAGCAGTTCAAGTGGCGAAACCTGACGCGTCCGGACAAGCTCCGCCAGCCCCAGCGCATCGTGCGTATCGAGCGGATGGCCAGCCCCGGTCGCGGCCTTCGGGGCCGCAAGGGCAGGTGCGGCGGCAAGCCCCCCGGCCGCCGCCGCACCTGCGATCATCGTGCGACGGGTCATCGACGTTCCTTCTCCCGGTATGTCCCCCATGTTCAATCCTGCTGTGCGTAGAAGCGGGAATAGAACTTGCGGAACTGCGGGATCGGACCGTCACCGTCGCAGATGATCGGAGAGCGCTCGAATTTCTGGCGGTCCCACACCACCTTGTCCTGATCGAACTGCTTGCAGATGTCGCGGATCAGGCCCTTGGCCAGCCGCCCCATCGGCCCTTCGGCCTGCGCCTTGGGCTGGGTGAAGCAGAAACGCGCATGGACGTGATCCTCGCTCACCGGCGTAAGACAGGCGATCATCAGCGTCTCGGAAATGCCGGTAAAGCGCGTCCAGCTCTGGCCCGGCCCCATCGTGTCATAGCTGATAAGGCCGTCCACCTCGCCCATCGGCGTGCCCATCTTCGCCTTCACGTCCGCACCGCGGCCCCATTCGCCCCAGCGCAGATCGCCCTGCGGCACATCGGCGGTGCCGTGGATGTACTTGAAGTGGGCGAAGTCCACGCCGTTTTCGGCCATGTTCTGCAGCGAACCCCAGACGTTCCATTCGTGAACCTCGTAATCGGTCCAGTCGGGATCGGTCGCCTCCGGCAGTGCCGCCACTTCCCACAGCGGATCGGCGTCCTCAGGGTGATACCAGACCCAAATCCAGCGGTTCACCTCCACCACGTGCCAGGTTCGCACGCACTTGCGCTTTACCTGCGGCGGGATCGCGCGGGCATAGGGAATCTCCTTCACCACGCCCTCGTTCCCGTCATAGCGCCAGGCGTGGAACGGGCATTCCAGCAGGTTGCCGTTGACCTTGCCGCCATGGCCCATGTGGGCGCCAAGGTGGCGGCAATAAGCATCGACCACGCGCACCTGCCCATCCTCGCCCCGCCACATCGCCAGATCCTTGGCGAAATAATGCAGCGGCTTCACCTCGCCCTTGGCAAGGTCGGCGGACAAGTCGATCGGATACCAGCCGAACGGGATCCCGTTGTTCAGGTTGCGCGCTTCTACCGAGGCGCGGCCTTTCACTTCGGCAAGGCGCCAGTCGGTCAGATCCCGACCGCGCAGCTTTTCAAGAATCTGCCACACGGCAACGGGCGGGGTGCGCGCATCGCTGGCGGCGCGCGGATCGGCTTCGGACATGGGTACCTCTCCGGTCATGACTTGAGATCGAAAACCCTGATCGCGTTTTCGCGCAGGAACTTGGGCCAGACGTGATCCTTGAACGGCACGTTCTCCATGTCGGAAAAGATGCGTTCCAAGCTGAGGCCCATCGGGAAATAGCCGGCGTAGAGAATCTTCTCCGCGCCGCGCGTATTGGCGTAATCGACGATCGCCTTGGGGTAGTGCTTGGGCGCGAAGGCGCTGGTGGAATAATAGAGGTTTGGCCACTTCAGCATCAGCTTCACGGCCAGCGCCTCCCACGGCTCCGCCCCGTGGCGCATGACGATCTTCAGGTCCGGGAAGAACCAGCAGACCTCGTCCAGATGCTCGACCTTCTGCGTTTCCATCGGGATGCGCGGGCCGGGAATGCCGACGTTGAGCAGCACCGGCAGGCCCAGTTCCTCTGCGCAGGCGTAGATCGGGAACATGTACTTGTGATTGATCGCCACTTGCGGCAGCGTTCCCGCAGGAAAGCAGCTGATCGCCGACAGGCCGACTTCGGCATGGATCCGCCGGATGCGCCGCACTTCCTCCATCCCGCGATTGGGATCGACCGGCAGGTCGAAGAAAAAGCGGTTCCCGAACATCTCCTTCGCACGGTAGGACGTGGCATTGTCGTTCCAGCCGACCAGCGCCCTGTCCACATTGTGGCGGTCCATCTGGGCGACGGTCCAACTCACGAAATCGTCCACATCGCCGGTCTGCGGAATGTCCTTGAACATGTACTGCGCGGGCATCGCGAACTGCTGGATCGTCTGCCGGTCCTTGATCAGCGGGCGGAACGGCGCGAACCATTCAGAGCGGTCTTCCGCCTCCGGAATGCCGAGCATGCAGTCGATAATGCCGATGTCACGGGGCATGCCCATGCAATGTTCTCCTGTCCGTTGTCGCTGTCAGCCTTGGGCGGCCAACTGCGGCCACAGCGCCCGCAGCGCGATCTTGTCGATTTTCTGGGAATGGTTGCGCGGCAGCGGCCCGGGCGAGAAAGCGACACGGGCCGGCGCCTTGTAGCGAGCCAGTCGCTCCGACACCCATTCGCGCACCGCCTCTTCGCCCAGCCCATCGGCCTGCACGACGGCGACGAGCAGTTCGCCAAGCCGGTCGTCGGCGATGCCGAACGTCGCGCATTCCTTGATTTGCGGCAGTTCGCTGAGTACACGTTCGACCTCGGCGCAATAGATGTTCTCACCGCCCGAAATGACCATGTCCTTCGAACGATCGACGATGGTGATGTAACCATCCTCGTCCTGAAAGCCGATGTCGCCCGTGCGCAGCCAGCCGTCCGCGGTCAGCGCGGCGGCGGTCTCTTCCGGGCGGTTCCAATAGCCGGTCATGATCATGGCGCTGCGCACCAGGATATCCCCGCTCTCGCCGCTTTTGCATTCGCTGCCGTCGGGGCGGAGGATACGCAGATCGACCAGAGGCAAGACGCGCCCGGCCGAAGCGCGCGAGCGCAGGAAATCCTCACCAACGGCCTGTGCGATGGCGCCCGAAGTCTCGGTCATGCCATAGCCCGTGCCCAGCAGCGAATGCGGGCAGAGGCGGCGCACTTCCTCCAGCAGATTGAGCGGCAGGGCCTGACCGCCCGAACCGATGTTGCGCAACGAAGAAAGATCGGCATCGGCCAGCCGAGCCTTGTGCACCATGTCCCACAGCATCGTCGGCACCGTGGAAAGCTGCGTCACCTGCTCCGCTGCGATCAGCCGCACTGCCTCCGCCGCATCCCAGCGCCGCATCGACACGATCTTCGCGCCCGAGAGCATCGGCGCCAGAAAGCCCGAGCCGAGCCCCGAAATATGGAACAGCGGATAGACCAGCAGGATCGCCTGCGGCGGCACTTGCGCCATGATCGTTTTTACCGGCACGCCGTATTGGCGGGCCATGCCATGGAGCACCATGGCCCCGGTCAGTTGCGTACCCAAAAGGCCCGTAATCAGGCTGCGGTGGGAAAGAACCGCGCCCTTGACGCGCCCGGTCGTTCCCGACGTGAACAGAATGGCGCAAGGATCGCCGGGCCCTGCCGGTACCAGTTCGTCCGGCTGCACGCCGGTATCCTCCAGCGGCTGCGTCAGGTCGATCAGCCGCCCTGCAAAGCCGCCCGAACGGATTGCGGCTGCGCGTTCGCCATCGGCGATCACCAGCGCAGGTGAAACATCGTCGATCATCGCGGCGAGTTCGGCGGGCGAGCCCCGGCTGTTCAGCACGACGGCCACGCCGCCGGCGCGCACCACCGCAAGGAACGCCACCATCCATTCCGCGCGATTACGCATGGAAATCGCGACACGGTCCCCGCGCACGATCCCGAGATGGCCGACAAGCCGGTCCCGCCATGCGAAGACTTCGGCATACGTCAGCCGCCGTTCGCCCTGCGGCCCGTCGAAATCGACGATCATCGTCGCGTCACCGAAGCGCCGCGCGGTTTCGAGCAACTGGGCGAGATCCGACGGTGCCTGCACGAAGATGCGCAGGCCGTCCCGCTCCCCGATCTCGAACGGAGAACCGGGCGCAGTGACTTGCGCAAAAACAGGATCGATACGGCTCATGCCCTGTCGCTCCCGAAGAACATGCCCGCGATTTTGAGCTGGCCACCGTGCTCCTGTAGCGACGCCACGCATCTGCCCAATACCGCAACGCGCACCCCGGCATGATGAGCCGTCCCTGTGCCTGACATTGCCTTCCTCTCGATTCTATCGTTCTCGTTATGCGCCGAGGATATGATGCCAATCGCGTATTACAAGACAAATTTTATTACGCGAAATTGTCCATCATGGAGATCGGACATCGATCGCGGAACGGGGCCGTATGCATCATCCAAGAATGTCAATTTTATCGAATCATAACCAGATTTTCCCTTGAACCCCTCGTGGCTTCGGCAGGCGCCTTGGCGAAGGACGGCAAAGCCTTCACGCTTCGCCCAATAGCATTAGTTCGTATTTTTTATGTTTACATTTTACGCGTTTTGAAGAATTCAATGACGCGACGAGCCAGCCGGAGGACACACCGCCCCATTACGACAAGGAGGCGGAACCGAGCGAAGGCCAATGGGAAGGACAAGAAAGGCATGCACCGCGATCTAGAAGGACGGGTGGCAATCGTGACCGGCGGCAGCGACGGAATCGGGCTCGCAACTGCGGTGCTGCTGGCGCGCCGCGGCGCCCGCGTGACGATCTGCGGTCGCCGACGTGAAAGACTCAAACTGGCGAAGGCCGCCATCGAGGCAGAAGGCGGCGTGGCCGAGGCCATGCGCCTCGACGTGTCTGATTTTGATGGGCTTACCGCGATGATCGCCGATATCGGGCGACGCCATGGCAGGCTCGACATGCTGGTCAACAATGCGATGTCGACGCACTACGCACCTATCGAGCGTCTGACCGTCGACCAATGGCGCAAGGACTTCACCGTCAATGCCGATGCTGCGTTCGTCGCCACCAGGGCTACGATGCGGATCATGGCGCAAGGCGGCGGCGGATCGATCGTCAATGTCGCCTCTACCTGCGGCATTCGCGCCGCGGCCAACATGGCGAGCTACTCGGCATCCAAGGCCGCGCTCATCCACTTCAGCGCGGTCGCAGCCATGGAAGGTGCTCCGCAAGGCATTCGCGTGAATGCGGTGGTGCCTGGTCAGGTCCAGACCGCCGGAACCGAGGAGTTCGCCGTCCGTGCTCCGCAGATCGCCGCGCGCACTGCCGAAGCGATCCCGATGAAACGCGGTGGCAGCCCCGAGGAGCTGGCACGCGCCATCGTTTTCCTGCTCTCGGACGAGGCCAGCTACGTGACCGGCGTGGCCCTCCCGGTCGACGGCGGCAAGGCAGCACAACTCTACATGCCGTCCTGAACGGCAGCGGAAAGTTCGTACAGACAAGGCTGATACCCACAAAAACAAGACAATCGATGGGAGACAAGAGATGCCGAAACGCCACGCAAGAACCGCATTTCGCTTGCTGATCGGGGCCAGCACGCTCGCCTTCGCCGGACAGGCCTTGGCGCAGGAGACAGGCGCTCCACAGCAGACCGGCCAGCAGACTACCGGCCTCAACGAAATCGTCGTCACCGCGCAGAAGCGCTCCGAAAACCTGCAGGACGTACCGATCGCCATCAGCGCCATCGGGGCCGACAAGCTTGAGCAACTGCGCGTACAGGATTCACGCGATATCAGCGGTCTCGCCCCCAACGTCACGATTGTGCAGGGCACCACTAGCAACTCGGCCGCCGTGTTCTCGATGCGCGGCATCTCCAATGGCGGCAGCGAAAGCTTCGGCGTCGATGCGGCGAACGGGCTTTATGTCGACGGCGTCTACATCGCCCGTTCCGGCGCAATGGGGCTCGACGTCATGGACATCCAGCGCGTCGAGGTTCTGCGCGGGCCCCAGGGCACGCTGTTCGGGCGCAACACCACCGGCGGCGCGATCCATTTCATCTCGCGCCAGCCCTCGGAAACCTTCCGCCTCAAGGCCGAGGCCGGCTACGGCAACTTCGATGCCTGGAACGGCAAGATCATCCTCGATCCGGGTGAGATCGCCGGGATCGCCACCAGCTTTTCCTACAGCCACTCGCAGCGCGACGGCGTGATCGACAACATCCTCCAGCCCAAGAATTCCAAGGACCCCGGCGCCCGCAACTCCGACGCACTGCGCGCCGCCGCGCGCATGGAATTGGGCGGAACCGGTAGCATCCAGTACATCTTCGACTGGACCCGCATCGACGGCAGCCCGCAAGCCTTCCAGCTCACCAACGTGGCCGACGGCACCTACAACCCGCCGGTGGACGTGAACGGCCAGTCGGTGGTGGTGGTCCAGCAGGCCCCGGTCGCGCAATATCTGGCCGCCGCCACATTCGCCGATCCCGAATGCGCGGCACTGGCAGAGCCCCGACGCAAGTATCGCAGCAAAGTCTGCAACAACGTGCTCGGCACGGCGACCGACAAGACCTGGGGCCATAACCTGCAGGTCCAGAACGACTTTGGTGCATTCAAGGTGAAGTCCACCACCGGTTATCGCTTCTGGCACAGCTATGCTCTGGCCGATCTCGACGGCATCGGCCAGATCACCGGCCCGGCCTATACCGGCGGCTCCCTGTTCAACGGCATGCCGGCATCTCTGCTGCAATACATTCCCTCGATCCCCGCCGCCGCCCGCCCCTTTATCGCCGCAGCCCGCGTACCGACGACCACGCAGGACCTCTTTTCCAGCGAGAATACCCGCCGCCACAAGCAGCTTAGCGAGGAAATCGAAGTTTCCGGTGATACCGACACGCTCGACTGGGTCGTCGGCGGGTTCTATTTCTGGGAGAAAGGCTCGGAAGACGGCTACCAGAACAGCGGCTACGTGCTCGACACCAACTCCATCTTCCTGTCCAATTTCGGCGCTCTGGGTCCGGCTTTCGTCGCTGCCAATCCCGCGCAGTACCGCCTCGTCACGACGATCGCCAGGCTTGCTTATACCGCGCAGAGCGAAAGCAAGGCGCTCTACGGCCAGTTCACCTTCTATCCGGGCGGGCGCGACAGCGGCATCCGGCTGACGGCGGGCGGGCGTTATACCTGGGACGAGAAGAAGATGATCCGGTTCCAGAACGGCGCGGCGCCGCTTGCCACGCCCGAGACGGGTGACGCGAAGTTCAGCAAGTTCACCTGGAACCTGATGGCAGGCTATGACGTCGCCCACGGCATCAATCTCTATGCCCGCGCGGCCACCGGCTACCGATCGGGCGGCTTCAACTCGCAAGATCCGGTGATCACCGGCACCACCCTGCTGCCGCACTTCGAGCCGGAAACCGTGACGTCCTACGAAGTGGGCGTGAAGACCGAGCTGTTCAATCGCCACTTGCGGCTCAACCTTGCCGCCTATCACAACATCTACAAGAACCTGGCGGTGAACATCCCGCGCACCGACGCTCCGATCGGCACCTATGCCACGCGCATCGGCAATGCCGGCAAGGTGATCTACAGCGGTTTCGAGATCGAGACCCAGGCGATCCTGACCGAGAACTTCTCGGTCGACGGCAATCTTGGTTACGTCGATATCAAGTACAAAGAGTTCCTTGCCGGTCAATCAACCACATCGGGTGCCGACCCGATCAATATCGCCTCTATCGTGACCCCGGGCTATACTTCACCGCTCACCGCCAATGCTGCCTTCAATGCCCAATTCCCGCTGAACTGGGGCAATGCCGCCATCAAGGCCCGGATCGGCTATACCCACGAAGACGGTAAATACAGCTTCACCAGCGTAACCTCGACCCCGTTCAACGAAGCGATCAAGGGCAGCGACCGCGACCTGATCGACGCACAGCTCGGCATCGAGCAATTGCCGCTTGGCGGCGGCGAGGCGAGCTTGCGGCTCTGGGTGAAGAACCTGACCAACGCCAAGGACCTTTATCGCGGTATCGATTTCGGCCAGCTCGGTTACGCTGGCGGCTATTATGCTGATCCGCGCACATATGGCCTGACGTTCTCGGTGTCCTATTGAGTGTAATCCGGGCTGGTACAGGGAATTGTACCAGCCCTGGCCGGGCGCGGAAATTCCCCGCACGATGCGACCTTCAGGGCGGCCCGAAGATGTAATGGCCATCCTTAATGGTCCCCATCACTTTCACCTTGAGCAGATCTTCGGGCGGCACGGTCAGCGGATTGCTATCGAGGATCACAAGATCCGCTACTTTGCCCGGCTCTAACGTGCCCTTGGCTGCTTCTTCATGGATTTCGTAAGCGGCATTGCGCGTCACCTCCATCAGCGCTTCGTAAGGCGTTACCCGCTGCTCCGGGCCGAGGATGTCGTTCGAACGTGTGCGGCGCGTCGCCGCCGACCAAATCAGGCGGATCATGTCGGGCGGCACGATTGGGGAATCGTTGTGAATCGAGGGCTTCAGACCGACGTCGAAGGCATCGCGCTGCGGTGAAATACGGTCGGCGCGGGATGGCCCGAGCGTCACTTCGCGATGCCAGTCGCCCCAGTAATAAGTGTGCGAGGCAAAGAAAGTCGGCTCGATATCAAGCGTCTTCATTGCCTTGAGTTCATCCAGCGTCGCCGTTTGCGAGTGGATGGCGATTGTCCGCTGCATGGGCCTCCCACTCTGCTGGCCCACCACGCGAACGGCGTCGATCAACTGCTGGATTGCAGCATCGCCGTTGACATGGATATAGGCCTGCCAGCCATGCTCGTCCGCCTTGGCAAGCATCGCGCGCAGCACTTCTTCCTTCAGCTGCGGATAACCAGCATAGTCCGCCCCCTTACCTTCGGGCGGCACGTGATAAGGATGGCTCAGCCATGCCGTGCGGCCTTGCGGCGAGCCGTCGGCGATGATCTTCACCCCGGCGGCGCGCAAGTGATCGACGTAAGGCGCGTTGAAGGGGATCGCATCGAATCCTTCCCATGGCTGGTTGAGCAACGGCAGCGCATGAACGTCGAGGAACAGGGCCTTGCGCCGGGCGGCGGCCTGCAGCAGATCCCACGCCGCGTGCATGGTCGCCCCGTCCTGCGCAGTGGTGAGGCCATAGCTCGCATAGACATGCTGCGCCTTAGTCAGCTGCTCCAGCTGATGGTCGAGCGTAGGCTGCGGCATCAGCCCGTAGAGCTTGAACAGCGCGCCTTCCTCGATCACGCCCGAGGCGGTCTTGCCGTCCGCTTCCCGGCGGATGACGCCGCCCGGCGGGTCCTTGTCCGGATGGAGAAGTCCGGCCAGTTCCAGCGCTTTGGTGTTGGCGGCGGCCAGATGCCCCGAGGCATGCATGATGAGGATCGGCCGATCCGCCAATACCGCGTCCAGTTCCTGACGGGTGGGATGGCGCTTTTCGGCCAGTTCCGCATCGTCATAGCCGGAGCCGATGATCCAGCCTTGCGGATGCACCATGATATAGGCGCGCAAAGTCTCCTGAAGCCCGGCGATGCTCGACACCCCGCCCACTGGCGGCGGCGATAATGCTGCCAGATCCGCCTGCTGGGCCAGCATGGTGATATGACCATGCGCGTCGATGAAGCCCGGCAGCAGGGTTCGGCCGGCAAGGTCGACCACCTGGGTCGCCTTGCCTTTCAGCTTCTCGACCTCGGCATCGCTGCCAACGGCCAGGATCTTACCATCCTTGACCGCCAGCGCACTGGCTTTAGCATCGGGCGCGGTCATCGGAATGACCGTGCCGTGCAGGAGAACCATATCCGCCACCGGGCGCGGCGCGGCCAGTGTCGTACCGCACGCCAGCAGTGCCAGCGGCAGGGCTGCCGTGCTCCGGATCGCCATCCACTTGGTCTTGCCGTTCATACGAGTGGCTCTTTCATCAGAAGTTGTAGTGGAAAGTGGCGCCGATGGTGCGCGGCTGGCCATACATGATTGCGCGATTGCTGAGCAGCGCCGTCATATTGGCGAACTTTATGTAATCCTTGTCGAACAGGTTCTTCGACCAGACCGACACGGACCAGTCGCCCCCCTGCTTTGCCAGCGTCAGATTGGCATCGGCAAGGTCGTAGCCTGCCATCGAATAAGCTTGCCGATAGAGCGGGTTCACAACCTTAGGGTCGAAGTTCTGCGAAGATACGATGCTGTAGCCAAAATGTCCGGTGAGCTTCAGGTCGGCAATGCCCAGCGCGGTTGTATAGCTCGCTGAGAGATAGGCCTTGTGCCTAGGCGCATAGGGTGCCTGTGCGCCATCGGCATCGAGCAGTACACCGTTGTAGATGCCGCCTCCGCCCGGATAACTCGTGAATTCGCTAAGATTGTAAGTGTAGTTGCCCGAGAGCGTAAGGCCGGTGACCGGCACCAGCGTAGCGTCCACCTCCACGCCCTTCGATACCAGCTTGCCAGCATTGTTGAGGCTGGTGGTCAGGCGCGTGGCACCGGCGAACTGCGTCTCCACGAACGTGAAGACCTGATAGTCGTCGAACTTCTGATAGAATCCGGTCACGTTGAGCCGGGCGCGGCGGCCGAAGAACTGGCTTTTGAGGCCGAGTTCGTAGCTAACCACGGTTTCTGGCTTAAAGCCGATCCCAGCGGCAAACGTTGTCGCCGAAGTGCCTTCGGTGTTGAAACCGCCGCTCTTGAAGCCCTTGCCCACGGCGCCGAACACCAGCACGTCGTTCGACAGATGCAGGTTCACGCCGCCCTTGGGGGTGAAGAAGGTGTCCCCCATCTTCTGGGAATAACCGTCCAGTGGCGTGGTGAAGATCCCGTAGGGATCGAAGGTCGTGAGGTTGTCGAGCGTCTTCTTTTCATACGTAAGGCGCCCCCCCACGAAGAGTTCGATTACGTCGTTGATGCGGTAATTGGCATTGAGGAAGCCTGCGTAGGACTTCGTCGTCACCGAGGCATGGGACGGCATGTCGAGCCCGGCATAGAGCGAATAGGGATAGCCGAAATAGGCAAGCCCCGCGCCATAGGAGGACACCGTGCGATCGACGTTGCGGCCCCAGAAGTAATAGAGCCCGGCAACGAAATCGAAGTGCTCGCCCACCGGCGAGGCGATGCGCAGTTCTTGCGAGAACTGGTCCGTGCTCGGTTTGAAGTGGACCGTCAGGTAGGGCACCGTTCCGGTCTCGTTGTTGAAGTCGATATCCTGCTTGCCCGAACGGAATGCGGTGATCGAGGTCAAGGCGTAGCCGCCGCCAAGCTCCACTTCGCCGGTTACCGAAACGCCGCCCATCTTCCGTCTGGCTTGGTCGTCGTAATAGGAATTGAAGTGATAGGGATCGGTCCCCGGCGTCGGCACGTAGGTATAGTGGAGCGTGGAATTATTATCCTCCACATAGTCCGCCGCAATGGTGACGCGCACGCCCGCCGCCGGTTCGACCAGCAGCTGCGCGCGCAAGGCATCGGAATTCACGCCCTGATTACGGGTTCCCAGATAGTCGTTGTGGTAATAGCCCTTGTCCTCAAGGTGAGTCGCGGAAAGCTGCAAAGCGGCATCGGCTCCCAGCGGCACGTTGACGCGGCCTGCGACCTTCCAGTGGCCGAAGTTGCCATACTCACCCTCGAACTCGCCGTTGGCGCCGTGCGAAGGCTGGCGGGTGGTGATGCTGAGCGCACCGGCATCGGTGTTCTTGCCGAACAGCGTGCCTTGGGGACCACGCAGCACATCAACTTGCTGGATGCCCAGCAGCGTCTGGTTCATCATCCACGAACGGCTGAGATAGACCCCGTCGATATAGAGGCCGACACGGGAATCGTAGCCCGCATTGCGCGAGTAATCGATCACCCCGCGAATGCCCGCACGCCCCTGCTCGCTGCCGTCGCCGAACGTGAGCGAAGGCGCGGCGATCTCGATATCCTGAAGCTTGGAGGCGTTGATCTCGGCGAGCGTCGCAGCACCGAAGCTCTGGATCGAGATCGGCACTTTCTGTGCACTCTCGGTACGCTTCTGGGCGGTTACGGTAATCTCACCAATGCTGTCCTGCACGGCCTCGTCAGAAGCGGGTGCCTCTGCGGCCACAGCCGGAAATGCAAGCGCCGAAGCACCCAGGAACGCCGCCATCCTCAAGGAAGGGCGAACCGACTTTCTCGTGAAACAATTCATTGCCATCACCCCCATTGATAGTCTCTGGAGGCATCCTCACCCGGAGGTCCGGCATCCCCGCCGACCCGTTCGTTGTGGGTCGATAATGCCGCACCACAGAACAAAGTCTTGGTCCAGTCGGCTACGAACGATAGTGCCAGAATTCGATTAAATCCAATAAATCCAATATGATTAGACATACGATCACTCTTGAAATTTGTTTCAGCGTAAAATGAGCAAAAGGGCTATACAGGCAGCGGTTGTCGCCTGCGGATCAGACCGTAGCCGCACGAGATGATCGCCAGGCTTCCCGCTCCCATCAGGAGCGGCAGCTGCTGATCGGGAATGAACGCCATCGCGGCCAGGATCGCGAGCATCCCTGCAATCGCCACGTAAGTCAGCCAAGGGAACAGCCACATCCGCACGACAAGTCGCTCGGGGTTTTCAGCCTCCAGCCGCCGACGCAGGCGCAATTGCGAGAAGGCAACCAGCAGATAGACGAAGAGCGCAACCGTCCCATAGGAATTGACCAGAAACGCGAAGACCGTGTCCGGCGAAACATAGGACATGAACACCGCGACGAAGCCGAAGCCGCTCCCCGCCAGCGTCGCCGCCACCGGCACGCCGTTCCCGCTCACCCGCGCCAGAAGTGCCGGGGCATGGCCGTTGCGGGTCAGCGCGAAGAGCATGCGCGAGGAGGCATAGAGCCCGGAATTGAGCGCGGAGAGCACGGCCGTCAGGATGATCGCATTCATGATCTGCGCCGCCGCAGGGATTTTCATGGCGGAAAGGGCGCTGACATAAGGCGTGACGATCGTCGCCGAGTTCCACGGGATGATCGCCACGACCAGCACGATGGAGCCGACATAGAACAGTAGCACCCGGCTGATCACTGAATTGGTCGCCTTGGCAACCGCACGGGCCGGCTCGTCGGCTTCAGCGGCCGCGATGGTGACAATCTCAGCGCCGAAGTAAAACCCGGTCGCAGCCACCGCGCCGGTCAGCACCGGCAAGATGCCGTTCGGTGCAAAACCGCCATGTCCGGTCAAATTGGCCAGTCCCGGCCCCGGCGTGAACCACATGCCCGCAACGAACAGTCCGCCCAGCACCAGAAAGACGACAATAGCGGCCACCTTGATCGAGGCGAACCAGAACTCGAACTCGCCATACGAGCGGACCGAGAACAGGTTGCTCACGGTCAGGGCCAGCATCAGCGTCAGAGCCAGCAGCCATTGCGGCACTTCGGGCAGCCAGAAGCGGATGAGGTCCGCCCCCGCGATCGCCTCCAGCGCGACGACGATGACCCAGAAATACCAGTACATCCAGCCGGTCAGGAAACCCGCCATGTCGCCCAACGCGATCCGCGCATATTCGTAGAACGAACCGATCGTCGGCATCGCCGTCGCCAGTTCGCCCAGCATGCGCATGACCAGAATGACCAGTAGCCCGGTCAGCAGAAACGAAATGCTGGCCGCCGGCCCGGCCGACTGGATCACTACCCGGCTACCAACGAACAGCCCCGCTCCGATCACGCCCCCCAGCGCGATCATCGTCATGTGCCTTTGCTTGAGCGTGTGGCGCAGGTCGGGCTGCGCCTCCAGAACAGGTACATCGTGTATCAAGGCAACCCCCATCTGCGCGG
>NZ_ATHL01000088.1 GCF_000445125.1 Novosphingobium lindaniclasticum LE124
GACGTCTGTCAAGCCAGGCCGAAATTACCCGGTTTTTGCGGGTCTCCAGCTGTAAACGCGTCCCGCTCCAGGCGGGACATGAGGCGCCGCGCATGCGCGGGGTCGAGGCTTTCCTCTCGCCGACTGTGCCATTCGCGTGCCATCAGCTCAATGGTCACGCAGTGCTGGCGCTCCGCTCGCGCGCTCAACGCCGGGGTCCTGCCCCTGCGCCAACAGCTCGCGCGCTTCATTTCTGTCGCGCGACATTCAGGGTGAGAAACGTGTTGCCTCGCGAAGAAATGTTCCCGAACAACGCGACCGTTGCCTCACGTAATTGTTCCTTACAGACCCTCGTGCGTCATTGCCATTGCATGTGACGGATTGCCGTGCAGCTGAGCCGTAGGCGAGGCGGAACGGCAATCCGTCACATGGCTGTAAGGATGGTTTCCGTGTCGACTGGCGCGTCACTGGCCAGCCCGGAAGAGTGGCTGAACACCAGGGCTCGCGCGTGTTCGGTGCGCCAGCCTTTCAGACGGCGCTGGATAGTCCGCAGGAGGCCGTCCGGGTAGATGTCCGGCTGCTCGGCCTGCAATTTTTCCAGCAACTCCCGCCCGGTACGCCAAGGCTCGTCTTCGAACCAGGCTTTCAACTGGTCGGTAACCTGAAGCAGTGGATCCGGCCGGCGCCGCTCTCGCTTACGCGGCGTCTTATCAACCGCCGTAGGCCGCGACTCACCATTCTGCCATAAAACTTTCAGGCTCGAGAGGAACGCCCCCAGCGGTGGGGGTGACGTTTCGGTCGGATCTGCCAAGACGACGGCGTCGGCCAGGACCACCAGTTTCTGCTGCGCGGTGCGGATGTCTCGCAGCAGTCGAACCGGATCCAGTCTGGCGGCCAGGTCCCGTAGCCGTTCGCGTGTCTGCTCGCTGGTCCGCGGGTCATCCATCAAACGCTGGAACGGCGTCGCGGGAGCGTGATAGCGCTTGTGGACTTTGGCGCCGTCGCGGCGCTTCTCCGCCAATTTGAATGAAGGCTGGAAGAAGTTCACGAACAGGCGCGCCGCCGCATACAACTCGGCCAGCAACCCAGCTGCTTCCAGCCCTTCGAACCGACGATAGCCCACCAGACGACGCACAACCGAACCGTTCTTTTGCTCGACCCAGGCCTGATCGTTCTTCCGATAGGGTCGGCAGCGGGTAAAGGCGATTTCCGTCGCCGCGCAGTAATCCCGCACCGTCTCATTGATAAACACGCTGTCGTTGTCGGAATCGAAGCCCAGCAACGGGAACGGCATCAGCTTGCGCAGTTCCTTGAGCACCTCCACCAATAGCGTTTGCTCGCGAACCAGTAGCGGAGCGCATTCGGTCCAGCCTGTCGCGATATCCGTCAACGTCAGCGTCCACGTCCAACTCCCTTTCGCCACCGGACCGCTATGCGAAACAAGGTCGGCCTCCATATGTCCCGGCGCCGGATCTCCCCAATCGCTGAATGTTCGGATCGGAACACTGCGCCTAAGTTCAGATCCCGCCACGCCGCGACGCCGGACCTTATGGCTGTTCCCTTTCGCGGTCTGTAAAACACGGTCAATCGTGGCCGGGCTCATCTGCAACAAGCTTCCTTTGATCGCCGGATCGAGATCAAGATGGCCATGGCCCTCCATCGCCTCGATCAGAATCGGGATAAGCGGCCGAAGTCGCTTGCCGCACAGGCGGTCGCTGGCCTCCCACAACACGAGCAACGCTCCGCGCACCGCCTCGTTGTAAATTCTCCGCTCGGGTCGCGTCGTTTCCCTGATCAACGGCTCCGCCCGCAAGAGTCTCATTGCATGCTTCCGGTGGAAACCTGTGATCGCGACGAATTCGTCGAGAACCTTGCCCTTGCTCGCGCGATCGGCCGAGCGATACCGCTCGCCGACTGCTTCAATCAATTCCCTGCGCGTCGCCATGCTCACCTTCCGCATCGTTCCCTCCCGGCCAATGCCGGGAGCAGTTTAGATGAGGCAACGGCAGGTTTGCCGGGAGCATTTCAGGCGAGGCAATGCG
>NZ_ATHL01000089.1 GCF_000445125.1 Novosphingobium lindaniclasticum LE124
CTAGGCCGTGTTGACAAAGAGGATTCCCAAATCGCGTAGGTTCTGATTCAAGGTGGCTTTTGGGGAAGCTACCTTGATCCGTGGTCTGATGAGCGATGAGGAATGGGCCTGCCTTGAGCCCTTCGTGATTGAGCGTGGTGCACGCAGCGGTCGGCGCCCACGAAATCACCGGCTTGTCCTGGATGGCATTTTCTGGATCGCACGAACGGGCGTAGCCTGGCGCGATCTGCACGAGCATTTCGGCAAATGGTCATCGGTTTACCGCCAGTTCCGGCGCTGGACGCTGTCTGGTCTGTGGGAGTTGCTGCTCGAAGCCTTCAACGAAAGCGGAGGCGGCGGCCCCAGCCTGCAAATGATCGACAGCACAATAATCCGGGCGCACCACTGTTCAGCCGGCGCTAAAGGGGGACTCCGTGTCAGGGTCTTGGCCGCTCAAAAGGTGGCTTTACGACCAAGATCCACCTCCGTGTCAATGCGCTGGGCTTGCCCATAGCGGTGGCGCTGACCGGGGGCGAAGCTTCCGACTTCAAGGGATATATGCCGGTCATGGATGCCGATGGACCAGCGCCCAAGGTGCTGCTGGCCGACAAGGGCTATGATGCAGACTTCATTCGCAAGGACATGGAGAAGCGCGGCGGTATTGCCATGATCCCGACCAAGCGGAACCGGCTGATCCAATTGCCCGTCGATGCCGCGATCTATGCCCTGCGCAACATGGTCGAACGCTGCTTTAACAAGCTCAAGAACGCCCGAAGGCTGGCAACCCGCTATGACAAAACCGCCGATAGCTACCTCGGCTTCATCCACATCGTCTCAATCCGGCTGTGGACCCGCCAATTTGTCAACGCCTCCTAGGGACGGCGTCGCTGAAATGAAGTGGGTTAAGCCATCTGCCAGCACCGCGTGGAGTGGGCAAAAGTACGGGCATTCGATTGAGCGAATGGCCGGTTTCGGCCTGCACCGTCGTTCCCGAGTTTGCATAGGAACGGCTTAACTTGGTCGCGACCTGCCGGTTACCAGAAAGTCGCACCTGGGAACGCGAAATCGGCGGCTGAACGACCGAGAAGGGGCGCCAGCTGACGATGCCATGCTGTGATCTCGAATTGCGCTGGATCGGTGCCGGAGCCGTGAAGTTTCCTCGCTCGCACAGACCAGTCGGCGACGAAAAATTGTAAATCTGACTGCAAGTAATTTGGGCTATCGTGGTGAGGGATTCTGTCGAAATCGGCTACCACAAGCAGTCGGTCGTCCCGCATTGGCAACGCTTCGGCGATTGGCGTCTTTGTCGAGGGTGGAATTGGGGGCGGCGAGGGTCTCAATTTCTAGAAATTGACAAGAATATCAGTTTGATATTGGTGATCGGGTGATCCCTCCTTCGCTACCACCTTCAACATACCTTCGGTTTGGTTCGAGAGTCGCTGGCGGCGCGCTTCGCCTGGCGCTCAGCGTCGGCGGTGCATCGCATAAGCGAGGGTGTGGGTTGCAAGCAGGGGGGCGATCCAATCGGCCCATTGATCCAGTTTTGGCCAGACTCTCAGGTCGAACGGGCCCCACCAGGGCATGTTCGCGCGGAGGCCGGCCCCGAAGGTTTCGATCCATCGATATTCCGCCTGCGCCGCTTCCCTTCCGAGGAAATAGGCCGAAGCGGCTGCCGCGCCGATCCACCAGCTTCCGGTGAGAAGGCGCAGCAGGGCTTGCACGGCGAGGGCCAGGACAGCGTGTTCGATCAGGTTCATGACCCATCACTACACATGCCGCCCAGCGATCAGAAGTCCGGCAGTCGTTGTTCGGTGAAGCCCCAGCCGTGCAGGGCCGAAGAGCGCTCGATCAAAGCCTCGGCATCGTCGATAGAGAAGGGGTGCGCATCCTTCGTGCTGTCGAGTTCGTCCCAGGAGATGGGCACGGCGACCGGCGCGCCGGCGCGCGCCCGCGCGGAATAGGGCAGGACGGCAGTGCTGCCGCGCTGGTTGCGCAGCCAGTCGATGAAGATCTTTCCCTTGCGCTTGGCCTTGCTCATCGTCGCCACGAAGCGATCGGGTTCGGCGGTGCTGAGCGCTTCGGCGAAGCGGCGGGCGAAGTCCTTGTGCGTTTCCCAGTCGTGCCCCGGCGTCAGCGGCACCACGACGTGGACACCCTTGCCGCCCGAGAGCATGGCGAAGCTGACGAGCCCGATGTCCGAAAGCTGTCGGCGCAAGTCCTGGGCGGCGCGGCGGCAGTCGGTGAAGTCCAGCCCTTCGTCCGGGTCGAGGTCGAAGATCATGCGGTCCGGCTTTTCGACCGCATCCGCGCGCGATTCCCAGCCATGGAATTCGATCGTGCCCATCTGCACACAGGCGACCAGACCGTCCGCGTCGTTGATGTAGAGATAGTCCTCGCTGCCGCCGTCCTTCTCGCGGATGGGCACATGGAAGACGTGATCGCCGAACGACCCGCTGTCGTGCTTCTGGAAAAAGCACTTGCGGGCGCGGCCTTGCGGGCAGCGCACGAGGCTGATCGGCCGGTTGGCTGCATAGGGCAGCATAAGCGGGGCGACGGCGGCGTAATAATCGGCAAGCTGGCCTTTCGTCTGGCCGCTTTCCGGGAAGATCACGCGATCGCGGCTGGACACTTCCACTTCGACGGCGGCCTTGGGGCTGGGCTTGGGCATCTCCGGGGTGACCTCCCTGGCGGACTTGTCGCTGCGCAGGCCGAGGAAGCTGGCATGGCGGACTCGGCCCTCGGACGTGAACTCGGCGAACGCGATTTCGGCGACGAGCTTCGGCGTCACCCAGGTTGCGCCGCGTGCCTCCACACGATCCACTTCGGCAGGGGCGGTCTTGCGGGCGAGCGGGTCCAGCCGATCGGCCAGTTCGCGCAAGGTCTCAGTGTCGAACCCGGTGCCGACCTTGCCGCGATAGATCAGCTTGCCGTCCTCGTGCTGCGCGAGGAGCAGGGAGGAAAACGGCCGGCCTTTCGCGCGCGATCTATTCCAGCCGACGATCACGAACTCCTGCCGGCGGGTGCATTTCACCTTGACCCAGTTGCGGGTGCGGCGGCCGGCGTAGGGCGCGTCGATCCGCTTGGCGATCACGCCTTCCTGGCCGGCGGCACACATCGCTTCGAACAGCTTTTCGCCTGCGGCAATGACGTGATCGGCCACGAAGATCGGTGCCTTGGCCTCGGCCAGCAGAGCCTCCAATCGTTCCTTGCGCTCGATATTGGGCAGGGGAGCGAGGTCTCTGCCGTCGAGTTCGAGCAAGTCGAAGGCGTGGAACTCCAGCGCATCGGTGACTTTCTGCGCGCCATGGCCGCGCTTCAGCACCGCTTGCAGGCTGGAGAAGTTCGGGTTGCCGTCCGGCCCCCGCGCAACGATTTCGCCGTCGATGAGGCTGGGCGGCAAGTCCAGCGCGGCCAGTTTTTCGATCAGGGGAGCGAACTTGTCGCTCCAGTCCAGACCGCTGCGCGTGTAGATCCGCACTTGCTCGCCCGAGACGGCGGCAAGCGCGCGATAGCCGTCGAACTTGATCTCGTGCATCCACAAGTTGCCGCCCGGCACGGTGTCGACGAGCGTTGCCAGTTGCACGTCCCGAAACTTCGGCGGGGCAGCGGCGCGGCTGCTTCTTGATCGCCGCGCGGGTTGCGCTTTGACCGCACCGGCGTTGTGCTTCGAGGCCTCGTTCATGGCCTTGGAGAACGCCTTGCCGCTCTTTCCCTCGAGCGACTGCGCGCCCTGTTTGTCGGCAGCGATCTCGGCCATCGTGCGGCCGGTCAGCACGCTGGTCAGACCTTCCTCGACTAGCCCGTCGCCGGAAAGAGCGTGACTGTCACCCACTTTTCGCAGCAGCCAGTTCTCGCGCTTTTCACCGGGACGGCCTTTCATCCGTACGAGCAGCCACTCGCCTTTCATCCTCTCGCCCTCGAGCGTGAAGTGCAGGTGCCCGGCCTCCAGATCGCTGGCGCTCTTGCCTGCGACCGGTGCCCAGGTGCCTTGGTCCCAGAGCATGACCGTGCCGCCGCCGTACTCGCCTTGAGGAATCGAGCCTTCGAACCGGGCATAGGAAAGGGGATGGTCCTCGGTGCGGACGGCGAGGCGCTTGTCGCCGGGGTCGGCGCTCGGCCCCTTGGTGACGGCCCAGGACTTGAGCACGCCGTCCACTTCCAGCCGGAAGTCCCAGTGCAACCGCCGTGCGGCGTGCTTCTGCACGATGAACAGCCGGCCGCTCTCGCTCGTCTGCTTCTTGCCCGCCGGTTCTGCCGTCCTGGCGAAATCGCGCTTGCGATTGTACTCGGCAAGAGGATCTGCCTTGCTCATCGCTTGGGATCCTCCTTTTCGGCCTTGTCGTCACAAGGGTGATGAGCGCGAATCCAGCGTGCCTCGGCGAAGTGCAGCATTGTCACCATGACCAAGCTGACGACCAGGCCGATGACCACCAGCGGCCATTGGCCCGCCCCGCAAGCGATGCCGATGATCGCGGTGAGCCAGATGTGCGCCGCTGTGGTCAGGTTGTGCAGGCGTCCGCGCGAGAACACGATCAGCCCGGCACCGATAAAGCCCACGAACGCGCCAGTGGCCTCGAAGATGCGCAAGGGATCCATGCGGTCGCCGTGCAACTGGAGGTAGAGACCGATGATCGAGGTGGTCATGGTTGCGGCGGCCACGCAGACCAGGCCGTGCGTGCGAAGACCGGCCGGATGGCCATGCCATTCCCGGTCGAGCCCGAGCAGCAATCCGACTACGGCCGCCACGCTGAGCCGCAGCAACACTTCGGAATCTATAGCGTCCAGAGGTATCGCCGGGTTGAGCTCCATGGTTCAGGCGCGCTTGCGCGTGCGCGGCGGATCTGCGGCTTTCCCGGCGCTCGATTTCGTGGCCGGAGGCTTTTTTGCCGCAGGCTTTTTTGCGCCCGTCTTGTTTATAGTCGTCTTGCTTGCTGCCGTCTTGGTTGCAGCAGCCTTCTTCGCGGCGGGAGTCTTCGTCGCTGCCTTCCGGGCGGGAGCTTTCTCTTCGGACGTCTTCCGCTCGGCCGCCTTGCTCGTCCCGCCGCTGTCGCCCACCGATTTCCTGAGCGCGGCCATGAGGTCGATGACGTTGCTCCGGTTGCCGCCGGCCGGTTCCTCCACGTCCTCCAGCACGCGCGTGTTGCTCTTGGACTTGGCCTTCTTGTCGATCAGGCGGTGGAGCGCATCGATATAGCGATCGTGGAACTCGGCAGGGTGGAAGGGCGCGCTTTTCTTTTCGATCAGCGTGGTCGCCAGATCGAGCAGATCGGCGTCCGGCGTGGTCTCCGCAATCTCGCGGAAGTAGCCCTGGGCCTTGTGCACTTCGTCGGCGTAGCGAAGCACTTCCATGACGAGGCCTCGCCCGCAGGGCTTTATCGAGACGAGCTGCTCACGGCCGCGCACCGCCAGTTGCCCGAGCCCGACCTTGCGGCTGCGGCGCAGGGCTTCTCGCAGGACGACATAGGCCTCTTCGGCAAGATCGTCGGCCGGGACGATGAAGTACGGCTTCTCATAGTAGAGCACGTCGATGTCGCCGGCGTCCACGAACTGCACCAGTTCCAGCGTCTTGCGGCTCTCTATCTTGACGGCCTCGATCTCTTCCTCGTCGAGCAGGACATAGTTGCCCTTGGAGATCTCGTAGCCCTTGATGATCTCGTCACGGTCGACCGGGCCGACGCCCGGGGCGACTTTCTCGTAGCGGATGCGCTTGCCGCTCGGCTCGTGGATCTGGTGAAAGGAGATTGCCGCGCCGGACTTGGTGGCCGGGTAGACCTCGATCGGAATGGACACCAGGGCCAGCCTGATCTGTCCTTGCCAGTATGCGCGTGCGGCCATGACCCACTCCTATCTCGCCGATGAGAAAGGCGTGGAAGGCGGGCTTGGTTCCCGCCCGCCGGAGTGATTGGCCAGCCGGTCTGCTAGCAGGCCCTCAGCCGGTGACGACGGCGCTGATACGGTGGAAGAAGGGATGATGCGGCGTAGCGCCGTGGGCGACTTGTGCGAACATGCCCTCGCCAAGGTTCGGCAGCTTGGATTCGACGCTGCAGACTTCCTCGCCGCCGCGCACGTCGATATGCGCGTGGAGCTTGCCGTCGAACTCCAGGCCGATATCGACGGCATGGGGGAACTCGGTGCGGAGCACCTCCAGCACTCGATTGAGACGATCGGTCAAGGACTCTTCATCGGAAGGATTGGGAAGCGAGGAACCGTCGATCGAGTAGAGGGATGCATCCTTGCGCATGGGGCGCCTCCTTGAAAACCGGCGGCGGAAGCATCGCCGGTCCAGGCCAGCTTACCCGTTTTCCCGTAGCAGGAAACATCGCAGTTTATGCCCGGCGCACGGCTCGCCGCGTTTCAGGTTTTCATCCTGTCGCGCCCGTGGGGACTGTCCAGATCAAGTACCGGACCGCAGGGCACAATCCCGGTGGGATTGATCGTGCGGTGGCTCTGGTAATAGTGCCCCTTGATGTGCTGGAAGTTCACCGTGGAGGCGACACCCGGCAATTGGTAGATGTCCCGCAGGAAGCCCTGGAGCGCCGGATAGTCGCTTATTCGCCGCAAGTTGCACTTGAAGTGGCCGACGTAGACGGCGTCGAATCGGATGAGCGTGGTGAACAGCCGGATATCCGCTTCGGTTAGCTGGTCGCCCACCAGATAGCGGCGTTGCGACAAGCGCTCCTCCAGCCAGTCGAGCGACTCGAACAAGGGCGTCAGCGCTTCCTCATAGGCTTCCTGGCTGGTGGCGAAGCCGGCCTTGTAGACGCCGTTGTTGACCGTGTCGTAGACGCGGGCGTTCACGGCGTCGATCTTATCGCGCAGAGCCTCGGGATAGAAGTCTCCGGGGGCCGCGCCCAGGCCGTCGAACGCCTTGTTGAACATGCGGATGATCTCGGAGGATTCGTTGTTCACGATCCGGCCGGTCTCGCGGTCCCAGAGCAGCGGTACGGTGACTCGTCCGCTGTAGGCGGGGTCGGCGGCGGTGTAGACCTGGTGGAGGTATTCGGCGCCGTGGATCGGATCGGCGATCACGCCGGGCGCAGGATCGAAGGTCCAGCCCATTTCGAGCATGAGCCAGTTCACCACCGAGATGGAGATCAGGTGTTCCAGTCCCTTGAGCGCGCGGACGATCAGCGCGCGGTGCGCCCAGGGGCAGGCGAGGCTGACGTAGAGGTGGTAACGGCCGGGCTGGGCAGGGAATTCACCCTCGGGCGTGATCCAGTCCCGAAAGGCGGAATCCTTGCGGACGAAGCGCCCCCCGGTGGACTCGGTATCGTACCAGACGTCGTGCCACTGACCGTCTACGAGCATTCCCATGATCAAACTCCCACGCGTGAAAGAGTGGAGAGATCCCCGCGGCGAATTGTTCCGCAGGCTGGGGCCGTTTTCCTTGCGGTCAGCGGCTCCTGGGAGGCGGGCTTTTCCAGCAGAGCCAAGCCACGTTGAGCCAGGCGCCCATGGTCAAGTGGCCGGCCCAGGCCACAAGGGCGTAGCCGAAGCCGAAGGCGAAGATGTCGATCGCCAGGATCAGTGCGATCAGCGCCCAGCCGCCGATCCGCAGCCGTCCAGCTTCACGCTCGGACAAGGTGCGGCCGGCAAGATCGCGCTGGTGGCGCTTCATCGACAGGGCCAGCGCCGCGAAGGCGGTCACGGCCAGGACCAGGGAAAGAAAATGGATCATGCCGCCATGACCTCCTGCGTCTTGCGCGGCGCGGGACGAGGGCCTTCCACGCGCTTGCGGGCAGCCCGCCGGGCACCCAGGGCGAAGCCGGCAGCCAGCACCAGCATCGCGGCGTCGAACGAGACGAACAGCCAGTCGCCCGCGAGCAGGCTGGCCGGCAGGCCGCGCGACGTCGTGATCGCATTGACCAGCGGTACGGCGGCGAAAAGCCCAGCGGCAAGCCCCATCATCTCGGGCCAGGCACGCGCCGCCGGCCGGATGATTGCCCAGATCAGAACGCCGAGCCAGGCCAGGAACAGGCTGTTCACCTCCTGGTCGGCCCGATCGGCAAGCCATGCCGGCAGCAGGCGATTGGCGAGGAAATAGGTGGCGATCGCGGCCGGGAAGCCCGCGATGGTGGCGATGTTGAGCTTCTCGACGAGCCGGAAGCCGAAGTGGGGCCGGCTCGGATCGGGGAGCTTGCTGCGCCGCTTCACCGTCCAAAGCACGAGGCCGCTGCCGACCATGATCGTGCCGCCTACGCCGGACAGGAAGTAGAGCCAGCGCAGGCCGTATTCGGCGAAGCGGCCCGCGTGGAGCCCGATCATCACGCTTTCGGTTGCCAAGGCAGCACCCTTCGGCATGCTTTGGTCCAGCGGCTTGCCGGTAACGCCGTCGAACGTCACTTCCTCGCCGCGCGAGCCGATGGCGGCTTCGGGAGCGCGGGTGGCGCCGATGCGGGCGGTGGCGTCGCCGGGGTTGGTCACGCGCAGATAGCCCACGGCCTTGCCGCCCCACTGGGCAGAGGCAGAGCGCATGATTGGCCCCACGGCACACAGCGGCGCCGCTTTTCCGCTTCGCGCCACGTCCTCGCTATTGCCGAACACGGCGTTCGAGAAAGCCGACCGATCGGCATAGTTCGCCGCGATGCCCCAGGGCATATACATGGTCGCCAGCGTGACGAGCCCGGTGAACGTGATCATCAGGTGGAAGGGCAGGGCGATCACGGCCGTCACGTTATGCGCGTCCAGCCAGGACCGCTGCCCCTTGTTGAAGCGCAGCATGAAGAAGTCGGCGAAGATCTTCTTGTGGGTGATGATGCCCGAAAGGATCGCCACCAGCATGAACATGGCAGCCACGCCGACCAGGTAGCGGGCCCAGTATACCGGCATGTAGTGGAGGTCGAAATGGAAGCGATAGAGGAAGAACCCGCCCCGCGTCTCGCGCGTGGAGATCTCGTGGCCGCTCTGGTCGAGCACGGCACTGGTTTCGCGGCGCTTCGCAGGCTTCGCGTTTTCGCCGGGCTGCCAATAGACCTGCGTGGTGGCGCTGCGGCTGTTGGGCGGCGTGATGAACCAGCTTGCTGCATCGGGCGCGGTGCGCTGGAGGTAGCGGACGGCGCCTTCGGCCGAAGCCACCGGATCGGCCTTTCCAGTCACTTCCGGCTGCATCCAGCGGGTGATCTCGTCCTGGAAATAGGCGGCGGTCCCGGTCGCGAACATGGCGAACAGCAGCCAGCCCAGCAGGAGCCCGGCCCAGGTGTGCAGCAGCGCCATCGACTGGCGCAGGCCCTCCTTCATAGCCGGGCTCCCATGCCGGGGGAAAGCCAGAACAGCCCGCCGCCGAGGGCGCCTGCGACGAACAACCAGAGCCACAATTGGAAGATCGACCGAAGGCCGAAGGCGAACAGCACGATCGTGGCGA
This sequence comes from Novosphingobium lindaniclasticum LE124, assembly GCF_000445125.1. Taxonomy (GTDB): domain Bacteria; phylum Pseudomonadota; class Alphaproteobacteria; order Sphingomonadales; family Sphingomonadaceae; genus Novosphingobium; species Novosphingobium lindaniclasticum. The sequence goes on from NZ_ATHL01000089.1 coordinate 9,341, forward strand.
AGACGGCGAAGGACAGCAGCGTCGCGGCGACGCTGGCTTCGGCGGGGTTGACCGCCAAGCACTGCGCCAGGAGCCGGGCGACACAGGCGGTCAGCAGCGAAGTGACCAGATAGTTGGCGGGAACGGCCGCGAGGATGCGCGAGGCCACGTTCCAGCGGCCGCTCCCGCCAGTCTTGTCACTGGGGCGGCTTTTCGCACTGGTTTCGACGCCGCTCCTGGCCATGCCTGATCATTCCCCGAGAACGAGATATTGCAAATCAATCGCAACTAAGCTCGGTAGTTTCCGGCGGCGCCGAAGTCAATGCTTCAGCGCTGCGGAGCCGGCCTCGATCATGCCCGCCTCGATTGTCCGAGCTTTGAAGATGCCGTTCCTCAAACCGTCATGATACGTCCCTAGGGCAGCGCGCGCCGGATAGAGCGGCAGGGCGCAGGGCGAACAAAACAGTGCTTTCCAATGTCATCGATCGTCCTGTGCCGGCCGCGCAGGACTGGAATGCAGCGCGCGCCGCGCTTCTGCGCTACTTGCGGGCCAAAGGCGCGCCGCCCGACCTGGCCGACGATGTGGCGCAGGAAACGCTTGCTCGCCTGATCGCGCTCAGCCACACGCAGCAGATCGGCAGTGTGTTTGCACTGGCCTTCAGGATCGCGGACAACCTGATCGTCGATGGCCGGCGCCGGGAGGCTCGCCGGCGGGTTCGCGAATCCGGGGAAGTTGACGAGGAATGGGAAAGCGATGGCCCTTCGCTCGACAGGGTTCTCGATTCGCGGCGGGCATTGGACGTGCTTTCGCTTTGCCTGGGACGCATGCCGCCGCTGCGCCGGGAAGTGCTCATCCGCAGGCGCCTGAACCAGGAAAGCTGCCGCGCGATCGGCGAAGATCTGGCGATGAGCGCCAAGGCCGTGGAAAAGCACATCACGCGCGGCCTGCTGGATCTGCGCGCTGCTCTGGACCGCGCGGGTGTGGACGTGGCAGGGATCGGCGGATGAACGCCGCTCATCAGGAATTCGACGAGATCGATCGCCAGGCCGCGCAGTGGGTCGACCGGATGAACCGGCCGCTGCACGATGCCGAAGTGGCGGCCGAGTTCGACCGCTGGATCATGGACGATCCCCGCCATGTCGAAAGCTATGCCCGGTTTCAGGCCCTGTGGCAGTCCGGCAGCCTGTACCATGCGTTGCAAGCCGGCGAAGAGGGGCCGGAAGACTGCGGCACCGCTGCGGAACCGGCGGCGAACCGGGCCCCTCAAGCCTGGAAGCAATTTGCTGCTTTCGCGGGTGCCGCGCTCTGCCTGGTGGGTCTGGTATCCCTGGGCGCGCGGGCTCTGGTCAGCGAATCGCGCTATGTCGCCGCGCAGGGAGCCACGCGCGCCGTGGCCTTGGCCGACGGATCGAAAGTGCGCCTGAGCGGCGGAACCAGGATGAGCGTGCGCATGACGCCGTGGTCGCGGGAAGTGTCGCTGCAGCAGGGTGAAGCCTTTTTCGACGTTGCCCACGAGAAGCTGCGGACCTTTTCCGTGAATACCGGCAATTCCAGCGTGACGGTGCTTGGCACGGCCTTCGATATCGACCTCGTCGATCACGAGACGCGCGTGGTCCGGGTCTACCGGGGCCTTGTGAGCGTGGATGCCGGGGCGGGGCGGCAATGGCGCCTCCCGGCGGGCAGCGGTATAGAAGTCGGCGGCGGGCGGGTGCGCAGCCTGGGCGAAGTGCGCGGGGATCATCCCGGCTGGATCGACGGCTGGTTCGATGCCGACGATACTTCAGTGCAGCAGTTGGTGCGGCGCATCAATCGCGGATCGCGTCTTCCCGTGGTGCTGGCGGACCCGGGCCTGGGCGATCTGCTGGTGACCGGGCGTTTCCAGACCTCCGATGCCGAGATGGTGCTCGAAGCGGTCGCCGCGATTCACGACTTGCAGTGGCGCAAGGAACCCGCGCGCTACGTCCTGTCGCGCTGAGGTCCTGGAGCGCTTCGGGCGCTGCGCGTGCAGACGCCGGACGTGTCATCAAGATTACTTGATAAAGACATGAAAATGTAAGAAAAAATATTTGTCGGGATCGGCCGGGTGCGCGCGTCTTCCCCCCGAATGCCTAATCCAACGGGGGATCTGATGTTTCGTTCGAATAAAGCCCTGGCGCGGGTTTCCGCGCTGGCGATCGCGCTTGCAACCTTCGGGGGCGGCCTGGCGGTGCCGGCCGCGCAAGCCCAGACAGCGCAATTTACGTTCACCATTCCATCGCAGGACCTGGGCCGGGCGCTTCAGGAATTCTCGCGCGTCACCGGCATGCAGGTCGCGGCGGCGCCGGATGCGGTGCGGGGGCGCCGCAGCATGGCGATTTCCGGCAGGATGAGCGCGCAGCGGGCGCTGTCGCAGCTCGTGCGCGGCGCCAATGTCGAGACGCAAGTGCGTGGGAGCACGGTTATCCTGAAAGCGCGGGGCGCCCAGCCGCGCCCGGTTGCCGTGACCGCGCCGCTCCGCCGGGCGGCGCCGGTGGCAGCACTCGCCGCCGAAGAGCCTGCCGGGGGCAGCGACAGCGAGATCGTCGTCACCGGCTATATCGAGGCAGTCCAGCGCTCGCTCGACATAAAGCGCGGGAACGATACCGTTTCGGACACGGTCAGTGCCGACGACATGGGCAAGCTGCCCGCCAACAACGTCTCCGAAGCGCTGGCGCGCCTGCCTGGCGTCAATGCCGTGCGCAGTCCTACCACGGGGGAGGGCGACCGCATCACCGTGCGCGGGCTTTCGACCGAGCTGAACAACTACTCGATCAACGGCGTGCGCCTGGGCGGTGCCGGCTCGCGAGACAACAACTTCTATCGCGGCGTTCGTCTTTCGGTGCTGCCGCCCGACGGCATCAAGCAGATCACCGTCTACAAGACCCTGACGCCCGACCGCGACGGCGACGCGCTGGGCGGCTCGGTGGACATCTCCACGCCTACTGCCTTCGACCAGACGCCCACTTACGCCCGTCTCTCGGTCGAGGGCGGGATGCTGGACAAGTACGACAATCGCAAGTCCGGCCAGGTCTCAGGCGCGCTTTCGCGTCAGTTCAACGAGCATTTCGGCGTGTACGTTTCCGGCAACTGGAGCCGTCGCAAGTCGCAGTTCGAGCAGAACGGCGTCGATGGCGACAACCAGCCGGACACCTGGTACGACGACAGCGAGACGCTGGGCTGGGATCCCAACCGCTTCGTCATGCGCGGCATGAACCTTGGCTTCGGCGAGACCGACGTGAAGCGCTGGGGCGCCAATACCAGCATCGACTACCGCTCTGACGACCACGATTTCCACTTTCGCGGGCAGTACAACAAGTACCGCAAGGACGAATTCCTCAACCGCCTGAACTTCCGCAACGATACGTCCAAGAACTCGGCCCGCCTTTCGCAGGTGGATACCGACGACACCACGCTGCTCCAGCCCGATGACAACGTGACCGGCTATGATGCGAAGCTCGGCCGCATCTACGGTTACACCGCGGGCCAGATCGTGGATCGCGACGGCGACGGATTGATCACCGATGCCGACCGTTCGACGCGTTCGTTCTACAGCCTCAACGGTGGTTCCGGTACCTGGGATCCGCAGGGCTTTCGCCTTCGCCGTTTCTGGGAAGGCTCGCGCGAGACGGGCAGCCTTGCTTCGGCCAACCTCGGCGGCGTTTCGCGCTTGGGCGAGGTGACGGTGGACTACGACGTGTCCTACTCGCAATCCGAGGACAATCTCGACGACGGCTACACGCTGGAATTCCGCAGCGACAAGTACGGCTGGCTGGGCAACCAGGGCGTGCTGTTCAGCAGCAGCGAGGATTCCCGCTTCCCCAAGTGGCTGCTCAATTCGGCCGGTCTGGCTGCCGTTCAGGATCCCTCGCAGTACGACTTCAGCAGCTTCGAAGGCGAAGTGGGCGGCAGCAGCGAGAAGCTCTGGCAGGCGCAGTTCAACGTCGAATGGAAGCCGGTGGATTCCTGGGTCGAGTCTTTCAAGGCCGGCGCCAAGTTCTACAACTCGCGCCGCCGCACCTACCAGGGCTCGTTCCTGAACCTGGAGGCGGACGGCACGCTGGCGGACTTTTCCCAGTTCTACGGCAAGGACGTGAACAGCCTGTTCGGAGGCGCCTATAGCGGCCTCTATCGGCTGGGAACGACGATCGACAATCGCAAGATGCTGGCCGAACTCCAGCGCGCCGGGGACGGCGAAAGCGAGATATTCGACGGCTTCGCGGTCGATCCCGACGAGGCCGAACTCTCGAACGAGGACAGCTTCCGCTTCGAGGAGCGCGTGATCTCTGCCTATGCCATGGGCACGGCGCGTTTCGGCCGGGCGCAAGTGATCGCAGGCCTTCGCATGGAGGCGACGCGCAACACGATCGACGCCTGGAACATGGACCTGATCCAGGGCGAACGCTTTGTCTCGGACAAGTCCAGCTTCGTCAACGTGCTGCCCTCGGTCCACGTCAACTACGAACTGGACGACCGCACCAAGCTGCGCGGCGCCGTCTGGACCAGCTTCGCCCGTCCCGACATCGCCCGCATGAGTTCGGCGCGTGAGTACGGCTACGACACGGACCCCGATGGCGACGGCGATGAAAACCCGATCTCGCAATGGGTGCTGACCTCGATCGCGCAGGGCAATCCGAACCTCAAGCCGATGCGCTCGCTCAACCTCGACATGTCGCTGGAGCACTATGCGGGCCGCACCGGCGCCTATTCGGTGGCGCTCTACTACAAGCACATCACCAACTTCCTGTTCCGCTCCTCCTCCAGCAACATCCGCGACGGGACGCTGGGAGAGAACGTCGATCCGGCGGGCGTGGCGATCTCCATGCCCAACAACGGCAAGACGGCGGAAGTCTACGGTATGGAAATCAGCGGCCAGCAGCTGCTGCACTGGCTGCCGGGCATCCTCGGCTCGCTGGGCGTCGGCGGCAACCTGACCCTGCAGCGCTCCAGGGCCGTGACCGGGCTTACCTGGCACCCGGACGGCTACAAGCTGCCGCTGATGGAAACGCCGGAGACGATCGCCAACCTCCAGCTGTTCTGGGAGCGCAAGGGCTGGGAAATCTACGGTGCGTGGAACTATCAATCCAGATTCCTCGGCGGCATCCAGGACTTCGGCAACAATCCCTATGAGCAGGCCTATAGCTTCGTGGACCTGACGTTCCGCAAGACCTTCCTCAAGAAGTCCTCGGTGCAGCTTCAGGTTCAGAACCTCTTCGATTCGCACACTTATTGGGAAACCGTGTCCTCCGGGACGGGGGCAAGCCGCGCATACATCAAGAACGGGCGCAGCGTGACGCTCGGCCTGAACCTGATCTTCTGAGGATCCTGCGATGAAGATGAAGACACTTATCCTGCTGGGCACGCTGGCTGTGTTGCCGCCACTCCCGGCACGCGCCGCCGATGCGCCAGCTGCGCAGCAGGGGCCGTTGGCGCCGGCCAACGTCCGGCCCGAGCGCGTGATCCTGAACCTCACCGCCGATCCGGCGACCGAGATGGCCGTGACCTGGCGCTCGGCGCCGGGTCACGCCGGGCAAGTCCAGTATGCGAAGGCGACGAATAGTCCCGACTTCGTGAAGGCGCCGCTGTCGGTCGCGGCCAAGACCGACGATGCCACCCTTGCGGTGCGCGAAGACCCGGCTTTCCGCGCCGCCTATCACTCGGCGGTGCTGACCGGCCTCGAGCCGGACACCGTCTATGCCTACCGCGTGGGGGACGGCGCGCAGTGGTCGGAATGGTTCCAGTTCCGCACCGCCGCGCGCGAGGCGAAGCCGTTCCGCTTCATCTACATGGGCGACATGCAGAACCAGATCCTGTCGGAAGCCTCGCGCACCTTGCGCATAGCCTTCCGCCAGGCGGGCGATGCGGCGTTCACGATCCATGCCGGAGACCTGATCAACCGGCATGACAGCGACGCGGAGTGGGGCGAGTGGTTCGCCTCGGGCGGCTTTCTCTATGCCCAGACGCCGCAGATGCCGACGCCGGGCAACCACGAATACGTGCGGGACGAGGCGGCGCGCGCGGGATCGTCGATCAACGGCCAGTGGCGCCGCCAGTTCACTTTGCCCGAAAACGGCCCGGCCGAGGTTCCCGCCAGCCGGGAAACCAGCTGGTACACCGACTACCAGGGCCTGCGCCTGATCTCGATCGATTCGATGCAAGTCGATCGTGACGAAACCGCGCGCAAGGCTATCGTGACGTGGCTGGACGGTCTGCTGGCGAAGAACCCGAACCGCTGGACGGTGCTGTTCCTGCACTTTCCGCTGTTCTCCAGCGAACCGGGGCGGGACAATCCCAAGGTCCGCGCCGCGCTGAAGCCGCTGATCGACAAGTACCATGTCGATCTCGTGCTTCAGGGCCACGATCATGGCTATGCGCGCGGAGCGATCGGCAAGGACGGCCCCGCCGCCGACGATGCGGGTACGACTTATGCCGTCTCGGTCGCCGGGCCGAAGATGTACGATGTCGGCAGCTTGCCCTGGGCGCGCAAGTCGGCCTCGCGCACGCAGGCCTATCAGGTGATCGACGTCAGCCAGGGCGAACTCAGCTATCGCGCCTATACCGCCACGGGTGAGCCTCTCGACGCGGTAACCCTGCGCAAGCCCCGACAGTGAAAAGGCCGGAGCGAGGGGCATCGCTCCGGCCTTCATCGGGCCACCTTCGAATTGCGACCCGAAGGGCGGCTTTGCCTTAATCGAGCATGGTCTGGCGCAGCTTGGCGATATCGGCGTCGGTCAGGCCGACCTTCTGCTTCAGGTAGCCTTCCGATCCGCCGTACTGCTGGTCGAGATAGGTGAAGAACTGCGCAAGGTGCGACGCGCCGCTTTTGGTGTAGAGCGGCTCGGCTTTCGCCGGCTGGCCGTCGGCGCCTGCGGCATAATACTTGAGAATGGGGTTGTTCGGGTAGTCGGCGGGATCGACCTTGGGCATCTCCCACTGCGGGCGCCGCAAGTCGGTGGAGCGGTGGTAGTCCTTCAGGATCGTTTCGCGATCGACCCCCAGCACGTCGTAGATCAGGGCCGTGGCGATGCCGGTGCGATCCTGTCCGGCCGAGCAGTGATAGACCACCGCGCCTTCGTTGGCGAGCAGGCGGTTGAACAGCGCGCGGAACTGCGGGACGAGCATCAGCTCCATGCCCTTGTACATGTTCTCGCCGCCGCTCTTGGCCATGTCCTTGAACAGGGGCTTGATCGAATAGTCGTTGGCCAGGAACAGCGCGCCGGTGCGGTCGTCGAGCATGTCCGGCGCGACTTCGCGTTCCTCGAGCGAGCGCAAGTCGACGATCGCGCCGAGATGGACCTGATCGAGCAGCGCGTAGTCGGCATCGGTCAGCAGCGGCATTGCGCCGGAGCGGAAGGCCTTGTCCCATTTCACGGTGCGACCGTCCTTGGTGACATAGCCGCCGATGTCGCGGAAGTTGCTGCCCTGCTGCAGCGGGAGCACCCGCTCGGCGACGACGGTGGTCTTGCCGCCCTTGCCCTGGAGGATGACATAGCGGCGTTCGCTTGCCGGGATCGGCAGCGTGAGCGTGGCAACGGTGCTGGCGGTGGCGATGCGCTGGTCGCCTTTGTCGAGCACCGGGTCGGTGCTGATCCAGACCGTTACCGGGCCGGTTTCCGTGCGGGCAAGTTCCACCGTCCGATCGTCCAGGCGGGTCAGCGTCGCCAGTTCGCGGGCCAGAGCGGGCGAGGCGGTGAGCGCCGCGAGAAGGACGATGGGGGCGATCTTGCGCATGAGCGAATTCCTTTATGTCGTGAAGATCGAGACCGTTAAAACGGATGTATGTATCCTTTGTGACAGGAAGAAGATGAAAATAGTAGACCAGATGCGACGACTATGCTGAATGGTGGATCTTGGTATAACGGATGTATGAGGACTTTCAAAAAAGGGGACTGCCTTTCGGCAGCCCCTCCTGGCTTGGTTTCCGGCGATCGGATCAGTCGCGGCCCTTGCCGAAGGCGACGATCTGGAGCAGCCCACCGGCCATCGCCACGTTCTTGAAGAAATGGATGAACTGGTTCTGGTCGCCCAGTTGGGCGTGGAAGAAGACGGCGGTGGTCAGGCTGAACAGGGCCAGTGCGGCAGCGACGCTGCGAAGGCGGTAGCCGGAGATCAGCAGCGCGCCGCCGATCACTTCTACCGCGACCGCACCGGCCAGGCCTAGGGCGGGAAGGGGGAGCCCAACGGAGGCGATATAGGCCATCGTTCCGGCCGGGTCGGAGATCTTGGACAGCCCGCTGAGGATGAAGATGGCGGCGATCAGCACGCGCCCGACCAGCGGCAGGACACGGATCAGGCGATTGTCGGCGGTAACGGGTGCGATCTGGGCGGTAGCGGTGTTCATGGCGTTTTCCTTGCTGTGAGAAGGGGCTCGGATGGTCACGAACCCTCGATGTCCAAGGAGATGCCGCAGAAAACCTTTTTCACAAATACCGATAAAATAACGACCGACGTTCAGGAAATCTGAAAAGTTGTCGCGGTTGTCGCGGTTGTCGCGGTTGTCGCGGTTGTCGCCTTCGCTTTTTCAGTGTTCGAGGTCGTTACCGCCAGCCTGGGCGATCGATCAGATATCCGGCAGTTCGCCCATCTGGCGGTCGAGCGCGCTCTGGGCCACGAAGCGGTCGAGCAGCCAGGCCGCCGCCGGGCCGGGCGGGGTGTCGCGCCGCCAGATGCCGCCGAAGCGATAGATGCCGCCGGGATGATCCGGCATCGACAGGCGCACGAGAGTGCCCGAAACCAGATCCGGCTCGATCATCGGCAGCGGCATGTTGCCCCAGCCGATGCCTTGCCGCAGCAGCGCGTGCTTTGCGCCCAAGTCGGCGAGGCGCCAGGTCTTCGGGCTCATGACCGAGAAATCCTTGCCCTCGGTGAAGCGCGAACGGTCGCTGAGCACGAGCTGCGTATATTCGCGGCCCGCGCCGGGCGGGATCGAATCCATGCGGCCGAGCGGATGGTCGGGTGCTGCCACCGGAACCATCGCCACCGAACCGGCGGAGGTGCTTTCGAGTCCCTCCACCCCTGCAAAGAGCGGGCCGGACAGGCCGACCGCCGCCGTTCCGTCGAGCACCATCGACGTGATCGCGCCGAGCGCCTCGACATGGAGGCGAAGCTGTACGGTGGGGAACTCGGCGGCGAAGGCGCGCAGGATCACGCCAAGGTTCTCGGCCGGGAACATGACGTCCACTGCAAGATCGACTTCCGCCTCAAGACCGTCGAGCAGGCCCTTCACTTTGGCGCGCAGGCCGTCAATTCCTTCCGCGACGCCGCGCGCTTCGGACAGCACGGCGCGGCCGGCCGTGGTCAGCTGAGGCTTGCGCGTGCCCTCGCGCTCGAACAGCAGGACGCCAAGCTGGGCTTCGAGATTGGCGATGCCATAGCTGATGACCGAGACCGCGCGGTTCAGCTTGCGCCCGGCAGCGGCGAAACTGCCGGTGTCGACGATGGCCAGGAAGATGCGAAGCTGGTCCAGCGTCGGCGTGCCGGGGTTACTCACTTTTCAATCTCCTAGAACAGTCAGGTCGATTTTATCCCTCTGAACTTGAAATGGAGGCAAGTCTATATGGGTTTCAACAGGACGGCACCTTATCCCGCCGCCCCCGGAGACAGGACATGATCGAACTTCGCCCCTTTGACAGCCTCGGCGGTGCCAACCACGGCTGGCTTGACGCCAAGCACCACTTCTCGTTCGCCGGCTACCACGATCCGGCCCGCGTCCACTGGGGCAACCTGCGCGTCTGGAACGACGATGCGATCGCCCCGCAGACCGGCTTCCCGCCGCACCCCCACCGCGACATGGAGATCATCACGTACGTCCGTGAAGGCGCGATCACCCATCAGGACAACCTGGGCAACAAGGGGCGCACCGAAGCAGGCGACGTCCAGGTGATGAGCGCCGGCACCGGCATCACCCACTCGGAATACAACCTCGAGGACGTGACGACGAAGATCTTCCAGATCTGGATCATCCCGACCCGCGACGGCGAAGAACCGAGCTGGGGCGCCAAGCCCTTCCCCAAGGGCGACCGTTCCGGCCAGTTCGTGACGCTCGCCTCGGGTTACGAGAACGACAACGACGCCCTGCCGATCCGCACCAATGCCCGCGTCGTGGGCGCTACGCTGAAGGCCGGCGAGACCGCCGAATACCCGCTGGGCAAGGATCGCAAGGCCTACCTCGTTCCCGCTATTGGCGCAGTGCAGATCGAGGACGTCCGCGCCAATGCCCGCGACGGTGTGGCGATCAGCGATGTCGAGGTGCTGCGCGTAACCGCCATCGAGGACAGCGAAATCGTCCTCGTCGACGCAGCCTGAGCAATACCGGGAGCGGGTGGATATCCATCCGCTCCCCATCTCCCCGATTGAAATTTTCCGGTTCGGCGCCAAGACTCTCCCCGGCGCTCAAACGCACAGAAGAAGCGCAAGGAAGGATTGCCCCATGACCGTCCATTCATCCGATATCGAAGGCGTAGACCTCGTCGTCCTTCCCCCCGTCCGCGATCTCGGTGACGGTTTCCAGGTCCGCCGCGCGCTGCCCACCGCGCAGCGCCGGATGGTCGGCCCCTTCATCTTCTTCGACCAGATGGGCGAAGCGGTGTTCCGCAGCGGCGAAGGCCTGGACGTGCGCCCGCATCCGCACATTGGCCTCTCCACCCTGACCTACCTTGTCGAAGGCGAGATCTTCCACCGCGACTCGCTCGGCTCGGCCCAGGCGATCCGCCCCGGCGAGGTCAACTGGATGACGGCGGGCAGCGGCATCGTCCATTCCGAGCGCACCTCTCCCGAAGTCCGCGCCAGCGGCGGCAAGCTGTTCGGCCTCCAGACCTGGATCGCGCTGCCCAAGGAAGCCGAAGAAATCGCCCCGGCCTTCGCCCATCACAAGGCCGACGAGATCCCCGTGACCGACGACGCCGGAACCCGCCTGACGCTGATCGCCGGCACCTCCGACGGCCTGACCTCGCCGCTCAAGACCTACTCCGACATGGTCTATGCCGATATCGTCATGCTCGACGGCGCGCGTTACCAGGTGAAGGCCGAGCACGTAGAACGCGCGATCTATGTCGTCGGCGGCGAAGTCGAAGTGGAAGGCCAGACGGGCAGCTTCAAGGAGACCGAACTGGTCGTGTTCAAGCCGGGCGCCGAAGTGATCCTGAGGGCCAAGGGCGGCACCCGCCTGATGCTGCTGGGCGGCGAACCGCTCCCGGAAAAGCGCCACATCTTCTGGAACTTCGTCTCTTCCTCGCTCGACCGCATCGAACAGGCCAAGGAAGACTGGAAGGAACAGCGCTTCGCCCGCGTGCCCGAAGAGCACGACTTCATCCCGCTTCCGGCCTGAGGAGCACCAGACCATGGCACATGGAACCGCGCATATCGGTGAGACCGCCTGGCGCACCGAGATCATGGTCGGCGGCCACGCGATCACCGCCGACGAACCGGAAGCGCTTGGCGGGCAGGGGGCGGGGCCGGCTCCCTACGACCTGCTCCTCGCCAGCCTCGGGGCCTGCACGGCGATCACTTTGAAGATGTACGCGGCTCGCAAGGCTTGGCCGCTGGTTTCGGTGGACGTGGATTTGCGTCTCAAGGGCTCGAAGGAAGAGATGCGGATCGAGCGGAAGCTCTCGATCGTCGGGCTGGATGAGGAGCAGAAGGCCCGGCTTGCGGATATCGCGGAGCGGACGCCCGTGACTTTGACTTTGAAGTCGGGGCTGGGGATCGAGACGGAGCTGGTTTGACGGGGAAGAGGAAGTCCTGGGGGATGATCCCCCAGACCCTCGGAATGTCATCGTCGCGCCCGACCTATCCGTATCGCGCTCCTTGCGGCGCAGCCAACAAGTCTCCCGACGCAGCCATGGGCACACGAGGCTGTCGGCCTGCGTGACCTGGACATTTCTGGGGGTGCAGGGGGGCCATGCCCCCCTGCTTTTGCTTTTCTCCACCCCCGCTTCTTCACCCCTTCTGGCGCAAGGCCGCCAGATCGATCCCGTGCTTGTTCACCTTATAATAAAACGTCTTGCGCGGCAGATCGAGCGCGCGGATGGCGGCTCCGATCTCCCCGTTCGCGGCGAGCACGGCGGCGACGATTTCCTCCCGTTCGAAGGCGTCCACGCGCTCGGTCAGGCCTTTTGCCGCCGAGGGTGAGGGGGTGGGCGAGGATTCGCCGAGGCCCAGCGCGAACTGTTCGGCGAAGTTGGCGAGTTCGCGCACGTTGCCCGGCCAGTCGTGGCGCTCCAGCATCGTGCGGACGGCAGCCGTAACCGGTGGCAGGTCGCGGCCGCTCCGGCTGGCGGCATCTCCGGCAAAGCGCGCGAAGAGCGGGGCGATATCCTCGCGGCGCTCGCGCAGCGGCGGCACGGAAAGGCGCATCGCGGCGAGGCGATAGAACAGCGGCGGCAGGAGCGCGGGCGGCGGGCCTTCGGCGGCGGTCTGGCTGGTGGAGATCACCCGCACGTCGATCGGCATGGCCTCGTCCCGGCGGCGTAGCGCGCGCTGTTCGACGAAGGGCAGCAGGCGTTCCTGCAAGTGCGCGGGGGCGCGATCTATGTCGTCGAGGTAGAGCGTGCCGCGATGCGCGGCGGCAAGTCCGGGTTCGGCGTGGCCAGCGCCCGTGAACAGCGGCTCCGCCAGGGTCTCGGGCATTCCGGCGCAGGCGAGGGGCAGGAAGCGCTGGCGTGCGCGCTTGCCGGAGCGGTGGATCAGGCGGGCGAGGAGGTCCTTGCCGGTGCCGGTCTCGCCCTCGATGAAGAGGTCGATATCGGCATTGGCGAGCACCGGGATCATCTCGCGCAGGCGGCGGATCGCGGGGCTTTCGCCGAGGAACACGGGGGCATCGCCGGCCTGCGCCAGAGTGCGCAAACGGCGGTTTTCGAGCGTCAGTGCGCGGGCGGTCGCGGCACGGTTCACGGCGGCGATCAGGGCGTCGGGTGCAAAGGGCTTGGTCAGGAAGTCCCAGGCACCGGCCTTGAGCATCTGCACCGCCATCTCGATGTCGCCATGGCCGGTGACGAGGATTACCGGCAGTTCCGGGTCGCGCTCGTGAAGCTGGCGGAAGAGTTCGGTGCCCGAGACATGCGGCATGCGCACGTCGGTGACGACGACGCCCGGCCAGTCGACGGACACGGCGGCAAGGGCGGGTGTGGCGGCAGGAAAATGCTCCACCTCGAAACCGGCGAGCCGGAGCAGTTGCGCGGTCGAGCGGGCCAGGTCCTCGTCATCTTCTACAAGGGCGATGCGGCGGAAGGATTCCATCAGGCAAGTCTCAGTTGCAGTTCGAAGGCGGCGCCGGTTTCGCTCGGCACCAGGCGCAGGGAACCGCCAAATTCCTGGGCGATATCCTGCGCGATCACGAGGCCGAGGCCGAGGCCCTCGGCGCGGCTGGTCACGAAGGGAGTGAAGAGGCGGTCGGCGATGTCGGGGGCGATGCCGGGGCCGTTGTCCGAGACGGTGAGGCGCAGGATTTCCTCTTCGATGGCCAGCCTCAGGGTGATGCGGGCATCGGGCTGGGCGGCCAGTGCTTCCGCGGCGTTCTGGAGCAGGTTCACCAGGATCTGTTCGAGCCGGACTTTGTCACCGCGCACCTTGAGGTCGTCGGGGATCGCGGGCGTGTCTAACGTCAGCGCGGCAAGGCGCTCCTTGAGCAGCAGTCGCGCACCGTCGAGGACTTCGGCCACCGACACCGCGCCTTCACGGCCGCTTGCCTTACGCGCGAAGCCGCGAAGCTGCGCAGTGATCACGCCGATGCGTTCGGCCATACGATCGATGGCGGAGAGGTTTTCATGCACCTCCACATCGGCGCCCAGGTCCAGCAACTGCCCTGCCGAACGGGCGTAGTTACGGATCGCGGCGACGGGCTGAGCGGTCTCGTGCGCGACGCTGGCGGTGACTTGCCCCAGCGTCGCCAGGCGGTTTGCCAGGCGCAGTTCCTCGCGCAGAAGCGCCGCGCGCTGTTCGAGGGTGGAGCGTTCCTCCATCTCCCGGCGCAGTTCGGCGGTCCGTTCGGTGACGGCGGTTTCGAGCAGCGCAGTGCGTTCGCGGCGGCGGCGGTTGCGTTGGGCCACCCACCAGAGCCCGCCGACGGCCGCGAGCGTCAGGATCGCCGCAACCGCCTGCGCGCTGCGCATCGGCGTCGTAACGGCGACGCGGATCGGCAGCGCGAGATTGACCCGCCATCGATCGGGATTGGGCGGGCTGGTGGCGAGCAGGTGGCGCGCGGTCCCACCGGGCTTGTGCAAGAAACCGTCCCATTCCCTCGTGTAAGGCGCAGGCGCCAGTCTGGGAATGCCGATGTCCGCCGCGATCGTCTTTTGCCGCGCAGCGGTGATGGGGCGGGTCATGGCGAAGCGCCACTCCGGGCGACTGGCCACGAGTATCACGCCATCGTGATTGGTCACGAAAGTCTCGCCGCCCGCCTTGCGCCACTGCGCCTCGATCCGGTCGAAATCGAGCTTGATCACGATCACGCAGTCTCCTGCCGCCTTGCGCGCAAGGTAGAGGCCCGGACGGTGGCTGACGGTCCCGAGTGCGAACTGCGCGCCGTCGCCGTGCTGCAAGGCATCGCGATAGTAGCGGCGAAAACGGTAGCCCCGCCCGACGAAGCTGGTGCCGTCGCGCCAGTTGCTGGCCGAAACAGCGAAGCCATCGTCGCCGACGAGGTAGATGGCGGCAGCGCCAATGCGACGTGCGAAAGCGTCCAGCTTGGCGTTCAGGCGCCGGTCGGCTCCCGGCTCGCCATTCGCGGCAGCGATGACGTCGCGGTCGTCGGCCAAGGCCTGCGGCAGCAGGCGGAAACGGGCGATCTCGCTGTCGAGCAAGGCCTGCCTGAGCCGGGCGTCGGCTTCGACCGAGGCGGCGAAGGCGGCGGAAGCGCGTTGCCGCACGATCTCTCCGGCAACACCTGCGGCGATCAGGGCGGCGGCAAAAGCGGCGAATAGCCAGGCGAGGCTGTGGCGGCGAGTCACGGCGCCGGTTTAGGCATATGCCGCGCAATGTGCAAATTTCGGCACATCGCTGCAGTACAATGTGCAAATTCCTGCGCAATGTCGATGCAGGGTTTCGCTTGAATCGCAGGAAATCAGCCGCTTGCTGATCATGCAAAAACTGCTTTGGCCGCAGGATGGAATCGAACACCTTTTGTCGAGCACACGACAGGGCGTAAGTCATGCGCGTGCAGAGAGAGGAAGAAAGGCCTGCCCATGCATACCCCCATCATCGACACGCATGAATCGTCTGCGCCGGAGCCGTCGGCACCTGGACGCTGGTACGGTCATCTCTATGTGCAGGTGCTGATCGCCATCGCGGCGGGGGTGACATTGGGCCACTTCTTCCCCGCGACCGGCGAGGCGCTGAAGCCGCTTGGCGATGCCTTCATCAAGCTGGTCAAGATGGTAATCGCGCCGGTCATCTTCCTGACCATCGTCACCGGCATCGCTTCGATGCGTGACTTGCGCTCGGTCGGCCGCGTTGCGGGCAAGGCGTTCGGCTACTTCTTCTTCTTCTCCACCCTGGCGCTGATCGTCGGGCTGATCGTGGCGAACGTGGTTCGCCCCGGTCACGGCCTGAACATCGATCCTGCCACGCTCGATGCCTCCAAGGTCGCAACTTACTCCGAGAAGGCGCACGACACTTCGATCACCGGGTTCCTCATGGAGATGATCCCGAACACGTTCCTGTCCTCCCTGACGCAGGGCAACATCCTTCAGGTCCTCGTCGTCGCCATTCTTTTCGGCATCGCTCTGGCTATGCTTGGCGACCGCGGCGCGCGTCCGCTTTCGCTGCTGGAGGACGTCTCGCTGGTGTTCTTCAAGCTCGTGTCGATCGTCATGAAGGCCGCGCCGATCGGTGCCTTCGGCGCCATGGCCTTCACGATCGGCAAGTACGGTGTGGGCAGCCTCGCCAACCTCGTCGGGCTGGTGGCGACGTTCTACGTCACATCGGCGCTGTTCGTGGTCGTGGTGCTGGGCCTGGTCGCGCGCTTTGCGGGCTTCTCGATCTTCTCGCTGATCTCCTATCTCAAGGCCGAACTGCTGCTGGTGCTCGGCACGTCCTCCTCGGAAAGCGCGCTGCCTTCGCTGATGGAGAAGATGGAGCGCGCAGGGTGCCCCAAGAGCATCGTCGGCCTCGTCGTGCCCACCGGTTACAGCTTCAACCTCGACGGCACCAATATCTACATGACGCTGGCGGCGCTGTTCATCGCCCAGGCCTGCAATGTGGAACTGACGCTGGGCCAGCAGGTGCTGCTGCTGGGCGTGGCCATGCTCTCGTCCAAGGGCGCGGCGGGGGTGACCGGCGCGGGCTTCATCACGCTCGCCGCGACGCTCTCGATCGTGCCTTCGGTGCCGGTCGCGGGCATGGCGCTGATCCTGGGGGTCGACCGTTTCATGTCGGAGTGCCGCAGCCTCACCAACTTCATCGGCAATGCCGTGGCGACGGTCGTCGTCTCGCGCTGGGAAGGCAAGCTCGACACCGAGCGGTTCCGCGCCGTGCTCGCCAATCGCGAGCCCGCCACGGCGCGCCCCGCGCTCGTCTGACCTGACCTGATCTGACCTGAACAGGCACGGGGCCTGAGGCCCCGCACAGGAACCACGACCATGAAGACAGTGCCTGCGCGGCTGCTTGCCGCCACCCTTTGCTGCGCCTCCATGACGGCTGGCTCTACGGCTCAGGCCGAAGAGACGAAAACCCCGATCTACCCGGTTTCCTCCAACGGCGACGGTGTCGTGATCAACGGCTACAGCATCTCCCGCTGGGCCGAGGACTGGCGGGTCATGGCCGACGACGGGAAGCGGGACGATCCGCTGGACCGGCTCAAGTTCCTGCCGATCGATGGCGACGGTGACATCTACCTGACGCTTTCCGGCGAGCTTCGCCTTCGCGTCAACCAGACCACCAATCCCAACTTGCGCGAGGCCGAGGCGCAGCGGCAGGACATCAGCCGCCTGGTGGCGGGGACGGACCTGCATGTCGGGTCGCACTTGCGCTTCTTCGGCGAACTGGCCCATGCCGGGCTGGCGGGCAGGAACCTTGGCACTCCGGCCACCAACATGCGCAACGGCCTCGTCGCCCAGCAATACTTTGCGGAGGCGCACGGGCAGGTCGCGGGGCTGGACGCGGGCATCCGCTATGGCCGGCAGGAGTTCGTCGACGGACCCAACCTGCTGACCTCGCAGCGCGACAACAACACGATCCATTACACGCTGAACGGTGTGCGCGCCTGGGTGCGCGGCAAGGCGGTGCGCGCCGACGTGTTCGACTTGCGCCCCACTGCCTATGGCGAGGACGGCATCGGCGATGACAGGAGCGACCCCGAACGCCGGTTCTCCGGCGTGACGCTGGGATACGCCGTGCCGAAGACGTTCCTTGGCGATTCGAAGCTCTTCGTCGATCCCTTCCTCTGGCGGCGGCGTAACGGCGTCGGCACCTGGGGAGGGCGGATCGGCCCGGCGACGCGCTGGTACGGCGGGGTCCACGTCTACGGCGATGCCGGGCCGATCCAGCTCAACTGGACGGTGAACCACCAGTGGGGAACGTTCATGGATCAGAAGATCGATGCCTGGCAGGTGCTGCTCGCCCAGTCCTGGCGTCTGGGGGCGTCGAAGTCCGCGCCGCGCATCGGTCTGAGTGCCGACTATGCCAGCGGCGGCGGCGACTATGGTGACGGCAAGCTGCGCGACGCCTACTCGCCTTTCGGCAACAACGTCTACTACAGCTACCAGCTTTACCTGACGCCCAGCAACTTGCGTTCCTTCGCGCCCACTTTCAGCTTCTCGCCGCTCAAGAACGTGAAAGTGAATGCCGAATACCGCTTCGCCTGGCGTGACAGTGTCACCGATGCGGTCTATCGGGCCAACGGCCAACCCTTTGCCGGCACCCAGAACGGCCGGGCGCGCAAGATCGCCGAACTCGCCCGCTTGCAGGCGGTCTGGCAGATTTCGCCGCGCGTTTCGTTCACCGGGCGCTACGAGCATCTCGAAGCCGGCCCCGCGCTGACCGATGCGGGGTACCGCAGCTCCGATTTTCTCGCGGGCTGGCTGAGTTTTCGTTTCTGAAGAAAGAAGGTCGCCGATGTCCCCCACCCGTCACGCCGCCGCCCGCGCTCTGCTGTCCGATCCCCTGACCAACAAGGGAACCGCCTTCACTGCCGAGGAGCGTGACGAATTCGGCCTGCACGGCCTGCTGCCACCGCATGTCGGCACGCTCGACAGCCAGATCGAACGCCGCCGCAAGGCGCTGGAGGAAAAGGAAAGCGACTTCCAGCGCTATGCCTTCCTGCGCGAGCTTCAAGACTCGAATGAGGTGCTGTTCCATGCGCTGGTGCAAAGCGATCTGCCGCGCATGTTGCCGCTGGTCTATACGCCGACGGTGGGCGAGGGCTGCGAGCGTTTCAGCGAGATCTGGCGCCGCCCGCGCGGGTTGTTCCTGAGCTATCCCAACAAGGAGCGCATCTCCGACATTCTGGCCGATCCCGCATATGACCGGGTGAAAGTGATCGTCGTCAGCGACGGCGAGCGGATTCTCGGCCTGGGCGACCAGGGCGCGGGCGGCATGGGCATTCCGATCGGCAAGCTGGCGCTCTACACCGCCTGCGCGGGTATTCACCCGTCCGAAGTCCTGCCGATCCTGCTGGATCTTGGCACCGACAATCATGCGCGGCGCGAAGATCCGCTCTATGTGGGTTGGCGCGCCCCGCGCGTGCGCGGGCAGGAATACGACGATTTCGTGGAGGCTTTCGTCAGCGCGGTGGACGATCGCTTTCCCGGTGTCCTGCTCCAGTGGGAGGATTTCGCGGGCAAGAATGCCTACGATCTGCTCGTGCGTTATCGCGGCCGCCTGTTGAGCTTCAACGACGATATCCAGGGCACTGCCGCAACCGCCGTCGGCACCTTGCTCGCCGCGATCGGCAGGACCGGGGTGCCGCTTACCGAGCAGCGCGTGGTGCTGTTCGGCGCGGGTGCAGCCGGCAGCGGCGTGGCCGAGATGCTGGTCCAGGCGATGATGGCCGACGGGCTCGACGAGAAAGCGGCACGCGCGAAGATCTGGGCGGTGGATCGCGACGGCCTGATCCTCTCCGACATTCCGCGCCTGCCGCAGCAGCAGTTGAAGCTGGCGCGCGATCCGGCGGAGATCGAAGGCTGGAACGTCAGCGGCCAGAACATGATCTCGCTTCAGGAAGTGGTCGCCAACGTCCATCCCACCGTGCTGATCGGCACTTCGGGCCAGAAGACGGCGTTCGACGAACGCACCATCCGCACGATGGCCGAGAAGGTCGAGCGGCCGGTGGTCTTCCCGCTCTCCAACCCGATCTCCCGCGCCGAGGCCCATCCGGCGGACGTTCTCGAATGGACCGGCGGCAGGGCGATCGTCGGCACCGGCAGCCCCTTCGGGACGCCGGGCGTCACGCAGGTCAACAATGTCTACATCTTCCCCGGCGTCGGCCTCGGCGCACTCGCCAGCGGAGCCACCGCCATCAGCGACGGCATGTTCATGGCCGCCGCGCGTCGCCTGGGGGAACTCAGCGACGACAGCCACGACGGCCTGTTGCCCGCCGTGACCGAACTTCGCCAGGTGGCACTGGAAATCGCCGTCGCCGTCGCGGTGCAGGCGCAGGCTGAGGGGCTCGCAACTGCCGAGCCGGCAGCATTGACGCGCGAGAGCATCGCCGCAAGCATGTGGCAGGCCCGATACGCCTGAGCGGAAGGAAACCGACGTGACC
Organism: Novosphingobium lindaniclasticum LE124; assembly: GCF_000445125.1. Lineage (GTDB taxonomy): Bacteria > Pseudomonadota > Alphaproteobacteria > Sphingomonadales > Sphingomonadaceae > Novosphingobium > Novosphingobium lindaniclasticum. Next base: position 29,032 of record NZ_ATHL01000089.1, read on the forward strand.
CCGGCAAGCCACACACTTACGGTTGGCCTTCTTGGCTATGGCTATGCCGGGGCGACGTTTCACGCGCCGCTGATCCGGGCGGTCGAGGGACTGGAGCTAGACCGCTTCGCCAGCCGCAGCCGAGACAAGGTTCTCGAACGCTTCCCGGAAGCGACGATCCACGAGGATTCGTCGGCCGTGCTCGGCGATCCGGCAGTCGATCTTGTCGTTATCGCGACGCCCAACGATACGCACTTCCCGCTGGCGGAAGCGGCGCTGCGGGCGGGCAAGCATGTCGTCGTCGACAAGCCTTTCACCCTGGACCTTGCCGAGGCGCGAGCGCTGATCGCGCTGGCCGAGAAGACCGGCCGTCAACTCACCGTCTTCCACAATCGCCGCTGGGACAGCGATTTTCGCAGCGTGCACAAGGCGATCGACGCAGGCCTGGTAGGCGACCCCACGCATCTGGAGATCCATTTCGACCGCTTCCGCCCGCAAGTCCGCGATCGTTGGCGCGAGGGTGACGGGCCGGGCGCCGGCGTGTGGTTCGATCTCGGGCCGCACCTTGTCGATCATGCACTGCTGCTGATGGGCCTGCCCGACTGGGTCACGGCTTCGCTGGCGCTCCAGCGCAGGGGCGCGCGCAGCGCGGATTGGGCGCATGTCGTGCTGGAATTCGAAGATCGCCGCGCAATCCTCCACGCCTCGATGCTGGTAGCAGGCGGCGTTCCGCGCTTCATCGTTCACGGCACGGGCGGCACCGCGTTGAAGCACGGCATGGACGTGCAGGAAAGCCAGCTGCTCGCCGGCATGACGCCGGGCGCACCCGGCTGGGGTGAAGACCCTGACCCGCTCGTGCTCTACGACGCCGAAGGACACGCCAGCCGCCTTCCGGCCGAGCACGGCGACCAGCGGGAGTTCTATCGGCTCGTGGCGGAGGCGGTGAGGGGGAGGGACGCCAATCCGGTGCCGCCGATCCAGTCGCTGGCGGTCATGGCGGTGATCGAAGCAGCCGAGCGGTCTGCTGCGGAAGGGTGCAGCGTGGAACTGCCGCTGACCGATGCCGAACGTGCTGCGTGGGTGGCGAGCCGGGCCTATGGGTTTACGCCCTAGCCCGACGGTCTACGCGGCCCTTCGTCATTGCGAGCGCAGCGAAGCAATCCTGAGTCGCAAACCGCACTGGGTTGATGCACCGAACCAGACGGCAACATCATCATACGTCACCTGAACTTGGTTCAGGATGACCTCTGGTTTCGTGAAGGTGGCCCGAGGATCGAGCCCGGAACGTCCGCCCTATTACCCACAAGAAAACGGGCCGCCCTTTCGGACAGCCCGTTCCTCATTCTTAAGCCGAAGCTTAGCCCGCAGGCAGGAGCTTACGGTCGCTGGCGATGCGGTTCATCGCCTTTTGCAGCTTCTCGAACGCGCGCACCTCGATCTGGCGGACACGCTCGCGGCTGACGCGGTAGACCTGGCTCAGTTCCTCGAGCGTCTTCGGGTCTTCGGTCAGGCGGCGTTCCATCAGGATGTCGCGCTCACGCTCGTTGAGGCCGTCCATGGCCTCGACCAGCATGGCGTGACGCACGGTGGCTTCCTCGGCATCCGCGACGGTTTCGTCCTGGAGCGGACGGTCGTCCGCGAGAACGTCCTGCCACTGGCCTTCGCCTTCCTCGCGCAGGGAGACGTTCAGCGAGGCATCGCCGCCCATCATCATGCGCCGGTTCATGTTGACCACTTCCTGCTCGGAAACGCCGAGCGTGGTCGCGATCTTTGCGAGGTCGTCCGGATGAAGGTCGGAATCCTCGTAGGCGTCGAGGTTCTTCTTCATCCGGCGAAGGTTGAAGAACAGCTTCTTCTGCGCGGCGGTGGTGCCCATCTTCACGAGCGACCACGAACGCAGGATGTACTCTTGAATCGATGCCTTGATCCACCACATAGCGTAAGTGGCGAGGCGGAAGCCCCGATCGGGTTCGAACTTCTTCACACCCTGCATGAGGCCGATGTTGCCTTCGGAGATCAGTTCCGAGACCGGCAGGCCGTAGCCGCGGTAACCCATCGCGATCTTCGCAACAAGGCGAAGGTGGCTGGTCACCAGCTGGCCGGCAGCCGCCGGATCCTCATGCTCCTTGTAGCGCTTGGCGAGCATGTATTCCTGCTCGGGCGCGAGAAGGGGGAACTTGCGGATCTCGGACAGGTAGCGGTTGAGGCTCTGCTCGCCGCCCAGTGCCGGCACCGCCGGGAGATTACGTTCCTTGCTCACAATATCCGTCCTTTCCGGTCGGCCCGCGGTCGAAGACCCTTGCGAGGCGTCTTAGCTTGGGGCCACCTTTTAAAGATAGCACATTAATCCGATTTCAGTGTCGCAGTTCATCGATCAGTGTCCGCATGTCGTCGGGCAACGGGCTGATGAAATGGACGTTCTCTCCTGTAACGGGATGGACGAAGCCAAGTTCCGCAGCATGAAGAGCTTGTCGGGTGAAACCGAGCCGCTGAAGAATCGGGCGAATCGCTGAAGGTGTACGACCATATACAGGGTCTCCCAGTAGCGAATGGCCGATTGACGACATGTGAACGCGCACCTGATGGGTGCGCCCGGTTTCCAGGCGGCACTCCACCAGACTCGCGTTCTTCAGGGCTTCGAGCGTGCGGTAATGGGTTACTGCATGTTTGCCGCGCCCATCCTCCACCAGCGCCATCTTCTTGCGATTGACGCTCGATCGGGCGATCGCCCCGCGCACCGTTCCGGCGGCCGGGATCGGGCGACCGGACACGACGGCCCGGTAGGCGCGTGCGATCGAATGGTCCGCGAACTGCACCGCCAGCCCTTCGTGCGCCTTGTCCGTCTTGGCCACCACCAGCAGGCCCGAGGTGTCCTTGTCGATCCGATGGACGATCCCGGGCCGCGCTACCCCGCCGATGCCGGAAAGCTGGCCTCGGCAATGATGGAGCAGGGCATTGACCAAAGTGCCGTCGAGATTGCCCGCAGCCGGATGGACGACCAGACCCGCCGGCTTGTCCACGATGATCAGGTATTCGTCCTCGAACACGACGTTGAGCGGAATGTCCTGCGCGACCGCTTCGGCCGGGGCGGCTTCGGGCACGTCGATCGCGAAAGCCGTGCCGCCCGCCACCTTGAGCGAGGCCTGCGAGACCGGCTTGCCCGCCAGCAAGATGCGGCCTTCGCTCATCAGCGCCTTGATGCGTTCGCGCGAAAGTCCGCTGGCGTCGGCCAGCGCCCTGTCCAATCGGCCGCCTTCGCTGCCGATGAACCCCTGAATGATATTTTCGGAAGCCCCCATTGCCTGTAGGATTTGGGGATGAATGTTGAAGTGACAAGTGACGTGATCGCAAGATTGCGTGAAGAATCCGACAAGGCCGACCCTCAGGAGTGTTGCGGCATTCTGACGGGCCGGGAGGATCGCATAGAAGGGGCGATCCCCGCCGCCAATGTCGCCGCTGACCCTGCGCGCCACTTCGAGATCGATCCGGCCACCCTCCTGGCGGCGCACCGCGCGGCGCGACGCGGCGGTCCCGAGGTGCTGGGATACTATCACTCCCATCCCGTGGGCCACCCGGTGCCATCGGCGACGGATTGCGAACATTCCACCGGCGATTTGCGCGTTTGGGCGATCATAGCGACCGGGCAGGTTGCATTCTGGCGCGATACCGGGAATGGATTTGCGCCCGTGACATACCATATCGTCGGGCCAACGGCCTCTCTTGGCCAGAATCCGAATGCCTGAACTCCATCGACCGTTAAAAGGGAAGTCCCCAGTCCATGACGACCAGCTCGCTCGAACTTGCCAGCCTGCTATGTTCGCGCCTGTGCCATGACATGCTCAGCCCGGTCGGTGCGCTGACCAACGGGCTGGAGCTGCTCGCGGATGAAAAGGATCCCGAAATGCGCCAGCGCTGTTTCGAGCTACTGGACCAGAGCGCGCGCATCTCGGCCGACAAGCTGAAGTTCTTTCGCCTCGCCTTCGGTGCGGCGGGGGGCTTCGGTGAAATGGTTCCGGTCAGCGAGGCCCGCGCCCTGATCGATGCGCTGGTGGCCAACAATGCTCGCATCGTGCTCAACTGGGCGCTCGCCAGCGACATGTTGCCCAAGCCGGCGGTGAAGACGCTGCTCAACTTCGGCCTGATCGGCATCGAGGCCCTGCCGCGCGGCGGCACGCTCGATCTCGCGGCGGAATTCCGCGACGGCATGAGCGAGATCGTCGTGCGCGCGGCGGGCCCGCGCATCGCCTTCGATCGCGACATTGGCCGCGCCTTGGAAGGAGCTCTGCCGGAAGGCGACCTTTCAAGCCGCACGGCACCTGCGGCGATGATCCAGCAACTGGCGCACGGGCAGGGCGGCAAGCTGCAATATGCCCTGGCAGAGGATGCGCTGGTTCTCGGCGCTGTGCTGCCCGGAGCCTGATGGAATAGGGGGCGGGGAAAGGACGATGAACCGCTGGCTGGTCAATCGCACGGTCGCCTCGCCCAATTTCAACGAGCGCAAGCTGCCGATTTCGATGGTCGTGCTGCACTACACGGGCATGAAATCGGCGGCCGAGGCGCTCGAGCGGATGTGCGACCCCAAGGCAGAGGTCTCGGCGCATTACATGATCGACGAGGAGGGCGTGGTCACTTCTCTCGTGCCGGAGAACAAGCGGGCATGGCATGCCGGGCGGTCCTACTGGCGCGGGGTGACGGACGTGAACTCCGCCTCGATCGGCATCGAGCTGGTCAATCCCGGGCACGAATGGGGCTATCGGCCGTTTCCGGAAGCGCAGATGGAAGCATTGCTTCCGCTTCTCGCCGACATCGTCAAGCGTAACGACATCCCGCGCGGCAATGTGGTTGGCCATTCCGACATCGCGCCGGCCCGCAAGCAGGACCCCGGCGAGTATTTCGACTGGGCGCGTCTGGGCGAACTCGGTCTTGCGCTGAAGATTCCCGCCGCGAAGATGAACCTTTTCTACGACAATCCCGGCGCGTTCTATCTCGCTCTGGAACGCTTCGGCTACGATATTTCCGATGGCCGGGCGGCGGTCACGGCATTCCAGCGGCGCTGGCGGCCCGAACTGATCGACGGGCAAATCGACGGCGAAATCGGCGCAATTCTGTTAGAACTGCTGTTGGAGCGGGACACCGGCCGTGCTACGTGAGCGCCCGCACCGGGGAGCCGGGCAGCCGCGGGCGTCATTTCGGCGCGCGAGGAAAGTCCGGGCTCCACGAAACAAGGGTGGCGGGTAACACCCGCCGGGCGAGTCGGGTTTTCAGGCCCGGCGAAGCTTAGGGAAAGTGCCACAGAGAGCAGACCGCCTCGCCAACAGGGTTCATCCCTTGCGGCAGGTAAGGGTGAAAGGGTGCGGTAAGAGCGCACCGCGCTTCCGGTAACGGAAAGCGGCATGGCAAACCCCACTCGGAGCAAGACCGAATAGGGGCTGCGCGCCGTCTTGAACGGCGGGTTCGTTTCGGACCCAGGCAGCCCGGGTTGGTCGCTTGAGCGGCGCAGCAATGCACCGCCTAGAGGAATGGCTGCCGCCGCGGCGTAAGGTCCCTCCTTGGGGAGACCACGCCAGGTACAAAACCCGGCTTACAGGCTCCCCGGTGCGTTTTTATGACAAGGCTGGAGTCCCGCTTGTCCGCCCCTGTCATTGCGAGGCGGCGAAGCCGACACGGCAACCCAGAGCGGATCTGCGACGAACTCCGGAACGCTTCGCTACGCCGGAAATGACGAAAGGATGGCGCGCAAGTCAGGCTTCCGCCGCGACCTGCACGGAAATGCCGTCCGCGCCTTCGCAAGCCTGGATGAACCAGCGCTCGCTACCTTGCAGACCGATCGCGGTGAGCCGGCCGTGCATATAGGCGCCCGTATCGATGCCGACGCGGTTGCTGCGAAGGGCGGGCTCCTCGGTGATCGTATGTCCGTGAACGACAAATCCGCCGAACTCGCCATTATGGCTGAGGAAAGGCTCGCGTATCCAGCGGCAGTCATGCCCGAGCTGGTTGTCCAGCGGCGTGCCCGGACGTACCCCGGCATGGACGAAGACATAATCTCCCAGGCGAATCATCTTCTGGAAGCTGTCGACGAAATCGAAGTCCAGCTGCGGAATGGCGTCCATCGCCGCGCGGTGCAGGTCTTCGAGTTCGGCTTCCCGCACGAAGTCCGGATCCAGGCCATAGGACAGGATCGTTTCACGGCCACCGAATTTCAGGAAGCTGCGGAAAGCATCCAGCTTGTCGCGCGAGACCAGGAGCATTTCCTCATGATTGCCCTGGATGAATTCGACGTCGCGGCGGCGGGCAAGCGCGCGGGCCGCGGCCAGCACTCCGGCACTGTCCGGCCCGCGATCGATCAGGTCGCCGAGGAGGATGACGAGGCTGCGAGCACCATTCCTTTGGCTATCGTCGCGCTCGATGGCGTCGATCAGACGCTCGAACAGGTCGAGCCGCCCGTGGATATCGCCGATCGCATAGACGCGCTGTCCGGCGGGCAGTTCGGGAAGGCGGGCGCTGGGAGCGCGGCCGAGCAGGTTTCTGATCTTCGCTAGCATGCGTCGGTTCGGTTATAGAAAGCTCCGCCGCCGCCGACAAGCGGCGCGCCTTGGCTCTTGCCGCTCGTAAGGCGAGCCGTTGTTCGCTCTTGATAGCGGCGACCCGCAGTCCCATCTGCCCGTCCGCTTGACGCCTCCGGCCGGCAAGGTCACGAGGCTGACGGAAGGGGGAAAGGGTGACGCCGCTCACCTTTACGCCCTAGATACATGCGCCGAATTGAAGGAAATCCCGTGACGAAGTACCTCCACACGATGATCCGCGTGACCGATCCGGACGCGACTATCCGCTTCTTCGAACTGATCGGCCTCAAGGAAACGCGCCGCTTTTCGAGCGAGCAGGGCCGCTTCACGCTCATTTATCTGGCGGTGCCGGGTGAGGAGGCGGAAGTCGAATTGACCTATAACTGGCCGGCCGAGGATGGATCCTTCGAGGAATATGCCGGAGGCCGCAATTTCGGCCATCTCGCGTTCCAGGTCGACGACATCTACGCCACCTGCCAGACGCTCGCCGATGCCGGCGTGACGATCAACCGCCCGCCGCGCGATGGGCACATGGCCTTCGTCCGCACGCCGGACGGTATCTCGGTAGAGCTGCTTCAGGATGGCCGCCTCGATCCTGCCGAACCCTGGGCTTCGCTGCCCAACATCGGCAGCTGGTAAGAACGGGTTAGTTAACATTGTGAAATAAACGCCTGTTCATTGGTGCGGCGCGACAAGCCGCAATAGCTCCCGCTGCGCAATGAAGTTCGGATTCCTGGCGCAGAATCGCGCGCCGGTAATCCGGGCCTGGATCTTTTGCGATCTTAGCGGGGGCTAACATGGGATTGGCGGAACCAGTTCGGCAGGCGCTGTCAGGCCTGCTCATGATCGAGCAGGAATTGCTGCTCTTTGCCGGTTTCTGGGTGCTCGTCGGCACTGTCGACGAACTGGCGGTGGACTGCTGCTGGCTATGGTTCCGCCTGACGGGCCGCGCCAGGACCGGCACGATATCGCGTGACGAGGCTCAGGCGCCCCTGCGGGGAAAAGCTGCGATCTTCATCGCCGCCTGGCAGGAAGATCAGGTGATCGGTCATACGATCCGCCACGCGCTTTCCGCATGGCAGCAGGACGATTTCACGCTTTACGTGGGTTGCTATGGCAACGATCCCGCGACCGTCACTGCCGCGATCGAGGGCGCTGACACCGATCCCCGCATACGCGTGATCATTCATGAGCGCGCTGGCCCGACCACCAAGGCGGACTGCCTGAACCGGCTCTATCGCGCTCTTTGCGACGATGAGAAGCGATCCGGGCGCGCTTTTCGCTGCGTCATCCTCCACGATTCGGAAGACATGGTTCATGCTGCCGAACTCGCGGTGGTCGATGCGGGACTCGTTTCGGCCGATTTCGTCCAGCTTCCCGTGCGGCCGGAGCCGCAGCCGGCGTCGCGCTGGGTGGGCGGACATTACCTGGACGAATTCACCGAAGCGCATACCAAGTCGCTGGTGGTGCGGGACGGGCTCGGCGCCGCGATCCCGGCTGCTGGAGTGGGGTGCGGTTTCGCCCGCGACATGCTGGAGCGGATCGCGCAAAGTCGCCTTGCAGCCGGCAATCCCGGACCATTCGCGGCCGAGTGTCTCACCGAGGATTACGAACTCGGCGTGCTCGTCTCTCGCGCGGGAGGGCGTTCGCGATTTCTGCGGGTGCGAGACGCGCAAGGCGATCTGGTCGCGACCAGAGCCTACTTTCCGGCCCGCTTTCGGGAATCGATAAGGCAGAAGACCCGCTGGATACATGGAATCGCCTTTCAGGGCTGGGAACGGCTCGGCTGGGAGGGAGGGGGCGCAGACACCTGGATGGCCCTGCGCGATCGGCGCGGACCGCTCACCGCGATCGTACTTGCCTGCAGCTATGCGCTGATCCTGGTGGAGGGTGTTCTGGGCGTGCCGCGAATCTTCGGTTGGTCGGCAAGCATGCCGCCGCCGCCGATCCTGGGGTGGATGATCGCGATAGGCCTGTTCAGTCTGATCTGGCGCAGTTTGATGCGGGCTCTGTTCACCGGCCGCGAATACGGCCTGGCGCAAGGGTTCTGGGCGATCCTGCGCATTCCCGTGGCCAACTACATCGCGATCATGGCGGGCCGGGATGCGCTGTCTTCCTACGTCAAGACGCTGCGAGGCGGGCAGGTCATCTGGGACAAGACGCGGCATGACGCACATCCTGCCGCCGCCGGTGGAGTGCTTGCAGCATGAGCGTGGCACAGCAATTTCGCGGTCAGCCTCTCGTCGCCCTGCTGGCGGTGCTCGCCGGCTGGATGGGCGGGCGGGTGTCGACCTGGGACGGTTCCTGGCCCACTGAAGCCAAGGCAATCCATGCTGCCCCTTTCCATTCCAGCGGCTCGATTGGACTTGGCAGTTCAGACGGCGACGAGCCCTCGGCCGGCCCGATCACTCCTCCGGGGGCAGGTCTCTACCCGCCCGGGGGATATTGGGGCGCGGGGCAGGCCGGGTATGGGGTGCCGACAGGGCAGCCCTATCCCGTGTTCGTGCGCGTACCCGTCCGGGACGGCGCCGCGAACGCGCGCGTGCCGGAAGGCGCACGGATGCCGCTGACAGGATATGGCCTGGAAGCGGGCTATGGCCCGCGGCAGCAACCCGGCTTTCGCTATGCTTCGGCGCAGTTTGCCGGCTTGGACGAAGAGCCCGTGCCCCGCGGCAATGCGCGGATGCCGACCGGCCTCCCGCCGCTCTCGCAATTAGGCGCGCAGCCTTATCCGCCTTCGACGGTCGGCCCCAATTCTGCCGCCAAGCCGCCGCTTCCCAGGCGATGGTCGGCGGACTCCTGGGCGATGTATCGTCCTGACGGCGCGGGTCCGATCACCAATGGAGTATTTCCGGCTACATATGGCGCCAGCCAGACCGGTGCCGTGTTTCGCTACAAATTCGCTCCCCGCGATCCCCGGCAGTTCACCGCCTATATGCGGACGACGACGACGCTCAATTCGGCGTTTCGACAAACCTCTGGAGCGTTGGGCTTGTCCGCAAGACCTCTTCCATCCATCCCGGTGATCGCCGCCGTCGAGGGAAGATTGACGGAGCAGGGCGGCATCCGCCGTTTCCAGCCTGCGGCGATGGTGGTCAGCGAACTGCCGCCGTTCTCTCTGCCGGGCGGGCTGCGCGGAGAGGCTTACGGGCAGGCCGGCTATGTGGCGGGAGGATTTGCCACGCCTTTCGCCGATGGGCAGTTCCGCGCCGATCGCTCGCTTTTCGCGTCGGGGGGCTTCGAAGCGCGCCTCGGTGGCGGAGTCTGGGGCGGGGTGCAGAAGGGCGCGGGCAGGTTCGATGCCGGTCCTTCGGCAATGCTCGCCTTCCCTCTGGGACGCGGGGCTTTCGGTCGTCTGGCGGCGGACTGGCGGTTCCGCTTGGCCGGGGACGCCGAGCCGGGCTCGGGACCGGCAGTCACTCTATCCGCAGGTTTCTGATTCCCGGCTTTCCTAGAGCCTGTTGCTGCGTTAGCGAGAGGGGTGGAATGGATGTTTACCTCCCCATAGCCAATCTCTCGGTCAACGGTCTCATCATCGTCGGCCTGGGAGCGATCACGGGCCTGCTTTCAGGCATGTTTGGCGTGGGCGGCGGCTTTCTGACCACGCCGCTGATGATCTTCTACGGCATCCCGCCGACCGTGGCGGCAGCCTCGGCGGCGAGCCAGGTCACCGGCGCCAGTGTATCGGGCGTCTTCGCCCATACGCGGCGCGGCGGCGTGGACTATCATATGGGCGGAGTCATGGTGGCCGGCGGCATCGTCGGCACCGGGATCGGCGCCGGGCTGTTCAGCCTGCTGCAACGACTCGGCCAGATTGATACGGTCATCAACATCCTCTATGTGCTGATGCTCGGCTCCATCGGCGGATTGATGGCCAAGGAAAGCATTCAGACGATCCGCGCCGAACGCTCCGGAGTCCCGATCGCCGCGCGCAAGCGACGGCACCATCCGATGGTCGCCAGCCTGCCGCTGCGGTGGCGGTTCTATCGCTCCGGGCTTTACATCTCTCCTCTGGCGCCGCTGCTGCTCGGCATCGGCACGGGCATTCTCACGATGCTGATGGGCGTGGGCGGCGGGTTCATCCTGGTCCCCGCGATGCTCTACATCCTGGGCATGAGCGCCAACGTCGTGGTCGGCACTTCGCTGTTCCAGATCCTGTTCGTCACCATGGCAACGACGATGATGCATTCGATGACCACCCATGCCGTGGACATCGTCCTGGCATCCTTGCTGCTGCTGGGCTCGGTCACGGGCGCGCAGCTTGGCGCGCAGTTCGCCCAGAAGGCCAGCCCGGTGAAGCTGCGCCTTGTGCTCGCGATCATCGTCCTGCTGGTGGCGGGACGGATGGCGATCGGCCTCGGCTACCGCCCGGACGAGATCTACACGGTCGCTCCGCTGTGAAGCGCCGCCTGGGATCGGCGTTCGCACTCGTGGCGGCACTGCTGCTGGGCGGTGCGCGCGATCCGATCCTGGTGCCCGAAGTGTCGCAGCACGAGGTCGATCTCAGGCAGGGTTTCACCGGCACCGAACTGCTGCTTTTCGGAGCGATCCTGACGCCGGAAGGCTCCCGCGCCGCGCAAGACTACGACATCGTCGTCGTGCTGAAAGGGCCGACCCAGTCGATCGTGCTGCGCGAAAAGCAGAAAGTCGCCGGCATATGGATCAATGTGGACAGCACGGAACTGCGTTCGGCTCCTTCCTATTATGCGCTGGCGTCGACCCGGCCGATTAAGGACATCGTCGACGACAAGACCGCCGCGATCTACGAACTTGGTCTCAAGTGGCTGCAACTTTCCCCTATCGGCGCCATCGATCCCGGAGAGCAGACGCGCTTTTCCGATGGCCTCGTCGACCTGAACCGCCGCAGCGGGCTTTACCGCGAGGAAGAGGGCGGCGTGAAAGTCAGCGAACAAGTGCTCTACCAGGCCCGCATCTGGTTGCCCTCGCAAGTGCCGACAGGCACTTACACCGCAGAGACTTACGCCGTTTCGAACGGACGCGTGGTGGCATCGGCCAGCAGCCAGGTCGAAGTGCGCAAACTCGGGTTCGAGCGTGCCACCGCTAACTTTGCGCAGGACTACGGCTTCGCTTACGGCATGCTGGCCGTTCTGGTGTCCATCGGAATGGGCTGGCTGGCGGGCCGCCTTTTCGCCCTTCGTTGATTTGCCCGGAAAGCCGCTTAGCCGGAAATTAACCGCCCCATTCTACCGTTGCCCCGATTGCCGGTTCGGGGGCCTCAATGAACGAAGTGCGAATGCAAGGCTTCAATCCTCTGGCCGCTCCGCAGCGGGAGTTTGCCATGGGGGAGAGCGGGCACATGCCGATCGGCGTGGTCCTCGAGATTTCCGGTGCAGGAACGCGCATTTCCCTCGATCTCGATCGCCTGAGCGCGGCGGCGCAGGATGGAGATCCTTCTATCGCCATGGCCGGGCAGGTCGGTAGCCAGGTCAAGATCCGCGTCGGCTCGGGCTGGCTGCTCGCCAGCATCCGCAATCAGAAAAGCGATACGACCGTGCCGGGCGGCATCGTTGCCGATGCGGACTTCCTCGGCGAAGGGGTGGAAGAGCCTTCGACCGGCCGCATCCACGGATTTCGGCGCGGCGTGACTCGCTATCCCACGCCTGGGGCGCTGGTCTATCCCGCCGGCACGGGCGACTTGAGGCAGGTCTACGCCGGCGACGGGCGGCAGGCGATTCAGATCGGTACCGTCTATCCTACCAGGGACATCCGCGCGGGGCTCTACATCGATGCCCTGCTGGGCAAGCACTTCGCGCTGCTGGGTTCGACCGGCACCGGCAAGTCGACCAGCGCCGCGCTGCTGCTTCACCGGATCTGCGAGCAGGCCCCGGAAGGTCATATCATCATGATCGATCCGCACGGCGAATATGCCGCGGCCTTCCGCGACACCGGCGTGATCCTCGACGTCTCGAACCTGCGGATGCCCTATTGGCTTATGAACTTCGAGGAGCACTGCGAAATCCTCGTCACGGCTCACGGCGAGGAGCGGCAGCTCGACTGCGAGATCCTCGGCAAGTGCCTGCTGGAGGCGCGATCGCGCAACCGCCTGGCCGAGCAGATCGGCAAGATCACCGTGGATTCCCCTATTCCCTATTTGCTGTCCGACTTGTCCGTGATCCTCGGCAACCACATGGGCAAGCTCGACAAGGGGCACTCCAGCGCGCCTTACATGCGGCTCAAGAACAAGCTGGACGAACTCAAGGGCGATCCGCGCTACCAGTTCCTGTTCTCCGGCATGCTGGTGGGCGACACGATGGCGGAGTTCATCTCCACGCTGTTCCGCCTGCCCTCGCGCGGGCGGCCGATCTCGATCATCGACGTGTCCGGAGTGCCGTCCGAGATCACCCGCACGGTGGTGGCCGTGCTGAGCCGCATGGTTTTCGACTTCGCGGTGTGGGCGCGAGAGGAAAGGACGCGGCCGATCCTGCTCGTCTGCGAGGAAGCGCATCGCTACGTTCCCAGCGAGAAGAATGCGGACGGTTCCTCCGTGGGCCGCATCCTCTCCCGCATCGCCAAGGAGGGGCGCAAGTACGGCATCGCGCTGGGCCTGATCACCCAGCGCCCCTCCGATCTTGCCGAAGGCGTGCTTTCGCAGTGCGGTACGATCATCGCCATGCGCCTCAACAACGACCGTGACCAGGCTTTCGTCCGCGCCGCCATGCCGGAAGGCGCGCGCGGGTTCCTCGATGCGATTCCTGCGCTCCGCAACCGCGAGTGCGTGATCTGCGGCGAGGGCGTGGCCATTCCGGTCCGCGCCGCTTTCGACGATCTGGAAGAATCCAGGCGCCCGGCCTCCGCCGATCCTTCGTTCACGCAGCTGTGGAGCACGTCGGGGGGCGAGGAGGACATGGTCCTGCGCACCGTCCAGCGCTGGCGCGCCCAGGGCCGCTAGACACCGCGCGCTCAGATCGGGCGGCGCTGCGCGGTCAGGGCCTGTATGCCGCCCGCCACTTGCCCCAGCGATAGTAGGCGAGCGTCAGAACCACTGTCAGCGCCGAACCGACCGGATAGGCCCACCACAGCGCCTCACTGCCGATCAGCGGATAGGCAAGGTGGTAGAAGCCCAGCCGTCCCGGATAGAGCCCGAGGAACATGATGATCAGCGGCACCACCACCGCGCCATAGGCACGCATGGTCCCGGTGAGGATCATGGTGATCGACACGATTACAAACGAGGCGGTGCAGACCAGCTGGATATGCTGCGCGATCGGCATGGCCGGGCTGTTTCCGCCCAGGAACAGCGCCAGGAGCGGATGATCGAACACCACGATCACCGCCGCCATCACCGTGGAGAGCGCGAGATTGGCGACGAGGCCGATCTCCGTCACTTTGCCGACGCGCCCGTGGTCGTGCGCGCCCAGCGACTGCGCGACCATCGCGCTCACGGCCGAGCCGATCGCCATCGCCGGCATCTGCAGATAGTTCCACAATTGCAGCGACGCGCCATAGGCCGCGGCCGAATCGAGACCCTCGCGGTTGACCAGGCCGACCATGATGAGGCCGGCCGAAGTGGCCAGCAGCATCTGCGCGCCCATGGGCAGACCCTTGAGGATCACGTACTTCAGCTCGCTCCCGTGGGGGATCAGGTAGCCCAGTTCCGCCCCGCGCAGGCGCATCGGCAGGTCCTTGCGGTAGATCGTCCAGAGCTGGAACGCCAAGCCCGCGAGATTCGCGAAGGCGGTGGCGGCCGCAGAGCCGGCGATGCCCAGCGTGGGTATCGGACCCGGACCGATGATCAGCAGGGGGTTGAGGATCACGTCGAGCGCCACCGTCAGGATCATCGCATGGAGCGGCGTCTTCGAATCGCCGGCGCCGCGCATGCCCATCGATACCATCAGCGAGAGCGAGCCCAGCGGCAGCGTCACGAAGATCACCCGCAGATAGGCCAGCGCCTCGATGCGGCTCTTGCCGGGCGTGCCCAACGCGTTCAACAGCGCTTCGGCGCCGAGCCAGCCGCCGATCGCGCAGAGCACCGAGAGCAGGAGGCAGAAGCCCAGACCCGAACCGAACGTCATCCGCGCCGCTTCGATCTGCCGGGCGCCGAAATGCTGGCCGACGCGCACCGTCGTGGCCATGCCGAAGCCGAAGACCAGCGCGATCAGCAGAAACATGACGATGTTCGCGTTCGCCGTCGCCGCCAATGCGCTCTCACCCAGCAGGCGGCCGACCCAGATGGCGTTGACCGAGCCGTTGAGCGTCTGCAGGACGTTGGAGATCAGCATCGGGATCGAGAAGACCATCAAGGTCTTCAGGATCGGGCCCTGGGTCAGGTCGCCCTGCATCCGCGCCATCTGTGGCGGAGAAGGGGCCTCCTCGGGTTCCATGCCCCCGGTCGGAATCGGCGATGCCTCGTTCATGTCCCCCTCAAGTTCCCCGCGTATCGCCCCAGATATGAATGTGCAGGCGGTCGCTGAAGCGATAGCCTTCCCGCGTGCAGATGTCCGAAAGCCATCCCGACCTCTGCCGGATGACATCGCTGGAGCGGCCCTCCGGCATCAGGAATATCCGCTCTGCGGGGATCGCATGGCGCTCCTTCAGCGCGCGAACTTCCTCCACATCGGCCGGTTCCGCCACCACGAACTTGAACCAGGCACGCGGATCGGCCGCCCAGGCGTCGAGCCGCTCCGGCACCAACGCCAGTTCCGCCGGATTGCCGCTGTGCGAGAGCTTGGGGCTGACATTGTACTGCTGCACCCGCGCGTCGAGCACGGCATGCGGCGCCACCGAGCCGTTGGTCTCGATCTCCACATGCATCCCGGGCCGTGCTTCGTCGAGCGCCGCCAGCATCCGCGCCAGTTGCGGCCCCTGAAGCAGCGGCTCTCCGCCCGTTATGACGAGGCGGTCGGGAGGAAGGTCGGCCACCATGCGCGCCACGTCTGCTTCCTCGGCCATGACCTGGTTGGCCTTGCGCTCGAACGCCAGGTCGTCCCGATGGAAGCGGTTATCGCCGGAAAAGCGCCAGGTATAGGCGGTGTCACACCACTCGCAGGCAAGGTTGCAGCGCGACAGCCGCACGAAGGTGCTCGGCCGCCCCATGCTGGCGCCTTCGCCCTGAAGCGAAGCGAACACTTCGGGTTCGCCGGGGGTGGTGGTGGCAAGGGCAAGCGTCACGGGTATTCTCGAATGCAGTCTGGAGGGGGTTGCTTGACACAGTTTACACGGTCCAGGGGAGAAAAAGTCACCTCGTGTCGAAAGGTGCCGTCCTCGGCCATTGTCGTGCGGGAGAAGCAAGCGATCACAGGCGCGAAAGTGTCAGATGCGCGTTGTGTAGGAAAACGAAAAAGAGAGAAGTCCTGGGGGATGATCCCCAGGCCCTCGGAATGTCGAGGTTCTGCCTTGCCTAGCCGTTCTGCGCCCCTTGCGAGCCGGGAGACATATAGCCTGCGGCGGCAGGGAGCGCCAAACGCGGCTGCGCGCGCGACCTCGCCAGTATTGGGGGGGCAGGGGGTGATGACCCCCTGCTTCCTCCCTTTTCCTATCCCAACCGCGCCAGCGCCGCAGCCAGACGCTCAGCCTCGGCCGAGTGATGCGCATGATCCGCACGCGCCTTTTCGATGGCCTCGGGCTTGGCTTTCTCGACGAAGGCCGGGTTGCCCAGGCGCTTGTCGAGCGAGTCCCGCTCCTTGACCGAAGCGGCCATGGCCTTCTCCAGACGGGCTTTCTCGGCGGCAATGTCGATCACGCCTTCCAGCGGAATCGCCAAAGTCGCATCGCCCGCGCCCACCTGCATGGCGGCACCGGCAGGCGCGGCCTCGAAGTGGATCGCATCGAGACGCGCCAGACGGTCGATCGCGGCGGAGTTGCGGCCGATCACGGCGCGGGTCGCGTCCGAGGGATCGGCGACATAGGCGGTGAGCCGCGCACCCGGCGCGATGCCGAGTTCGGACTTGGCGCCGCGCAGGTTGCCGATCAGCGCGATCAGCCATTCCACTTCGGCCTTGGCCTCGGCGTCCACTGCAGCGTCAGGCGCAGGCCATGCGGCGACGATCAGGTCGTTCTCGCGCGTGCCCATCTTGCTCCACAGCTCTTCGGTGACGAAGGGCATGAAAGGGTGGAGCATGACGAGGATCTGGTCGAGCACCCAGCCGGCGACGGCCTTGGTCTCGTCGTCGAAGCTGCCCTTGATCAGTTCGATGTACCAGTCGCAGAACTGGTTCCAGACGAAGTGGTAGATCGCATTGGCGGCAGCGTCGAAGCGCAGATCGGCCATGGCCTTGTCGAGCAGGGCCACGGTCTCGACGACTTCGCCGATGATCCACCTGTTGACGGCCGTCGTCGCCTTGGGGGCGGCGACGGAGGTGCTGGCAACGATGCCGTTGGACTGGCAGAAGCGCGCGGCGTTCCAAAGCTTCGTGGCGAAGTTGCGGTACCCTTCGACGCGCTTCTCATCCATCTTCACGTCGCGACCCTGGCTCTCCATGGCGGCCATGAAGAAGCGCAGTGCGTCGGCGCCGTACTTGTCGATCAGGCCCAGCGGATCGACCACGTTGCCCTTGGATTTCGACATCTTCTGGCCGTCCGCAGCGCGGACGAGGCCATGCAGGTAGAGCCGCTTCCACGGCACTTCCTTCATGAAGTGGATGCCCTGCATCGCCATGCGCGCATCCCAGAAAAACAGGATGTCGAAGCCGGAAACGAGCAGGTCGTTCGGATAGTGCTTCTTCAGCAGCGGTGCGTCTGAGCCATCAGCTTCATTGGCGGGCCAGCCGAGCGTGGCGAAAGGCCAGAGCGCGGAGGAGAACCAGGTGTCGAGGACGTCCTCGTCGCGGGTCAGCTTCTTGTTGCCGGCCTGTGCCTGCGCCTCTTCCTCGGTTTCGGCGACGAAAATCTCGCCGTCCTCGCTGAACCAAGCCGGAATGCGGTGGCCCCACCAGAGCTGGCGCGAGACGCACCAGGGCTGGATGTTCTCCATCCAGTTGAAGAAGGTCTTTTCCCAGCTCTTCGGGACGATCTCGATCGCGCCCGAGCGGACGGCTTCCATCGGCGGGCCGGCAAGGGTCTGCGCATCGACGTACCACTGGTCGGTCAGCCAGGGTTCGATGACGACGCCGCTGCGGTCGCCGTAGGGAGTCTGGATCACGCGGTCCTCGACCTTTTCGAGCAACCCGTCGTTTTCAAGCCATTCGACGATCGCCTTGCGCGCCTCGAACCGGTCCATGCCGATGAACTGCGAAGGCACGAGGCCGTCCTGCGTCTGGCAGACGTGCGCATCGGCATCGAGCATGTTGAGCATGTCGCCGGCCTTGAAGCCCGCGCGCTTGCCGACCTCGAAGTCGTTGAAGTCATGACCCGGGGTGATCTTCACCGCGCCCGAACCCAGCTCCGGGTCGGCGTGCTCGTCCGCGACGATGGGAATCTCGCGGCCGGTGAGCGGCAGGGTGACGGTGGCGCCGCGCGCCAGCAGTTCCTTGTAGCGCTCGTCCTCCGGGTTCACCGCCACGGCCATGTCGGCGAGCATCGTCTCGGGACGGGTGGTGGCGACGTGGATGTGGCCCGAACCGTCCGACAGCGGATACTTGATATGCCAGAAGTGGCCGTTGGTCTCGCGCGTTTCGACCTCGAGGTCGGAAATGGCGGTGCGGAACTTGGGATCCCAGTTCACCAGGCGCTTGTCGCGATAGATCAGGCCCTGCTTGTGCAGGTCCACGAAGACCTTGACCACGGCCTTGGTGAAGTGCGGGTCCATCGTGAACTGCTCGCGACTCCAGTCCATCGAGCAGCCCAGGCGGCGCAGCTGGCCGGTGATGGTGCCGCCGGATTCGGCCTTCCATTCCCAGACCTTCTCGATGAAGGCTTCGCGCGTATAGTTGGCGCGCTTGTCCTGCTTGGCTTCCATCTGGCGCTCGACCACCATTTGCGTGGCGATGCCCGCATGGTCGGTGCCGACCACCCATAGCGCGTCCTTGCCCTTCAGGCGCTCGTGACGGATCACGATATCCTGAAGCGTGTTGTCCAGAGCGTGGCCGATGTGGAGCGAGCCGGTGACGTTCGGCGGCGGGTTCACGATGGTGAACGGCTGCGCGTCCGGACGCTCGGGGCGGAACAGGCCTTCGCCTTCCCAGTGCTGGTACCACTTCGCCTCGATCTGGGCGGGGTCGAAAGTCTTGTCGAGGGCGGCTGCTGGCCCGGCTGCTGGAGTGTCGGTCATGGCGCGGCGCTTTGCCAGCAGAGGCACCCGCGCGCAAGTACGCGTGCGTTTCGAGCTGGCCTTACGGTCGGGCAAAACCGGCATCCGACCGGTGCCGCAAACCTTCGACGGATGTCGAAGCTGCACCTGACAAACCACCCTTGCGAAATCAACAATCTGTCGCAGGCGGGGAACCCCTTGCCGGTGCAGGCATTTTCCCCCAATACGAGCGCACATGCGGGAATGGGCTGAATTCACTCTGTCGGAAAACGACCAGAACGGTGTCCAGACCGTGGCGCTCAAGGGGCCCTTGCGCGTGCATTCCCTGGGCAATCTGGACGTGAAACTCGCCGCCTTGCATGGCCCGTTCGCCCGCATCGACATGTCCGGCGTCACCGATATCGACACGACCGGGGCCTGGCTGGTCTGCCGCTACGCCAGCGAGCACAATCTGGAAGTGGTCGGGCAGAGCGAGCAGGCCGAGCGTCTTTTTGCCGCCATCGGCCAGGTTCCCGAGGAACCGGTGGACATCGAGCCGGAAACGCCGCTGCTGACCCGGACGGTGGGCGAACTTGGCGATCTGGTGGTCGCCTGGGGCCACGGCCTCGTCCGGTCGGTGGGCTTTCTGGGCGAACTGATCGCCGCTCTCGGTTCGGCGCTGCGCCATCCCTCGCGCCTGCGCGGAACCGCGCTGGTGCATCACATGCAGCATGTGGGCATCAACTCGCTGTGGATCATCGGGCTGATGAGCTTCCTCATCGGAATCGTCATCGCCCAGCAGGGCGCGGTACAGCTCGCGCAGTTCGGTGCGGAGATCTACACGATCAACCTCACCGGCCGCCTGGCCATGCGCGAACTTGGCATTCTGATGACCGCGATCATGGTCGCGGGCCGCTCCGGCTCGGCCTTCGCGGCGCAGATCGGTACGATGAAGCTGACCGAGGAAGTCGATGCCATGCGCACCATCGGCGTCTCGCCGATGCAGGCGCTGGTGGTGCCGCGCGTGCTGGCGGCGATGCTCATGATGCCGTTGCTGGGCTTCTATTCCACGGTCCTGGCGATCATCGGCGGCGCTTTTATCGCCAACTTCGCGCTCGACATTCCGTTCTGGACCTTCCTCCAGCGCACCCAGGAAGTGGTGCCGATCACCGACGTCTGGGTAGGTCTGCTGAAAGCCCCGGTCTTCGCGCTGATCGTGGCGCTGGCGGGATGCTATCAGGGCATGCAGGTGACCTCCAACGCCGAGGAAGTGGGCGCCCGCACCACCCAGGCCGTGGTCACCGCGATCTTCACCGTGATCGTGCTCGACGCCTTCTTCGCGATCTTCTTCACCAAGATCGGCTGGCAATGAGCGACGTCGACACTCTTGAAGCCGAACGGACCGCGCGATCGTCGGACGCGTTCCCGATCGTGGTGGAAGGCCTGCGCAATGCCTTCGGCGATCATGTGATCCACGAGGATCTTTCGCTGAAAGTCCGCAAGGGCGAGATCCTGGGCGTGGTCGGCGGCTCGGGCACCGGCAAGTCGGTGCTGATGCGCTCGATCATCGGTCTCCAGCAGCCGGAGGCCGGTGAGATCACCGTGCTCGGCCACCACATGGACGCCTCCACCGACGACGAGGGCAGGGACCTGCGCTCGCGCTGGGGCGTACTGTTTCAGGGCGGCGCGCTGTTCTCCACCCTGACAGTGGGCGAGAACGTGGAAGTGCCGCTCAGGCAGTTCTATCCCGAGATCGATGACACCTTGCGCAGCGAGATCGCCCGCTTCAAGGTGCGCCTGACCGGGCTGGCCGAGGAAGCCGCCTACAAGTACCCGAACGAGCTTTCCGGCGGCATGAGGAAGCGCGCAGGACTGGCACGGGCGCTGGCGCTCGACCCGGAACTGCTGTTCCTAGACGAGCCGACTGCCGGGCTCGACCCGATCGGCGCGGCGGCGTTCGACCGGCTGACGCGCGAACTGGCCGACAGCCTGGGGCTCACGGTGTTCCTGATCACCCACGATCTCGACACGCTCCACGCCATCTGCGACCGCGTGGCGGTATTGGCCGACAAGCAGGTGATCGCCGTGGGCACGATTCCGGAGCTGCTGGCGCTCGATCATCCCTGGATCCAGGAATATTTCAACGGCCCGCGCGGCCGTGCCGCGCTCTGCGCGAAAGACGACATTTCGATGAAGGACGGGGCTCCGAAGGATCGGGCGCCGGTGACGCAGGGCGGCTCCGCACCCGAGGAGCCCGTCCTCAAGAACACCAATGGTAGCGGGGCATAGGGCACACAGCATGGAAACACGGGCCAATCACGTATGGGTCGGAGCCGTCACGCTGGTGCTGCTGGCGACGCTCGCTGCGTTCATCATCTGGATCGCGCGGATCAACGACACCGCGCGCAACGAATACGACATCTTCTTCAAGCAGTCGGTCGACGGCCTGGCGAAGGGGTCCGGCGTCGATTACAACGGCGTGCCGGTGGGGCAGATCAAGGAGATCGAACTCTGGCCGCAGGATCCCAGCTTCATCCGCGTGCGCGTGAAGGTGGACAAGAAGGTCCCCGTGACCGTCGGCACCACCGCCACGATCCAGGGCAGCTTCACCGGCGTCGCCGATATCCAGCTGGAAGGTGCGGTGAAGGATGCCCCGCTCCTCACCGAGCCTGGCCCGGAAGGCGTTCCGGTGATCCCGACCAAGCGCGGCGGCCTGGGTGAGATCCTCTCCAACGCCCCGCTGCTGCTGGAACGGCTGGCCACGCTGACCGAGAACCTGAACCTTCTGATGTCCGAAGAGAATCGCCGGTCGATAACCGGTATCCTCAAGAACACCGACAAGATGACCAAGGATCTTTCCGCGGCGACGCCGCAGATGAAGCAGACCCTGGCCGAGCTGCAAGGCACGCTGAACCAGGCGACCCGCACCCTGGTGGCCTTCGAAGGGGTGGCCGGAAAGGCCGACAACCTGCTGGGCGAGCAGGGCAACTCGCTGGCCGCGCAATTGCGGCAGACGCTGGGGGCCGCGCAGAAGTCGATGGAGACGCTCGACCAGACCCTGCAGCGCGCTCAACCCGCGTTCGACCAGGTGTCGGAGCAGACGCTGCCGGCCGCCGAAGCCGCGATCCGCGACCTTCGCGCCACCAGCAAGGCTCTGCGCAGCGTGACCGAGAAGATCGAGGAACAGGGCGCCGGCGCGCTGATCAAGGGGCAGAAGCTGCCCACCTACAAGCCGTGAACGGGCCGGCCATGACGAAAGACAAGATGGGAACCGCGATGAAGCTCCGGCACAAGACCCAGATCCTCGGCGGCGCGCTTTCGGTCGCGGCAGCCCTTGCGCTCTCCGGCTGCATCAGCCTGGCACCGAAGACGCCGGACCTGCTTCTGCGCCTGACGCCGGACCAGACGGCGCCGGCCGGCTCGCAGGCGACCGGGCAGATCTCGGACGCGATCGTCGTGCTCGATCCTGAAGCCGACCGCAGCCTGGACGTGCTGCGCGTGCCCGTCCGCGTCGACGGCGCCACCATCTCCTACCTCAAGGACGGCTGGTGGATTGAAAAGCCGAGCCGCCAGTTCCGCTCGCTGCTGGCCGAAACCCTGCGGGCGCAGACCGGCAAGCTCGTGGTGGAGGGCGGCGACTTCGAAGTTACCGGCAAGACCCTGATCGGCGGGAGACTGCTCCAGATGGGCTACGATGTGCCCAGTTCCTCGGTCGTCGTGCGGTTCGATGCCATTCGCACCGAGCGCGGCGGTCCGCTGGTCACACGGCGGTTCGAAGCGGTGGTGCCGGGCGTGAAGGCCGAAGCCGCGGCGGTCGCGCCGGCGCTCAACAAGGCGGCCAACGATGTCGCGCATCAGGTTGCAACCTGGGTTCAGGGCGGGGCTTAACCGGCTTGAGCAGGGAGAAGAGAAGTCCTGGGGGATGATCCCCAGACTCTCGGAATGTCCACCTTGTGCGCTCCCTGTACGCCGTGCGCTCCTCGGGGCGCAGCCGATATGTTTTTCGAAGCAAGGGGCGCGCCAGCGGCTCGGTAGCGCGCGATGCCGTCAGTAGCGGGGTGCAGGGGCGATAGCGGGGTGCAGGGGCGATGGCCCCTGCGTTGCCCTTCTCTACTTCAAGCCCTTGAAAGTTCCGCCAGCCTGATCGCCAGCTTGAACCCCTCGAACCGGGCGGCCCTGCGTTCGGCGGCTTCCCAGTCCTCGCCCCAGAGTTCGACCTGCCAGTCTTCTTCGAGATTGGCTGCATTCCAAAGCGCTTCCGCATCGGCACCCGGCCGGATCGCAGCCATGGCGATCGTGAGCGAGGCCGCGAGGCTGGAGAGCATCTTGAGCGCGGCCAGCGCAAAGTCGTTCTCGGCAGAGAGGGCCGCTTCCAGCCGGGCCATCGTCTCGGGCGGCTGCGGCTTGTGCAGGATTCCGGAAATCCGCGCGAAGTGTACGTCGTAGCGCGCTTCGGCTTCGGTCAAGAGCGGCTCCCACACCGCGATCTGGCGCTGGTAGAGGGCATCCTCGGGATCGGCGCGGTAGCAGAGCGTATCCGTATCCCCGTAAGGCATGACGTCGCGGATGGTCTGGACGCGGTCCGCCGCCACGGCATCGATCGCGAAATCGGCTAGATCGCGCAAATGGAAGGTCTGGGCGTCGATCAACTCGCCCTGGGCCGCCCATTCCGCCGCCAGAGCTTCGGCCAGTGCGGGGGTCGGAACGACTTGCGGGCGGCCGCCGGCGGTCTTGATCGGTCGGCCATCCAGCAGCACCCGCCAGCCGCCTTCGGTCTCGGCGACAGCGGCTTCCTTGTAGAAGCGCTTCATCTCGGGCTCCGCCACTTGCGGGCGAGGACCTTGGGCACCACGAAGACGTCGACCAGGCCGTTGATGATCAGCAGGTAGCCCAGCCAGAGCGGCAGATCGATCTTGCGGGCGCCGATCGCCATGCCCGCGATCACGCAGGCGACTCCGAAGATGCGCACGAGCTGGATGATGGCGAAGCGCGCCTTTGCCGGGTCTCGGGCATATTCCTGTTCGCTCACGTCAGCAGGTACTCCATGAGTTCGTTCGGAGCCTCCGCCACCTTTTCCGCGCCGGCTTCGATCAGTTCGCGTGGGTGGTGATAGCCCCAGTCGACGCCGACGGCGCGGGTTCCGGCGGCCTTGGCCATCTTCATGTCATAGGCGGTGTCGCCGATCATGACGGCCTGCTCGGGCATGGCGCCGGCCTCGATCAGCGCTTCTTCCAGCATGGCCGGATGCGGCTTGGAGGGATGGCGATCGGCGGTCTGGAGCGTGACGAAGAGGTCCGAGATGCCGTTCGCCTCGAGGCAGTAGGTGAGGCCGCGATCGGACATGCCGGTGGCGACGCCCAGCGTCCAGCCGCCGGCATGAAGCGTGCGCAGGCAATCCTCGATGCCGGGGAACAGCGGCTGCGAGACGCGGCCTTCCTCGCGGGCGTGGCGAAACGCGACCTTGTAGGCTTCTGCCATGGCGCCCTGCTGGGCCTCGTCGCTCTCGGGCAGCAGCTGGCGGATCGCCTGGGGCAGCGAGAGCCCGACGGCGCGCCGGATCAACCCGCGCGACGGCGCGACCAGGCCGAAAGCCGCAAAGCTGGCTTCCATCGCCTCGCAGATCGGCGCCTGGCCGTCGACCAGAGTGCCGTCGCAATCGAAAACGGCGAGTTTCACCGCTTGCCTCGCGGGCCCGAGGGTCGGCCACCCGCAGGGCGGCCTGAAGGGGGCCGTGAGCCACCGGGCTTGCGCTGCGCTCCGGGGCGAGCGGATTTGGCGCCGGGCCCGGCCTTGCTGCCGAAGCTCTTCCCCGAAGGCTTCCCGCGCGAACCGGGACGCTCGGAGGCACCGTCGCGGCGCGAGCGGCGTTCGCCGCGGCGTTCCTTGCGGTACTGCTTGGCGTGGGCCTTGGCGGCGCGCTTCTCGTCGTCCTTGGTGAACTCGGGTGCCGATTCCGGGAGTTCGGCGCCGTCCGCTTCGTCGAAGCCGAGCGAGGCCAGCGAATTGGCGAAGTGTTCGGGCAAGGGGGCGGTCACGTCAAGCGGGGTGCCGTCCGGGTGCTCGATGATCAGGCGGCGGGCGTGAAGGTGCATCTTGCGGCTGATCGTGCCCGACAGGAAGGCTTCCTGGCCGCCGTACTTGCCGTCACCGACGATCGGATGGCCGATCGCCGCCATGTGGACGCGCAGCTGGTGGGTGCGGCCGGTCAGCGGGTGAAGTTCGACCCAGGCGGCGCGGTTGCCGGCGCGGTCGAGCACGCGGTAACGGGTGCGGGCCGACTGGCCGCCTTCCTCGTCGACGTGCATCTTCTCGCCGCCGGTGCCCGGCTGCTTGGCGAGCGGCAGTTCGATCATGCCGTCGTTGATGCTCGGCACGCCGACGACCAGCGCCCAGTAGATCTTCTTGGCGGTACGACCGGAAAAGCGCTTGGAGAAGAACGCCGCGCTGCCGGGCGTGCGGGCGATCAGCAGGACGCCGGAAGTGTCCTTGTCGAGCCGGTGGACGAGGCGCGGGCGCGGTCCCTTTTCGGCATAGGCGTCGAGCAGGCCGTCGACGTGCTCCTTCATGCCCGAGCCGCCCTGGGTGGCGAGCCCGGGAGGCTTGTTGAGCACGATCGCGGACCGGTCCTGCGTCAGGACCATCGAATCGGCGAGTTCGATCTCGGCTTCGGTCAGTTCCCGGCGCGGGCGCGAACCGCCGAGGCCGGGCTTGGCTTCGCCGCCCGGCGGCACGCGCAGGACCTGCCCCGCCGCAAGCCGGGTGTCGACATCGGCGCGCTTGCCGTCGACGCGAATCTGGCCGGTACGCGCCCAGCGCGAGACCATCGCGAAGCCGACGTCGGGCAGGTGGCGCTTGAACCAGCGATCGAGGCGGATGTCGTCATCGTCGCGGCCGACGGTGAACTGGCGGACGGAATCTGAATTGTCGCGGCTCATGCGGCGACTCCCTTCGTGATGGAAAAGCCGGCGAACAGCGCGGCGAAGCCCGCGATCAACGAGATCGCGACATAGAAAGCCGCAAGACCGACCTGCCCGCGCATGGCGAGGGCAATGGTATCGAGACTGAACGAGGAAAAGGTCGTGTAGCCCCCCAGCACGCCGACGCCGAGAAGCAGGCGCGGACTCTCGCCCGCCGCGCCCTGGCGCAGCAGCCAGCCGGCAAGCAGGCCCATGAGCAGGCTGCCGACGACGTTCACGGTCAGCGTGCCGTAGGGAAAGGCGCCGGCACGGGTCGGGCCGATCGCGGCCATCCAGGCCGCTCCGGTAAGATACCGCAGCCAGGAGCCGAGGCCGCCGCCGAACGCCACGAAGAGCGAGGCAGCTAGAAAGGAAGGTTGGGACATGGCGCCGCCTTACCCGCGAACGCGCGGATTTCCAATCGTTCCATCGGGGCGGATCGTCATGAGCACCCGTACGGAGGGTTTGATCCGCAGCCCCTGCTTCGTGCAAGACATATTAATGCGGATATGACGTCGGAGGCTTGCGCTTAGCGCGCCCGTCAAGCCGCGTCGGGACATGGATGACTTGCGGCGTCTCGATTCGACCGGCGAAGCGCTCAAGTTGGACCTCCCGGGCATTCGGATCAGTTGTGTGCCTCTAAAGCACCGGATCGATTCGCCGATCTACGCGCGGTAAAGAACGGCACGCCTGCCCAGACCCTTGCAAGGCAGGCGGCGACCAGCGTTTCGACGGGGCGTCCGATCGCCGATCAACTGGCCTGACGCGCCGGAACGGTGTATAAGGGTTCTCCGCCGGGCTTTCCCTACCCCGGTCGATGGCGCTTTTCGGCCAATCGACGTCCAAGATTGCTTGCCTTCCGGCGCTGGCAGTGCTAGCGGCGCCCAACTTCGAGCCGATCCCGGCAAGGGACTCGGTGTCATTACGTTTTTCTTTCAAGGTGCCTTCCGCGTCGGAATGCGGAATTCGTGCCTTCGATTTGTGAGGTGTGTCGGTTTATGCAGATTCTCGTTCGCGACAACAACGTCGATCAGGCTCTTCGGGCTCTCAAGAAGAAGCTGCAGCGTGAAGGCGTGTACCGCGAAATGAAGCTGCGTCGTCACTTTGAGAAGCCCTCGGAAAAGCGCGCCCGCGAAAAGGCCGCTGCCGTGCGTCGTGCCCGCAAGCTGGAGCGCAAGCGCATGGAGCGTGACGGCTCCAAGTAAGCTTGGGGTCGGCCCCGTGCTTCTTGAAGCGCGGGGTTGCGGCAGGGCTGCTTCTTTCGGGAGGCGAAGTCACGTCGCAATCAATCCGGTCGTGTTCCTGATGCGATTGTGATTGGCACATCTTAAATTGCTCGGCTTGCGGCTTGAATGCCGCTCCGGCTTGAGCCATGAGGGCGCGGAAATTCCATCCGCGCCCTCTGTGCATCTGCCCTGCAGTTGCCGACGCTGGGCGAATCCGAACGAGGCCCTAGACTATGACTGAGATCACGCGCGTTCCGCTGCAGCCGATTGCCAAGGGCTCGCTGGGCAAGATCTGGCTGGGCGTCGCCGCAGTCGTGCTGGCCGCCGGCGGCGTGGCCTATGCTGCTCTCCCGCCCCAGGTTCACGTCAGGACTCTGACCGCCGGCACCGGCGAATCGCCAACTGCAGCCGACGTGGTGCTCATCAACTACAAGGGCACCCTGCCTGACGGTAAGGTGTTCGACCAGGCGCAGCAGGTGCCTATGGCCCTCAACGAAGTCATCCCCGGGTTCTCCAAGGCGCTGGTCAAGATGCAGCGCGGCGGCAAGTACGATGTCGAGATCCCCGCCAAGCTCGCTTACGGCGACAAGGCCGTGGGCCAGATCCCGGCCAACACCGACCTGAACTTCCAGATCGAACTGCTCGACTTCAAGAGCCGGGCCGAGATCGAACAGCAGCAGCGCCTGATGCAGCAGCTTCAGCAGATGCAGGGCGGTGCGCCGGGTGCGCCGGGTGCGGTTCCGGGCGGTGCCGTTCCGGGTGCCGAAGCTCCGGCGCGCTGATCGGCGGCGAGCGCATGATCCGCAAATTCGGTGCTTCGCTTCTGACGCTGGCCCTGGTGCTGCCTGCCGCCGCTTCGGTTGCGGCTCAGGACAACGCGGCTGCCGGTATCGCTCCAGCGCCGGCCCGCAAGGTTGCCGTCACCACGCTGACCGCGGGGCAGGGCGCCAAGCCCACCCGCGAAGACTACGTGCTGGTGAACTACAAGGGCATGCTCAAGGACGGCACCGTGTTCGACCAGAACGAGCAGATGCCGATGGCGGTCGGCAGCGTGGTTCCCGGCTTTGCGGATGGCCTTGTCCAGATGCAGCGCGGCGGTTCCTATCGCCTCGAGATCCCCTCGGAACTGGCCTATGGCGCCGAGGGCGGCGGACCGATCCCGCCCAATTCGGATCTCGTCTTCGAAGTGACTCTGCTGGACTTCAAGACCCAGGCCGAACTGGACGCGATGATCGCCCAGCAGCAAGGGGCGCAACAGGGCTCTGAACAGGCGCAACCGGCGCAAACCGACCAGTAATGCGCCTGGCGGACGCTCCCTCGCGGAGGCGTGCCTGCTTGAAGCGAATTCGGACGGGTGCTAGCTGCCCGATCCTGACATTCCGGCGCGGCGCGCAGCCCGCCGGTCAAATCTGAAGGAAAGCCATGTCGGTCGATACCGCAACCGTTGCGAAGATCGCCAGCCTTGCCCGCATCAAGGTGAGCGAGGCTGAAATCGAGGCGATGGTCCCCGAACTCAACGGCATTCTCGCCTGGGTCGAGCAGCTCGGCGAGGTCGATACCTCGCAAGTGGAGCCGATGACCGCCGTCATTCCCAACACGCTGCGCCTGCGCGACGACGTTATCGACGCCGATCCGCTGACCGGCGGCGACAAGCGCGATGCCGTCCTGGCCAATGCTCCCGCCGCCGAACACGGCTTCTTCGGCGTGCCCAAGGTGATCGAATAATGACCGAACTGACTGAACTTGGCGTCGCGCAGATCCGCGACGGCGTTGCGGGTGGCGATTTCACCGCCGTCGAAGTGGCGCAGGCGTTCAACGCGAACGTTGCCGCCGCGCAGGAAGCGCTGAACGCCTTCATCATCGCCACGCCCGAAAAGGCCATCGAAGCCGCGCAGGCCACCGATGCCAAGCGCGCGCGTGGCGAAGCGCTGGGCAAGATGGGCGGCGTGCCGATCGGCATGAAGGACCTGTTCGCAACCTTCGACGTGCAGACCACGGCCGCCAGCCACATGCTGGAAGGCTTCAAGCCGCAGTACGAATCGACCGTCTCGCAGAAGCTGTGGGATGCCGGCGCGGGCATGCTGGGCAAGCTGAACCTTGACCAGTTCGCCATGGGCTCGTCGAACGAGACCAGCTATTTCGGCAACGTGATCTCGCCGTGGAAGCGCAATGATGGTGGCAACGCCGCGCTCGCGCCCGGCGGTTCCTCGGGCGGTTCTTCATCCGCTCTCGCTGCGCGTCTCTGCCCGGCGGCCACCGGCACCGACACCGGCGGTTCGATCCGCCAGCCTGCCGCTTTCACCGGCACCACCGGCATCAAGCCGACCTACGGCCGCTGCTCGCGCTGGGGCGTCGTGGCCTTCGCCAGCTCGCTCGACCAGGCTGGGCCGATGGCCCGCTCTGTGCAGGACTGCGCGATCATGCTCGAAGCCATGGCCGGTTTCGATGCCAAGGATTCGACCAGTCTGGACCTGCCGGTGCCGAACTGGGAAGCCGCGCTTTCCGGCGACATGAAGGGCAAGAAGGTCGGCATTCCCAAGGAATACCGCGTCGATGGCCTGGACGAAGACGTGTCGAAGTCGTGGGACGACGGCATCGCCTGGCTGAAGGATGCGGGCGCGGAGATCGTCGAGATCTCGCTGCCGCACACCAAGTACGCGCTGCCGACCTACTACATCATCGCGCCTGCCGAAGCCTCGTCGAACCTCGCCCGCTACGACGGCGTGCGCTACGGCCTGCGCGATCTGCCGGACGGTGCCAACCTTCAGGACATGTACGCCGCGACCCGCGCCGCCGGTTTCGGCCCCGAAGTGAAGCGCCGCATCCTGATCGGCACTTACGTGCTCTCGGCCGGTTTCTACGACGCCTACTACACGCAGGCCCAGAAGGTCCGCGCGCTGATCGCGCAGGACTTCGCCAAGGCTTTCGAGCAGTGCGACGTGATCCTTGCCCCGACCGCGCCCTCGGCCGCCTTCGGCCTTGGCGAGAACGTCGACGACCCGCTGAAGATGTATCTCAACGACGTCTTCGCGGTGCCCGCCTCGCTCGCGGGTCTTCCGGCGATGTCGGTCCCGGCCGGCCTCAACCGCGAAGGTCTGCCGCTGGGTCTTCAGGTCATCGGCAAGGCTTTCGACGAACAGGGCGTGCTGAACGCCGGTCTCGCGCTTGAACAGCGCGCGCAGTTCTCGGCCAAGCCGGAAAAGTGGTGGTAATATGAGCACGTATCGCATCCAGGGCGCTACCGGTGACTGGGAGGTCGTGATCGGCCTCGAAGTCCACGCGCAGGTCACCTCGAACTCCAAGCTGTTCTCCGGCTCGGCGACGGCATTCGGCGCGGAGCCGAACAGCCAGGTCTCGCTGATCGACGCGGCGATGCCGGGCATGCTGCCGGTGCCGAACCGCGAATGCATCCGCCAGGCCGTGCGTACCGGCATGGCGATCGAGGCGCAGATCAACAAGTGGTCGCGTTTCGACCGCAAGAACTACTTCTACGCCGATCTTCCGCAGGGCTACCAGATCAGCCAGCTCTATCACCCGATCGTGGGTGAGGGCTCGCTGACCATCGATGCGGACGAGAAGGCGGGCATCCCGGCCGACAAGGTGATCGGCATCGAGCGCATCCACGTCGAGCAGGACGCGGGCAAGCTGATGCACGACCAGCATCCGACCATGTCCTATGTCGATCTGAACCGTTCCGGCGTGGCGCTGATGGAAATCGTCAGCCGTCCGGACATGGCTTCTCCCGCAGAAGCAGGGGCTTACCTGTCGAAGCTGCGGACGATCCTGCGCTATGTGGGGTCTTGCGACGGCAACATGGACCAGGGCTCGATGCGCGCCGACGTCAACGTCTCGGTGCGCCGCCCCGGCGAGGAACTCGGCACCCGTACCGAGACCAAGAACGTCAACTCCGTGCGCTTCGTCATGCAGGCGATCGAGCACGAGGCGAGCCGTCAGGTCGACGTGCTGGAAGCGGGCGGCAAGATCGTGCAGGAAACCCGCCTGTTCGATCCCACCACCGGCTCGACGCGTTCGATGCGCTCGAAGGAAGACGCGCACGACTATCGCTACTTCCCCGATCCGGACCTGCTGCCGCTCGAACTCGACGACGCCTTCCTTGAGGAATGCCGCGCCAGCCTGCCCGAACTGCCGGACGCCAAGCGCGCCCGCTACGTAGGGGAGCTGGGTCTGTCGGCCTACAACGCCGCCGTGCTGACCGCCGATGTCGATACCTTCGCCTGGTTCGAGGCGCTGCTCGCCGAAACCGCTTCGGCCCAGGGCAAGCAGCCGGCGGAAGTGGCCAAGCAGGCGGCCAACTGGCTGATTTCGGAATTCTTCGGCGCGCTCAACAAGCAGGGCAAGAGCCTTGAGGATTCCCCGGTCAGCCATGAGCAGGCCGCGGAACTGCTGGCGCTGGTTGGCAAAGGCACGATCTCGGGCTCGATCGCCAAGCAGGTGCTGGAAACGATGTTCGAGACCGGCGACAATGCCGGGGTCATCGTCGAGCGCGAGGGTCTTAAGCAGGAATCGGACACCGGCGCCATCGAGGCCAAGGTGGACGAAATCCTCGCCGCCAATGCCGACAAGGTCGCCCAGTACCGCGAAGGCAAGGTTGCGCTGTTCGGCTTCTTCGTTGGCCAGACGATGAAGGCGATGGCCGGCAAGGGCAACCCGCAGGTCGTGAACGAGATCCTGAAGGCCAAGCTGGGCTGATCTCGCCGCCAGGTGACGGAATAGAAAAAGCCCCGGAAAAGCATCGCGCTTTTTCGGGGCTTTCGTTTTCCTTGGCGTCCTCAGATCAAGAGATCTTGGTCCCTTCCAGTGTCATCGTTCCGAAGAACCCGGCCTTGATCGTGCCGGTGAGCGCAGCGCCTTCCACGGTGGCCTTGCAGTCGAGATCAATGGCCATGGGTGAGGTCATCTTCATCTTCCAGGTCAGCTGGTTGCCGTCGATGCGGCCTTCACGCAGGTCCATCGTGCCAAGGTCGCCGGTGATCTGGCCGGTGAACGCGTCACCCTGGGGCACGATGGTCAGCGTACCCTTCTGGTGCCCCAGCGGGGTCTTGGTCGAACATTCGTAAGTTCCGCCGAGCAGCGACATTCTTCTCTCCTTCTGTCTCGGACCGTTAATCCCGGCCGTGCGGCGCCGCCGGTGCGCTGCGCACTTCGACAGGCAAACCCAGACCCTTGAGCTGCGGTTCCACCACCTTGCGATCGCCCACCACCACGAAAGTCAGTCCCTTGGGCTGGAGGTACTGCGTTGCCGCAGCGCCGATCGCCTGGGCGTCAATCGTGCGGTACTTGTCGGCCAGCGTGACATAGTAGTCTTCTGGACGGCCGAGGCGTTCGTTCTTGCGGATCGCCGCCTGGACGGCCGCGGTCGTTTCGAACTGATTCGGAAGCTGGCGGATCGCGCCTTCGGTCACGCGCTGGAGTTCCTCTGCCGTGACCGGCTTCTTGCCCGGGAAAGCGCTCATGTCGGCGATGATCGCCTGGATCGCCGCGCCCGTCTTGTCCGACTGGACCGGCGCGGCCACTTGCACCGAGCGCGGGCCGATCGGCTGCGCCACACCGCTGCGCACGCCGTAGCTCCAGCCCTTGTCCTCGCGCAGGTCCTTGTTGAGGCGCGAGAGGAAGCCGCCGCCCAGGATGTCGTTAGCCAGTTGCAGCGCTTCGACATCGGGGGTCTTGCCGGTCATCGGCAAGACCCGCCCGGCCATGATGACCGACTGCGGCGAGTTCGGTCGGTCGATCAGGACGATGCGGTTGCCACTGCTCGCCGCGACGGCCGTATCGATCGGCTTGACCGGCTTGGGCGCGGCAGGGGCCTGCCACTGGCCGAAAGCGCGTTCCAGCATCGGCTTCAGTTCCGCCATGGTCACGTCGCCGACGACGGTGATGCGCGCCAGGTCCGGGCGCAGCCACTTGTCGTGCGCAGCCCTGAGCTGGTCCGGCGTCAGCGCCGCGAGCGAGGCGGCGTCGCCCAGGCCGTCGCCAGGCTGCGCATATGGATGCGTGCCGAACAATTCGGTGCCGAGCGAGCGGGCCGCCAGCGCGCTGGGGGTCGAGAGCGCCTGCGCCAGTTCCGCTTCAGACTGCGCCTTGACGCGGGCCACTTCCGAAGGTGCGAAAGCGGGGTCGCGCACGATCTGCGCCATGAGGTCGAGCGATGGCGCGAGGTTGGCCGAGAGGGCCGAGAGCGTCACGCTGCTGGTATCGAGCGAACCGTCTACCGAGATGTTGGCGCCCAGGCGTTCCTGTGCCTCGGCGATCTGCGTGGCGTCGAGCTTCGACGTACCCTGGTCGAGCATCGCCAGCATCAAGCCCTGGGTGCCGGGCGTATCGAGCGCGTCTGCGGCGTAACCGGCGTCGAAGTCGAGCGAGAGCACCAGCTTCGGCACTGTGCTGCGGCGGGCGAGGGCGACCTCGATGCCGTTTGAGAGCGTTGCATGTTCGATCGCGGGGAACGTCAGCGCGCCGATCTGGCCGAGCGGCGGCATCTCGCGCTTCGGTCCGGCGGCGATGGCGGGAGCCTTCGTCTCGGGGTCGGTCCCCTTTGGCTTGGAACCGCGTGCCGGTTGCTGGGCCTCGTCGCCCCAGCCGCCCATCGCGTCGCCACTTTCCTTGCGTGCACCGGGCACCACGTCGAGCGCATAGACCGGGCGCGAGAGCCACTTGTTCAGTGCCGCCTTGATCTCGGCGGGCGTCAGCGCTGCCATCCGCGCGAGGTCCTGCTTGTACTTGGCGGGATCGTCCGAGTAGACCTGCCCTTCGGCCAGCGTCGCGCCCTTGCCGCTGAAGCCGCCGACGCGTTCCAGCCCGCCGATCTCGCCGGAAAGAGTACTCACCACGGCGCGGCGCACTTCGTCTTCGGTGGGGCCGTCGCGCAGGTAGTCCGCCAGCACCTTGTCGAAGGCGGCATTGGCCTTGGCGCGGTCCACGCCCGGCTTCACGTCCATCGCCATGGTCAGCAGGCCGAGCTGCTGGAACACTTGCGCCGAGGCCGTCACCGCGACGGCGAGCTGCTGGCCGCGGACCAGTTCGTTGTCGAGCCGCGAACTGGCGAGGCCGCCCAGAATGTGCATACCGATCTGCAGCGCGGGCGTATCGGCATCGTTGAGGCCTGGCGCGGTCCAGTTGCGGGTAAGGCGCAGCACCGGCACCTGATCGGCGATTTCACGGGTGACAGGCGCGCCGAGCGTGACCGGCTCCGCAGCGACGGGCTTGATGTCAGGCCCGCGTGGGATGTCGCCGAACCACTTCTCGACTTTGGCGCGGGCGGTGGCGGCATCGATGTCGCCGGAGAGTACCAGCACGACATTGTTCGGGCCGTAATGGTCGGTGAACCACTTGCGCACGTCGGTGAGCGTGGCGGCGTCGAGATCGGCCATCGAGCCGATCGTCGAGTGGCGATAGGGGTGGCCGACGGGGAGCAGGCCTTCGCTTTGCGCATATTCGAACAGGCCATAGGGCTGGTTGTCGCCCTGGCGCTTCTCGTTCTGGACCACGCCGCGCTGTTTATCGAGCTTGTCCTGCGTGACCGCAGGCAGCAGGTGGCCCATGCGGTCGCTCTCCATGAACAGCGCCACGTCGAGCGCGCCGGTGGGCACGGTTTCGACGTAGTTGGTACGGTCGTACCAGGTGGAGCCATTGGTGGGGGTGGAGCCTGCCGCTTCCAGCGGAATGTCGAAGTCCGGCACGTTGGCCGAGCCGCCGAAGAACAGGTGCTCGTAAAGGTGCGCGAAGCCGGTCTTGCCGCGCGGCTCGTTCTTGGAGCCGACCTTGTAGTAGGTCGTCACGCCGACGATCGGCGCCTTGCGGTCGGTGTGGACGATGGTGGTGAGGCCGTTGGCCAGCACGAACTTTTCGAAGGGAATGTCGACCTTGGCGACGAGTTCGGCCGGGGAAGCGGGGGCCGGAGCGGCTTTTTCGGTAGATGCAGGCGGGGCCGAGGCGACGTCCGCCGTAGGAGCGCTGGCGCAGGCGGAGAGCAGAAGAGCGGCGGCAAGCGCGATGGCGCTGGAACGGGGAGCAAGTCGCATGACCGAAGCCTAGCATGTTGTTCGGTAAGGACCAGCGACAAAGGTGGGATGGCTCTCGTTGGGAGCAGACGTCGTCCCGGATTTCATCCGGGACCGCCGACAAGTCTTCAGGCGGGAGCTTGAAGTAGCCAGCTCGGCCGGGATTTGGGCGAGGCTTGGCCAGTGTCCCGGATCAATCCGGGACGAGGCATGATTCCCCCAGAAGGAAGCGTCGTTCGAGGGGACTAGCATTCCGCCCGCGAAAACCCATTTTGGGGCCACCGGGTTCCCAGTTCTTGAAAATCCACGGTTTCCTAAAACCGTGGCAGCATGTCTTGTGTTGTAAATATGCAACACTATATGGTCGAGATTAGGAGGCAATTCATACCATGAATCTCGAAAAGTTCACCGATCGGGCCAAGGGTTTCCTGCAGGCGGCGCAAACCGTGGCAATCCGCATGAACCATCAGCGCATCAGTCCCGACCACATCCTCAAGGCTCTGCTGGAGGACGGCGAGGGCATGGCGTCCGGCCTGATCCAGCGCGCTGGCGGCAACCCCGGTTTTGCGGTTCAGGAAGTCGACAAGACGCTGGGCAAGATCCCCACCGTTTCTGGCAGCGGCGCGCAAGGCGCGCCCGGTCTGGACAACGATGCCGTGCGCGTTCTCGACCAGGCCGAGCAGCTCGCCGCCAAGTCGGGCGACAGCTTCGTCACCGTGGAGCGCATCTTGCTGGCGCTGGCGCTGGCCACCACGACTTCGGCGGGACAGGCGCTCAAGGCCGCGAACCTCACGCCGCAGGGACTGGAGGCCGCGATCTCCGAACTGCGCGGCGGTCGCAATGCCGACAGCGCCTCGGCCGAAAACGCTTACGATGCGATGAAGAAGTACGCCCGCGACCTGACTCAGGCTGCGAAGGACGGCAAGCTCGATCCGGTTATCGGCCGCGACGAGGAAATCCGCCGCACCGTGCAGATCCTCGCGCGCCGCACCAAGAACAACCCTGTCCTCATCGGCGATCCCGGCGTCGGCAAGACCGCCATCGCCGAAGGGCTGGCGCTGCGCATCGCCAATGGCGACGTCCCCGACAGCCTCAAGGACCGTCAGTTGATGGCGCTCGACATGGGGGCGCTCATCGCGGGCGCCAAGTATCGCGGCGAGTTCGAGGAACGCCTGAAGGCCGTGCTCGACGAAGTGAAAGGCGCGGACGGGCAGATCATCCTGTTCATCGACGAGATGCACACGCTGATCGGCGCGGGCGCCTCCGAAGGCTCGATGGATGCGGGCAACCTGCTGAAGCCCGCCCTTGCGCGCGGCGAACTGCACTGCATCGGCGCCACCACGCTCGACGAATACCAGAAGTACGTCGAGAAGGACGCCGCCCTGCAGCGCCGTTTCCAGCCGGTCTTCGTCGGCGAGCCGACCGTGGAGGATACGATCTCGATCCTGCGCGGGCTCAAGGAGAAGTACGAGCTGCACCACGGCGTGCGCATCACCGATGCGGCGCTGGTGGCGGCGGCGACGCTCTCCAACCGCTACATCACCAACCGCTTCCTGCCGGACAAGGCGATCGACCTTATGGACGAGGCCGCCAGCCGCATCCGCATGGAAGTGGAAAGCAAGCCCGAGGAGATCGAGAAGCTCGACCGGCGGATCATCCAGCTCAAGATCGAGGAAATGGCGCTCGCCAAGGAGACCGACGAGGCTTCGAAGGATAGGCTGATCTCGCTGCGCGAGGAATTGGCCAACCTGGAGCAGCAGTCGAGCGAACTGACCACCCGCTGGCAGAACGAGCGCGACAAGATCGCCGCCGAAGGCAGGATCAAGGAGCAACTCGATGCCGCGCGCGTCGAACTTGATCAGGCGCAGCGCGGCGGTGATCTCGCCAAGGCGGGCGAGCTGGCTTACGGCACGATCCCCTCGCTGGAGCGCAAGCTCTCCGAAGCGCAGGCCCAGGCCGGAAACGCGCTCCTGCGCGAGGAAGTGACCGAGGACGACATCGCCGGCGTGGTCAGCCGCTGGACGGGCGTGCCGGTCGACAAGATGCTGGAAGGCGAGCGCGAGAAGCTCCTCAAGATGGAGGAGGTGATCGGCGCGCGGGTGATCGGCCAGAAGGATGCGGTGTCGGCCGTCTCCAAGGCGGTGCGGCGTGCCCGCGCCGGCTTGCAGGACCCTAACCGCCCGCTCGGTTCGTTCCTGTTCCTTGGCCCTACGGGCGTCGGCAAGACCGAACTGACCAAGGCGCTCGCCGGCTTCCTGTTCGACGACGACAGCGCCATGGTCCGTATCGACATGAGCGAGTTCATGGAGAAGCACGCGGTCTCCCGCCTGATCGGCGCGCCTCCGGGCTATGTCGGCTACGACGAGGGCGGCGTGCTCACCGAAGCGGTGCGGCGGCGGCCTTATCAGGTCGTGCTGTTCGACGAAGTCGAGAAGGCCCATCCGGACGTGTTCAACGTGCTGCTGCAAGTGCTCGACGACGGGCGCCTGACCGACGGGCAGGGCAGGGTGGTGGATTTCACCAACACCCTGATCATCCTGACCAGCAACCTCGGCAGCCAGTATCTGACCCAGCTCGATGAAGGGCAGGACGTGGACTCCGTGGAGCCGCAAGTGATGGAAGTGGTACGCGGGCATTTCCGGCCCGAGTTCCTCAACCGTCTCGACGAGATCGTGCTGTTCCACCGGCTTGGCCAGGAGCATATGGGCCCGATCGTCGATATCCAGGTGGCGCGGGTGCAGAAGCTGCTCAAGGACCGCAAGATCGTGCTCGACCTCACGGACGCCGCCAAGCGCTGGCTCGGCCGGGTGGGCTACGATCCGGTCTACGGCGCGAGGCCTCTGAAGCGCGCGGTGCAACGTTACCTGCAGGACCCGCTGGCGGAGAAGCTGCTGGCCGGCGAAGTGCCGGACGGCTCCCACCTCCGCATCGACGACGGCGACGGCGCGCTGGCGATCACGGTGAAGTGATCTCCACTAACACCAACAGGAAAGGGCCTCGGTTTCGCCGAGGCCCTTTTCATATGTGTCAGCCGTGGTTCCAGACGTCGAAAGGCTTTGCGCGGATCCACCGGGTCGCGGCCCATTTGACGCCTTGCCGAACCGGCACGCCGGCGTGGCGGCTGCGAGGATCGGGCGATCCGTCCGGCAGAGTATTGGCGAAAGCCACCATGTCCCCGCCGCCGCCCGCCACCGACAGGTTCTGCGCAGGAAAGCGAGTCTCGCCGCCGACATATCCGGTATTGAGGTAGATCAAGGCGGTGACGGTGCGCTGGTTGGTGACATGGGGCAGCGTATCCATGTGCTCGCGATATTCCTGCCCCGGCGCGTAGTGCAGCACGTTCAGCGGTTCACCCTGCTCCACGCGCGTGCCGGTGGCGGCGGCGAGGCGGCGCATGATCGCCTGAAGCGGCAGGGATTCGCGGGTCGGACCGACGACCGCGGCAGACGAAGTCCGGATCGGATGCGGGATGGACCGACCGGTGCGCGGATCGGCAACGATCGAAGGAGCCAGCAGGTCGCGCACGGACATGGCGAGATGGGCGCACTCTTCCGGCGTCAGAAACTGCCGCCATCGTTTGACCTGATAGTCTCGGCCCAGACTTTCGGGTTCCGGAAGAGCGAGAGGATAGCCTTCGTCATCGAGATCCATGCGCGAGAGCAGGGCGGCATCTTCCGCCGCAGGCCCTCCGTAGCGCTCGGCAGCCTCGCGCAAGATGGCCGTCGCGCCGCTCCAGTCTTGCGGGGCGCCGGTGCCGTTTGCGGTAAGCGCGGCTTCCATCATCGCGGCATCTTCGCTGCCGGCAAGCGTCGCTGCGCGCAGCAGTCGTCGGGCTTCGGGCAGGTCGCGGGGAAGAGGGCTGCCGATCAACCGCCAGCGCGCCAACAACGCCAGGCATTCGGCATCGCCGGCAGCGGCGGCGTCCTGGGCGATCGCGACGGCATCCTGCTGCCGCCCGCCTTCGAGCGCCGCAACGGCACGTTCACTGGCTTGAGTCATGACCTCTCTCTTGGCCTTTGCGGCGGGCAAAGAAAAGGGCCGGTGGATTGCTCCACCGGCCCGATTTCCTGTTGCGCCGTTCGATCAGAACTTGGCAGTGATGCCCGTGTAGAAGTAGCGGCCCATATTCGGGTAGACACCCGAACCTTCGCCGATACCGGTGAGACCGTACGGAGGCATCTTGTTGAAGACGTTATCGACGCCAAGGTAGAACGAGTAGTTGTCGTCGATGTCGTAAGCAGCGCGGATGTCGTGA
Organism: Novosphingobium lindaniclasticum LE124; assembly: GCF_000445125.1. Lineage (GTDB taxonomy): Bacteria > Pseudomonadota > Alphaproteobacteria > Sphingomonadales > Sphingomonadaceae > Novosphingobium > Novosphingobium lindaniclasticum. The sequence continues at coordinate 68,153 of NZ_ATHL01000089.1, forward strand.
TAGAATACGTCCGGGTACTTCTTGATCGGCGCATAGTCAGCGTTCTGCGGCGGCAGACCGTTTAGCGAGTTGTAGTCCTCGTAAGTGTTGAGGTACATGCCGCCGAGCCAGCGCAGCTGGTAGCCCAGCTTGAACGCGCCGGTCTGGAACGAGGCGTTCATGGTCACCGCGTCCGACGGATAGCTGAGTTCGTCGAGCAGGCGATCCTTGAAGGTGGGGTCGGTGGGATCGGTGAACTGGTCGTTCTGGAAGTAGTGGGTCCAGTAAGCCGTCAGCGACAGGCGTCCGAAGTCGAACGAATGGTCGTAGTTGACCTGCATGTCGAGACCGCGAACCTTGTACTTCGCGTAGTTGAGCGAGCTCTGCAGCAGCGATCCTTCGAGGATCTGGTACGGCTGTTCTCCGTTCGGACCACCGTTGGCGCCAGCGCGCTGGAACAGCGGACAGAACGAATTGTCGAGGCTGTTCGAATCGTAACAGAGGTTTGCGATGTCCTGTGCGGCAACCGAGGCAATGACGTTGTTGACAGTCATATCCCAGTAGTCGACCGAGATCGACAGACCCGGCACCCAGCGCGGTTGGATGAGGGCGCCGACCGTGTAGGAATCCGAGGTTTCTGAACGCAGGTCGGGGTTGCCGCCGCTCACGATTTCAAGCGATTGCGCGTAGTTGAAGTCGTAACCGATTGGCACGCCGGCGGCACGGCAGTTAGCTTCGCGGTTCGCCGAACCTGCGCCGATGTTGCGAGCAGAGCAGGGATCGGTGAAGCTGGGGGCGAAGTTTTGACCCGCAGCCGAGTAGAGCTCGACAAGATTCGGCGCGCGGACCGAGCGGGCGTAAGTGCCGCGGAAGGTCAGATCGCGAACTGGGCTCCAGATGGCTTCACCACCGTAGGCCCACACGGTACCAGCCGAACCCTTGTAGTCCGAAACGCGGGCATTACCGCGCAGGCTCAGGTTTTCAAAGAAAGGCTTGTCCTTGAGGAGCGGAAGCAGGATTTCGCCGTAGGCTTCCTTCACCTCGAAGGCGGGGGCCGAGAACGACGGGATGGCGTTGTAGAACGCGTACCCGGCCTGGGTCACGTCGTCGAGGTCGTAGCGCACGGTTTCACGACGATACTCGCCGCCCACGGAGAACGCTACCGGGCCGCCAGGCAGTTCGAACCACTGGCTCGAGTCACCCGAGACGTATCCCATGATGTCCGTCTGGCGCATCTTGCCCGTAGCGAGGCTGCTGGTGAGGATGTAGTCCTTCGCTGCCTGGCTGACCGACCCCTGGCCGAACGGATTGAGCGGGACGCAAGCGGCGACGTCGCCGGCGAGCAGCGGATCGTTGTCGCTGACGTAGGAGATGGCGGCAGCCGGATTGATCTTCGAACGGCAGACGATATTACCGTTGGCGTCTGTCGTGGAGTCAAGAGCCAGCAGGTAGCGCTGGACGTTGACGTTTCCGCGGATCAGGTTGCGTTCCTTGTGTTCGCCGTAGTTGACGGAGAGCTCGTACTTCCAGTCGTCGTTGAAATCACCGCGCAGACCGCCGACGATACGGAAGGTCTCACGACGGATTTCCTCGTCGCGGTTTCCGAAGTCCACCCAGTTGCGACGCAGGTTGAAGCCGAACGTGCCGTTAGCGATTGCAGTACGCTGTGCGGCGAGCTTATCGGCAGCCGACTGTGTCACGACGCCGTTCACGACGGTGTCGGTGAATGCGGCGCCGGTGTTGGCATTAACGGTCGATGCCGCGAACGTATCGGTCAGCACCTGCCGTGCATCGCCGTTCAGGTAGGGGTTGTCGAGACGGATGCGTTCACGCGGATCGCCGCCGAGCGTGGTGCCCTGCGAGAAGAACGGGCCGCTCTGCGAACCGCGCGCGTCGGTGCGGCTGTACTTGGCTTCGAAGAACGGCACGAGAGCAGGCGTGATCTCGTAGTGGCCGGTCAGGTTGGCGGTGTAGCGCTTCAGGTCGGGCGAAAGTGCCATCAGGCGGCCTTCGCGGTTGCTGGCGCCGTTACCGCCCAGGAAGCTGCCGTTCGGGCCGATGCCGATACGTTCACCGGTCTGCGGAACCAGGGTGCCATCGGGCTGGAACTGGTAGTTGCAGGTGAAGGCCGAGCCATTGGTGCCGCGTCCGCACAGCGCCGAGTTGGGGTTCCCGTAAGCAGCGACCATGCCGCCGAGCGAGATCGTTGCCGAACGAATGTCGTTATAGAACGTGCGGTCGAACACGCCGTCCGAACCGTTGGGCGTGCCTGCGGGATCGGTATCGGTAACCACGAAGCCGCGGTTGTTGCGCAGACCGGGGCGGCCCGACGCGTAGAAGTCGTCCGAGTGCGAGAATTCGGCGGCTAGGGTGATGTTACCGCGGCCTTCGGAGAAGTTCTTGCCGACGACGACCGAGGCAAACTGCTTGCCGCCATCCTTGTAGTTCGAAATGCCGTTCTGACCACGGAAGCTGATGCCGTCGTAGTCTTCCTTGAGGATGAAGTTGACGACACCGGCAATGGCGTCGGAACCGTAGACCGCCGAAGCGCCACCCGTCACCACGTCCACACGCTCGATCAGGTCGGCCGGGATGGTGTTGACGTCAACTGAGACGGCATTGACCAGAACGTCGCTGCCGACGTGCCGGCGGCCGTTGACGAGGACCAGTGTGCGCGAGGTGCCGAGGCCGCGAAGGTCGAGCAGGTTGAGGCCACGGGTGCCAAGGAAGCGAGTGGAGTTCGCTTGGCTGAAGTTGCTGCGAAGCTGTGGGAGTTCGTTCAGTTGGTCGCCAACCGAGAGGTTGCCGCTGCTGAACACCTGCTCGCCGGTCAGAATGGCGACGGGGTTGGCCGATTCCAGGTTCGGCGTCGAAATGCGCGAACCGGTGACGACGATGGCGGGGGCATTGGCCGAGTCTTCGGCGTCGGCCGCCTGGTCCTGCGCGTAGGCGTTCGTGGCGAATGCCAGCGCGAATACCGGCAGGCTGGCGGCGCTACGCAGCGCAGCCTTCTTCAGAGAATTTTGCACGTTTATGTGTCCCTTGTTGCTTTCGTGCGCACGGCTGGAAGCGTGACCAGACCCGCCGTGCACCCGGAGGCGGTAATCATCGTGCGCGAACGCCCCTGATTACCATGGAGGGATTTCTTGCGCCGTGGGCGCTCGGTTTCAATCGTAAACGGCACCCGCGATGGAATTGCATCGATGATTGTGGCCAAGATGCAACATCGCGCCCCGCCGTTTATTCCCGTATTTCAGGGGGCAAGTCAGAGTAGATGTGCTCTCATTGTCACAAACGGAAATGTGCAGACATTTTCGCGACGGATTATGTCGCGTATGGCCAGTTATACGTCGATTTCTTGTTTACCCATTTGGTGCGACGCTTTGCCGGAATGCTGCCCCGGCGTCACTTCACGCGGCGCATCTTTATCGGTCGTTGACCTCGAACCGAAACGGTGAATGTACCCAGAAGACCACGCTCGATCTTCGCCTCATTGCCGATCTTGGGTGACAGTACGAAGTCACGCGTATCGTTCTGCTCCCATGTGCTGCCATCCTCGAAGTCGATCACCCACCCGGGAGCGGCCCGACGCACGCCCGTAACTGTCGTTTCGATGGCTTTCAGCTCGTCTCCTGCCGCATCGCTTCCTCCAAAGCCCATCAGCTTGGCGACCGGCGCAGCAAAGCCGAACAGCCCGCGCTTTGCCGTATCGACGGCTTTCCTATCGGCGATCACGATCTCGTGGCGGCTTGTGGCTTGTTCCAGCGCTGCCACTTGCCGATCGTAGCAGGCGAGACGGGCTTGGGCCTCCTGGACCTCGCGGCAGGCGACGAGTTGGCGATACGGCTCGGGTCGATCCTTGGCCTCCTCGCGAGGATCCGCTGCTGCCATCGACTGGGAGCACAGCGCCAAAATCGCCGCTGCGAGCAAATGTGCCTTGTTCAATGCCTGGATCCTTTGCCGTCAGATTGCAGAGTGTCGTAGCAAGTCGGCTAAACTTGCAGCAAGTGCACTTGCTGCCGGTCAGAAGCGCCTGTTCATCAGCCGATGCGATTGTATCATTTCGATGCTTGAGCGGGTTTTATGCGTAACGATGTTGCGGCAATGCCACGACGGGAGTCACATCTTTTCGAGGTGCCGTTCAAGGGGTTTGTCTGCGGTTCGCCGTTCATAGGGCTGCTTTGTTGCGGATTTGTCACAAGGATCCGTGAATGTTGCGGCGCAATGTTCAAAGGTCTTTGAGCAAGTCCTTCTTTGCGTAATGAAAGTGCATCTTCCGACACGCGAAATATCCTTACCGAGATTAGGCGTGTCGGAAAATTCAAGGGTGTCGGCCTCACACCGCGCTCTGGAAAAAAGGGACACACACGTGAACAAGCAAACCATCAATGCGCTCAAGGCAGGCGCAGCACCGCTGGTGCTCGGCTTCGCCATGCTGAGCAGCGGCGCTCAGGCACAGGACGCTGCGGACTCGTCGACTTCCGGCGAAGCCATCGTCGTGACCGGCAGCCGCATCGTCGCGCCGAACCAAACCTCGATCGCGCCGATCACCACCGTCTCGTCGCAGGACATCCAGCTCCAGGGTACGACCCGCACGGAAGACCTGCTGAACTCGCTCCCGCAGGTGCTCGCCTCGCAGAGCTCCAACCTCGCGAACGGCGCGACCGGTACGGCCAACGTCGACCTTCGCGGCCTTGGCCCTTCGCGCACGCTGGTGCTGATCAACGGCCGGCGCCTGATGACGGGCGACCCGAACACCACCACGTCCGCGGCTGACCTTAACTTCATCCCGGCCGCGCTGGTGAAGCGCGTGGACGTGCTGACCGGCGGCGCTTCCGCCACCTACGGCGCGGACGCGGTTGCCGGTGTCGTCAACTTCGTGATGGACACCGATTTCGAGGGCTTCAAGATCGACGCCAACTACGGCGTCTACACCCATAACAACGACAACCAGTTCATCCGCTCGGTTCTCGACAAGCGCGCCGGCGATCCGGCCTACGACTATCCCCGCGGGGGAACCGTCGGCGGCGGACAGTACGACCTTACCGCAGCATTCGGCACCAGCTTCGATGACGGCCGTGGTCACGCCACCGCCTACGTCGGCTATCGCCGCGCCAACCCGCTGCTTCAGGGTCGCCGCGACTATTCGTCCTGCGCCATCTCGGCTTCGGGCAGCGCGTTCAACTGCGGTGGTTCAGGCACGGCGGCGCCGGGCAACGGCTTCTACTTCCCGGCAGGCTCCGATGCCTCGACGACCGGCGCACTTGGTGCCGGCACGATCACGCCGGGCGGCCGCAACATCTACAACTTCGCGCCGCTGAACTACTACCAGCGCCCCGACGAGCGCTACACCGCCGGCGTCTTCGCTGACTACGAGATCAGCAAGGCCATTCATCCGTACATGGAATTCATGTTCATGGATGACCGCACGGTCGCGCAGATCGCGCCTTCGGGCAACTTCGGCAACACGCTGACCATCAACTGCGACAACCCGCTTCTGTCGGCTCAGCAGCGCGGTGAAATCTGCAACGCGTCGAATCTGGTCAACGGGTTCCTCGGGAACTTCCCGCTCGCCGCAGGCGCAGCCTTCAACCCGAACCCGGGTGCAGCGCCGGTCAACTTCATCGATCCGACCACGGGCGCGACTTACAACAAGGCGTTCTTCCAGCTGCTTCGCCGCAACGTGGAAGGCGGCGCACGTCAGAGCGATCTCCAGCACACCGCGTTCCGCACCATCATCGGTTCGCGCGGCGAACTGGGCAACGCCTGGTCCTACGACGCCTATTACCAGTACGGCCGCACCAACTACTCGCAGGTCTACACCAACGAGTTCTCGGCTTCGCGCCTCGCCAATGCGCTGGACGTCGTTTCCACCGCCAGCGGTCCGGCTTGCCGTGTCGCCGTAACCGGCCAGGATACGCGCTGCGTTCCTTACGACGTGTTCAGCGGTGCGCCGATCTCGCAGGGCGCGCTGGATTACCTCACCTCCACCGGCTTCATGAAGGGCAACACCTCGCAGCAGGTGGCGAGCGCCAGCTTCACCGGTCTGCTCGGTGAATACGGCATCAAGTCGCCGCTTGCGGAAGACGGTATCAACATCGCTCTCGGCGCCGAATATCGCCGCGATGCGCTGGACCTCAAGACCGACTATGCCTTCACCACCGGCGACCTCACCGGCCAGGGTGCGCCCACGGTTTCGACCTCGGGTAGCTACAAGGTCACCGAACTGTTCGGCGAAATCGACATTCCGCTGATCCAGGACGGCTTCGTTCAGAACCTGTCGTTCAATGGCGGCTACCGCTATTCGCACTACAAGGTTTCGAACGGTCGCACCTTCAACACCGACACCTTCAAGCTGGGTGTCGACCTTGCCCCGGTTTCGGATATCCGCATCCGTGCAGGTTACAACCGTGCCGTCCGCGTGCCGAACATCCAGGAACTCTTCGCTCCGCAGATCGTCGCGCTTGACGGCACGACCGATCCTTGCGCCGGAGAAGACACGATCTCGCCAGCATGCGCCGCGCAGGGCCTGGTTGCCGGTACGCCGCTCAACCCGGCTTCGCAGTACAACGGCCTGATCGGCGGCAACCCGGACCTGACTCCGGAGAAGTCGACCACCAAGACCGTCGGCGTCGTCCTCCAGCCGCGCTGGATCCCCGGCCTGACCGCCAGCGTCGACTGGTTCGACATCAAGGTGAAGAACGCCATTCGCCAGTTCGGCGCCGACGCCATTCTCGCCGCTTGCGGTGACGGCGTTTCCAGCGCATGCGATCTGGTCAACCGTAACCCTGCCGGTTCGCTCTGGCTGAGCCCCGATGGCTACGTCATCGACACCAACCAGAACGTCGGCGGCGTGCAGACCCGCGGCTTCGAGTTCAACGGCAACTACTCGACCGAGATCGGCAATGCCGGCCGCGTGTCGGTGAACTTCGTCGGCACCCTGCTGGACAAGTACAGCGTCGACAACGGCCTGACCGAGGAATACGACTGCACGGGCTACTATGGTCCGACCTGCGGCGTGCCCCGTCCCAAGTGGCGCCACAAGGCCCGCGTGAGCTACACGATGACCAACGGCATCGGCCTGTCGGTCCAGTGGCGTCACCTCTCGTCGGCCACGGTGGAGTTCCTCAATCCCTCGAGCTCGCTCGCCGGCCGTACCAACACGCTCGACGACAAGCTCAAGAGCATGGACTACTTCGACCTGACCTTGACGGCCGACCTTGGCAAGAACCTGACCTGGCGCCTGGGTGCGACCAACCTGTTCGACAAGGATCCGCCGCTGGTCACCCAGGCTGCTTGCGCCTCGGTGTTCTGTAACGGCAACGTCTATCCGGGCACGTACGACTCGCTGGGTCGCTATGTCTTCACCGGCATCACCATGAACTTCTAATCGTTCCCACGAACGGTTAGTCTTTGGCGGCGGTCTTCCCTGGAGGGCCGCCGCTTTTTGTTTTCGGCGGGCAGGTCCGCCGTGAAATTCGGGTTCCCGCATGACCAGCACCGTTCCGCCTGCCCAACAGTCTGATACTTCCGAGGAATTGCGCCGCATCGCCGGCATGGCGCGTATGGGCAGGCTTGACGAAGCTGCGGACGCCGTCGTTTCGGCACTGGCCGCCGCGCCGAACGATGCGGCACTGGCGGCCCTGGCCGGCGCGGTGGAGTTTCATCGCGGCCAGTTCGAACGGGCCGCGACATATCTGCAGCGCGCGCATGCCTTGCGTCCGCAGGATCTTGTGGTGCGGACCAATCTCGCCGATTCCTACTTGCGCACGGATCGCAAGGAGCAGGCCCTGGCGCTATGCGACGAAGCCTCGGCCATGGCCGAGCCTAGTCTGCGGCTGGCGCGGATTGCTGCCCATCTCTCGCAGGACGCCGGTGAGTTTGGGCGGGCGGTCAGACTCTACCGCCATGTGCTGGCGCGTCAGCCGGATGACTGGTCGCTGCTGAACAATCTCGGCAATGCGCTCAGCGAGGAGGGGCACCATTCCGAAGCGGTGGAGGTGCTGCGCCGCGCGATGGTGCTGGCGCCGGATTCGCCGCCGATCCGTGTGAACCTGGGAACGGCGCTGCTGAAGGCGGGCCGGGTGGAGGAGGGCGAGCGCATCCTGCGCGATGCTGCCCGCGATTTCCCCCAGGATCACGTGCCGCTGCTGACTCTCGCCACGTTCTACCACGAGATCGGCATGGAGGATCGGCAGTACGAGGCGATCGCCGAAGCCGCGCGGCGCGCCCCGCAGGATGCCGGCTTGCAGTCCAATTATGGTCAGGAGGCCGCGCGTCGGAACGACTATGCCATAGCGGAAGACCGTTTCGAGGCGGCGCTGGCGATCGAGCCTGGACTCGGACCCTCCTTCGTCGGTCTTGCGGCCGTCTACGAACGCAGCAACCGCGAGGCGGAACTGCAGCCTCTGCGTGCCCGCGCTCTCACTGGCGGTGCCGACGCGGAATCCATCGCCTTCATCGATGCCCTCCGCTTCAAGCGGGCCGACAGGTTCGAAGAGGCTTTCGCCGCATTGGAGCAATCCGGCGAAGTGGTCATGGCCAATCGCCGCCACCAGTTGCGCGGGATCATGCTCGATCGCATGGGGCGCTACGATCAGGCGTTCGAGGCCTTTACGGCGATGAACGCAAGCCTGCTGGAAGAGCCGTCCCGCCCCGGCGAACGCGCGGAGCGCTTCCGTGCGGACATGGCCCGCGATCGTGCCCTGGTCACGCCGCCGTGGATCGCGACGTGGAGCGAGGCACCGGCAGCCGAGCGCGCCTCGCCCGTCATCCTGCTCGGTTTTCCTCGCTCGGGCACGACCTTGCTCGACACGATGCTGATGACTGCGGCGAACACGCTGGTTCTGGAGGAGGAACCTTACTTCGCGGAAATCGAAGCCGATCTTGGCGGTGTTGCAGCCCTGGCCGGGATCGATGCTGCAGCGATAGCACAAGCGCGAGCGCGCTATTTCCGGAGTGCTTCGACACATGGCACGCTTGGCGCCGAGACGCTGGTGATCGACAAACACCCGCTGCACCTCGGCAAAGTGCCGGTGATCCGCCGCCTCTTTCCCGATGCCCGTTACGTGCTGGCGCTGCGGCATCCTTGCGACGTCGTCCTGAGCTGCTTCATCACCAATTTCCGCACCAACAACGCGATGAGCAATTTCCTGAACCTGGAAGCAGCGGCGAGGTTCTACGACCTTGCGTTCTCCTATTGGGAGCAGGCGCGAGCGGCGTTCGGCCTGCCGGTGCATACGGTGGTCTACGAAAGGTTGGTCACGGACCAATCGCGAGAGCTTGCACCGTTGTTCGACTGGCTAGGCGTGCCCTGGGCAGGCGAGGGCTTCGATCACCGGGAGGCGGCACGATCGCGGGGGGTCGTGCGAACCGCCAGTTACGCGCAAGTCACGGAGGCGGTCTATACCCGCTCCGCAGGTCGCTGGCGCCGCTATGAAAAGCATCTAGAACCGGTGCTGGACATCTTGCGTCCCTGGGTGGAACGCTTCGGTTATTCGCTCGAAGACGACCGCGTGCCTGTCTGGAGCGAGACTTCCGGCATCGTTGCCGATTCGCTCTGAACGCTCGGGGGGGCGATGAACATAGGGGTGTCGATTTTCGCGGACGTCGACCGGCTTACGGCAGCCGGCGATCTTGCCGGTGCGGCGCAGGCGCTGGAGACGGTGCTGGCTTCCGGCTCGACGGGGTTGCCGGCGGCGGGGCTGGTTGCGCAGTGGCTCAAGCTGGCGGGGCTGCGGCGGGCGCTGCGGCAGCCGCACCAGGCTTTGGAGGCTGTATACCGGGCGTTGGAGCAGGCTCCGCTGGACTTCATGGCGCTGGTCATGCGAGCCGGTCTGCTGGAGCGGGTCGGCGATGGGCAGGCCGGTGCCGCCTGGGGAGAAGCGCTTGCGCACGTACCGGAGGGTCCGCTGCCGCCGCCGCTCGAAGCGGCGATCGTTGCCGGCCGGACCTTTCACGCGGCTTGGGTGGAGGAGCAGGAGCGCGAACTCGCTAAGGCCGCCCAGCCGGCAGAGGGCGACGACAACCGGCCGGAATCCTCGACCGACGCGGATCACGCATGGCGCCTCGCCCGCTTTCGCGACAACATCCTGCGCAAGACGCGCGTCTACCACAGCGAGCCGACCCACTTCCATTATCCCGGCCTGGTCGAGCGCGAGTTCCATCCTCGGCACACCGTTCCCTGGCTGGCCGAGGTGGAAGGCGCTTTCGCGGATATCCGGGCCGAGATGCTGGCTCTGCTTCACTCGGAGCGGGCCGAACTCGAACCCTATATCCAGTATGAAGAGCGCGAAAATCTGGCCCAGTGGCGCCCGCTCAACCGCAACCGGGACTGGAGCGCGATCCATCTCCTGCGGCATGGCGCGATCGTGCCGCACCATGCGGCGCAGGCGCCGCGCACGATGGAATTGCTGTCGCGCCTGCCGCAGCCGCAAGTACCGGGCGCTTCGCCCAACGCGATGTTCTCGCTGCTGGCCCCGCACACGGCAATCCCCCCGCATGTCGGCGTCGACAACACCCGGCTGGTCTGTCACCTGCCGCTCGTGGTGCCGCCGGGTTGCTGGTTCCGGGTCGGTGCCGAGACCCGCGACTGGCGCGAGGGAGAGGCTTTCGCCTTCGACGACACCATGGAGCACGAAGCCATGAACCCCACGGACCTGCTCCGCGTCGTGCTGATCTTCGACGCATGGCACCCCGGGCTGACGCAGGGCGAGCGTGAAGCGGTGGCGGCAACCATCGCAGCGGCGGGCCGCGGAACGGCGGGACGGTGAACGGGTCGATGACGAACGAACGCGAGGCCTTGGCACAGCTTGCCGAACGAGCTCTGGCGCGCGGCGAAGAAGAGGAGGCGGAAGCCCGCCTGACCGCATGGCTGGCGCGCAACCGGCCCGATGTCGGCCTGCTGCATTGGACGGCCATGCTGCGCCGCGCGCTCGATCGGCGCGAGGGGGCGATGGCCGCACTGGAAGCGGCGATGGCCATGGCGCCCGACAATGCCGGCGTCGTTCACGCGCTCGCGCACGTCTCGCTGGAGGCCGGACGGCCGGCGTCCCATCTGTTCGAACGGGCTACTCTGCTGGCCCCGGCGAAAGCGGAGATCCGCCTGGGTCTGGCTTCGGCGCGATTGGCGGAAGGAGAGGGCAGGCGCGGACTGGTGGAGCTGGAAGCGATGCTCGCCGCCAATCCCGGCTGGATGGAAGGACATCGGCAGTTCGCCCAGCTTGCGGCGATGGTCGGCGAAGGGGACCGTGCTTTTTCGACGATTGAGGCGGCCTTGCAGCGTTTTGCGCAAAGCCATGCCTTGCGCAGCCTGGCCATAGATCTGCTGCTCTCCGGCGAGCGCCATGCGGACGCGCTTGCCGCGGCCGATCGGGCCATTGCCGTGCATGGGCCGCTGCGCCCGTTCCTGGTCGCACGGGCTGCGGCGCTTGACGAACTCGGCCGCGCGGAAGAGGCGGCTGCGACATTCGACAGGCCAGAGCTGGCGGGTGCCGAAGCCGCCGATCAGGGCCTTGCGGTCTGGCGACTGCGTCATCTGCTGCGCACCGGCGATCTGGCGCGCGCGGTCGCGGAGATCGAGCCCTGGCTGACGGCACCGGGGGCGGAAGCGATCTGGCCCTATGCCGCGCTTGCGTGGCGGTGCGCCGGCGATCCGCGATCGGATTGGCTCGACGGGCAGGAGGGGCTGATCAGGATCGTCGATCTCGATCCGCAGGCCCTGGGGCTTGAATCGCTGCTACCGCTACTGCGCGGGCTTCATGCCCGGTCCGGGCGTTTTCTGGATCAGTCGGTGCGCGGGGGCACGCAGACGGACGGCATATTGCTTGCGCGGTGCGAGCCGGAAATCGCCCGCCTGCGCGAGGTCCTGCGGCAAGAGGTTGCCGCCTTCCAGGCCGCCTTGCCGCCTGCCGATTCCTCTCACCCCATGCTGGGAGTCAAGCGTACCGCTCGCCCGCGCTTTGCCGGGAGCTGGTCGGTGCGGCTGGCGGGAGCGGGATTCCATGCGGCGCACCACCACCCGCAAGGCTGGATCAGTTCCGCGCTCTACCTCTCCGTTCCCGAGGACCTTCCTTCCGGCGAGGGATGGCTGGACATCGGCGGTGCGCCGGAGGGGCTGGGCGGTCACATCGCGCCGCGCCGGTCCGTGGAGCCGCGCCCGGCGCGGCTCGTGCTGTTCCCATCGTGGATGTGGCACGCCACCAGACCCTTCGCGGCCGGCGAGCGTCTGACGGTCGCCTTCGACATCGCCCGTACTTGAACTGCGATACGTCCCGATTTACCTTCGTTTCATCCAGTCTTTCGGCGTGAGAACCGCAGGGTCGGCGCCTTGGAGTTGCACGATGCACATGCTCACCAAAATTGCGGCCGCTTGCTGCGCCCTCCCGGCCGTCCCCGCCCTGGCAAGCACTCCCACGCCGCAGACGGCACCGGTGGCGCCTGCTGCGGTTCCCGGCGCGGATGCCGCCAAGCAGGACCCGATCGTCTGCGAACGCGTGACCGAGATCGGCTCGCGTCTGCGCGCCAAGAAGATCTGCATGACCAAGAGCGAGTGGGCGGAACAACGCCGCGGCGATCGCTCGAATATCGAGCGCTCCCAGGTCCAGCGCGGGCTTGACCCGGTCGGCTGATGTCACGGGCAGGCGATTTCTCCATGCTCGGTTGACCTCTTTGTCCTGGCTGCTTAACCGGTTGATTAAATCATCGGGCAGCAGGGGCGGCGCCGGACCTTCCGGCGGCGTCCTGTTCGCGAGCAGGAAGGGGAAGCAGCATGAAACTGGACAGCAGCCTTGCCGCGGTCGTTACCGGCGCGGCATCGGGTCTCGGCGCGGCTACCGCACGCGCGCTGGCGGGGCAGGGCGTGAAGGTCGCGGTGTTCGACCTCAATGAAGAGGCAGGCGAGGCGATCGCGGCCGAGATCGGCGGCGTGTTCTGCAAGGTCGACGTGACCGACGACGCCAGCGTCGATGCCGGTTTCGCCAAGGCCCGCAGCGCGCATGGGCAGGAGCGCGTGCTCGTCAATTGCGCCGGTATCGCACCTGCCGCCAAGACCGTGGGCAAGAACCGCGAAACCGGCGTGCCCCGTGCCCACGACATGGCGCTGTTCGAGAAGGCGATCGGCATCAACCTCATCGGCACCTTCCGCTGCATCAGCAAGTCGGCTGCCGGGATGGTCACGCTCGATCCGCTGGACGCCGCCGGGACCAGGGGCGCCATCGTCAACACTGCCTCGGTGGCGGCGCAGGACGGGCAGATCGGGCAGGCGGCCTATGCGGCTTCGAAAGGCGGCGTGCTCGCGATGACTCTGCCGGTCGCGCGCGATCTCATGAGCGAGGGTATTCGCGTCAACACGATCCTGCCGGGCATTTTCGAGACGCCGATGATGACGGGTATGCCGCAGCAGGTGCAGGATGCCCTCGCCGCCATGGTGCCGTTTCCCAAGCGCCTTGGAAAGCCCGAGGAATATGCCAGGCTGGCGCTGTTCCTGCTCGAACACGACTACATGAACGGCGAAGCCATCCGGCTCGACGGTGCGATCCGCATGGGGCCGAAGTAAGGGGCCGCAGGGTAACGAAGATGGTGCAGGGCTCTTCCTCGGCCGAGCACGGCGGTCCGCCTCCCGGCGCGCGGGCGCAATTGCTGGATACCGCGAGCGCGATCATGCGCGAGGGCGACGTGATCGACATCTCGCTCTCCGAGCTGTCGCTGCGATCCGGTCTCAATTCGGCGTTGGTGAAGTATTACTTCGGCAACAAGGCCGGGCTGCTCAAGGCGCTGCTCGACCGGGACTGGCAGGCGATCGTTACCAGCGTGGATGCGCTGCTGGCGAAGGACGGCTGGTCGCCGGAAGCCAAGCTGCGGCGCCACCTCTGGAAGGTCGTCGATACCTTCTACGAAGTGCCCTATCTCAACCGCCTGACCATGCGCATGGTGCGCGAGAGCGACGATACCGAGGCGCGTCGCATCGCAGACTGCTATCTCTCGCCGATCTACCGCGCCTATGAGGAGCTGATCGGCGACGGGGTGCGGGCAGGCGTGTTCCGTGAAATCGATCCGCAACTCTTCTACTTTACGGTGACCGGCGCGGTGGACCGCTTCTTCTCGGCGCGGCTGGTGCTGAAGCATTGTTTCGACCAGGACACGTTGACCGAGGAACTGCGCGACCGCTACCGCGAGCACACCATCGACATCATCATGGCAGGTATCCTTGCGCGCTGAGAAAAGCAGCTTCTGGCACATCGGCATCATCGGCGGTTCGGGTCTGACCGCCGGCATCGAACTGGAGGAGGCGCAGGAGATCTCCGTCTCCAGTCCGTTCGGGGCGGCTTCCGGGCCGGTGACGACGGGGCGGCTGGGCGGCGTGCGATTCACGTTCATCGCCCGCCACGGCGCCGGCCATGCGATCCCGCCCTCCTCGGTGAACTACCGCGCCAATATCGACGTGCTCAACCGCTGCGGGGTGACGGACGTGCTCGCGCTGTCCGCCATCGGTTCGCTGCGGGAGGAGATGGCGCCGGGGCATATGGTCATGGTGGACCAGTTCATCGACCGCACCACCAGTCGAGAGGGCAGTTTCTTCGGCACCGGGCTGGTGGCGCATGTGAGCCTGGCCGATCCGGTCTGTCCGCGTCTTTCCGCAGTGGCGGGAGCGGCGGCGGAAGCCGCCGGGGCGAAAGTCCACCCTGCCGGGTGCTATCTCGCGATGGAAGGCCCGCAGTTCTCCACGCGCGCGGAAAGCCGCATGTACCGCGCCTGGGGAGCGGACGTGATCGGCATGACCGGCATGCCGGAAGCCCGTCTCGCGCGGGAGGCGGAACTGCCTTATGCGATGCTCGGCATGGTTACCGACTACGACGCCTGGCGCGAGGAAGAGGCGGGCGTCGAGGTCAGCCATGTCCTGGAAGTCATGCACGCCAACGCCCGCGTGGCGCGCGATACGCTGCGCAAGCTGGCGGCAAACCTTCCGCCGGAGCGCGCGCCCAGTCCGATCGACAGGGCGCTGGATCATGCGGTGATCACGGCGCCCGGTGCGCGCGATCCGGGCGTGGTCGCCCGGCTCGATGCGGTGGCCTGCCGCCTGTTCGGGACCCGCGACTGAACTGAGGCTCAGCCGCCGCGCGTGACCGGAATGAGTGCGCCGGTAACGGCGCGCGCCGCGTCCGAGGCGAGGAAGCCGATCACCTCCGCGACCGCCTCTGGCTGAACCCAGGTGGAGAAATCGGCGTCCGGCATGTCGGCCCGGTTGGTCGGCGTGTCGATAATGCTGGGCAGTATGGCATTGACGGTGACGGAGGTGCCCGCGAGTTCCTCGGCCAGCGCTTCGGTCAGGCGGTGGACGCCGGACTTGGAGGCCGCGTAGGCGCCCATGCCCATGCCGGCTTTGACCGCTGCGCCCGCGCCGATGCTGATGACGCGGCCCGCTGCCGAGGCCTTGAGCCGGGGCAGGGCAAGCTGGGTGATGGTTACAGCGGTGGTGAGGTTCATCGCCTGCATCCGCGCCCAACTCGCCAGCGATCCGCCTTCCAAGGTTTCCCAGGTGAAACCGCCGGCGACATTGACCAGCACGTCGATACCGCCCTGGGCAGAGACGACTTCGTCCAGCGCGCCTTGCGTCGCTGCGGCATCGGTCAGATCGACGCCGCCGATGTCCAGCGCACCGACGAGCGGCGTGCGGGCTTCCGGCGCGAAGTCGATGCGGGCCACTTTGTCTCCGCTGCGCGCGAAAGCTGCGGCCACCGCTGCGCCGAGAATGCCGAAACCACCGGTGACGATAACCGAACGTGCCATGAGAACTCCTCGTTTTCGACGCGAGGCTAACGGCCTGCCGGGCGCACGGCAAGGCGCCGAGGCAGGACAATGCCCTGTCGATGCCGGGCCCTGTCGATGCCGGGCCCTGTCGATGCCGGGCCC